>LUJR01000010.1 GCA_001689515.1 Bacteroidales bacterium M7
TGTCCGACCCGTCAAGTGGAGCTGGAGGGACTTGAACCCTCGTCCAAACGCGGAACTAATGAGCTTTCTACATGCTTAGTCGCCACTTGGTTTTAGTGACGGCACAGGCAGGTGACGACCAATGCCATCCTTAGCCTCTAAGATTTCGGATGCCTCGCGAGGCTCTCGGCACCCTATTCCCGATATTTCTGCACCGCCTGATCGGGTTGTCTCGGAAAAAGGACTCCCGGGCGATGTCTTGTCTCTGCAACTGTTGCGGAGATTAAGCCGGATCTACTGTACTTCGATTAGGCAGCAAGAGCGTAGTTATTTTCGCCATTTAAAACTTGCTGATGTCTCTGATTTAAGAGTGTAGGCATCATCACTCTGCATGCTTACTCACCACCTCTACACGCTGTCAAAACCGGTCAGCCCCGTTTTGCCAACTTCCCTTGGGCGGGAAATAAGGATACAAAGATATACAAATCTTCAATACCACGCAACCGTCATAACAACAATTTAAAATATTTAACTAAATCAAAATCAAATATACCCAAATAAACTTGTCAGCATATATACTTCGACACAGACTATCGTTATAGATTACGCAAATTTGACATACACTAACAATCAAACACAACTGCATGAAACATCTTATCATCTCGCTATTGATGCTTATCTCGGCAACAGCCTCCGCGTACGCATTCATCGACTCTTACACCCTAAACCGGGAGAAGCTCCCCGAGGAGGCTCGCGAAATGCTCGACACCTACTTTCCCAAAGCAAAGATAAGCAACATAAAGATCGACAGGCATCTGCTCAAGAAAACCGACTATGACGTCAAGCTGGTCAACGGCACAAAAATAGAGTTCAGCAACTCCGGCAAATGGAAGTCGGTGGATTGCAAAAAGCGCGAGGTTCCCGAAGGTCTCATCACGAAACCTATACGCAACTATACCAAAAAGCATTATAGCGACTCCAAGATAGTCAGAGTGGTCAAGAAATCCTCTGGATACGAAATCGGCTTGTCAGACGGAACAGAACTGAAATTCAACCTTCTCGGAGGCTTCAAAAGCGCGACCAAACGGGAAGAGGAGCTGTGATAACCCTTCCCTCCCCCACAACAAAAGCGGCATGAACTCAAAAAATGGTCTCATGCCGCTTTTTTACTCATTATTTTGATGTAATTTTGCATCAATGGGCTCAACACACCTCTTTCATCTCAACATCTCCAGGAACATCAAGGCATCAATATGCCGCATGTCAACATGCGGCATATTCCTCCTGTGCGCATTGGGCACATATGCAGCCCCATCCGTCAGCCATAAAGACGTGGAAACTGCTTTGGAAAAAGTCGACCACGAGCTTTCGCTGCGGGAAGGATACGTGGCAAACCGGAAACGCTTCATCGAACGGCTCAAACGCGACATGGACAGCATACCATCCGGAGCTGCTTCGCTAAAGAAGATACTGGCTGTCGGCGAAGCTTACGAAGGATTCAACACCGACTCAGCCGTCAAATATTTCACAATACTCCACGAAGAAGGTCACCGACAAGGGCTGGATTCCCTCGCTGCGGTGGGCGCGTTGAGAGCTGCCGCCATACTGCCTCTCAACGGCACCATGGGACCAGCCCTATCACTGTTCGCCTCGGTGGATACCACTGGTTTCAGCCGCGAGCAAATGATACTTTACCACAATTCCGGTCGATCCATGTATGGGTTCTTGTCCGACCTGCGCGGCCAGCACAAGTATGCCGACATGCACTTCGCCGACAAGGCAACCGAACATCAGCGACAACTCATTCACTACCTGAGCAAAGACTCTCCGATGTACCTGCTGCAATCGGGAGGCTACTACTTCACCCAGGGCGAACTCGCCAAGGCATGGAGCTACACGTCACAACTGATGCGCATAATTCCTCGTGATTCCCGACTGTTTGCCTACGCCGCCTACCAGATGAGCACCATAGCCAGAGCCGAAGGAAATTACAATGAAGAAATATATTACCTTGCACTCTCAGCCACTGCCGACCTTAAAGCAGCCGTCCAGGAAATCAGTTCGCTACAGACGCTCGGACAGCGTCTCTACGACCAAGGCGACGTAGAACGAGCCTATGACTATCTGATTGCAGCTCTCAAAAGCGCCGTCAACTCTGGAAGCGAGTTGCGCATTAGCGAGACAGGCTTTGCGTTGCCGTTTATCGAAGCATCACATGCAGCCCAGCTCGACCGCAGTCGCCAGCGCATGCTGTGGGTGCTCGGAGGTCTGGCAATACTGTTGATTGTGGTGGTGTCGATGTTTGTCAAGCTGCGCAAGGAAATGACCCGCATGGAACGCCTGCGCAACAACCTCACAGCTGCAAATGCCGCCAAACAGGTATATATCAGCCAGTTCCTGGAACTATGCTCCATATACATGGATAAGCTGAATCAGTTTTGCAAATTCGCCAACCGCAAGATATCGGCAGGCAAAGTGGACGACCTGTATAAGATGACCAAATCAGGAAAATTCATCGAGGAGCAGTCAAAAGAGTTTTACGAAGTCTTTGACAACGCCTTCCTGCACCTCTACCCCGATTTTCCCGAGAAAGTCAACAGCCTGCTCAATCCTGACGAACAGCTTGAAATACCCACAGACGGCACACTGACCACTGACCTGCGCCTGCTTGCATTCATGCGACTCGGCATCGAAGAAAGCGGACGCATCGCCGAACTCCTCAACTACTCGGTCAACACAATATATTCCTACCGCAATCGCCTGCGCAACCGCGCCGTCAACCGCGACACATTCGAAGCCGACATCATGGCGATACGCCCATCCGACGAGCAATGGCTTGACGGCTTCCGCTCCAAATAAGCAGTGCCCTCACACTATGGCAGTCACTTCCTTGAAAGCATATGTACGTCGGCTGCCGTCTGCAAGCCTCAGTGTCAGCATGCCGTCAGGTGCCACTCTATCGATTGACGCGCTGATTGCTTCGCCTGCGATATTGTCAATGTAGGGATGAAATCCTTCCCTGCGCCACAAAATGCCGCCATATTCCCGTTGCAGTTGCCCCATGTCGGCTCCCTCTCGGTCATACAAATCCATAAGCCTGACTATGCCGTCGGCTATAAGTTCTATAACTTCTTCCACATCCCAGCACATGCCGGACAACTGATACAGCGACACAGGATTTGGCGCATCTGACAAAAATTCACGCTGATTTACGTTGACACCTATCCCGGCTATCGAATGCTGGATACCATGTCCCGACAACGAGTTTTCTATCAGTATGCCGCAGATTTTGCGGTCACCGACATACACGTCATTGGGCCATTTCACTCCGACATCACCCACCGCCTGACTGCCGGCTCGCCGCAACAGTCCACGGACGGCATAAGCCACCGCAACCGCCACTATCTGAGATATATAGAACTGTTCCGAAGCCTCAAAGCGACACGGACGCAGAAGCATTGACATAGTCACATTCTCGTCAGGAGATGCCTCCCATGTATTGCCCCGCTGCCCGCGTCCGGCAGTCTGCTCCACGGCAGATATGACCGTATGTGTCAGCAGCTGTGACGCCTGTGACTTCATCTCGGCGTTGGTCGACGCGACCGATGCAAGCCGTATGTGTGTAAAACCATTTGCCATAATCTGCCTCAAATTTAATTAATTTTAGCTAATACTGTAATCCTTATGGAGAATATTTATAAGCTGTTCACTTCATAATGCTGTATATATTTGCTAAATTTGCGCACGAAATATAGAGAGTAAAAAATCATATATCAAATTTCACATTAAATGTTAAACCCAATCAAGAAAACCATCGAGCTTCCTGATGGCCGCCAGATTACCATAGAGACTGGCAAGCTCGCCAAGCAAGCCGATGGAGCGGTTGAAGTGCGCATGGGCAACACGATGCTCCTTGCCACTGTAGTGACGGCAAAAGATGCCGGCGAGGGCGTAGACTTCATGCCCCTTCAAGTTGAATACAAGGAAAAATTCTCCTCTTTCGGACGTTTCCCCGGCGGCTTCCTCAAGCGTGAAGGCCGCGCATCGGACTACGAAATCCTCACGGCGCGTCTCGTTGACCGTGTGCTCCGTCCGCTTTTCCCCAGCAATTACCATGCTGACACTTTTGTCAACATAACCCTATACTCCACCGACGGCGAAGACATGCCCGACGCTCTCGCCGGACTCGCTGCATCAGCAGCCCTTGCTGTCAGCGACATACCCTTCAATGGTCCCATCAGCGAGGTCCGTGTAGCCCGCGTTGACGGCAAATTCATCATCGACCCCACATTTGACGAGGTTGAACGTGCCGACATCGAGCTGATGGTAGGTGCTACCTATGACAACATCATGATGGTCGAGGGCGAGATGAACGAGGTTTCCGAAGCCGAACTGCTCGAAGCCCTCAAAGCAGCCCACGAAGCCATCAAGGTGCAGTGCAAGGCTCAGATGGAGCTTGCCGAGGAGGTTGGCTCGCTCACCAAGCGCGAATATTGCCACGAGGTCAACGACGAGGAGCTCCGCAAGGACATCCACGACAAGTGCTACGACAAGGCTTACGCAGTAGCCAAAGCCGGCTGCGCCGACAAGCACTGGCGTCAGGACAGTTTTGATGCCATCTGCGATGAATATATCGAATCACTCCCCGAAGAAGAGCGTGACGAAAAGACACCGCTCGTCAAGCGTTACTACCACGATGTAGAGAAAGAGGCTGTGCGCCGCTGCATCCTTGACGAGGGCATCCGCCTCGATGGCCGCAAGACCACCGAAATCCGCCCCATCTGGTGCGAGGTAGACTATATCCCCGGACCTCACGGATCGGCAGTATTCACCCGTGGCGAGACCCAGTCGCTTTCTACAGTCACTCTCGGAACCAAGCTTGACGAGAAGATCGTAGACGACGTAATCAACCAGGGTCGCGAACGCTTCCTGCTCCACTATAACTTCCCCCCCTTCTCTACAGGCGAAGCCAAGCCCCAGCGTGGCGTAGGCCGTCGTGAAATCGGTCACGGCAATCTGGCACACCGCGCCCTCAAGCGCATGTTCCCCGAGGACTTCCCCTACGTATGCCGCGTGGTCAGCGACATCCTCGAGAGCAACGGTTCATCATCAATGGCAACTGTCTGCGCCGGCACTCTTGCCCTGCTTGATGCCGGTGTCAAGATGAAGAAGCCCGTCAGCGGTATCGCCATGGGTCTTATCACCGATACCGAAAGCGACAAGTGGGCAGTCCTCTCCGACATCCTCGGCGATGAGGATCACCTCGGCGACATGGACTTCAAGGTGACAGGTACACGTGACGGCATCACAGCCACACAAATGGACATCAAGTGCGACGGTCTGAGCTACGAAATCCTCGAGAAGGCACTCAACCAGGCTCGCGACGGACGTCTCCACATCCTTGACATCATCGAAGCCACCATACCCGCTCCTCGCGAGGACTACAAGCCTCACGTACCGCGCATCGTCACCATGACCATACCCAAGGAACTCATCGGTGCAGTCATCGGTCCGGGCGGAAAGGTAATCCAGGGCATCCAGGAAGAGAGCGGCGCCACAGTCTCAATCGACGAAATCGACGAAGGTGGCTACATCGAAGTGGCAGCAGCCAACAAGGAATCTATCGACAAGGCTCTGGCTATGATCAACGCCATCGTAGAGCTGCCTGAAGAGGGCAAAGTCTACAAAGGTCGTGTACGCTCCATCCTCGAGTTCGGCGCGTTTGTAGAGTTCATGCCTAACCGTGACGGCCTGCTCCACATCAGCGAGATTTCATGGGATCGCCTCGACAACATGGAAGCATCCGGTCTCAAAGAAGGTGACGAGCTTGAGGTCAAACTCATCGAAATCGACAAGAAAACCGGCAAATACCGTCTGTCACTCCGCGCCCTCCAGCCTAAACCCGAAGGCTACGTAGAGCGCGAACGCGCACCCCGCGGACCTCGCCGCGAAGGCGACCGCGGGCCCCGTCGTGAAGGCGACCGCGGTCCTCGCCGCGATGGTGACCGTGGACCTCGCCGTGACAACGGCAACCGCGGACCACGCTTCGAATAAAACCGACACATCCCTCTAACATAGCATCAGGTCATACGCGCTCCAAGCGCCGTATGACCTGATCTGTTTTTTTGACCCACTGCAGGTACCTACCGTGGCATGTCCGACACACCCAGCAAAAGACAACATCGGTCTACAGGGGCTACCATCCAAACCAGCGTTGACCGACGCCTGTAGACCCGAAATATACCGTCTACATACCATATCTACACGCGTATATACCTAATTTTGCGACATCTAAATTTCATTATCATGCTGCTCTCAGACCATTTTATCACATCTAAATAACTTCTACTTTTATTCATGAACAAAATTTTACTCACCGCCGTAGGACTGGCGACCTGTATCAATGCTCTTGCAGTGGACTTCAAAGCCGAAGTTACCGACGAAGCAAAGAAAACATGCCGCATCACAGCGCTCGCCGACCCTGATGACTATCTCATCAGTGGCACTCTGGCACTCCCCTCTATCATCAACATCAACGGTTACCCCTACACCGTCACCGCTGTAGGAGACCACGCGCTTGACGGGCTGACATCGGTCACAAAAATCGTGATTCCGCAGGCAGTAGTCCGCATCGGTGATTCATATGAAAGCAACCGTTCCGGCGACACAAACAATTTCAACAACTGCCCCAAACTGGAAAAATTTGAAGTCGGTAAAGGCAACAGCTTCTTCAGCGCGACTACCGATGGGCTTCTTCTAGGCAAAACTTTTGGAGAAAATAACGGCAACGTACTCGTCCGGACACCACAGGCAGTCAAAGTCACAAACGGTCTGCTGAAGCTGCCCGCCAATGTCACCGCACTCGGAGAGTCCGCATTTACAGGAGTCACCACCGTGACCACCCTCTCGCTCGGTCCCGTCACATCCTACCCCGGAAACAGCGGCATCAACTCCATGCCATGGCTTGGCAACATCACCGTCTATGACTCCAATTCCATCTTCACAGCCACCAACGGAGTCCTCATCAATCCACAGCACGGACACCTGATAGCGTTCCCCGCCCGCAAGATGCAAGGCTCCTACACCATACCGTCAGGCATAACAGCCGTCATGGACAACGCTTTTGCCAACACGCTATACCTGTCAGATGTCACAATCTCCTCTACCGTGACCGAAATCGGCGAAGCAGCCTTCTCGAAATCCCACATCCGCAAAGCCAGCATCCCAGCCTCAGTGACCGAAATAGGCGATTACGCATTTTCAGAATGCCCGGATCTCACATCCATCGCATTCAAAGGCACCATCAGCAAAGTGCCCGACCACATGGCAAAAAAATCATCTAAACTCGCATCTGTCACCTATGCCGGAGGGCTGCCCGAGAAGATAGGCATAGGCGCATTCGCCGATTGCGAAGCACTGAAAGAACATCCGTTTACCAACTTCCACATGGGCGACTCGGCATTTGCCAACACCGGATTCGAGACTGTCATCTTCGATGACGCAGCCATCACTTCCAAGCCCATAGGAGGTGGCTACTGGAGCAATTACATATTTGACGGTTGCAAAAACCTGACCAAGATAGATGCCTCCCAGCTCGTCACCACTCTCGAATCACCCTTTTATGCCGGGACATACTTCGCCGCCAATTGCCCGCTCCTGACCGACCTCTATTTTCCCTCCTACACCTATTTCTCGCAGACCTACATCAAGTATGGCTCCGTCGCCGTAGCCACCCGCAGCCCTAAACTCAACAAGATAATACTTGGGAGCTTCACCCGCCGCCCCGAATCCTGGAACAACAGGCCTCTGTTTGTCCTCACTCCGCTCAAGCCCCACATATTCATGAAAGTCGATGGACTCGAGGGCGCAACTCAAAACGGAGCATCAGTCAGCAGCATTCTCGCGCAAGCCGACAAGTCAGATCAGTTCAAGCCCATCTTCTACTGGGAATCACCCTATGCACCAGCCTCTGACTACGTAGTGGACAATGCCACCTACTACATCCCAGGCGCATCAATGTCACGCTTCTCGGAAGCCATCGATGCCGGCTGCTACGTCGAAGAATTCTTCCGCCTAGACTTCTCCACCGTCAACAACGGACTGGTCATAACCCTTAAAGAGATCTTCCCCGAGATGGTCAAGCTCAAAGAAGTAGCCACAGACGCCATGTATTGGAAAAACCCGGCATACGGCGCATACAACACAGCCATCCCGCCCCAATATGTCAAATGGGTCAAAATCACCTACACAGTCCACGGCGTAGAGTACACCTCCACCTACGACCAGGAATTCATAGCCTCCGCTGACACCCCCGACCTCTCCGCCGACCCCATCTCTGACGAAGCCCCCGTCTACTACAACCTCCAGGGCGAGCAAGTCACCACCCCCCTCCCTGGCAACATCTACATAGTCCGCCAAAACGGCACCACCACCAAACACCTCCTCTGACCCCTCCCTACTCCACCCTCCCACAAAGGCGCACCCGCACCCCGCGGATGCGCCTTTATTTCAAAATACGGGTGATGATTTTTAGGGGATTTTGATATTTTGGATGAAATTCGTAAATTGGAGGGATTTAAGGTCTTTAAAGACTTATTGAAAAACTACTCTGTTTAGATTCACACTAAATGTCTGATTTCATTGGAAATTAGTAATTTCACCTCCTTTTAACGATTATTACTTAAATCCATTATCATGTTTGCTAAATATTTCAGACTTCTTACATTTCTCGGCTTAGCTTGTGCTCTGACGATGCCAGCCAGCTCGCAGGAACAATCGGCTAATTATCTGCCATCGAATATTCAGGACGGTGTCATACTCCACTGTTTCGTATGGCCGCTCAGGGATATAATCGAGGAGCTGCCTGCTATCGCCGAGGCTGGCTTCTGTGCCGTACAACTTTCGCCCATGCAGGCTCCCAACGTTACCGGACAGCCGTGGTACTATACTTATGGACCTTGTGATTATCGCTTCTACGAAAGTGTGATAGGGACTCGTGCAGATCTCATCGAGCTCTGCACGAAAGCCGACAAGCTTGGCATCAAGATTGTGATGGATATCGCTGCCAACCATCTGATACACGACCTTGAGGATGCCATGCGTGCGCCTATGCAGCATACAAATCCCTGGTGGTTTGAGGATGACCGCTGTGTACGGCTCGAGGACCAAGGCAATATCACCTGGGACAGCCGATAGAGCTTCACGCACCAGAATATATTCGGACACGAAATCAGGACCGAACGCGCCGACGTGCAGCAGCGTATGCGCGAATATCTCGACGACCTCTGGTCCATGGGGGTGCGTGGCGTTCGCTGGGATTCATGCAAACATATAGGCGTACCGTCGGAGGGCGATGACTTCTGGATGGAGGTACTGGACGGACGCGATGAACTATGGACTTATGGCGAGATTCTCGGCGGCATCGATTATGCACCCGAACTTCTCCCTGAATATGCGGAATACATGAGTATGACCGACGCCTACTCTGACCACCATGGACAGCACAATGCTTTCCATTGGCAGAATATCCCACGCACACGCTGCGTGTTCTGGGCGGAAAGCCATGACACATTCTCTAACGACGAGACTGGTACACGTGACCTGTCACAAGAAGATATAGACCGTCTCTGGGCTCTCGCTGCAAGTCGCCAAGGTGCTTCAGCCCTGTATTTTTCGCGTCCAAGCGGAAGATCCAAGAACGAAATCAAGCTCGCCATGAAAGGCTCGACCCACTTCAAGATGCCCGAGGTGGCTGAAGTCAACAAGTTCCACAATCTCATGGGCAATCTTCCTGAAGACTATGCTGCAGCCGAAGGCTATATAGCGATTTACCGCCAGAAAGGTGTGGTAATCGTGGCTGACCGTGCAGGTGAGATTTCCATACCTGTGCGCAATCTCATATCCGGGCAGGACTATGTTGACCATATCAGCGGCAACAAGTTTAAGGTCACAGGCGAACAACTTGTGGGTACGATCGGACCTAAATGCATCGCAGTGGTGTATGACCCCCAAATAGAACGACCCAGACCCTCTATGGAATTTTCGCCAAACATATCGGAATTCACCAGCGAGAGCGTAACATTGCTTCTTACAACCCACTCCACCGACAAAGGTTCATATTCGGTCAACGACGGTCCACGTATTGACTTCACCCGCTCGACCCATGTCACTGTAGGTGAAGGGCTGCCTGCCGGTTCGGAAATCACCATCGCCTGGACTGCCGGCGAGGACGAGCAGGCAGTGAGCGGAAGCTATATACTGACCAAGCGTGAAGATGTGGACACCTATGTCTACCTGCATTCCGATGTCGACTTCAGTGCGCTGGATGTCAATTGCTTCATCTACGGCGAGAATGGACAAACAACGCCGGATGGCCGGGACTTCCGATGAATTTCAATCCCTCGTTGACCATCGACGGCAAGAGCGGCTGGTGGAGCTACAGTGTTCCTCAGGAACTGACATACGGAGGGTACGCCATGGTCAACACCTCGGGCAGATACAGATTCCCTGCCGACGGAGTCCCCGGAATACCACTGAAGGGTAAATCGCTGGCATTTGAGTATAATAGCGGCAAGTGGACATACTTCATTCCTGAATCCATCGCCGGACTCACACCACTGACTGAGACTGACGGTCAAACCTCCATGCGCTACTACACTATTAGCGGCACACAACTGACAGAGATCCCCACTGCTCCTGGCATCTACATAGCCGTAAGCTCCAATGGCAGAACCCGCAAAATGATTATCCGCTAAAAAGCCACCATCTATTAAAAGTCCAAGCTGTTCCAATTTCGCAAGCATCGGAACAGCTTGGACTCTTTTATAGAAGACTCAGTCCTTAATAAAAGCGCAGTCTTGCGGAAATGGGTGGGGGATGGCAGATGTTTCAATATTTATGCGTAAATTTGTGGGTGATTTTTCCCTATCGTTATAGGGTTTCCGATCGATGCAATCATTACACTATACAACATACATATTTCTTTATGGTCTTCTTTTTTAAAAAGGGTGGAAACACGGTGTACGCCGTGGAAATTGACCACAAGCTCAGTGAGGAAGAAACTGGTAAACTGGCATGGCTCTTCGGCGGTGCCAACAAACTTCAAGCCAAGGCGGTCAAAGGCACTTTCGTAGGTCCGCGCCGCGAGATGGTCACTCCATGGAGCACCAATGCCGTGGAAATCACCCAGAACATGGGCATGCACGGCATCACACGCATAGAGGAATATCAGCTTGTCAAGCCCGGCACCGAGCCTAAGCACGACAAGATGCTCCAGCGCGTCTACCAGGGTCTCAATGCCTCAATCTTCGAGACAGCCCGCGAGCCGGAACCCATCGTGTACATTGAAGACATATCGGAATACAACCGTCAGGAGGGTCTCGCCCTGAGTGACGACGAGGAGCAGTATCTCCGCGACCTCGCCAAGAAGCTCGGCAGGCCGCTGACCGACAGCGAAGTGTTCGGCTTCTCGCAGGTCAACAGCGAGCACTGCCGCCACAAGATATTCAACGGCACATTCGTCATCGACGGCGAAGAAAAGCCCCTCTCTCTGTTCAAACTCATCAAGAAAACCTCACAGGAGAACCCTGGAGGACTCGTTTCGGCATATAAGGACAATGTGGCATTTGTCAACGGTCCGACCATCGACCTCTTCTATCCTGCCAACCCCGACCAGCCCGACTACTTCGAGGTGACCGACCTCAAGACTGTGCTGTCGCTCAAAGCCGAGACCCACAACTTCCCCACCACCGTGGAGCCGTTCAACGGTGCAGCCACCGGTTCAGGCGGCGAAATCCGCGACCGCCTCGGCGGCGGCAAGGCAAGTCTGCCCCTCGCCGGTACAGCCGTCTACATGACCAGCTATCCGCGCATGTCGCCCGAACACCGCTGGGAACTGATGATGAATCCCCGCACTTGGCTCTATCAGACGCCTGCCGAAATCCTGATCAAAGCCTCAAACGGAGCATCGGACTTCGGCAACAAATTCGGTCAGCCTCTCATCTGCGGCTCAGTACTGACATTCGAGCACGATGAAAACGGACGCTTCTACGCCTATGACAAGGTCATCATGCTCGCCGGCGGTGTAGGTTTCGCAGCCAAGCACGATGCCATCAAGGGCGAACCCCAGGGCGGCGAGAAAGTCGTGGTCATGGGCGGTGACAACTACCGCATCGGCATGGGTGGCGGCGCAGTGTCATCGGTAGCCACCGGTCAGTATGACAATGCCATAGAGCTGAATGCCGTGCAACGCGCCAACCCCGAGATGCAGAAGCGTGTCAGCAACGTCATCCGCGCACTCGCCGAGAACCCCAAGAATCCCATCATATCCATCCATGACCACGGCGCAGGCGGTCACCTCAATGCCCTCTCCGAACTGGTAGAGGCAACCGGTGGCAAAATCGACATCTCAGCCCTGCCTATCGGCGACAACACCCTGTCATATAAGGAAATCGTCGGCAACGAGAGCCAGGAGCGCATGGGCATGGTAATCAAGGAGAAAGACATAGCCCGCGTGCGCCGCATCGCCGAGCGCGAGAAGGCACCGTTCTACGTCGTAGGCGAAACCACAGGTGACCACCGCTTCGTCTTTGAAGCCCCCGACGGAGTCAAGCCTATCGACCTTGCCATGGACGACATGTTTGGCAAAGCCCCCAAGACGGTCATGACCGACCACACAGTAGAGCGCAAATATGCCGATGTAGAGTATGACGCAGCCAAGATAGCCGAATACACAGCCGATGTGCTGTCGCTTGAAGCCGTAGCCTGCAAGGACTGGTTGACTAACAAGGTAGACCGTTCCATCACAGGCAAAGTAGCCCGTCAGCAGTGCCAGGGTGAGCTCCAGTTGCCGCTGAGCGACTGCGGCGTGATGGCTCTCGACTACAACGGCCGCTCAGGTATCGCAACCTCTATAGGCCACGCGCCTCAGGTATCCCTGATTGACTCAGCCAAAGGCTCCATCATAGCCGTAGCCGAGTCCCTGACCAACATCGTAGGCACACCCATCAAGGGCGGACTGAGCGGCATCTCCCTGAGTGCCAACTGGATGTGGCCCTGCAAGAACGAAGGCGAGGACGCAGCCCTCTACAAAGCCGTGGAGGCTTGCAGCAACTTCGCCTGCTCGCTCGGCATCAACATCCCCACCGGCAAGGACTCCCTGTCAATGACCCAGAAATATGGCGAGGACAAGGTGTATGCACCCGGCACCGTCATCATCTCAGCAGCCGGAGAGGTGAAAAATGTGCGCCGCACCCTCTCTCCCGTCATCCATAAGCGCAATTCACAGCTTATATATATCGATTTCTCAAGCTGCCCACTGCAATTGGGCGGTTCGGCTCTCGCCCAGACACTCAACCGTCTCGGTGCAGAAGCTCCGACCGTAGGCGATGCCGCATACTTCGTGTCGGCATTCAACGCCGTGCAGACCCTCGTCAACAGCGGGTCGCTCCTCGCAGCCCACGACATCTCCGCCGGCGGTCTCGTCACCACCCTGCTTGAGATGATTTTCGCCAACCGCGCCGGCGGTCTTGACATCGACCTCACCGAGATGGCAGCAGCCCACGGTAATGATGCCGTCAAACTGCTCTTTGCCGAGAATCCCGCCCTCGTGGTGCAGGTTGCCGACGCATCGCTGACCCATGTAAGCAGCGTGCTCAATCAGGCAGGTGTACGTTTCTGGACC
This sequence comes from Bacteroidales bacterium M7, assembly GCA_001689515.1. GTDB lineage: Bacteria > Bacteroidota > Bacteroidia > Bacteroidales > Muribaculaceae > Amulumruptor. The sequence continues at coordinate 13,661 of LUJR01000010.1, forward strand.
ATCGGCTCGCCCTGCAAAGACCGCAATGTGACTGTCAAAATCGACGGCAACACCGTCACTACACTTGACACCGACAAGCTCCGCGACTCATGGTACCGCACATCATATCTGCTTGACTGCCTCCAGAGTGGCGAGAAGAACGCACTGGCACGTTACCAGAACTACTCCAAGCAGCCGATACGCTACGCCATACCTACCTCATTTAACGGCAAGATGGCTGACCACGAGATCACGCTGCGCCGCAAAGACCGCAGCGGCATCCGCGCCGCCATCATCCGCGACAAGGGCACCAACGGCGACCGCGAAATGGCATTCTCGCTCTACGCAGCCGGATTTGATGTAAAGGACGTGCACCTCTCCGACCTCATGAGCGGCAGAGAGACACTTGAAGATGTCAACATGATAGTGTTCTGCGGCGGATTCTCCAACTCCGACGTGCTCGGCAGCGCCAAGGGCTGGGCAAGCGGCTTCCTCTACAACGAAAAGGCTCGCCACGCCCTCGACAACTTCTACAAGCGCGAAGATACCCTCAGCCTCGGCGTATGTAACGGCTGCCAGCTGATGATAGAGCTGGGTCTGATCACCCCCATGGACGATGTAAAGCCCAAGATGGACCACAATGTCAGCCACAAGTTCGAGTCAAACTTCGTAGGCGTGACCGTCCCGCAGAACGACAGCGTCATGTTCGGTCCGCTCAGCGGCATGAAGCTCGGTATCTGGGTAGCCCACGGCGAGGGACGCTTCGTGATGCCCCGTCCCGTTTCTGACTACAACGTGGTGCTCAAATACTCCTACGCGGCATATCCCGGCAACCCCAACGGAAGCCGCGGAGCCGTGGCAGGCATAGCCTCTGCCGACGGACGCCATCTTGCCATGATGCCCCACCTCGAGCGTGCCATCTTCCCTTGGCAGTGCGGTTTCTACCCCTCCGCCCGCCACTATCAGGAGATCACACCCTGGGCTACAGCATTTGTCAACGCGCGTCATTGGATCGAGCAGCACAAAAAGTAATATCCCCACAAAGCATCTACACTTCAATTTCATATAAAGGAAAAATACAGATATGGGAGGTTTTTTTGGCATAGCCAAACGAAACGAATGTGTCAACGAACTGTTCTATGGCGTTGACTACAACAGCCATATGGGCACCAAACGTGCCGGTATAGCCACATGCCACGATGGAGTGTTTACTCGCTCGATCCACAACATCGAAAACTCGTATTTCCGCACCAAATTCGAGAAAGATCTTGCCGATTTCAGCGGCAAGGTAGGCATCGGAGTGATAAGCGACACCGATGCACAGCCCATCATAGTCAACTGCCACCTCGGCAAATTCGCCATAGTGACAGTGGCGCGTATCAACAATATACGCCAACTCGAGAAAGAGCTTCTCGCCAAGGGACACCACTTCTGCGAACACAGCTACGACATCATCAACCCCACAGAGATGATCGCCGCCCTCATCAGCGAGGGCAACAGCTATGTCGAAGGCATAGAAAACGTGTATCGCCGTGTCAAAGGCAGCTGCTCGATGCTGCTGCTCACCCCCGACGGCATCATTGCTGCCCGTGACCGGCTCGGCCGCACACCCATAGCCCTCGGCAAGAAGGATGATGCGATGGCGGCAACTTCCGAGACGTGCGCATTCCCCAATCTCGGCTTTGACCTCTGTTACAATCTCGGTCCGGGCGAAATAGTCAGCTTCAATGCCGACGGTTTCAAGCAACTCAAAGCACCCAGAGAGCAGATGCAGATATGCGCCTTCCTATGGACATATTACGGTTACCCGGCATGTGAGTACGAAAACCGCAACGTCGACGAGATGCGCTATGACTCAGGCATGATGATGAGCAAGGATGACCATACCGACATCGACTTCGTAAGCGCGGTGCCCGACTCGGGAATAGGCATGGCTCTCGGATATTCACAGGGCATGCACAAACCCTACCAGCGCGGCATCGTCAAGTACACACCCACATGGCCCCGCTCCTTCACCCCGTCCACTCAGGAGCGCCGTGAGCTTGTGGCAAAAATGAAGCTCATACCCAACAAAGCACTTCTTAAAGACAAAAAGGTCATATTCTGCGATGACTCCATAGTGCGCGGCACCCAGCTCCGTGACAACGTCAAGGATCTATACGATGCCGGTACCAAGGAGGTGCATGTGCGCATCAGCTGCCCGCCGCTCGTCTATGGATGCAAGTTTGTCAACTTCACCAACTCCAAGAGCGACATGGAGCTGATCACACGCCGCGTCATCAAGGAACTTGAAGGCGGCAAGGACGACATCGACCTCACACCCTACTGCACCCACGGCACTCCACAATACAATGCCATGGTTGAGAAAATCCGCGAGACACTCGGTGTCACCACACTTGACTTCAACCCAATAGACAACGTAGTAAAAGCTATCGGACTCCCCAAGTGCAAGATATGCACACACTGCTTCGACGGCTCCAGCTACGAATAAACATAACTGATTAACAATACCCAACAATACCCATGGCATTACAATGCGGCATAGTCGGACTGCCCAATGTCGGCAAATCCACCCTGTTCAACTGCCTGTCAAACGCTAAGGCACAAAGCGCGAACTTCCCTTTCTGTACCATCGAACCCAATGTAGGCGTAATCACCGTCCCCGATGACCGCCTGACACGGCTCGTGGAGATGTGCCAGCCCAAAAGCGTTGTCCCTGCAACCGTTGAAATCGTGGATATCGCCGGACTGGTCAAAGGCGCAAGCAAAGGCGAAGGTCTCGGTAACAAGTTTCTCGCCAACATCCGCGAGACAAATGCCATACTCCATGTGCTCCGCTGCTTCGATGATGACAACATCACCCACGTCGACGGCTCGGTAGACCCTGTGCGCGACAAGGAAATCATCGATTACGAACTTCAGCTCAAAGACCTCGAGACCGTTGACAGCCGCATAGCCAAGACCTACAAACAGGCTCAGACCGGCGGCGACAAGATAGCCAAGATGCAATACGAGGTGCTGTCACGTGTCAAGGAAGCTCTGGAAGCCGGCAAGGGCGCCCGCACCGTCAAAGGCGAGACCCCCGATGAGCAGAAATTCCTAAAAGAGCTGTTTCTGCTGACCTCCAAGCCTGTCATGTATGTCTGCAATGTGGATGACGCATCAGCAGCAACAGGCAACAAATATGTCGATGCAGTGCGTGAAGCCGTCAAGGACGAGGACGCGCAGATACTCATCGTCGCAGCCCAGACCGAAAGCGAAATCGCCGAACTCGACACATGGGAGGAACGCAAAGAGTTTCTCAATGAGATAGGACTTGAAGAGAGCGGCGTGTCACGCCTGATACGTGCCGCCTACAATCTCCTTGACCTCCAGACCTACTTCACCGCCGGACCCGACGAGGTACGTGCATGGACCTTCATGCGCGGCAGCAAAGCCCCGCAGTGTGCAGGCATCATCCACACCGACTTTGAAAAAGGCTTCATCCGCGCCGAAGTCATCAAGTATGACGACTACGTGAGCCTCGGAGGCGAGACAGCCGTTAAGGAAGCCGGCAAGATGGGCGTAGAGGGCAAGGAATATGTGGTGCAGGACGGTGACATCATGCACTTCCGCTTCAACGTGTAAGCACAACCACCATAAATAGTAGGGACGCGGCGCAATACTGTTGAATTAAACAGTGATACGGGTAGATACGTCGGAGACGTATCAGTCGTGCGTAACCCCATGCACGGAGCGTCAGCGAACGTACATGGGGTTAGATGACACACTCTTATGAACAACCTCGGAGAGGTTGTGGCATCTCCTCGTTTCTGCACCGTAAATCTCATTTCTCTCATTAAATCAATGACTTACACACAATCATGCGTACCACAACCTCTCCGAGGTTGATCCTACAGGAGCATCCTGTACCCCATGTACGTTCGCTGACGCTCCGTGCATGGGGTTACGCACGACTGCCACGTCTCCGACGTGCCTCCTCTATTGGATTCATTGCTCATGCCTAATTCAACAGCATTGGGACGCGGCGTGCAGCGTCATCAGAAGAACAAACTGAAAAGAACTTTACAAGCCGCATATACGTTAAAGAATCAGATAGACATCACATCTATCTGATTCTTTTTTTCATCATATATACTGAGCTTACCTGTTACTCTCTATGTTCTTCACCAAGCATAGCGACAAAATCGCACGGATAACCATAGCACTGCTTCTGAGCGCAGCCGCCATATCACTTGTATCATGCAGCGACACCGAGGCATGGGACGACATGCCCGACCGTGTTGCCACATTCGTCTCCACTTACTTTCCCGCTCAGGAAGTGGACTCCTACGGCAACCATGGCAACATCCAGACCGTCTATCTCCACAACGGTCCGACTCTCTATTTCAACGAACAGAGCCAGTGGATAAAACTTGACGGCAACGGTGTGCCCCTTCCGTCAATACTCGCCACCGATCTCCTGCCCTCTCCTTTTCTGAATTATCTGCAAGGCCTTGGAGCATTGGACGACATCATCATCATGCAGTATAACTACCCAGTGTACACAGTAACACTATCTGACAGCACTATCGCCTTTGACGAGCAAAGCGGCGAAATCAAATACGTCACTACCAACGAGCCTCCCATCCAGTAAGCCCACCCCTCCGCTATACACTAAATAATAAAAGCGTCACGCCCCTTTCATTAGGCAGCGTGACGCTCTTTGGTTTATGGAATCCTCCTTATCAGGGGATGTTATCTAACGAAAATCTTCTGACCGGCGACTATGTAGAAGCCCGGTGTGAGATTGATAGTGGTGGTGCCGGCTGTTACCGAGGCATGCTTGACCACTGCACCAGTCGCATTGGCAAAGTCAAGGTCAAGATTGCCATCAGATGTCACAGTCACGCAACCATCACCTACCGTCAGACGGAATGCCGTGCCATCCTCAGCCGTCATGTCATCCACACCGAGACCCACATCCGACTTCACAGTCAGCTTACTAGCCTTCTCGTCATATGTGATGAGAACTTTACCAGCCGGAGCATTTATAGTCCACTCCCACGAAAGTCCATTGTTCCAGGCTGGCAATGTAACCTCGTCACCGTCTGCACCAAGCGTAAACGTCTGATAGCCGTCAAACGCCAACAAGCCATGGTAACCACTGGTATATTTGCCATTGAGTGATTTGATAACCATCATTTTCAGTCCGGTTTCGGGCACATTTACCTCACCCTTGCACAGACCGTCTGCCGATTTGGCAAGAACAGGCAACTTATCCATAGTCTCAATGGTCGGCCATACGAAATTGTCATCCGAATAGAAATTGTTATCGTAGGTCATCAAGAAGAAACCGTCGGTCTTATGAGCCGATGAGAACACTTTGATTTTCTTGGTATCCTCGTTGATAAGCATTGATATGCGAGAAACAACTTCACCCTCAGGGAGAGATATGCTCCACTTGGCGGTATTGTCAGCAGCAGCCTTACGGGCGGCACTGCGTGCACGCACCGGAGTGGCAACCTTTACAAAATCACCTTCCCACACGCCGTCATCACCAAATCTGATTTCGGCAGACCCGCCGGTAGCAGGCACGATAAGTTCACCATCGGGTGAAGCAAAGTTAAACTCTGCTTTGCCACCTTCTGCCACATTGATCTGAGCGTTAAGAGTAACGGCATTAAGTACTTCATCTGATTCAGAAGCTATGAGTTCATCCAGACTGGTATTGTCCGACACGCTTTCGTAGACAGATGCTTTGTTATCGTTAGCAACCTCAGCTGTCATCTCCATATGGTTAAGGTCAACCTTCACCTTAAGCGTTCCGTTTCCTTTGACTGAAGGCATGAAGAATGAAGATCCATGGAATCTCAGTCCGCCTGAAGCAATCCCGTTTTTAGCTACAAGCTCATTCGCACCTTCATTAATCACATAACCGATGCCGTTATAATGCATCGTTGACGCAAAGCCTATGGTCAGCACCTGATTTTCAGGGTTATTAATGGAGAAATACATGTATGGATTGTGTGCATCAACAAATGCGACATCACCCTCATAGACCATGCTTCCAGAAGCGGTCTCTGTCAGAACAGACCTTTTAATTTCAGCGACATTATTACTCCTCACATATCCATATACTTTGTCAAGATTACGCGCATCCATGATCATGTTGCCTGATACGAAAAGACGACCTCCAGCCCACTCGTCAGCTTTGACTCTGAAAACTGACGTAGGTGCGAAGAAATCAGCCACACCTTCCTCGAAAGTCAGTGATATCGGCTCCATCTGTGACCATTTTGTCATATCTTTTGCAATCGCAATAGACGGAGCTGTACAAAAATCCAGTTTGTCCTTAGGTATGTCAACAAAGCCGGCACAATCCTTTACAGCATATTTGCGGAAGTCTGCACGGTCAGCATATGAAGGCAGCTTGCCGTCAGTCAACGTTCCGAAAAGATAGTACACCGAGCCACTACGTTCAAGATACATCTTATGCGTGTTCATATCTATCATAAGATTATATTCCTGGTAGCTTATGCCTTCGGGATTCTGCACAGTGATATGATTAGGTGTCTTTGCGGTCACGCCCTCCTGCACTGTAAATGTCGCTTCAGCAACTCCGAGGTCATCAAATTTCCATGAAAATCCGTCAGGCAATGTAAGGGCATATGAGCCTTCTGCCTCAGCTTCGTCACGTGAGATAGGCAGCTTATAGGTATACAGCTTGATAACCTGAGGATCATCCCCTGTTACCCTAAATGTCATCTCATATACGCCGTCAGTGCCTGCAACCTCTGTGCCACCGTCTGTGTAAAGACCCTGAACACCCTTGGGGTCTGCATTGTCATAAGCATACTCTCCCGCGGCTTCAATAGGCATATCCGAGAATGTCACACGCTCCGCAGATGGTTCCACATACATATACATCATGCCACCGGGCCACTCAGAGAACTGGAAAGCGCCCTTGCCTCCGATGATAAGCCTCTGTGTCTGCTCACCGTTGACTGTACCAAATTCCATCGGCATGTCGTCATACTGACTGCCAAGCGAATTGCTCTCCCAGTCGCCAAGAGATGTGTAAAAGCGGAATATTGCATCAGCTGCCGAAATCTCGTAATTGCCGTAGTAGCCGCCATTGACAGTTTTCTTAAGAGTCATAGAGCCGTCGGCTATGTTCCATCCCTGGGGAGCACCTATAAGGTATATCTCAGTCGCTGCCTTTTCGCCTTCAAACTTCACTACAGGTTTAGTACCAGGTGTAACCGTCACAGTATATGTGCGGCTACCGCGCATTGCGGGTACAATCCAATATGCGCCATCAGCCTGACTTGCCACGACAGCCGAGCTGTAATACAATCCCGTCACATCATTGAAACTCATTGCGCGGTCAGCCGCGGGGCATATAACGCTGTTGGCGTCCTGAGAGCCGGACAGGGCAGATATGAAATTAATTTTGTCACCTTGCGATACTCTCAATGTACCTGTATAATTACCTTCGCCATCAGGTCGTAATACATCAAACTTGTCAACGACTTGCTGCGAAGCACCTTGCCACGGAGTAAAGCTGTCAGATGCGCGATGCACGTACATGACATCTTCCACTGATGCCGCTGAGCTGTTCTCGCTAAGCTGTATGACCGACTGGTAGGGAATTGTGACGACACCGCCTTTCCAGTCTGATTTGCTATAGCCACGCGCCTTGGTAGCCTGTGTGTTAAAGGTAACCTCGTTGTATCCATCGGACAATTCGCCGGCAGAAGCATTGTTCCACCATTCGCCGCGATTGAAATCATAATAGTTAAACGACAGCTTGCCTGCCGGTACATACTCCTCGTATCCAATGGCAGAGATATAATCGGCAGCATTGTCAAGAGTCGGATCAGGCATTCCTTCAGGAACTACCACGCAATCAATCGTAGGTACAAGGAATATCTTGCCGACATTAAGGTTGGCTATCACCTTATATTGTTTCATATATGATGATCCCGTCTCCAATCGCCATGTTCCAGGCTCTACATATGGCGAGCAGAAGTCCTCCATCTTGACTGTGGAGGTGGAGTAGAGTCCGCTTTTCCCGACAGGCTCCATCATCAATCCGTCAGCAAACGGAGCAATGACGTATTGCTTGTAGACAGAATAATCATTCTCGTCCTTGGCTACAGGAAGATCAGAAAGGAGACGAAACCATGCCGATGATGAAAACGAGAAGGTACCCTCATAGACATTGCTGCCAGGAGATGTCTCGTAGAGTTTGCGGTCGGCGAAAAACTCAGCATTGTCAGTACATGGTCTTTCCCACCAGTTGTCATGACCGATAATGTAGATACAGTCGGCTTCGGCTCGAGCCGAGAAGGCGATACCGGTCAGCAAAGTGACGCAAGCCGCCCATCGCAGTAACAGATGTCTCATACGCAAGAAATATTTAATTGGTTAGATGTGTAAAATAATTTTCAAAGTCATTAAACCTATTTCACAAAAATAAGTATTTTACCCCCCCCTCTAACAAGTTAAATAAGGTTAAAAAACCGTCAGCTTTGTAGGGTCTCTGTACAATGCTGTAACGCTCGCGGTGTTAGCCGCGAGGGGTGTAGTAGCCACATGCAAGCAAATCGTCAGACTTGCGCAGCTTGTGGAAAACGGATGTAATGGAAATCCGGCGGTGTAACTGCCGGGGCAATCGCATGCATCAGCCCCGGCAGCTAACGCCGCCGGCATATGATGGAGCATTTTGGACCACAAGCTTCACAAGTCTGGCGACTTGCTTGCATGTGGCTACTGCTACCGCCGCGGCTATGCCGCGCCTTTACAAGCGAAATAATCTTAAACGGCTTGTATGACCATGGGCTAATATGTTGACCTCCGCTGGAGGTCTTGAATACATGAGAGCCTCCAATCCTGTCAGCGCAGCGATGAGAGCGGGACTCGCGAAAAGCGGAAAGTCGTCTCGTAGAGAGGGAAGGCGACTTCGAGCAACGCGCCCTCTTGCTGGATGGTGGCATTTGCTTCCTCGCTGACAGGCTGCATCAAAGCATCATACCACACCAAGTCGAAATGCCTACGGAAGATGGTGGGCGACAGCCGCCCCTTAAGCATACCTTCACGCCATCGGTTTCGGGCAGTCTTGGCTCCGCCGATATATATGATGTCATATCCGCCATCGTCATTGCGGAGAGTGGCGAGAGTATAGTTCCCTCCTACGATTCCTTTGGCAGGGTTATTGTTGCGGTCAAAATACTTCCATATACCCTCGACTGCGTCAACGCCTCTGCGGTCGACGAGATAACGAACTATCGAGTCATACGTCCACCCGGTAGCCAACTGCCGTGACGGCTCTGCTTCATATTCATCCATCACCATGACTGGCTGCCAGCAGCCATGGCTCACGACATACCAATCAGACCCACCACCACGTCCACCTTCAATGTCAAAGGTCAACACATGCGACAGAGCGTTTTTCCCGACATACACATGCGCCACGCTGTCACCGCGCAGCTCTACCGACATAGTGTTGGCACCTCCAGCCATAGCTATCCCTGACGAAACAGATGATTTGCATATCTCCTTCAGCATGCCATCCGCGTATATCCTTGAAGCAGAGACATCCACGGTGTACTCATCACTGACATTACCGAAATCTGTGTTACGCCCTCTCATGGTCACTTCATAACGGTTATCTCCGCCCCATGAGATGCCCCACCAGCATGCCGATTCGCCATGGCGCTCACGGTCAGTCACCAAATGACCTCTTGCCTCCATGACCACATATCGCGCGCCCACTGGCATGGATAAGACCTTTACCATGCTGTCACATACCTCTGACAGAGTGTGATAACGGCGAGAAGGCAATGCAGCAGATGCATCAGAGACTGAAAAAATCAGCCATAACCCTATCCACACGATACCATGACCCGGATACAAGCATTTACACGGTCTCATAGGAGCAATCTCAGCGCGCCACGTAGTTCATCCTGACCTTGCTTACCGAGAGGTTGCCATCGGCATGACATGTGACACGCACAAGATAGTCACCGGCATCAGGTGAATTTGCCTCGCTCATGGAGTCAAGGGTGAGATGTCGCACACCGCCAAACCAACGGTCATCCCACTTGTGCACATGTCCGTAGAAAGCGATGGTAGTGTTCCAGTCAGCAAGCTTCTTTAGGATATAGTAACCCTCCTCGCGGGCATAGGTGGATGCAAACTCGTTGGAACTTGGACGGAAAACATTGGTATGGGTGAATACAAATGTATGCCGCACATTGATACCATGCGTACGCAGCATCCCGTCCTCTATGGCATCTATCTGTATCTTGCCGAGCGTACCGTTGGCTGAGTCAAGGAAGATGTACTGGTCATACCATCCTTCTGCCACCTTCACAGTAAACTCATAGGTCGACGAGCGGAATATGGTGGTAAATAGCGCCCATCCGTCATGCGTGATGTCATGGTTGCCTACCACGGGAAAAAAAGGATACTGAATATCGTCATCAGTAAGCATCTCTATGTCATAATCTGCAAGAAGCACCAGCAGAGCATCAAAAGGCATCTCGTCCACATCACCGTACGCCGAGATCTGACCGTCGGCTATGAGTCTGTCAAGGTCATCATGGGATATGTAGAGCTGAGATTCATCATCATAAAGCGGATGGAAATTCCTGGCTATATAGTTTTCCTTCCCCCTCTCCATGGAGTGTGCGAGAGTCATGTAATATTCGGCTTTAGTGTCCGCGATATCGCCGAGATGAGCCATAAACAGGTCTCCATGCTCCAAAAACAAGCTCTGCATCTCATCCATGCGCCCGGGATCAGTGGTCAGATGGCTGTCAGAACCTACGAGAAACGAATACTCACCCTGCGCATCCTTGACATCAAGACGGCTGTCGTAAGTATCCTGATACACCTGAAGGCTCATCTTAACTCGGTCATCCACGCTCGTGGTTCCCACCAGCACACCTGTCGGACTGACCTTGTCACACGAAGATGTCATCACCCCTATAACGGCAGCCACCATCAAAGCAGCCGAGCCTCTAAAACTTATATTTGTCATTATCTTATCCTCTGAATTTATACATACTTAAATTTATTACCACACATACTTTATGCCGAGCTTGCCCGATGTCTCATATCGGCTTGCAAGCTGGCTCATACTGCCTGCAGGGCGTATATTGAATTGTCCGAAGAGCTGCATCCTGCGGGGAAGATTGGCTTTGAACGACAGACCCCAGTTGATATTCCAGTTTTTCATCGTAGTTGCGGAAAAACAAGCCGATATTCCACGGATGCTTTCTCGGCATGACACATAGCTCCGCTCCGAAAGTGAACGTAAATGGCTCAGTGTACGAACTGCCGAGCATGTTATAATTAATAAGCGTCTCACCTATAGTGATGGCGAAGTGCGAGCCTTCCCAACGGGCGGAAAGATTGTAACACCACTCGTTGGTAGTGGAACGCTGGTAGCGGTTATACATCACTTTGCCTGAAAAATAGAAATTGAATTTCCAGACCGGAAGCCGGTACTCACCCTTGCCATAAATGCCGAATTTCTGTTTGTCAAACTGGTACTCAGAGGCACCCATCGCCGACCATCGGGGCGTGAAGTGACGCTTATATTCTACCGCCGGTCCCATGAAGAAACCTGTGATTATATTTGAGCCGAGAGACATATAGCCTGTGACTTCGTTTTTGTGCGTACCGTCAAATGCGTCATCGCCCATATAAGTCTGCGCCGAGACGCCGTTGCCATGAGCAGCAAGTGCCAATATTATGCACCCCAAAGCATATCGTGTGATTTTTAGCATATTATGTGATTGATTGGTAAGTCAGCACTTATGATACTAATCGTGCCATTTATATCTTGTTAATGCAAATTTAATAAATTTAAACGAGCTTTTCCATGCGAATTGGTTAATTTTGTCACAATTATACACACCACTCATTTATCGATATTCTTCAATCATTGTTTGAAGCTTCTCTCCTACAACAAAGTCAGGTAAGCAAGCTCTGCTCTCCAAAGCTACCTTAAACACCTCATATCCAGACATGAAAATTATTGCTGACAGCAGCTCTACGCGCACCGAATGGGTGCTCGCCGATGGCGATAAGATTGTGGAGCATGTGTTTACAGAGGGACTAAATCCCTACTTCCAGACCCGCAAGGAAATTTCCCACAGCATACGTCTTAATCTCCCCGACGCGTTTTTCCGTCGCCGTTGGGAGCATATATATTTCTATGGTGCCGGATGCGCCAATCCCGACCGCAACAAAGTCATGGAGGCTTCGCTCGTGGCGCAGTTCCGCACACCGGTGACCGTAATGAGCGACCTTCTCGGAGCTGCCCGCGGCTTGTTTATCGACAAACCAGGGCTTCCGTGCATCCTCGGCACAGGCTCCAACTCCTGCATATATGACGGCGAGGAAATCGTCGACAACGTAAAGTCGCTCGGTTTCATCCTCGGTGACGAAGGCAGCGGAGCCTATATCGGCAAAGCGTTTTTTGGCGACTGCCTCAAAGGCATCGCCCCCAAGCATGTACGCGACCGCTTCTTTGAAGAGTCAGGTCTGACACCAGAGGAGGTCATGGACAGCGTATATTCCGGACCGTTCCCCAACCGCTGGCTGTCGCAGCAGTCAGCCCGGCTTGCCACAATGCTGGATGACCCCTATGTCTACCAGCTCGTCTACGCTTCTCTGATGAAATTTTTCACGCGTAACGTGCTTGGTTACCGTAAGAACGACTATTCAGTGTCGCTCGTAGGTTCGGTGGCATGCCTGTACGAGGATATCGTCCGCAAGATAGCCCAGTCCTACGGAATACATATCGAGCAGATAGTCAAAAGCTCCATGCCCGGACTGATAAAATACCATAATCTATAGATGGACACCCGACATCTGCTTGACATAGCCGCGATGCCCTGCCATGACGGCATAGTAGAGCTGCAATTACGCCCGGGGCATCTCAGCTGGCTGCCGCTCGGACGCGAACGCATGGCTTCTGTGCTCAATGACACAGGTGCTATGATGGCATACGCTGATGGAGTCGGAGATCCACATATCGACCTGCAGCCTGGAGCTATAAGAGACGACTTCGACTTCGGCCCCGTGGTGTTGATACGCCATGACGCATTCTGCCGCTGCGTCCAGTCATTAGATACAGACCTGCGCGGTGCGGCATTTTATGCACTGCGATTGATGATACAGCGTCTCGGCAAAATCGTCCACATACCCGAAGCTCTATATACTTTTGATGCGTCAGCATCATCGACGGGGCAGTTTGACTATGTAGATCCTCGTAACGCTGCCATACAGGCTGAGATGGAGCAGGTAGCCACCGACCATCTCTCAGCCATAGGCGCGTTGATAAGCCAACCGCAGGTGAGCCAAGTCAATATCGACGAGGGATTTTTCCCTGTCGAAGTCTCAGTAGTCATCCCTGTGCGTAACCGTGTCTCGACTATACGCGATGCCGTGCTCAGCGCGTTGTCGCAGTCACTTGACTGCACCATGAATGTGCTTGTGGTTGACAACCACAGCTCCGACGGCACATCGCAGGTGCTGGCAGAGCTTGCAGCGTCACATCCACGGCTCAAGGTCATAGTGCCGGAGTGTCATCATCTCGGCATCGGAGGATGCTGGAACCGCGCCATTGACGATGCCGCATGCGGACGCTTTGCCGTACAACTTGACAGCGATGACATCTATTCGGGTGCCGACACACTGCAACGCATAGTCGACACTTTCCGCCGTGAGCAATGCGCCATGGTGGTGGGAGCTTACCGCCTGACCGACTTCGACCTCAACACCATCCCCCCGGGGCTCATAGACCACAAGGAATGGACCGAACTTAACGGACGCAACAACCTGCTACGCGTCAACGGAATGGGTGCACCTCGCGCATTCCTCACCCGCATAGCCCGTGAACTGCATTTCCCCAATGTGTCATACGGCGAGGACTACGCTATGGCTCTGCGCATATCCCGCTCCTATCATATCGGCAGGATATATGACGAACTGTATCTGTGCCGCCGCTGGCAAGGCAACTCTGACGCACAGCTTGACCGTGCGACCCTCAACCGCTACAACTCCTACAAGGATTTTCTGCGCACCGCCGAACTTGAAGCCCGCATACTCATAAACTCGCAGTCATGACCACGTGTGCCGACAATCTGTTGTCACGAGTAGACAGCATGTTCACCGAGCAGCTCGCCACCTGGCATGATGCCGAAGAAAGATACCGACGCATGCGCCATGCCATGAAGCGTAGCATCACTCTGCCCGGCGGTACGTTTGAACTGATACACCTGCCTGACCGCGCGGTCAGCACTTGTGCGCGCACCGACTCGCGATCCATTGCGGAGCGTCCCTGTTTCCTGTGTGAGACCAACCGCCCAGAGGTGCAACTCAGATTGCCATTGGAAGGAAGCGGACTTGAAATCCTCGTCAATCCATTCCCCATATATGGCAGGCATCTGACCATCCCGTCGCTCAGCCACACGCCACAGGCTTACTCCAAGCATCTGCTTGAACAGATGCTTGCAATAGCTCACGGATTGAAGGAGTACACAGTGTTTTACAACGGTCCGCACAGCGGAGCATCCGCGCCTGACCATCTGCATCTACAGGCTGTCAACACCACCGAAATGCCACAGATACTGCATGGCACTACTGACAGCGACTGCCGCATACTGAAATCCGACGGGGAAACGAGACTCTATTTCCATCCGTATCTGACCACCCGACCTGTGACCGTATCGGGTACTAACTCCGGCAAAATGGCAGACATGATGCTCAGCGCACTGTCACTGCTGCCCGTGCACCCTGGCGAAACCGAACCGAGGCTCAATCTCTACGCCACACCCATTCCCGGAAGCGACAAGACGGCATTGATAGCCATACTGCGTGATCGCCACCGTCCTACATGTTATGGCGATGACGGCATGATATTCAGTCCCGGTGCCATCGATATGGGCGGACGAATCGTATTGCCACGCAAAAGCGATTTTGAGACGCTGACAGCCGACCAGCTCCAATACATGCTGTCAGAAGTCCTACTCCCCGAAGAAACCTATAACCGCTTCATACTTGACTGCATAAGCCATCCGTTATGACCGACATAACCCTGCGCGTGGGCTTACTCTGCGCTCCGACCATCACCGTGGAATTTCACGGCGGCTACACCGACTCCGACGGTCATCCTGCCGACGGCATCATGACATTTGGCATTAAAGATGTCGGAAGACGCTTCACCGCCGCGACCACTCAATCATACGCCATCGTACACGATGTGGTCATAGGCATCGGTTTCCATTGGGAGCAGAAACTCGACCTCTCATATTCAGGAGATTTTGAACTGCTTGCCGAGGGTGATGCAAACCTGCGAATCGTCAATATCGTCAGCATCGAGGAATACCTCTGCAGCGTCATCTCATCAGAAATGAGCGCGACAGCCTCCCCTGCCCTCCTTGAAGCCCATGCCGTCATCTCCCGCTCATGGGTACTCGCCCAGATCAAATCCCACACATCTGTAGGGACATGCCGTGGCATGTCCGCAACCACACACGCAGCCGACCCACAAGAAATCATCCGCTGGTGGGACCGTGAAGATCACGACACATTTGATGTATGCGCCGACGATCATTGCCAACGCTACCAGGGGCTCTCACAAGCCCGCAATCCACGTGTCGTGGATGCCATCGAAGCCACACGCGGCATGGTGCTGACCGACAGCAACGGCACTCTTGTAGATGCCCGCTTCTCAAAATGCTGCGGCGGAGCCACCGAACTGTTCGGCACATGCTGGAGCGAGCATGAGCACCACGAGTGCCTGAAAGCCTTCGCCGACAGTCCTCACCCTGACAACCTGCCCGATCTCTGCAACGAAACCGAAGCTGCCAAGTGGATTGAGTCTCGTCCTGATGCCTTCTGTGCCAATCCGACTCCAGAAATTCTGAGTCAGATACTCAAAGACTACGATCAACTGACGGCTGACTTCTACCGCTGGACGGTGACATGGGATGCAGAATCTCTGAGCGAAAACATACGCCGACGTCTATCCGAGGTCAGCATAGGGCGCATACGCCGCATAGAACCTCTCAAACGAGGGACATCAGGCCGCATAGAGCGGCTGCGCCTGATAGGCTCTGACGGCGAAGCGGTCATTGGCAAGGAACTGCTCATACGCAAGGTGCTATCCGAAAGCCATCTCTACAGCTCCGCATTCACCGTGCATTATGAAGACATGGATGCCGACGGCTACCCCTCACGCATCATACTCCACGGAGCGGGCTGGGGACACGGAGTAGGACTCTGCCAGATAGGCGCAGCCGTCATGGGCGAGCAGGGTTACACCTCCGCGCAGATACTCTCTCATTACTTTCCTGGCTCTAATTTAACCAAGGCATTTGAAATCTTATAAGTCTTATAAGAATTTATAATTACATTATCTCATAAAAGCTATGTCACAGAAACCTGCCCTCTGGGTCCCGTCGCTTTTCTTTGCCGAAGGCATCCCCTATGTAGTGGTGATGACTGTGGCAGTGATAATGTATAAGTGCCTCGGCATATCCAATACCGACATCGCTCTCTACACGGCGTGGCTATATCTGCCATGGGTGATAAAACCTTTCTGGAGCCCGTTTGTCGACATCTTCGGCACCAAACGTCGTTGGATTCTCTGTATGCAGTGGGCGATAGCGGCATCACTGGCTGCCGTGGCACTGACTGTCCCTGCCGCTGGATTTTTTAGGCTGACACTGGGATGCTTCTGGCTGATGGCATTCCTGTCGGCAACGCATGACATCGCAGCCGACGGATTCTACATGCTCGGGCTTTCGGAGCGCAACCAGTCGCTTTGGGTAGGCATCCGCACCCTCTTCTACCGCCTCGCCATGATAGCCGGACAGGGAGGCGTAGTGGTGATGGCTGGATACATCTCCAAATACCATCCAGAGGCAGTGGCGTGGCAGTGGTCCATGGCTGTCCTGTCAGGTCTGTTTGCTCTGCTTGCCCTTTGGCACTCTTTCGTGCTGCCACGCTGCCGTGATGACCATAACGAAAGAGCGCACCGCTCCGTATCAGACATACTGCATGAGTTTTGGGACACGATAGCCTCGTTTTTCGTCAAACCTGGCATAGTTGGAGCTCTGCTGTTCATGCTTCTCTACCGTTTCCCTGAGGCACAGTTGGTCAAACTGATAGGTCCCTTCCTGCTTGACACCCGTGAAGCCGGAGGTATGGCACTTGATACCGAACTCGTCGGATTTGCCTACGGCACAGTGGGCGTGATAGCCCTGATTGTCGGCGGAATATCAGGCGGATGGCTCGTATCGGTCTACGGATTGCGGCGATGCCTCATGCCCATGGCATGGAGCATGTCGCTGACATGCCTGACATTCGTCTATCTCAGTTTCGCTACCGACTCGTCGCTATGGATGGTCAACATCTGCGTGGCTATAGAGCAATTCGGCTACGGATTCGGCACCACTGCCTATACCCTCTACCTCATCCACTTCGCCCACGGCTCACGCAGCACATCCCACTACGCCATAGCCACCGGCATCATGGCACTCGGCATGATGCTCCCTGGCATGGTCTCCGGCTGGATAGAAGAACTCGTAGGCTACCGCACCTTCTTCATCTACACCTCCCTCTGCTGCATCATCACCATCGCCGTCTCAGCCATAGTCCGCCGCGGCATAACCCCCGCCTCCCGCGACTGACACCCAAGTCCCATGATCTGACCTATATATTGTAGGGACATGCCGTGGCATGTCCGAATTCCCAAATATGCACACGCCTGATGTGACGGACATGCCACGGCATGTCCCTACGACAATAAAAAAGTCCCGCCGGACGATGCTCGGAGGGACTTTTTTATTGTTGACTATGCTGGTTAGCAGGTCTTTGCGTCAAGGTTGGGATTGATTTTGCCCCAGTCAGCGATGGGAGGCATGACACCCATGGCGATTACTTCGTCACGGAGGGTGCAGAGGTGCTGATAGCTCTTCTCGAGGTCAGCCTCCTCGGCGGGAGTACCCTTGACAGGAGTGCAGGTGACACCATCCTTGGTGACTGTGGTCTCCATAGCCATCATAATGTGGCTGAAACGGTCGTTGTTAACGTATGTGCCTACGGGCCAGCGGAAAGGTTTGCCGCCCATGGCTGCTGCAATCATCTCTATGGAGAGATATGCCGGGCTTTGGAACGAGCTGCGTCCGCGGAGGTCAATAATATTCTTGCCGCCCTGGATGACACGCACCTTCATGGCTTCCCATTCACCGTCAGGCAGCACCTCAGTGCCGATGATTTCGGTCAGAGGCTTGCCATCGACCTTGGTGGTGGAGGCATATACTGCCATCTGTTCGCCATGACCGCCATATGTACGTGAGTTGACCACTTCGTCAGCAGGAATCTTGAACCACTTAGAGAGTTCGTTGCGCAGACGTGTGCTGTCAAGAGCTGCCAGTGTAGACACCTGCGAAGGTTTCAGACCAGAGTAAAGCAGGGTGATCAGACCGGTGATGTCGGCAGGATTGAAGATAACGACGATGTGCTTTACGTCGGGGCAATACTGCTTGACATCCTTGCCAAACTGCTCTGCGATGGCTGCATTGCCCTTGAGAAGATCCTCGCGGGTCATGCCAGCCTTACGGGCAGCACCGCCTGAATTGACTATATATTTGGCATCCTTGAGAGCCACGGCGATATCATCGGTAAAGGTCAGGTTGAGACCCTCGAAACCGCACTGCCACAGCTCCTCGGCAACGCCTTCAAGACCCTTGACATAGGGGTCATAAAGACAGATGTTAGGAGTAAGACCCATCATGATGGCTGTCTGAGCCATGTTGCTGCCGATCATACCGGCAGCACCGATGATGACCAGCTTGTCATTTGTAAGATAATTCATGATCTGTTATTTTTTTGATTATAGAGGTTTGTTGCATCTTTGTTACATCACTAATCTAACACGGCTCAGGGGACTATTGTTTAGGCAAATCCAGCTCGTTATCATCTTTTAATAGTACCTGGCTTAGCACTCTGCCTATCTCCTTCTTCAGACCAGCTCGCCCACAGGAAAAGTTGTTGACAAACACCACCACCACATGCGTGGGATTTCCAGCTTCGTCAAGCATATAGCCGCCGTAGCACTGCACTCCGCGCATGCTTCCGGTCTTGGTGGCAAGGCGTCCGGCAAGCGCACTGTCACGCATGAAGTTGCGCATGGTGCCGTCACGTCCGGCTTTGGGGAAGAGCGACACATAGCCGCCTGCCATGTCGGTGTGGTACATCCATTTGTACACCTCAGCCATGAAGCGGGGGGTCATGCGGTCACGGCGCGACAGTCCGCTACCGTCCTCTATATTGAGCTTGCTTATGTCAAAGCCTTTTTCAAGCCAGAAATTCTTTTCTGTCTTGACAGCCTCCTTGCGCGGCTTGCCGGCGGCGAGTGACCGCAGCATGCCCTCAGCCATCATGTTGTCGCTGCGAAACATCAGACTGCGCAATATATCTTCAACCTCTGGAGAATGATGCACATATATCACCTCACCTTTCTCGATATCTTTTTCAGAGGGCTTTTTGCCATCACGGGGCTTGTCGGCAACCACGATTCCGGCTTTCTCTATCTCACGCATCACCTCGGCACGCATCGTAGACCCTGGTGCCGGATTGGCTACGGTGGCATGTATGCTGCGACGCTTGGTATTGCCTGTGACCTCAAACACATTGCTGTTGGGATGACGGCTCAGACGAGGCGCGCCCTTGCCCCCCTTGTACTCCACCCTTATGCCCGGAGTGTGCGGACGCGTAGTGTTGGCAGGCACGGAAAGTATCATCCTGTTGTCACGGAAGTTAGATGCATAGAGCCCGGCTCCGTAGCACTCTATGATGTCTTCTCGCAGCCATCCGTCAGGGATGGTGCTGTCGACAAAATTGCTCTCGTCAATCACCACCGTGCCCTTGATTTCCTTGATACCGAGACGCTCAAGCGCGCTGATGATGCTGTCGGCAAAACCGGCGTTCTCGGCAAAATGAGAGCTTTCGACCGTCGGGTCTCCGATAGTAGAAATGACAATATCGCCGTCAAGCACACCTTTCTTGATTTTGCCTGTGGCAGTCACAGGCGTAGAAAAGCGTCCGCGCGGCGAAAACATGGAATAGGCGGTGGCAGCCGTCAGACTCTTTGTCACGCTCGCCGGCACCATAGCCTCATCGGAGTTGACATCCATAAGCACCTCTCCGTTGCGGAGATCCTCTATATATATGCCTACCTTGGTCTTGGCAGCCCCGGCTATCTTGAGCGGATTCTCGGCGGCATATGCAGGCACGACTGCCAGAAGCAGACACACTGCTATAATCAGGCGTTCGGCAAAATTTCTACGGCGGATATTGTCAACGGGACAGATGTGTTCAGTAGTCACAGATGATGAAATAATAATGGTTAATAAATGCGTATAGTTGCGACTATGATGTCACAGGAGAGCGTAAACGATAACGAAATTACAAATTTATTGGTTACAAATTACTTTTATCTCGGAAAAAATCAGTAATTTAGCACAGTTTTAATTAGTTTGTGCAATTACAAGATGGTTACAAAGACTCGCGACAAACTCATAGAGGTGGCACGGCAGCTCTTTGCCCACAAAGGCATCGAGAACACCACCATGAACGATATCGCATCGGCATCCGAGAAAGGTCGACGCACCATCTACACATACTTCAAAAACAAGCGTGACATCTATAACGCTGTCATAGAGCACGAAAGCGACCATCTCGTCAGCCGGCTCGAAGAGGTCGCGTCCTTAGACCTACCGCCGATGGAGCTGCTCGAACGCTATCTGAATGTGCGCTTTGACCTCATCATCAACTCGTTTCAGCGCCACGACACGGTGCGCTCGCTATTCGGACGTGACATCAAGCGCATCGCCCGTATGCGCAAGATGGCTCTCGCCAAGGAACAGCACATATTCCGCAACATCCTCGCAAGAGGAGTGGCAGAAGGGGCATTCAACCCCATACAGGCACACCGCCTCATAGCCGTAGAGCATATGACATTCCAAGGCGTGGACTTTTCCTTCATACGCGACAATTTCGCCGACATCGGCTTGAGCCGTGCCGACATGCGCCGTGATATCATCGACTTTATCTTGCAGGCTGTCAGAAACCCGCAGGAGTCATGACCCCTATCCTATGTATCCACTTTATCTCTCACACCCAATTCAAGACTGAATCAATACTATGTACATCAATTCTACAGGTGTCTACATCCCATCAGGCCGCGTCACCAACGACTACTTCCTCAATGTCAACGGACTCACCGACGAGTGGATTACCAAACGCACAGGCATACACTCGCGCTCCAAGGTGACCGAAGGTGAAAACCAGGAAACAATGGCTGTGGAAGCGGTGCGCGATGCCATCAAGCACCTTCCCTATGACATCAAGGAGGTCGACCTCATCGTGGCGGCAGCTTATTCAGCCATCGACTATGTAGGCACTGTGGCACACATCATACAGCGCGAATTTGACATCACCAACGCCAAATGCGTGGCTTGTACCTCGGCATGCTCATCGCTCATCAACGGGCTTGAAATCATCGAGGGATACTTTGCCATGGGCAAAGCATCAAAAGCCATCCTCATCAGCTCCGAGCAAAACTCATATTACTCCAACGAAAGCGACCCCAAGTGCGGCCACCTCTGGGGCGACGGTGCTGTGGCTTTCTTCCTCTCAAAGGAGCAGATGGCTCCAGGCGAACCGCGCATCACCGAAATCTTCACATGCGGACTCGGACACATGGGCAAAGGTCCCGACGGAGTGCGTCTGCGTCCCCGCGAAGGCGGCATCACGATGCCCGACGGACGCGATGTGTTCATACACGCCTGTGACAACATGGTGCGCGGACTTGAAGAAGTCAGCGCTCCCTCCGGTATGACTCCGGCGCAGCTTGACTACATTATAACCCATCAGGCTAACATGCGCATCGTAGCCCAGATAGCCCACCGCCTCGAGCTGGGGCTTGAGCACTTCCCTGGCAACATCGACACCCTCGGCAACACCGGCTCAGCCTCGGCAGGCATCGTGTTCGCCCAGGAGCGTGACCGCTTCAAGCCCGGTGACAAGGTGGCTCTGACCGTCTTCGGCGGCGGCTACTCAGCCGGAGCATGCCTGATAGAAATCTGAAACATCTAACCAATAAACTCATACATCAAATCATCACAATGAAATTACTCGAAGGAAAGACAGCCCTTATCACAGGCGCAGCCCGTGGTATCGGCAAGGCTCTCGCCCTCAAATTCGCTGCTGAGGGAGCCAACATCGCATTCACCGACCTCGTAATCGACGAAAACGGCAAGGAGACCGAAGCCGAGCTTCAGGCTCTCGGCGTGAAAGCCAAAGGCTATGCCTCTAACGCAGCCGACTTCAACCAGACCAAGGAAGTAGTCAGCGAAATCCACAAGGAATTCGGCAGAATCGACATCCTCGTCAACAACGCCGGCATCACCAAGGACGGACTCATGATGCGCATGACCGAACAGCAGTGGGATGCAGTAATCGCTGTCAACCTCAAGAGCGCGTTCAACTTCATCAACGCCGTGCTCCCCATCATGCTCCGCCAGAAAGCCGGCAGCATCATCAACATGGCATCAGTGGTAGGTGTACACGGCAATGCCGGACAGAGCAACTACGCCGCTTCAAAGGCTGGACTCATCGCCCTCGCCAAGAGCATCGCCCAGGAAGTAGGCTCACGCAACATCCGCGCCAACGCCATCGCCCCCGGCTTTATCGAGACAGCCATGACCGCAGCCCTGCCCCAGGAAGTGCGCGACGAATGGGCAAAGAAGATACCCCTGCGCCGCGGCGGCAAGGTAGAGGACATCGCCAACGTGGCCACCTTCCTCGCCTCCGACATGTCATCCTACGTCACAGGCCAGGTCATCCAAGTCGACGGCGGCATGAACATGTAACCCGCCTCGATATCTCACCCCACAAAAGCGCCCGGTGCCCACAAGCACCGGGCGTTCTCACATTAAAATATGGCAGTTATGAGGATTGATAGCAAAAAAGCGTATATTTGCACAATCAATTACCTTCCAATCATTTAAACATACCCCAACACACAGGTGACATACATATGCATACCCAGGATAAATTTATAAAATATCTTTATATCGGCATTGTTACTATCATATATGCCATATGTCTGTATATGCTCGGGCGCAATCTGGCTTTTGATACGCTGACCTATGATGAAGCTGGCCAGTTCTTCATCAGCAAGGGACTTAATCATTATTCCGCGCCAAACTCACCAACTGGAAACATATTAGATGTCATAGTACAAAATCAGCATTATAATAGAGACCCCGGCGGTTTTTCAATACTACTGCATCTCTGGTCCATGATCTCCTGCAACATAATCTGGCTGAGACTCCTGCCATTCCTGTTTTTCATAGGAGCTATTATTTTCACAGGACTAACAGTCTTTGAAGTCACCCACAGGAAACTTATGGCCTATACTTCTGGACTGCTACTTATGGCACTGTGGGGTGGGGAATTGCCGTATTGTCTACGTGCCTATTCCATGGAATTATGCGGCATGGCTTACGGGCTTTGGATTATATACCGACTTAGGCAACCTAAATCCATTAGTAAGACAGCTCTCTATTCCATTGCTTTAGCGATTTTCATAACTGCAAGATATACCATAATCATCTTTGGAGCTATATATGGCATAGCATGCATTATAAGCATATGGACATGTCAACGTGATATTTCTGTCAGAAAGCGAATTTTAAGAATCATTATATTCGGGCTCCCATTACTCATATCTGTGATTTACTCCTACGTATTCGCCATGCGTATACAGAATCCGAATACCGAGCCAATGGATTATGTCGTATACCTATACACCCATAATTGGCCATTCAAACTTATAATCGCGGGAATAATCTTTATAATAGCCACATATAAATGGCAGAAGACACCAATGAGGCTTCTGACTATTATATGCATTGTAATAAATACAGCATTTATAATACTCGGGTATTTTAAACTATTGCCGTGGGATCTGATTGGCATCAAGGGTAACTGCTTCGTGTGGCTATGGTATATTTCAGTGTTTAGTTGTGGAGTTGAGTTAGCAAGAAATATTCTGTCAAAACGCATTATGCTCAACTATGCATTCCTTGCTGCAACTCTTTTCTTTATATGCTGGAGCAATTCCTCTACACGATTTCTTTACCCCATGACATTAAAAAGTGAAAATATCGCTGAGGCCCTTGACAACATCATAGTTCCTACGCAGCAAACAATCATGGTAAATTTAGACATGAGTCCCTCTGTCAGATATATTTTTGAATACGGATGTTTAAAATCAGATCATAGACTCAGCTATCCCACTGATTTCATATTCCTCTCAGGGCACAAACATTCTGAATGGAATAAAGAAAAAACCATTATGAGAGAAAAATACACGATTCTAGACCAATGTCCAATAAACACCTATTTGATTACTATGGATTCTCCTACAAATAAGACATTCCCGCCCTCCTATAAACCTGTTGGTCATCATAATAAATATCCCATAATTTTCATTAAAAATTAAAATATATCATTTTGAAATCATTAATACTCAAACACCAGCAATTGCTACGGTACGGCATCATCGGAGCCACATGCGCAGGCATTGATTTCGTGTGCTATTCCGCCTTGGTGCTTGTTGGCATAAATATGTTTATAGCCAATGTAATCGGAGTCAACACAGGCATACTGATGAGCTTCTATCTCAATCGCAAATACAACTTCAAAGTAACCGACAAGACATTAAGACGCTTCCTTATATTCTATGCCGTCGGCTTGACCGGACTCGGAGCAAGTTCCCTCATCCTGTATGTGACAGTGGATCTGTGGCATTTCAATGAATTTTACTCCAAACTGGTTTCAATAGTCGTAGTTGCTCTCTTACAGTTTTGTCTCAACAAATCAGTGACCTTCAGGGAAACAACAACAGACCCTGAAATCAATAACACACAAGGAATTCAAACCCAATAACAAACAACACATGCAAACCTCTGACAATAAGCAATTTACCCCCCCCCACAAGGAATCGGTCATGATCGTCATGCCAGCCTATAATGAAGAGGCAAATATCTCCGATGTAGTCGGGCAATGGTATCCGATCGTGGAGAAACTCACCACAGACGGCGTGGATGCCTCATTGGTCATCGCCGATGATGGTTCTAAAGATAATACTTGGAAAATGATGCAGCAACTTGCCCCTACGCGGCCATGTTTTAATCCGTTGACCAAACCCAATTCAGGTCATGGAGCGACTATTCTGCATCTCTATCGCCACGCTATCGCTGAAAGCACCGACTATATCTTCCAGACAGACAGTGACGGTCAAACCAATCCCGACGAGTTCTGGCAATTTTGGACTGACCGCCACGAATACGATATGCAGGTCGGCCATCGATCCTCACGCCAGGACGGCTCAAATCGCATACTCGTCACAAAAGTCCTGAAGGCAATCGTCTGGCTAACATTCCACGTCAATGTGACAGACGCCAACACCCCTTTCCGCCTCATGAAAGTACAAAGTATAAAGCCATTGTTAGATATAATACCTCAGGACTTCTTCCTCTCAAATGTCGCACTCTCGGCTCTCGCCGTCAAGAAAGGGCTCAAAACCAGATGGCTTCCCATCACATTCAAGCCACGACAGGGAGGAGTCAACTCCATCAATATGAAACGTATATTCAAAATAGGACGCAAAGCCATCAAAGACTTTATCGTCCTCAACCGTCTCGCCGCCAAACAATAACCCTTGGTTCATTCTATATACGCTTGTCAGCAAATAGGATGATCAAGCATTCGTAACCCAGTTCTTAATATCACAGCTTTAAGAAATGAACTTAAATTAGCAGTGGTGCGATAAAGATCTAACCACTGTTATTAAAATATTAGTATTTAGTCAAAATAAAAACAATACACGCCGCAAAAGCCAGACCAATATGCAATCTACTGAAAATAAGCACATTACCCCCCCCCAGATTTAATCGCGTCTCCTATATTATAGGTTGTATGCTATTTGTAATAGCTGCCGCTGCTTTTACTTTTTGGCCGCTGATGGAGGTAAAATACTTTTCTGTGGTGCCTGACGAAGCATTCATGGCTTTAAACGTTAAGAATTACAGCTGTGCGCCATTGGCTCCACTGACATTTTATATCGGGCATATCGCGACCGACTTATTAGGAGATAAGCTCGTAACGCTCCGTCTGCTCAAATATTTCTGCTATCTCACCTCCATAGGGGTCTCATGCATATATTTCTACAAAGTGTCTCACCGTATCTATGCTGCAGTGGGATTGTTCGCGCTCTTAATGCTTTCATCCGCGACAGCCGCTATGGATATATACAATTGGGACACCGGCTCCTACCCTTTTATGGTAACCGCCTTGTTATCCGCTATGGTTTTCCTGAAATACAGAAATATTCCGTCTGCATCTTTAATGGGATTGTTATGTGGTCTGATGATTGCCTCTAGAATAACAAATATCATTGCAGTTCCATTTATCGTCCTCATGATATGTTTATGTGAAATCCATGTGAAGCAGAAAATCAGAATTTGCTCAGTCTTCTTGCTATCATTAAGCGCATCACTCTTAGCAACAGCATATCTCATATATGGTTCCATGTCCACTCTTTCAAATGCCTGGTCTCCGTCAAATATCATAACAGGACACGGTGCAGACATAGATACTATAAAGCGGATGCTTGCAGATTTTAACATTTTGTCTCTGTACCTCACATTGGGATTTGTCGTGTCGATAATATGCCTGCTGTTCACCGTAACCACATTGCGAT
Source organism: Bacteroidales bacterium M7 (assembly GCA_001689515.1). Classification (GTDB taxonomy): domain Bacteria; phylum Bacteroidota; class Bacteroidia; order Bacteroidales; family Muribaculaceae; genus Amulumruptor. The sequence continues at coordinate 40,482 of LUJR01000010.1, forward strand.
TGCGTAGACACAAGAAACTTTTTATTATATTGATGATACTGATGCTGTTTCTCTACGCTCGCGCTCTTAGATTTGACCAGACAGCCCACTACGGCATCTGGCAGTTTCCTACATTACTGTTCCTTTTCATTCCTCAGCTCTCTGCAATTCTCGGCATTAACAGAAGTGCCAGCGAGACAATCATTCCAGCCATAACTTTAAGACAATGGACTATACTCCTTTTTCTCCTGCTACCAGCCGTCGGAAGTGACCATTTTTATGAACGTTTCGCACCGCTGGTTTTCTTTCCTATAGTCATCGCCCATTACTACAATAAGTTTTCTCGGCAATTAACCGTCTTTTGCACATTTATGGCTGTTGAAATTGTTTTTCTTTCATCACTGAAGCTTCCTGTAAGAATCCTCAGCATGACAAACGACATCGGCTGCCTCAGTCCACGCACAGAAGGCATATTGTACAAGGACACATCCGCTCTCGTCACACAAAAGGAAATCTATGACATATTAAAGAGCAGAGGATTCAATACCACATTTGTCGGCGCACGCAAATCGCAATGGACTTACATGTATGCGCCAGATCACGATTATTGTATTCCCCACTTCCATTATATCGATTTTGATGCTGAAAAAGACACATATCTCAGGAATCTCATCAATTATGATGCCTTGATTCTTAACCTTCCGATATATGATAGTCCTCAAATGATAGATTTCCTTAAATGGCTCACAGACAAAGGATATAAAGATATATCATCACAGATTCAGCTACCACCTTCGGTATTGGTATATGCACGATAATTTTTCGTATCTTTGCATGATAAAGCGATGTTAATCTATGGAACCAATCAATAAGGGAGGCTCGTTATTGGAGCCGAATGGCTCCAATAACCCCCATGGGGGGCGCTGGAATGTCAGAGTCATACTGTGTTGCGCGATAGTGGCTGTTTGCATGGTGGCAATGTATTTCCGTTGCGACCAGAACGTGTTGCTTGGAGACGACCTCTTCTATCGTTATGTATTGCCGGCTGAGGAACTGACCACCCCCAATATCGGGCGGCAAGTCACAACCATCAGCGATGCGCTGGAATCACAATCTAACCAGTATTTCCACACCAACGGACGTTTTCCAGTGCATGTGGTGGTTCAGATATTGTCAGGAAGCTATCCGTCACCGGCATTTGCCATCGTATCGGCACTTCTGATCGGAGCCGTCATCACAATGTTTATAATCTTCTCTGTCAGGAGGCATCAGAGCATCAACCCGCTATGGTGGATGGCGGCGGCATTGATATGGTTTTACCTGTATCCAGCCAGCGACCATCTGTGGTATGAAGTCGCCACCGGCATGAACTATCTGCTGCCGATGGCATTGGTGCTCGTATGGGCTCTGATATGGCAGCGCATGATGGTTCAGAGCCAGCCACGTGTAGGCATAGTGATTGCAGCCTGTATAGTCGGGGCTTTCACAGGGTGGTCCCAAGAGGGATTCGCCGTACCGCTCTCAGGCGGCATGTTTATCTACGCTGTCATCAACCGCCGCAAGTTCGATTTGCGCCGATGGCTACCGCTCCTGTGCCTGTGGGGCGGCACTGCTGCCCTCGTGTTCGCGCCCGGGAACCACCACCGCGTCAGCGACGGAGGAGGACTTACGGGACATCTGCTCAATGGCATCAATCTCTACTTCCAAGTCATATTGGTGTGGCTCACAGTCGCCGTTATCATAATAGCCCGATGCGTAGCCAAGCCGAGACTCGCACAGCATTTCAAAAAATACAGTGCCTGGTGGTACACATGCATAATAGCCATCCTTTTCGGTCTTTTTGCCAACACATATCCCCAGTCATTCACGGGCATCGAATTCTACAGCCTTATAATAGGTTTCAGCCTCGCCGCAGCAATCATCCCCGACCGCACAGACCGACTGCGCAGCATCTTGCAGTGTATCCTGTGCGGAGTGATTCTTCTGGCTTTCGGCGCGCACCAGTATCTGATCATATCCGAAAGCATGAAAGTAAAAGCCCAGACAGAGTCGTTTATCAGCGATTATATGCAGTCACCCGACGGCATCATGACGATGGATGACTACCATATCAATCCGCTGGCTCGTCCGTGGGTCAACATGGCGCTGAGGCATGATGCCGAATGGGCACTCTACTCACTGAACGTAGCCTATGCCGGCAACATGCGTCCCATGGTCATCTTGACAGGCGATGAAAAACTGCTACTGACTGCTCCGGACCGTTTTTTCACATCGTCACGCCTCATTCCCGGCTCAGCCCATGCATATCTCAGCAACAAAATATGGGCCAAAGGAGCCACAAACACCCCTCTCAAAGCCAACTTGCTCCGATCCAACCGACAGCCTACCGAAAAAATCATCAATCTGCTGACCAATTCCGCTGGAAAGACATTTCAGACTGAAATTCCCCCGAAAATGACAATCACGGTCAACGGACAGGATACACTAACCCTTTATCTCAAACCTTCATTCGAAATCGTCTCCATCGACAGGAACTGACTCTACCCTCCACAATGGATTTTAACCATTCAAAAACTGCCCTCTCTCCTGACACCAGGATAACATATCTCGACGCATTGCGCGGCATCGCCATACTGCTGATGGTGACTGGACACGCTTTCGTGTTTCTAGTCCGTAACGAGCCAAATGCCATCAATGACTTCGTCATAACATGGCACATGCCGCTCTTTGCCGCCATCAGCGGATTTGTCTCTTTCCGGGATACAATCACCACTGCCGCCGCAAATGCCAAGGTCAAAAGACGCCTGACGCAGCAGATAGTACCCACTCTCATCCTGTGCACTATCTGGACATCCACACTATCCCCCGCCACATGGCAAGATACATATTTTTCACTGACAAGCCCTTAGCCACAACAGCAAAGCAAGAGAGAACCTGACTAAAATCATATATTATCCAAGATGGCAAAAAACCAAACTTCATATTCCGGCAGGCTGCCCGATCATCATACATACAGAATATTCGCAATATGCCTGTTGTTTTCATTTGTCGTCCAGTTTTTTGTGGACTATGATTCTCCGCTCCACTATGGATTCAAGCATATAGATGGTGCCTGGTTTCTGATGTGCGGCAAAGCCATGATGAACGGCCTCGTCCCATATGTTGACTTCACTGATTCAAAAGGACCATTGCTTTGGCTGTTCAACGGCATAGGCTACCTCATCTACCCAAGAGGCTACGAAGGTCTATACATACTCTTCTCCGTCTACTACTCATTGATATTCTACTTGTGCTACAAGACCGTCAGGGGAGCCACAGATTGCAACCGCAATTACGCCCTGCTGGCGACATTTGCCATGGCTGTAGTCTACTTCACATGGTGCCATGACGAGATGCGTTGCGAAGACCTCTGCCAGCTTCCGCTGATTTATGCCCTTTATCGTCTGACCCTCGCCATCAGGTACCCCAATACCTCCCACAATCGTAGGGCATCGTTATGGATAGGCGTGGGCATAGGATGCTGCATAATGATCAAGTGGAACCAGGCACTGCTGCTATGCCTTATTCCGCTGTCGCTCGCGATAATATCCCGGGGAAACCGGCGTGGCATATTCCATATATTCATGTACACGCTTGCAGGCATACTTTGTGCCCTCTTGCCATGGATAGTCTATTTCCTGGTCGTGGGCAATCTTGATGACTTCATCAGTGAGTATTTTCTGAACACAATGAGGACTTTTGACGGCAGCAATCAGACCTTCTCACAGACGGCCTTTCTCTCGCTGAAGAGACTCGTGACCAGCCCGCGCTTAATCGGTGTGATATTTGTCGTCGCACCGCTGTATCTATTCCGTAAACAGGGGTGGAAGGCATGGCTGCCCACCCTGTGCGCACTCGTCTACCTGCTTATGCTGACTTATGTCGGTGCTGACTACTACATGACTGGCATGTCGAGTTTCGCGATATTCACCATGGCAGCGGCGATCAGCGTCTGCCATCGCTTTATCACGAGACTCTCCAACCCGCTTCTGATCATAGCCACAGTGCTCATAGTATGCTTCAATGCGGCTTATGCCCACAAGTATCATATGAATTTCAAATACTTCAATGACTATCGCAATGATGAGTTCTTCATGCTCAATGACATGATCGCATCCGTACCAGATGCCAGGATACTACACTTTGACTACTATGAACAGGGACTGGGTCTGACATCGCGCACACTGCCGGCGTGTAAATATTGGTCTGTGCAGTCGGGAGGCGAATCATTCTCCCGCGAAAACCAACTGTCAGCCATAAAATCCAGAATACCCGATTTCATCACTGTACAATCAGCAGAAGCTGACAAGATTACGGCTGACAAACGCAAGTTGCTTGATGAATATGGATATGTATACATAGGCAGCATGAAAGACTATTTCGGTCTCAGATGCAATCTGTATGCAAAAAAGGAACACAACGTCCGCTCAACTCTGTCTGACTGAGCCGCTTTTAAGATCTGATAGCCATCTACGGGACCATGATATCACGAATCGTGAGAGGCAACGTTCCAAATCCCCCACATGGCATATGTCAAATATGTAAATCCTGATTTTGTCCATAACTATCATCGCCATAAACAACACACTCATATACACGATTCCCGACAGGAGTACAGGCCAGAAGCCGCTCCCGACGGGATCAGGCATGGACGAATATAAGACGTGTGACAAATAATAGTTCTGATGAATCAGATAGGCTGCGAATGTCGATGAAGCAACCCAGTTAATCCCCCTGTTACTGCCGATATCAATCCTGAGGACAGTGCAGAAGAGGAGTACGCTGACTCCAAGCGTCAGCAGAGAGTTATAGCCGATCTGTGTCCATCCCCGCAGATAGCTTGCACTCCACAAAAGTGACACAACTATGAACAGGACGGCATATATGCGTCCACGCAATTTCGGGATGCCATATGATTGGAAATAACCCCCTATCAGAAACAGTGTAATAAACCAGCTGAGCCTGAAGCTGCCCGAATACAAGAATCCTAAAGGGAATCCAGGGACAATCTCGGTGGTCAGCAGAAGCATGACGCAGATCAAAGCTCTGTACTGCGTCCTGGTAAGCGAACTCACAAAGCGCGATATGAACGGCTGGAGCAGGATCAGAGCCAGGTACTGACTGACAAACCATACGTTGAACTTCGTGGGAGCCAGCGGGAAAAGACATGTCAGAAGATCCCTTGACGGAGCAACCCCCAGCCCGACGAAGACAGCCACTATCACGAAGTTCCAGAACATTACCTCTAACAGTATCTTAAAGAACCTGACCAGTGTAAACTCTGTGCGATTGATGAGGAAATATCCCGTAATAAGCACAAATATATCCACCGCACCCACTCCAGCCGCGCTGGCTATAAGATGTTCAAGAAACGTCCCCCCCGACAATGCCACCTTGCCGTCCCACAGATGGCACCATATGATGAAGAACATCGAATATATTCTGAGCAGTTCGATATTGCTGCTGCGTGGCTTCTTACTCTGCATATGGATTGTACGATATAAGAGATCAGATGAGGATTAAAGGTGCAAAGATACGCATTTTTAAGAAAGTTTAGGAGTGGGAGGCTTGTGGGGGGAGGGATTTGCTGCTAATTTTGTCAATTAACATCTGCTTCATATGGAATATAACGAGAAGAAAGCTATCGAATTCATATTGTCACGGCTCTCCGAGGAGCATCGTCAGGCATACTCCGACGACGAAATCCTCAATGTCATCGACATCATATGGGATTATTATGAGGAAAGCGGACTGCTTGACCCCGCGACTGCCATGACCGACGATGAGGATGCTGAAGAGCAAGAATTAGCCCAGCTCACATCACATGTCAGGAAGATGCTTGCCAAAGACAAGGGAACTACGATTCTTGCCGAAGATGTGGATGTCATCATCGCCGCAGAAATAGAATACGAAAATTCCATCATCTGACCTCTGCCGACAATGTTTCAGATCGTGACACGCGCCGCCCTGCTTCTTGCTCTCGTCCTAAGCCAGTCGGTGCATCTCCGGGCAGATGATTTCCGCGACCCCTACGCTGACTATGACGAGACAGCTGCCTTAGATATGGAAATAGAGGAAAACCTCGCTACTCCTGTCATCCAGCAGGCTGAGAAAGCCCCTATAGTGAAATACATGACCGCACTCGCTCACCAGCTCAAGCAACGCTACAAAGTGGAGACCATGAGAGCCGGGGAAGTGATAGTGGTTACCATACCTTCCGACGAGCTTTTTATGCCCAACGACACGCTGCTGTCACCGGATGCACCATCGCTGTTGAGACCGTTGCTGCCGTTGTTCCGCGATCCCGACCTGTTCAAACTCGTATATGCCGTCCACACTGACAATACAGGTTCCCCGTCATATATCGAAAATCTCGCATCGGCACGCAATCAGTCGATATACGCATGGCTGATGGATGTTGCCAAAGTCAATCCCGACCTGTTTATCATCAACTATGACATGGGCGATTCGCGCCCTCTGACCGACAATGACACACGTGACCATCGCGCCCTCAACCGCCGCATAGAGTTTTTCTTAGTCCCTGGTCCCAAACTGATAACACTCGCCCACACCAAGAAAATCAAATAGGATGATTTTATAAGATTTATAAATCTCATAGATAACAAGCCGGTCCCTGACAGAAATTTCCGTCAAGGACCGTTTTGCATGGGAGCCGGACTATAAGCCGGGTTATGTCAGCCTGCCAGTTCCCGCCATAGAATGTCGGGCACGTCAGACCGTCTGATCATTTATCTACGCGATGTGTCACCACCTCGCTCCAGCAGCCTACCCCCCGGCAATGGGCGAGCAACCCTTAAATGCCGGTATACTTGGCCTTGCAACCCATAAGGCATGCGGCATCCCATGTCACCATGGGACCCGGTGGTCTCTTACACCGCCTTTTCACCCTTACCTCACCTACGCGGAGCGTGTGGCGAGGCGGTCATTTTCTGTCACGCTGCTCTGCCGTCACCGGCAGCTTCCCGTTAAGAAGTATGGCGCTCTGTGTTGCCCGGACTTTCCTCATGTCGCTCTCGTAGTCGACCCGCGATCAGACATCCGGCTCCGTATTGTGTGAGTGTTTCCTACTGTTTGCCTGATGTGGTGACCTCGCGGCAGATTTTGCCTACGAGACCCTGGAGCACCTTGCCCGGACCGAGTTCCACAAACTCAGTGGCACCGTCTGCCACCATGTTCTGCACGCTCTGAGTCCAGCGTACAGGCGCTGTCAGCTGAGCCACGAGATTAGCCTTGATTTCAGCAGGATCGGTATGAGGCTTTGCATCCACATTCTGGTACACAGGACATACGGGAGCTGACACAGTGGTCTTCTCGATAGCCTCAGCAAGTTCGGCACGTGCAGGCTCCATGCAGGGAGAGTGGAATGCACCGCCTACTTTGAGTTTCAGCGCACGCTTGGCACCGGCAGCAAGAGCCTTCTCGCAAGCGGCATCAATGGCGGGCTCCTCACCTGAAATCACAATCTGACCGGGACAGTTATAGTTGGCGCATACCACCACACCGTCCACGCTGTCACAAATCTCCTCTACTACATTGTCGGGCAGAGCAAGCACGGCTGCCATGGTAGAGGGTGTCTTTTCGCATGCCTTCTGCATAGCCTGTGCACGGGCAGATACAAGACGCAGACCGTCCTCAAATGTAAGCGCACCGGCTGCCACGAGTGCAGAAAATTCTCCAAGAGAGTGTCCTGCCACCATGTCGGGTTTGAACTCATCGCCGAGACACTTGGCAAGTATAACCGAGTGGAGGAAAATGGCGGGCTGTGTGACCTTGGTCTGACGGAGATCCTCATCGGTGCCGGCAAACATCAGATCGGTGATGCGGAAACCGAGGATTTCGTTGGCTTTCTCAAACATGTCATGAGCCATCTGATTGTTGTCATACAGATCTTTGCCCATGCCTACAAACTGCGCCCCCTGTCCGGGGAATACGAATGCTTTCATTCTCTCTGTGTAGTTGTTTTATGGTTGTTGTTAATGTTTCAAGACTGCAAAGGTAGGCATTTTTATCGTATCACGCGTCCTGTCATCCTCCGAAATTGTCATAGTGGATGGATGAAGGTTCCACGCCGAGGCCGTCAAGCATATTGTTGACAGCTGCCGACATCGGCCCCGGTCCACACATATAATACTCTATCTCCTCAGGCTCGTCGTGATCCTTGAGATAAGTGTCATATATGACCTGATGCACAAATCCAGGAGTGTACTTGACACCTGCAGCATCTGCGGCAGGATCCGGACGGTCCAGGGCGAGATGGAACTTGAAGTTGGGGAATTCCTTCTCCAATTTCAGGAAATCATCAAGATAGAACACCTCATTGAGAGCCCTCGCGCCGTAGAAGTAATTCATCTTACGGTCGGTGGTCTTTAGTGTCTTAAGCATCCACATGATCTGCGAGCGCAGGGGAGCCATGCCGGCACCACCGCCTATCCACATCATCTCCTTCTTGCTGTCAACAATCGGATGGAAATCGCCGTAAGGTCCGCTCATCAGCACCTTGTCACCCGGTTTGAGCGAAAAAATGTAGCTTGATGCTATGCCCGGAGGCACGTCCATGAATCCGGTCTGCGGTTTCGGCTTCATAGGCGGAGTGGCTATGCGCACAGTCAGCATGATGCGGTCGCCCTCGTCGGGATAGTTTGCCATCGAGTAAGCCCTCACGGTGGTCTCCTTGTTGGAAGCCTTGAGGCTGAAAAGCCCGAACTTCTCCCATGCCGGCAAATATTCCTCCCCTATCAACGCCTTGTCGATATCCTTGTCATAGTCCATCGTGTAGGGAGGTATCTTGATCTGGGCGTATGAACCCGGTATGAAATCCATATGTTCGCCGGGAGGCAACGCCACGATAAACTCTTTGATAAAGGTGGCGACATTGCGGTTGCTGATCACCGTGCACTCCCACTCCTTGATGCTGAGCACTGAAGCCGGGACATCTATTGCCATATCCTCGCGCACCTTGACCTGACATGCCAGACGCCAATGATCCTTGACCTCGCGACGTGACAGATGCACAGTCTCAGTGGGCAGCACCTCACCGCCACCCTGCATCACCTGCACACGGCACTGTGCACAGCTGCCCTTGCCTCCGCATGCCGACGGCAGAAACACATCGGCATTGGCAAGCGATGACAGCAGATTGCCTCCCGATGCCACATGCACATCCTTCTCATTGTTAATGGTAATGGTCACATCGCCGCTCTTGACCAGATAATGCTTTGCCACAAGCAATATGGCTACAAGCACCAGCGTGATGACGAGAAATATTCCTATTGCCGCCCAGATGGTCTGCGACATCAGTGACAGCGCTATTGAAGCTGTGACGTTATACATGTGTCAGTGCTTTGGATTAATACATTTCAGATTTTGATACCGAGAAAACTCATGAATGCCACTCCCATCAGAGCGGTCACGATAAACGTGATACCGATGCCTCTGAGCGGTGCGGGCACGCTGCTGTAGGCTGCCAATCGCTCACGTATGGCTGCCACCGCCGTGATGGCAAGAAGCCAACCTATACCCCAGCCGCCGCCGGCACACACCGCCGTCCACACGCTCGGGAAATCCCTCTGCTCCATAAACAGCGAGCCGCCCAATATGGCGCAGTTGACCGCGATCAGCGGCAGGAAGATACCCAAAGAGGCATAGAGCGAGGGGCTGTACTTCTCCACAGCCATCTCCACAAGCTGTGTCATCGATGCTATGACCGCTATGAACATTATGAGCGACAGGAAGCTAAGGTCTACGTCGGCATATTCCGGTCCGAGCCATACCAATGCTCCAGCCTTCAACACATAGGTTTCAAGCAGATAATTGACCGGCAGAGTGATGACAAGCATGAAAGTCACAGCCAATCCGAGTCCGAATGCGGTCTTGACGTTCTTGCTGACCGCAAGAAACGAACACATGCCCAGGAAGTAGGCAAATATCATATTGTCGACGAAAATCGACCGCAGGAATATATTGAAATTCTCCATCTTCGGTATGAGATGTATTTGTTATATTAATATCTGTTAGCCAGCGGATTATGGCTCACTCCTGTAGTTCCTTGTTGCGGCTGCGCTGCACCCATATGATGCATGCCACCACAATTAGAGCCATCGGGGGCAGAATCATCAGACCATTGTTGACATAACCATGGTCATAACACCACTGCGGCACCACCTGATATCCCAGCAATGTCCCGTTGCCGAGAAGTTCGCGGAAAAAAGCCACGATGACAAGTATTATTGCATACCCGGCTCCGTTGCCTATGCCGTCGAGCAGCGAGGGCCACGGCTTGTTGCTCATGGCGAAAGCCTCCAGACGCCCCATGAGTATGCAGTTGGTGATAATCAGCGATATGAACACCGAGAGCTGTTTGCTGACATCGTACATATAAGCCTGGAGGAGCTGATCGACGATGATGACCAAAGCTGCCACCACCACAAGTTGCACTATGATACGTATGTTGGTAGGGATGGTATTGCGTATAAGTGAGATAATCACATTGCTGAAAGCCAGCACCACTATCACCGAAAGCCCCATCACCAATGCTGGTGCGAGCTTGACAGTCACCGCCAGCACCGAACAGATACCGAGCACCTGCACTATCACAGGATTGTTGCGGCTCAGAGGGTTGAACAGCACACTTCGTAACGATACTTTCTCTGACATATTGAGTTTATGTTTTATATGCTATTATACTCTACTTATGTTACTTCTTCTCTCGGCTGACCGATGTCAGGAATGCACGGTAGGGCACGAGACAGTTGTCAAGCATCGCGCTTACACCCTTGCTCGTGATAGTGCCGCCCGATATGCCGTCCACATAGTCTTCATTGCCAGTGGGTCGCATGCCTGGTTTGACCACGGAGATGGGCTGGAACACACCGTCCTTGATAATGTGCTTGCCATCAAAACGGTCGCTGAACTGAGGCTTCTCTATCTCGGCGCCCAAGCCCGGGGTTTCCCCTTTGTGGGCGAAATATGCACCATAGACGGTAGTGCCGTCAGCATCGATGCTGATATACCCCCATATAGGTCCCCACAAGCCTGTGCCGCTCATCGGGATGATATATTTGGTCGCACCGTCTACGTCTGCCACAAACAGTGGTAAGAGACGTTTGTCACTCGGCAGCTTGCTCTGCTGTGCCACGTCTATGTCGAAAGCGTTCTCTCCTTCCACCTCTCGCCCGGAGGCATCGAGTACCTTCTGCCCCACGATATAGCGGTCAAACACTTCTGCGGGCTTCTCCCCTTGAGCCGGAGCTACGTGGATTGATGCCAGTATCTGTTTCATCTTGTCGGCGCGCGCGTTTTCATTCTGCTTGCCGCGCAGAGCCATGGCGGTATATGCCAGAGCCGCGCCCACCACCACTACCATGATGATGATATACACCACGGTATATACATTGCTCTGTCTGTTGAGTTTCATATTGTCAAGCCTTTGAAATCAGGCGGTTACGTCTGCGACGCACATTGCCTTGGATTACACAATAGTCAATCAGCGGTGCGAAGGCGTTCATCAGCAGCACTGCCAGCATGGCTCCTTCGGGATAACCGTTATTATAGGTGCGTATCAGTATCGCTATCACACCTATCATAAAGCCGTAGACATACTTGCCCGCGGCTGTCCTCGCCGCAGTCACCGGATCTGTTGCCATAAACACCGCCGCAAACGCGAATCCGCCGTAGCAAAGCTGTTCCCACGGGGTCAGGAACGAACAGGGATAAGTAGGCGTGGAGAACGTATGCGCCACAAATCCCATCACTACACCGCCGGCAAACACCGAGAGAATAATGCGCCAGTCAGCGATGCCGCCGATAAGCAATATGGCAGCACCAATCAGGATGCACAGTGTGGATGTCTCGCCGAAACTGCCGGGTATCAGACCTAAGAAAGCATCCCATAGGCTCAAAGGGTCACCAAGGATATTGGTCAACGTCATCTCGCCTCCGGCATGAGTCGCTGCCTGGCCTAACGGGGTCGCCCCGGAGAAGCCGTCGGCAAAGCCGACCGTATGCCCCACGCCCATGATAGGCTCCGTGGCAACAAACACCTTGTCGCCGCTCATCTGGGCTGGATAGGCGAAAAACAGGAACGCTCTCGTCACCAACGCCACATTGAATATATTATAGCCCGTGCCTCCAAACACCTCTTTGGCAAATATCACCGCAAAAGCTGTGGCTACAGCTATCATCCAACACGGAGTGTTGACAGGGCATATGAGCGGTATGAGGATACCCGTGACGAGAAAACCCTCCTGGATTTCCTCATGCTTGATCTGCGCCGACACAAACTCTATGCCGAGTCCCACGATGTAGGCAGTCAGCAGTTTGGGCAACACTGCGAGGAAACCATAGAGCATCATGCCCCAGAATGAGTAGTCTGACTGCACAGCCCCGGCACCGAGCCAGTTTTGATAACCGGTGTTGTACATGCCAAACAACAGACAGGGCAGCAACGCCACCACCACCGTTATCATGATGCGTTTTGAGTCTATGCTGTCATGCATATGCACTCCTGACGACGAGGTGGTCTTGGGAGTGAATAGAAACGAGTCAAACCCCTCGTAGACCGAGTGGAGGGCACTCAATCTGCCCCCCTCTTCAAAGAGGGGTCTCGCCTTGTCGAAAATACGTCTCAGCGGATTCACAGTATGCGTGATTTTTCTGATGAATATGTTAAATACTATATTTTGTATCGCATAGTGCCATGTCAAGCCTCTCGACGCATATAGTCCAGACCTTCTCGCACTATCTTCTGCAACTCAAGTTTAGAGGGGTCAGCCCATTCAGCCACCGCCACATCCTCGGGCGCGATTTCGTATATGCCGAGAGCCTCCATCTCCTCTATGTTACGCGAAAGTATCGCCTTGACAAGCGGTTCGAGCATGATATCCATCGGGAGCATGCGGTCATAGACACCTGACATGATCATCGCACGTCTGCCGCCGTGAAGCAGAGCGTCGCCGCCCAATTTGCGCTTGGGCATGTATGCCGACAGGAATGTGCGTGACGCGCTCATTTTGTTGGGTGACAATGATGCCCAACCGAGCATCTCATCTTTGTCGTCACCCTCGGCTATGACTGTCACCTGTCTGTATGGGAAGTGCAGGTATCCGTCAATATCGGTACGTACGCCAGTCAGCACGTTACCTGCAACAATGCGGTGGTGCTTCCCGTCATCTGCTATATGTCCGGCAAGCAGGGTGTGCATGTCTGCTCCGACAAGCGTCCGTACCAATCCGCGATTCACCGCCTCAGGACCTGTTATAGCGACACTCGTCAGCGATGCTCCGCTGCCTGTGCGTGCCCAATACCCTATCTTGTCGAGAGTATCAATATCAAGTGTCCATACAGTCTCACCCTTATTGACAGGGGCTATATGGTTGACCATCACATCCGGATTGCCAGCAGGATGCGGACCCGAGATTTCCACCCATACCGCCCCGGTAACTGACGGCTGCGCTTGGCCTGGACGCTTGGAGATATAGATCTTGCCATCGGTCAGCCGAGCCAGATAGTTTATGCCAGCCTGTATGTTCTTGGCAGTTATGGAACAGCCATCAAATCCAGTCGCCAATGGTGCAGAATCAAATCCAGCCACGAATATGTCACGCGGCACGGCATCTGGTCGCGGCACTATGGCATAGGGAAGCTGTCGCATCCATGACCACAGTCCGCTGCGGCACAAAGCATCTACAGCCTCTTCACGTGACATCTTGGAAACTGTATCTTTGTCAGGGGCATCTTCATTCCAGTCTATATCGCCCTGCGGCGTCACCACCACGCGCTCTATCTTACGCCGTGACCCTCTGACCACTTCCTTGACTACACCTTTGGCTGGAGAAGCAAGCACTACCTGTGGATACTCCTTGTCATGCATCAGCGGAGTTCCGATAGCGACCTCATCGCCCTCCTTCACATCTAATTTGGGTGTAATGCCTGGAAAATCATCAGGGCATATGGATACAGCCGATGGAGCGACTGCAGGCAGCTTCTCTAATGCCTCCCCCTTGAGGGGCAAGTCCAGGCCACGCTTCAACTTAAGTTGTAATGTGGAATTTGTTTTCATGGGTAATTCATAAGGTATAATCCGCCTGACGGCTGATTAACCCCACAAATTTAAAAATTAATACACAAATCTTTCCATATTTTTACAAAAAATATCCCCATAAGGTTCACAAACGCACTTAATAATCCACATTTCCACGGAAAAAGCGTAAATTTGCATCTAATTATTACTAATCATTTATCTTCGCAACGAAGAGTATTAGCCATGTTTGAAGTAATCGAGAAAGAGCAATTCTCACCCAAAGTCAGCAAACTGATAGTCAATGCTCCCATGATAGCCCGTTCGCGCCGTGCGGGTCACTTTGTGATAGTAAGAGTAGGCGGTGGCGGCGAACGCATCCCGCTCACTATCGCCGATGCCGACCCCGTGCAGGGCACCATCACCCTCGTGGTACAGAATGTAGGCGTATCTACGGAAAAAATATGCGCGCTCAATGAAGGCGATTCCTTTACGGATGTAGTAGGTCCGTTAGGTCAAGCCACTACAATCCCATCCGGCAAGACGGTGGTATGCTGTGGCGGCGGTGTGGGCGTAGCTCCCCTCCTCCCCATCATCAAGGCGATGAAAGCCGCCGGCAACAAAGTCATTTCCGTACTTGCAGCCCGTACCAAGGAACTCATTATACTCGAGAACCAAGTGCGCGAGCACTCCGACGAGGTCATCATCATGACCGACGACGGAAGCTATGGTCGTAAGGGACTCGTGACCGAAGGCGTCGAGGAGGTCATCAAACGTGAGAAAGTCGACGAGGTGGTCACCATAGGTCCGGCTATAATGATGAAATTCGTGGCTCTGCTGACCAAGAAATACGACATCCCCACCCAGTGCTCGCTCAACACCATCATGGTCGACGGCACCGGCATGTGCGGTGCGTGCCGTGTGACTGTCGACGGCAAGACGAAGTTTGTCTGCATCGACGGACCCGAATTCGATGCCCATAAGGTCGACTTCGACGAGATGATCATGCGTCTCAAATCTTATAACTAAAGCAAGAAAAATCCCGACTCCCACTATAACATAATTATGGCTGAAACATCTCAACTTGCTCCGCGCGACGCTGCATGGCGTGACGAACTGCGCAAAGCCATCAATGCCAAAGAACGCGGTGCGATACCCCGCGTGAAGATGCCTGAACTTGATCCTGCCTACCGTGTGACCTGCAACGAGGAGGTCAATCAAGGGCTCTCCATGGAACAGGCTCAGCTCGAAGCAACCCGATGCCTCGACTGCCCCAAACCTACATGTATGGAGGGCTGCCCGGTCAGCATCGATATCCCCGGATTTGTCAAGAATATACAGCGCGGTGACATAGCCATGGCTGCCCGCGTACTCAAAGCCACAAGTGCACTCCCTGCCGTCTGCGGTCGTGTGTGCCCCCAGGAGAAGCAGTGCGAATCACGCTGCATCTACCACAAGATGAAGAAAGAGCCTGTGGCAATCGGCTATCTCGAGCGTTTCGCATCAGATTATGCCAACGAACATGAGGACGAGATGGCAGCCGATGCCACCGCACCAGCCAAGCTCGGCGTAAAAGTGGCAGTCGTAGGCTCAGGTCCTGCCGGATTGTCATTTGCCGGCGATATGATCAAGCGCGGCTATGATGTGACAGTGTTTGAGGCTCTCCACGAAATAGGCGGCGTACTCAAATACGGCATCCCGGAGTTCCGCCTCCCCAACAGCGTGGTCGAGAAAGAAATCGACAGTCTGCGTTCGCAAGGCGTGGAGTTTGTCAAGGACTGCATCATCGGCAAAACACTCTCTATGGAGCAGCTTGAAGCCGACGGCTATAAGGCTGTATTCGTGGCATCAGGAGCCGGTCTGCCCCGATTTATGGGTATCCCGGGCGAAAACCTTATCGGCATCATGTCAAGCAACGAGTACCTCACCCGCATCAATCTCATGGGTGCCGGTCAGCCTGGCTGCGATACCCCCGTGCTTGAGGGCAAGAGCGTGGCAGTCATAGGCGGAGGCAACACCGCCATGGACTCAGTGCGCACGGCTCGCCGCCACGGTGCTTCACGTGCCATGATCATCTACCGCCGCAGCCTCGAGGAGATGCCGGCGCGAGTAGAGGAAGTGCACCACGCCCAGCAAGAAGGTGTGGAATTTATGACACTCTACAACCCCATCGAATATATCGGTGACGACAAAGGCCACGTCAAGATGGTTCGGCTCCAGCACATGCAGCTCGGCGAGCCTGACGAATCAGGGCGCCGCTCTCCCGTGCCCATCCCCGGTGACATCCTCGAAGTAGAGGTTGACGAAGTGATAGTCAGCGTGGGTGTCTCTCCCAACCCTCTGATACCCAATGCCGTCCACGGTCTTGACGTGTCACGCCGAGGCACCATCGTGGTCAACGACGAAACTATGCAGTCAAGCATCCCCACCCTCTATGCCGGAGGCGACATCGTGCGCGGAGGCGCCACCGTGATCCTCGCCATGGGCGACGGCAGACGCGCCGCACTCGCAGCCCACGAAGCCCTCTCCGCAAAATCATGAAATAGTAGGAGTGTGTTGCAAAACTCCCAAAGTCCACGCCAAATTTGTAGGGACATGCCATGGCATGTCTGACCAGGTCATCCCTGGCAGGTTAATCCACATAGTTGGTTCCTGACATGCCATGGCATGTCCCTACAAGTTGAGAAATTTCCTGTTTTGCAACCTCTCATCAACATACATATGCCATCAATCTTAAATTAACAATACACATGAACTTAGTAGACCGATTTCTACACTACGTATCATTTGACACCCAGAGTGACGAGCTGACCAACATGTGGCCGTCGACTCCGGGACAGATGATATTTGCCCGCGAGCTCGAGAAGGAGCTTCGCCAGATGGGACTCGAGGAGATAACCCTTGACGACAACGGATACCTCATGGCTACCCTGCCTGCCAACACCGACCGCAAGGACATCCCCACCATAGGCTTCATAGCCCACCTTGACACTTCGCCCGACATGAGCGGACGTCATGTGCATCCGCGCATCGTCAGCCACTATGACGGCGGCAATATAGTGCTCAACGCCAAGGAGGACATCACCCTCAAGCCATCCGAGTTTCCCGAACTGCTCCACTATGTAGGTCAAGACCTCATCGTCACCGACGGCACCACCCTGCTCGGCGCGGATGACAAAGCTGGCATAGCCGAAATAGTCTCGGCGATAGCTTACCTCCAGGAACACCCCGAAATCAAGCACGGCAAAATCCGCATAGCCTTCAATCCCGATGAAGAAATAGGTCAGGGAGCGCACAAGTTTGATGTCAACCTGTTCGGTGCCGACTGGGCGTACACGATGGACGGTGGTGAAATCGGCGAACTGGAATTTGAAAATTTCAACGCCGCCGTAGCAAAGGTGACTTTCACAGGCCGCAACGTCCACCCCGGATATGCCCGCCACAAGATGCTCAACTCCATGCGCGTGGCTAACCAGTTTGTCATCATGCTCCCTCGCTGGGAGACTCCTGAACACACTGAGGGCTACGAGGGCTTCTACCATCTGACCTCCATGGAAGGCAATGTGGAGAAGACCGTGCTCACCTATATAATACGCGACCACGACCGTGACCGCTTCGAGCGTCGCAAGAAGGAGCTGGAACACCTTACACGCAAAATCAACAACGAGTTCCCCGGTTGCGCATCCATCGAGATCAAGGACCAGTACTACAACATGCGCGAGAAGATAGAGCCGGTGATGCACATCATCGATGTTGCTGTCGAGGCGATGAAAAATCTTGACATCACTCCCCATGTAGTGCCCATCCGCGGAGGCACAGACGGCGCACAGCTCTCGTTCAAAGGCCTGCCGTGCCCCAACATCTTTGCCGGAGGTCTTAATTTCCACGGACGCTACGAGTTCGTACCCATCCCCTCGATGGAGAAAGCCCGTGATGTAATCGTAGAGATAGCCCGTCTGGTAGCAGAGGGCAAATAATCACCGACCCTTGACCGATACCACTAAGACCCTCATCGTGGTCACAGGCCCGACAGCCTCGGGCAAGACCGCGCTTGCCATAGACATTGCCCGCGAGCTCGGCTGTGAGATAATCTCAGCCGACTCGCGGCAAATCTATCAAGGCATGCCCATAGGCACCGCAGCTCCCACGGCTGACGAACTGGCGGCAGTGCCACATCATTTCGTGGCGACGCTGCCCTTGGATGCCTACTACAGCGCAGCCCAGTATGAAGCTGATGTTCTCACATTGCTTCCGCGCCTGTGGGAGCACAGCGACTACGCAGTGATGTGCGGAGGGTCTATGATGTACATAGATGCCGTCACCCGAGGCATCGACAACATACCTACCATCTCTGACGAAATACGCCAGACGGTATTGGCAGAGTATGACAGCCACGGACTGGAGCATATGGTCAAGTGGCTTCGCGACATCGATCCAGAGAGCGCGGATGCGGTGGACTTGCAGAATCCGCGCCGCGTCATCCATGCCATCGAAATCACCCTACAGAGCGGCATACCGGCATCACGTCTGCGCACCGGGCAGGTCAAGCAACGCCCATGGCGCACAGTCACCATGGCGATAGACTACCCGAGAGACGAATTGTTTGACCGCATCAACCGCCGTGTCGACCGTATGATAGCCGACGGCTTGGAGGCTGAGGCTGCATCGCTCTACCATCTGCGCCACCTCAACGCCCTCAACACCGTGGGCTATAAAGAGATGTTCGCCATGATGGACGGCACAATGGACCGCGACACAGCCATAGCCCGTCTTGCCAAAAACACCCGCGTCTACGCCAAAAAACAGCTCACATGGCTCAAACGCCGCCCCGAAGTCCATTACCTCGACCCACACCATCCCCTCCTCCCCCAAGCCCTCAAATTGATAAAATAACCCCACCAAAACGTAAGGATGCACCCTGGTGCATCCGCCCATCCACCGATTTCCACACGACAATGACCGTCAAAGACATCGACATAGCCCAATTTGACTACGACCTCCCCGACGAACGCATAGCCAAGCATCCCCTTGCTCAGCGCGAACAGTGCCTGTTGCTCAAGCGTGACCATGACGGCTCGCTGTCGACGCACATCTTCGCCGAACTGCCCGATCTCCTCCCCGCCGATGCGATGCTCGTATATAACGCCACTCGCGTCATCAATGCCCGTCTGCGTTTCCGCAAACAGCCATCTCCCACCGATGGTGGCAACACGCAGGGTGCATTGATAGAGATTTTCTGTCTCGAGCCTCACAGCCCGCGCGACTATGCGGTCAATTTTGCATCCACAGGCAGCTGCGAGTGGGTATGCCTCGTAGGCAACAGCAAAAAGTGGAAGTCAGGCACACTCTCCCTGCCGCTGGATATTGACGGCAAGCACATCATGCTCCACGCCGAGAGGATTGACCGTGTGGGCAACTCGTCTGTCATCCGTTTCAGCTGGGATGACCCCACGGCAACATTTGCCACCATCATCAGCGCAGCCGGCGAAATCCCCATCCCCCCCTACCTCAACCGCGGGACAGAAGAGAGCGACAGCGATGACTATCAGACGGTCTACGCCCATATCGACGGCTCGGTGGCAGCCCCCACAGCAGGGTTGCATTTCACCGACGAGGTGCTTGCCGAGATTGACCGCCGAGGCATCCCTCGCCATGAGGTGACGCTCCACGTGGGAGCCGGAACATTTCAGCCGGTCAAGTCCGACACCATCGGCGAGCACCCGATGCACAACGAATTTTTTGCCGTAGACCGCCCCGTCATAGAGGCGTTGGCTCGCGACGACCGCCGTGTCATAGCCGTCGGCACCACCTCAGTCCGTACCCTTGAGAGCCTCTACAACCTCGGCTGCATGAAGCATATGGGCATAGAGGACGATGAAGTGCCTCAGTGGTATCCCTATGACCCCGCCCATCCCCGTCTCTCCGCCAAAGAGTCCATGGAAGCACTTCTGCGCCATCTCGATGCAACAGGCACATCCTCCATAGTAGCATCCACACGTCTCATCATCGCCCCGGGTTACACCCCTGGCATCGTCAAAGGGATGGTCACCAACTTCCATCAGCCCCGCTCCACCCTCCTCCTCCTCGTCTCGGCATTCACCACCGGCGACTGGCGCAAGATGTACGACTACGCCCTCGCCGGCACCTACCGCTTCCTCTCCTACGGCGACGCCTGCCTCATCCTCTAAATGCGCCAACGCGGATGTAGCATAACTGATCTTGGATCACCTCACTTTGTAGGGACATGCCATGGCATGTCTGCCGACCGCCACCATTTGATCCATTATCAGACAGCCTATTCAGACATGCCATGGCATGTCCCTACAATTGGTGGAGTTTAATCCGCCACTCTGATCATGATACATGTAACGCGCTGTGCCGCAGCGCATCAAACCCACTGATTATCCATGAACCTCTGCCGCGTCTCCGACATCACCGCCCCCGGGCTTGCCATGTTTGCCAGCCTCACCGACACACAGCTCCGCAACCGCCTGCATCCCGACGAAGCCCTCATCATAGTAGAAAGCCCCAAAGTCATCCTGACGGCACTCTCCCGAGGACTCGTCCCCGTAGCCCTGCTCTGCGAAGAGCGGCACATCACAGGCGACGCCGCCCCCATCATAGCCCGATGCCCTGCCGACATGCCCATATACACAGGTGAGCGTGACATCCTCCAGACCCTCACCGGCTACAAACTCACCCGCGGAGTGCTCTGCGCCATGCGCCGCCCCGCCGAGCAGTCGGCAAGCCATATCTGCCCCGCCGACAGAGGACGCATAGCCGTCATCGACGGCGTAGTAGACACCACCAACATCGGTGCCATATTCCGCTCCGCAGCCGCCCTCGGCATCGATACAGTACTGCTGACCCGCACCTCATGCGACCCCTTCAACCGCCGCGCCATCCGCGTCTCCATGGGCTCAGTGTTCCTCGTCCCCTGGTCATGGATTGACGGCGACCCCAACCAAGTCCTACACGCCCTCGGCTACACCACCGTCTCCATGGCACTCCGCCACGACTCCGTCCCCCTCGACTCGCAAGAACTGAAACGCCAACCCCGCCTCGCCATCATCCTCGGCACCGAAGGCGACGGCCTCAGCCAGAGCGTAATCACCGCCTCCGACTTCGTCACCAAAATCCCCATGTCCCACGGCGTCGACTCCCTCAACGTAGCCGCCGCCTCAGCCATCGCCTTCTACGAACTCACCCGCCCCTAACCGATACCTCCACGGACGCATCCACTATCTCACTTTACACACTTGTAGGGACATGCCGTGGCATGTCTGCTTGCCATAGATAACATTAGCACTTGATGATGCGGACATGCCACGGGATGGCATTACAGCATCTATTACTCCCCATAAGAGGTTTCTGACTCGGCTGCCATGGGGAGGGGCTCGCCAGCAGGGGCAGCATCGGCGTAGGCGGGGGATTGCTGCTTCATCAGGTAGGAGTGGTTGATGAAGTATTCGATGGAGGCGAGGGTTCGGGCGCGGACTGCGGGTTTGAGCTGGCACTCCCATACGGTGAGGACGTTCCAGCCCATGGCGCGGAGGCGGTCTTTCTGCGCTTCGTCGCGCTCTTTGTTGCGGCGGATCTTGGCGGTCCAGAAGTCGGCATTGGACTTTGGCAGGTGCATGTGTTCCTCGTGACCGTGCCAGAAGCAACCGTGGATAAAGATGACGATGCCATACTTGCGGAGCACTATGTCAGGTGTCCCAGGCAGACGCTTGACATGTTTGCGATAGCGGTAGCCCCGCGACCACAGCCACCGCCTCACTATCATCTCGGGCTTGGTATCTTTGCCCTTGATGCGGCTCATGCAGCGCGACCGCTGCTCCTTGGTCATCACGTCTGTCATATCATACCCTCTACGTCAGGCACAAACCTGCGTCATTGCCAAAATCGGCATCAGCGCATATCGCCGGGGCTATCAGGCTTTGCAGCTCGGCGATGTATTCAGCAAAGGCAGCGCGACCCTTGTCGGTCATGCGGCAGGTGGTGCGAGGACGCTTGCCGTTAAATGTCTTTGTGACACTGATATAACATGCCTCGGCGAGTTTTGTTATCTGCACGCTCAGATTGCCGGTGGTCGCCCCGGTCTTGTCTTTGAGGTACATGAAGTCTGCCTCCTCCACGCTCATCAGCAGCGAGAGGATCGCCAGACGAAGCTGCGAATGTATCAGCGGATCAAGCTCTTTCATCTTTCAAGTCTTTTTTCATCTTATAGGCGGGGATAATCATCATTGCAAATATCGCCGCAACAAACAGCAATATCCGTCTCTCGTCAGTCACCAACCACATCGAAGCGGCTAAGACAAATCCAGCCACCGATGAATACTGCAAAAACGGATACTTTACCAACGCCCCGGTGACATAACACCCTATGGCGAGCAACAGCAGCACGAAGAAAAGCACATTGAAACTCACGAAATAAGATGTCACCGAGAAACTAAGCAACACTGCCGTCAGCATCCACCATATGCTGTGGAGCGGAGCGGTCAGGGCTGTGCGGACAGCCACATGTCGCCCACGCCGGAACAGGCGCATTCCTGCCAAACCTAATGGCGGGATGAGAAACCACAGCAGATAGTGGCGAGGATCAGCAGTCAGAACGACAGAGAAATACACTGCCATCCCGACAGCTACAGTCACCCACCCCCACACAAGCAGTGGCAGATAGGCTCCGCCGAGCACGCTCCGCCGCGTCTGCGCCATCATCTGCGTGATTATACCCAGACTCTCATCAGGTCTCATGCTACAAATATAACACTAAAGGCTGACAAAATAAACATATTTACGGTCAATACTGCTTCAATTCTATCTCATGCACACCGCCGCCCTCAACCGTGGTCTGCACACACGGTTCTTCAGGGCGTCCGTATGAGTCAAAATCCAGTTGACGGTCATCATTGAGATCCTGGAATGCCTGCACAGCCAACGTCCCTGCTTCCTTGACATCAAATGCCATCTCCACCGTCTCGGCAGACACCTCTGCCATCTGCGCCCCCACAGGTTTCCCGTCAGCCGACACCGACACATAGAGCGTCCCTTCAGCATAAGGAAGATTGACAAATCTCAGAGTCAGCACCTGCCCCGACATTGCCTGACATGACAGCACTCCACATGCAGCCATCGTGATAATCATCTTTTTCATTTCGTTACGTTGTTTATTGATTTATATTGATGAGTATTATCTAATTTCTTCTGCATCTGTGCTTTCCGCTTGCCGCGATGCAAATTAAGCGTCACACCGACCCACACGAGCTGTCGCGAACTCGCTGCCTGGTAAATCCTTTCATATCCAGCCAATGCTGAGAGGTCGCGGCTCCTAAGAGCCACATTGCCTATCGGATTGACCACACCAGCCATCACAGTGGCAGAGCGGTAAGTGTAACCCACTCCGATGTTAAGCAGATTATTGTTGGTCGTGGAAATCTTCTCACCCCACAACACATTATATGCACTGTTATATTTCACCATCACCCACCAGTGACTGCGCATCACCATAAACTGAGCATTGACAAACGGCTGCGAATAGCTGTGATGGTAACGCTCACCATGGCTCTTGAAAAGATGCCATCCTCCCTCAGCTGTTACAGTCAGCAGCCCCGACAGCAGAGGCAGTCTGACATTTCCCTTGACCTCAAAATGATTGTTATAACCGTGATTGATGGGCATGGACAGAATCATACCATCAACATAGGTCTTTACCGCCATCACAGGATTGACCGCACGGACATTGCCCAACTGCAACCCTACGGCAGCCTCGCGTATCCTGTGGTCATATTTTATCCTCGCCGTATATTGCTGCCATGGCTTCAAGTCGGGTTGTCCGCAATACCACTGATAGCCGTCAATACGCTGCAATGTCGGCATGCGCTCATCCAATCCGGGATATTTCGTCACACTCTCGGCATACAGTGACACCGCTCCACAATTCTCCGTGACATACCGCCCATAAGCCCTGAATCCGTCCAGTAGGGTCGCAACATGTAGCGACCGACCGCCCGTCTGAGAAACATCCCGTATTCCCCAGGAATACCGCCCCATCTCCCCGCCGACATAATATTGCAACTGCTCACTGCTCTGCTTCCACTGCGCAAACACGCTGCCTCGTCCATCCTCTTCGCGGAAACTCCGCACCCCATTGTCTGTATCAGTCCACACACCGTTACCCCTAAGCCCTGCCGACAGCATACCGCAGCCTATGCGTCCCTCCCACAGAGCTTCACCGAGCAGCCGCATCCCACGGCTATTCAATCTATTGTCGATCCTCACTCCGTCGGTCTCATATTCATGCGCCGAATGCGACTCAGTCCACGTAGGCACGATATTCACGCATACCGTGTGATGCGTACCTATGCGTTGATGCAGATACACATCCAGATCCCCCTGCCACGACCTGACTGGATTGACCTCGCGCTCATACGACCGCACTTCCTTCTCATCCGTTATCGTAACAATCTCGCCTTCGGTTGCATACCTGTTGTCCGTATGATACAACCGCCCCTGCACATTGAGCAACATATCACGCCCCTGCACATACGAATAAGTCATCGTAGCCTGGTGCGTCACCATGCGGTTAGGCACAGCCACACCATTCTCCGTCCTCGTCACCTCCGCACCGTCAGCCGTCACAATCCTCTCCACATTGTCGCGGTAGCAGTCCATCTGCCACATCGGATTGCTGTGGTAGTCCACGCCCCACTGGCTCCCTCCCACATTATATTTCAGCGACACCGCATAGTCACCCCAGCCGCGGTTGACCGACTGGAGCAGATTGGCGAAAACCGTCCCGCCCCTCTCAACACCCCGTTTGACTGAAATGTCAAGCACCCCGTCATAATCACCGTAACGCACCCCCGGGTCACCGATATACTCAACCTTCACAATATCGCTAGGCGACAGTGCTGCCACCTCTGACACTGAAGCCGGGCGACCATTGATGCGCATCTGCAGCCGTCCCCCTCCCATCAGCGAGACAGTCCCTGTAGCCACATCCACCACCAGCTCCGGAATCCCCAATCCAGCCAGCAGCTGCATCCCCGAATTGACCACCCGCACCAACTCCCCCTCCGGACGGTACACCACCTTCTCCCCGACCCGCACCCCCTGCCGAGCCTTCACCACCACCTCTCCCAACGTCACCCCCAAAGAATCACCGCCAACCGCAGCCCCATCCAACCGAGCCAAATCCGACTGCACTGTATCCAATCGCACCATATCTGCCCCTCGCAAGGACGCGGCCACAATAACACACCCCGCCAGCCAAAGCCCCCGAAGCCCCAGCCCACGACCAAAACCGTTAAAAAACCTCATAGTCATAATCAACAAAATTTTCATTTCATCCACAAATGTAAATATATTTATTTTATAAACCAAATTAGTTAATAAATCTCTCCGCGCTCCTCAATTTCTCCCACAAAAATAACCCAAGAATCATTACATGTAATTCATAAACTATTCGTAGGTTTGCAACACAGAGTAATTCAATTTGACATCTAATTGATTACGTATTTGACTTAATACATGAATCCAACAGAAAAGATATTCCGTAGTGCCCCTTTACTTGAAATGATTGTCAAAAACCAATTTTATAATTGTGGAGCTAACGACAATCAAAACTTAATGGCTGCTTTGACGAGATGCGTTTGTTTCTGTTTTCAATTTGACAAAGCCAGCTATGAACACCTCAAAGCACTGAAACTGGAAGTAAAATCACAAATTCCCAAATCAGATGGTGACATTTTTTTACAGTTCTACCATATACAAGATGCAATCCTCGGATATAATTCATGCTATGATACACTGCTACAGATCATTAAATTTGCCTTCCAACTTGCACCCGAACTGCATACCCAAGAAGACTTCCTTGATGCAATCAACAATTGCAGATGGACTTCTGATCCCAACACCCAAGGAATCAAAGAACTGTTACAGCAAAAATATTCTGACAACATGGTATTCCCAGCATTTCTCAAAAAGAGCATCTCATTCTTTGAAACAACACGAAGAAAAAATGCAGAATATGCCAACAAGATTAAACATGGCGGAGGCATTTTAATACCTCCATTGCAAACCTTTATACCCTCAGTCTCTAAAGTAAATCAAAAAGTATCAATAATTAAAAAAGCAGATGGAACATTGCATTTTGGCTTCCCCAAAGATATCACGTCATTTAAAATGGAATGGTTATACCCAGATGTAGTCGAATCTCAGAGACTATTACAAATACTTCAAAATCAAAACGCCAAGATTTTTGAATATGCTCAATACCTTTTCCAATTCCTTAAATATGACACATTAAAAGACATTCCACCCTATCCGGGAAATACATCTTCCCACTTGATTCAAATCAAAAGCAATCAAGTCTACAAATCCACCAGCAGGTATAAAACACGATATGAGAATAACAGTGTAGATTAAAAACTTTTGTAGATTAAAAACTTTGCAGAACTCATCTGCCATTACGAAAATTTCAGTAATTTTGTCCTCGGTGAGCATAGCGATAAGAGTATTTGTTTGAATTTTAGCACTTTAAATTTAATACTTTTATCGCTAATCACCAAATTTTCAGCTACTTAATTTTCATCGAACTCACGTTAAATATATCAAGTATGAAAACGGTTTCCACGAACAAAGAATTAGCAGATGCGCTTAAAAGCGATGAACAGTACATCAAGGTCACTGGTGAATTAACTATAAAAGTTAAAAAGATCAAACGTGTTCGAAATGCCGCATGGGTAGTTGCTGCAGGTGCCTTGGCAACTTCTATTGCGTTGGCAATAGCTACTCCTGCGGCAACTGTTGTTACAGCACCAGCCGGTGGATTTGGTGGGGCTATCCCATTTACAGGTTCAGCACTAGCAGGAGGAACAGCGGCTATAATAATCGGAGGAGCAGCTAAAGCCGCATTAGTACTTGGAATTGCTGCTGGCGGTATTGGTACTGTAAACAAAATGAGAAATAACTATACGATTCAACAGACTGGAGAAGGGTATATAATTCTAAAGAAACATTAAGCTGTTTGGAATTTAATCTTGAGATTGCATTGACTATATGTTCAATCGTAGTTACTGCTGCGATTCCGTTCATTGTTGTAGTATGGCAAAATCGAAAACAAAAAGTAAAGTTTGTTGAGTCAATTAAAGTATGTGAGATGTTCACAAATGAAGTTATACCCTGTTACATAGACTTTAAACATTTTTTTGATAACAGTGAGTTTGCTTTCTTAAATGAAATCTCTGTAAATGAAAATAATACTGAGTTATTAATACCTTTTAAAGTTGATTCGTATGAAATGAATAAATGTCTAGAATTAGATAAATCTAATTTACTCCTGAATCATGCAATGCTTCTTTTTAATAAATTGGATTTATTTGCCGCTTTTGTATTGGTTCTATGTGAGACTGATCGACTTTATGCTAAGACTAACAGCCGTAATGCTTTTGTGGATATTATAAATAAGTTCTCAGGTCTTTATGATATTATAATGTTTGAACATGAAAATGATTATATAAGTCTCAGACATTTATATACACTTTGGAAGTGAGACATAATTTTTTCGGCCGAAGCGAATTATATGCAACAAAATGCATCTTCCAACGGCCGAAAATTTTGAATAATCAAGCGGGGCGATCCTATCACAAGGTCGCTCCGCCTTACGACGTGGCAAGTATGGTTGTTGTCTTATGTTCTTATCCATATTTAACCATTCATCACGGCAACATCTACACTCTTTAAGAGTTGATGCAGCACACGAAAACTATTCCTGTTTATTAGCCAGTGATTCATATAATGGCACAGCACCGTGTATAATTAACATTAAGAGTTGGTTTAATTACATTTTGAGAACATTAAAGAGGAGTGCAGGGTCTATGAGTCGGCCATTTCTTTTGAAGGTGATGTGAAGATGCGGGCCGGTGGGAATTGAAAACGCCTATCGACTGGAGAAAGAAGTCCGGAAATGTTTGATTTGTGATCAAGTATTGATTCTCCGGGACATAAGCCTGATATATAGGCCTTGAAAGCGCCGAATTCCTCCTAAATAGCTTTGAAAACAGCGGTATTCGTGACAGCTGCCTTTATTTTGGCACGGTTGTGGATTATGTAGGGAATAGACATCAATTCCCCAATATTAATCAAGCATACAAATAAAAATAATATTTGTTACCAATTTGTTTCTCATATTGTGATTATTGGGCAGTATTATTACTGTATATCAACATATTATATTGTATTAATTGGATAATAGCCTACTTCCCCCTGCGGGCATCTGTGTCAACTTTCAATTGCCACATCCAAGCCTACTGCAAGCACGTTTTTTGAACCAATTCCGGATATGACATAGCGTCATAATGACTTCGGTTTTAGGCATAACCGATATGACATATGCTCTGTCTGATTATTATACGGCAAATTTATTATCCATTATTATGCTCCAATTTGCTAGTTCAATTCGGCAACCAAAGTCATACTCATTATGGCAACTCAATATGAAATCGGCATTGAATAAATGAAGTATGGCTATCCGGCATCCGATATATGTTTTTGGTTGCTGAGTTAGATTTGCGGAGGTTTTCTATATCGAAAGCCAATTTAATATCCAATCTGTGGCGTGTGAAAGTTTCGCAGACATACAGAGATCCCGATTGTAGGCCCAAGATTATCATGCTGCCTCATCAGCTCCAATCATGATTTGGCATCTTGAACGACCCTTCGTGAAGATTCTTCCGGCAAAAGATTTGGCATCTCACTTAAAATTTTGCCGCCTTCGGATGCGGAAAGACCGTTATTATTTCCGGACATACAACCCTCTATTCCGCTGCTGTTGCTTTCCGATTTTGGCGCATGGTAAAAAGGCTGTGTTAGAG
>LUJR01000011.1 GCA_001689515.1 Bacteroidales bacterium M7
GTTTTTGCACTTCGGTTTTGAATCTACATTCTTGGCAATCTGCAATCGCTGTTAACATTTATTGCGTTTCTTTTATGCCAACAGTATTTTGAAACAATATGGGGATATTTGTTGTTTCTTTTATCAGATAAAGATATTTAATCACATATAAATCTCCTTAAAACACAATTGATTATGAAACGCAGGTTATATCTACTGTTGACAGCGATGACGGTGTTGGCAGCTGGTTTTGGCGCATCGGCGGCTGACAAATCTGAAATGAAAGCTATGAAAGCGTTCTTGCAGTCTCCGGGGGTGGATGATGCCACCAATGCCGCAGCACTCAAAATCACCAATCTTAATGATCCTGCTTCGTGGGAGGGTGTTAAAGTGGAAAACGGACGTATCGTGTCAATAGACTGGAAAGACAAGCGTCTGGCGGGCAGTCTTGATATAAGCGGTTTTAAATCGCTCGTCAAGGTGGATGTCAGCGGCAACAGGCTGACTGAACTCACGCTTGCTTCGTGTCCCGCTCTTACAGACGCAAACGCCAGCCGCAACAGGCTCACTGATTTTTCTGTAAGCGGATGTCCCGCTCTCGTTTCGCTCAATCTCTACCGTAACAGGCTCATGGACATCAGCCTCTCTGACACTCCGGCTCTCAAATACCTCAATGTGGCTGGTAATTATTTTGTTTCGTTGGATGTCTCAGGATCTCCCACTCTCGTCACTCTTAATTGCCAAAGCTGCCACATAGAACAGCTCAATGTGACCGGATGCACGGCTCTGAAGAATCTTTACTGCGGTTACAACAAGCTGACCGAGCTGGTGCTCGCTGGTGTGGAAAACCTGCAGAACATCAACATTGACAGCAACCGCATCTCGCAGATGGCAGTCAGAAATCTGCCAGCTCTCAGTGCTTTCATGTGCAGTGACAATAACATGACGAGTCTGTCGGTGGACAACTGTCCGGCTCTGATAGACCTGGTATGTGCGTTCAACGATCTGACTACACTCTCGGTCGAAAACTGTCAGAATCTGCAATATGTCGACTGCCAGTACAACGACCTTGTAACCCTTGACCTCAGCAATCAGACATTCTTACAGCGTCTGATTTGCAACAACAATCAGCTGCAGACACTCGATGTATCGTTTGACTCATCGCTTACGTATATCAACTGTCGCTTCAATATGCTGACAGATGTGCGCACCATCGGCTGTGACAACTTGCAGATGATTTCAGGCGAATGGAACTATTGACTTGCTTGATTATGGCTTAGACACACGTTTCTGTCTGACAGATATAAAGCTATCAGGGCGGATTTGATTGAATATTTCAATTAAATTCGCCCTAACTCTTGTCAAGGTGATAAAAAACCGCTAATTTTGCAAAAGTTGTAGTCAAGATTCCAAGGTCTCCTCCTCTAAGGTACAAAATGATAAAGTTCGCACTTGAAAAAGTCATAAGCGAAGACATGTCAGACATGTGGTCTATCCTCATGCCTGAAGAAAAACGTCTCGTGACAGATAATTTCACTATCCACTCGTTCAAGAAAAACCAGTTTGTCTACCGTGAAGGGGACGAACCGGAATATCTGTGGACTTTGCTGAAAGGTAAGATTAAAAAGTTCAAGGACGGCGTGGGAGGACGTCAGCAGATCATACGCCTTCTGCGCCCTGTGCAGTATTTCGGCTATCGTGCTCATTTTGCCGGCACTCCCTATGTGTCAAGCGCATGTGCTTTCGAGCCGTCGGTAGCCGGGGCGATCCCTCTCTCGGTGGTAGAGACACTTCTTGAAAAGAACATCCAGGTCGACCGCTTTTTCATCCATGAACTTGCATGCAATCTCGGCAACAGCGACACCCGTATTGTCAATCTCACACAGAAACATATACGCGGACGTCTTGCAGAGGCTTTGATGTTACTCAGGGAGCACTATGGGTATGAACCTGACAATATGACCCTCCACATATATATGGCTCGTGAGGATCTGGCTAACCTGTCAAATATGACTACTTCCAATGCCATCCGTACTCTATCGGCTTTTGTCAATGAAAAAATCATAGTGGTCGACGGGCGCAAGATCAAGATACTTGACGAGGGTACGCTTAAGAAAATCTCACGTTTCGGATAATCCTTATCCTTGTAGGGACATACCATGGCATGTCTGCCTCACTGACGTAATGCCGCAAAAATAAAAAAAACTTCCCCGGAGTGGTGGATGTCCGGGGAAGGAGAAGAGAGGAGAAAAAGATAGGAGCATAGATAATTCAACGTCCCCTCTTTTTTCTTTCGGTTTCTTCTTGTGAGAAGCTGGCATTTCGTGTAATATCAGATATGCTTCGCTCTCGGTATATGGAGGATTACAAACATGTTGTCTCTCGCTAAAGCCGTCCTGGGCTTGGAAGCCGTCCTGGGGTTAATGACCATCCGTTGCCGTTGGGGAAATTATATGCAGGTTGACGGGGAGGTGGTGTGACCGGAGGCGCTACCACTGGTGGGGCGGGTGCTGGATAATATGCTGGTGGAGGATTGTAGTATATAGGATCAACATATCCTGGCGCGGGATTATAGTACACTGGGTTATATCCGCTTCCGATGTTCAGACTGAAAGATACACCTCCTGAACCAATGCTTACTCCAGGACTCCAATACCCAGTGGGTCCCCATGGGTATGTAGGAGAGTATGATGCTCCCCACCATACCTGTCCTTGGGCATCGTAAGATGATGCGGCTAACGCCATAGATGCTATTATAGCTAAGGCGCTTTTGCCTGATAATCTTATTAATCGCTTAATCATGGTCGCTTATGGGAGATGTTGATATTATCTCCTTTTATGATATGACAAGTTGTGGGGCTTTAAAGTTCTGGCATGGGCATGCTTATAGTGCTTTTTTGTGTTAAAAAAAGCGGATTGGCGCTCATTTTACGTATATTCGCTTGTTATTCGTTAATTGTCAGGACTGAGTTTTAAAAATAGGTTTAGTCCGTTTAACCCTTAGAATACATTTTTATGTCGTCAATAACTCTGAAACCTATCGTGGGTCTAAAGTACCCGAAGATAACATCTCTATTGGTTGCCGTTTCTTTATGTATAGCTATACTTTCAGCGTGCAGTAAAGCCGATAATTCATTGCTTGATAATGTCCCGGATGATGCTACATTTGTGGCTGTCGTCAATATGGAGAAAGTCGCGAAAAATGCCGGATGTAACATCACATCATCGGGCGTTGTTCTGCCACCGCAGATGCAATCACGCATAAGTGCCACTATAGGTAATCAGGTATATGAAAGCATCGTCAAAGCTGTCCCATATATCGATGCAAAGCATGTGATGGTTTTTGCCGAGCGGATGGATTTTATCCTGACGTACCTTATCAAAGATGCCGAAGGGTACGCGCAAGCTATGGAGGAGGTGACAGGGAACCCTGAGACTCGCGATGGCTTTACGGTCTATTCCGGCAGATTGGTGACCATTGTCAAAGATGGTCAGGCATGGACTATGGAAGGAGATGCAGCTCATGTGGTTTCAGAAATATCAGAGGTGCTTGAGAAAGCGTCTGATAAGAATTTCACCTCACATCGCGGTCTGGTGGAATTCATTGAGGCTTCTGATGCTGCCGGGATCGTTATGAATCTGGCAGCCATGGGTCTTAAGGATACCGACACATGGATTGCCGCAAATGTCAAGCTCGGCAGCATGTCTGCCCAGGCGGATATGCAGCTCATGCTGAGCGACGGAGAGATTGTCCCCGCCGACGGCTTCCGTAACATAGATAGGGATTTCCTGCGTTATGTGCCTGGCAGTTTCAACTATGCCCTTGCTGTGGGAGTTGATAATGGTGAAACGCTTGGCGGATGGCTTAGGATGGCTATGCCGATGATGCCCTTTGAGCAGCGCGGCATGCTTGAATCGGTGCTTCCTTTTATTGCCAAGGTCAAGGGGACGGTGGCTGTCGCCGGTCAGTCTGTCGACTCTGCGGATGACGAGCTGGGGCATATCGCTCCACTGCTTGTGATGGCAGATATGGAGCAGGAAGATGTGAATGCCTCGGTGCAGAGTCTTGTTGCACTTGCCCGTGGCATGGGTGCGTCGGTGTCTTCTGACGGAGAGGGACGTTATGTGGCTTCGGCTCCCGGCATGAAGATATACATAGGTAATATCGACGGCAATCTCGGTATCGCCACCATACCGTTTGAGCCGACACGTGAAAACTCCATGGCTCCGGCTTTTGAGAGC
This sequence comes from Bacteroidales bacterium M7, assembly GCA_001689515.1. Classification (GTDB taxonomy): domain Bacteria; phylum Bacteroidota; class Bacteroidia; order Bacteroidales; family Muribaculaceae; genus Amulumruptor. Next base: position 4,222 of record LUJR01000011.1, read on the forward strand.
CGTTTTGGAGGGGCTTATTTCATGATGCCGCAAGGATATAAGGGCATGTTTGACCGACCTGTACAGGTTAAAGCGAATCTGCAACCCCAGTTCTTGCAGATGGAGATGACTTTCCCTGACACCAAGGGCCCATTCCTGAAAACATATGTTGAATCAGCTGTCAACGAATAAGCCGTATGACAAAACCATCCTATGCAGAGGTTAATATCGAGTGTATTACTTTAAGCCGTACATTGCCGCGTGTATTCCGCGGTGAGGAGACTACCGACATCATACGGGGCAGTCATGTGTGGCTTGAGGAGTTGACCTTTGAGCGCGGACACCGCTATCTGGTCAGTGCCGAGAGCGGTACTGGCAAGTCATCGATGTGTGCGTTTATCTACGGTTCGCGTTGTGACTATGACGGTGTGATAGCTTTTGACGGCAGGGACGTGCGCGGTCTTGCTCCCGAAGACTGGTGCAGGGTGCGTCGCTACAATATTGCTTATCTCCCACAGGATATGAGGCTCTTTCCGGAGCTGACAGTTATGGAAAATCTGCAAATCAAGAACCGATTGACCCGGACTTATACAGAGACGCAGCTGATGGAGCTTCTTGATGCTCTCGGCATCGCAGACAAGGCTTCGGAGCTTGGCGGACATCTTTCCATAGGGCAGATGCAGAGGGTGGCGATAATACGTTCGTTGTGTCAGCCTATGGACTTCTTGCTGCTTGACGAACCTGTCAGCCATCTTGATCAGCGCAATAACAGGATTGTCGCACAGTTGATAGATAATGTCGCTCGTGAACGTGGTGCGGCGGTGATAGCCACATCCGTAGGTAACCATCTCTCTCTTGAATTTGACCGTACTATACTGCTATGAAGAATAAAGATAATAAGTATGGTGACATGGTATGGCGTCTGCTTAGGCGTAACATATCGGCTGGGCAGCTTGCAGGTTATGCTGTGGCTACATTTGTGGGGCTGGCTATAGTCTCCGTAGCGTTGCAGTTTTACCGTGACGTGACTTCGATATGGCATGATGAGGACAAGCTGTTTGGCGAAAATTATATAGTGGTGTCCAAACGCGTCAGCGGTCTTGGAGGTCTGTTTGGGAGCGGAAATTCATCGTTTTCGGCTGACGAAATCCGTGACATCAGCAATCAGCCTTGGGCACGAAAAGTAGGCGCATTCACCGCCGCCGATTTCAATGTCAATGCTTCTGCTTCTATGGGTGGGGGACGGCTTTCGACATCTCTTTTTCTGGAGACCATCCCCGATGAGTTCTTTGATGTGACTCCTCGGGAATGGAATTATGACCCTCGTAAAGGGGGTATAGTGCCGATTATAATCCCCAAGGACTATCTTGCCCTGTATAATTTCGGTTATGCGGCATCCCATGGCATGCCGCAGCTGAGCGAATCCATGATAGGTATGCTTCCGCTGAAGCTCTCGTTGAGCGGCAATGGAGATGAAGCAACCGTAGATGCGCGTATCGTAGGTTTTTCATCGCGTCTTAACACGATAGCCGTGCCAGAGGCGTTCCTCTCCGAAGCTAACCGACGTTTCAGCTCTAAGATGGGAGCTCCCTCCCCGTCACGCCTGATAGTGAAGGTGGTAGACAAAGGCGACCCTGCCATAAGTGCTTATCTTGCGGATAAAGGATACGAGCAAGGCGGAGATACATCCCAGTCGGGTCAATTGACTTTTTTCTTACGCTTGACCACATCGGTAGTTGTGGCGATAGGAGTGGTGATAACATTGCTGTCATTTTTCATCCTCGTACTGAGCATTTACCTTCTGTTGCAGAAAAACCAACGCAAAATTCATGACCTTATGCTTCTCGGCTATTTCCCTGGCGATATATCCAAGGCTTACGTGCGCATGGTGGCTGTCATCAATGCCGGGGTAGTAGTGTTGGCAGGTGTCGCCGTATGGGTGGCTCAGGGACTGTGGTCTTCTCAGCTTGAGATGATGCAGGCTTCGCCGTCATCGCTTTTTCCGACTGTCCTGGTCATGCTTGGCATAATGCTGGTGCTTACGTTGCTGAGCATCGTGGTGATACGTCGGAGGGTGCGTGGGACGTTCAGACTTTCCTGACACGCTCGTAGTGGTAATAGAGGTAGAAAAGCAGCGATGATCCTATTGCAATGAGCGGCAACCCGACGATTGACGGTGACAGGTAGTCACCTGTTTCACGGATGACCTCGCCGCCGAGCCATGCAGCTATCGCATTGCCGGCATTGTAGGCTATCTGTATGCAAGCCGCTCCGAGCATCTCCCCTCCGCGTGAGTAGCTGACGATGGAGCTTTGCAGCGGGCTTCCCGAACCGAAAAGGGCGGCAGTGCCGAGCAACATCAGCACCACAGCGCAGATTTTGATGTCGGCAAAGAAGTAAAAGAGTAACAGGATGGGTATGGCACTGATTTGCACGCATGTAGCCACACCTGCGGGCTTGAACCTGTCAGCAAGCTGTCCGGCAGTGAGATTGCCGACAAACATGCCCAGTCCAGCTATTACCATCAGCCACGACATGGCATCACGGCTGAAACCAGACACGAGCGTAAGCTGAGGGTCGATGAAGCTGTACCAGCAGTAAATGCCGGTCTGTCCGAGAAGTATTCCGCCGAATATGAGCCATGGCGGCAGTGTGCGTATGAAGCGGAACTGCCCTTTGAATCCTTGGTCCTCCAACCCTTCCACTCTCGGAACCCAGCACCATATGGCAATGAAATTGAGTATGCCGGACACTGCCACTATCACATATGCCACACGCCATGACAGCAGGTTGCTGACGAGTGTCCCCAGCGGTACGCCGCCTAAGGTGGCTACGGTCATACCGGCTATCATCAGCGACACTGCGCTGACAGCCTTGGATGGCGATGCCAGTTTGCGGGCAACGATGGCTCCGACTCCGAAGTATGCTCCATGGGGCAGCCCGGAGATGAAGCGGGCTATGCAGAGCGTCCAATACCCGGGTGCAAACGCTGCGAGCGCATTTCCCACAGCTATCATGGCGGCAAGATAGAGCATCAGCCGCCGCAGGTCCATCTTGCGCACGAACAGCAGAGCCGGTGCTCCGAAGCATACGCCCAAAGCATAGGCGGAGATGAACCTCCCCGCCTTTGAGATTGAAATATCCATGCTTTGGGCAAGATCACCGAGGATGCCCATGGTCATGAATTCGGTGATGCCGAGGGCAAATGTGCCCAAAGCGAGTGCAAACAGTCCTTTTTTATTCATTTATTGTCATTTACCTATCGCCTTAAGAAGCTCGTCCACAGCTTTTTCAGGTGATTGCGGATTGGCTTCAAGGCATTTTATGAATTTGCTGCCGATGATGGCACCTGCGGAGTGTGCGCATGCGTCGGCGAATGTGGATGGGTTGGAGATGCCGAAACCGATCAGCCGTGGATGCTTGAGCTGCAGTGCATCGATGCGGTCAAAGTAGGCATGTTGTTCATCTCCGAAAGAATCCCGTGTGCCTGTAGTGGCGGCTGCCGATACCATGTATATGAAGCCGTCGCAATGTTCATCAATCAGCTTTATGCGGTCATCTGATGTCTCAGGCGTGATGAGCATGATCATCGGTATGTCATAGCGGCGGCACATATCCTTGTAGTCGCTCAGATACTCGGCAAAGGGCAGGTCGGGGATGATGATGGCATCAATGCCTATCTCCTTGCATTCCTTGAACAGCCGTTCAGGCCCGTACTGGATGATGGGGTTGAGATAACCCATCAGCACGAGAGGGATGTCAGGCGATGACTTGCGGGCTTGTTTGACCTGCTGGAGCAGCAGCGACAGGGTCATGCCGTTGCGCAGGGCTATGGTTGAGCTGTTTTGTATGGTCTTCCCGTCTGCCATAGGGTCGCTGAAGGGTATGCCCACCTCGATCAGGTCTATGCCGCTGCGGTCAAGAGCTTCGATGATTTGCGCTGTTGAATCCTTGTAGGGGAATCCGGCTGTGAAATATACCGACAGGATGTCTTTATCTTTTTTACTTAGAAGAGTGTTGAGTCTGTTCATCTTTTCAATGAGTTTGCAAAGTTAGTGAGTTTTTCTGAGTCTTTGATGCCTGGGGCTGATTCAAAGCGGCTGTTGAGGTCTATGCCGGCGAGATGCGGTTTGCTGAACGCGGCAAGCACATCGTTTGCCGAGTCCGGACCGATGCCGCCACTGAGCAGATAAGGGATGTCAAGGTGGTAGCGATCAAGTAATGACCAGTCAAAACGTCTGCCCGACCCTCCGCATTTAGGTGTCTTGGTGTCTAAAACCAGCATTTCCACGGTATGCTCATAGTCTTTGAGTGAAGAAAAGTCAAAACCGGCATCGATTCCGAAGGCTTTCCACGCATGTAGTCCGTGTGACCTTAGCTGGCGGCACATGTCAGGTGTTTCCGAGCCATGGAGCTGTATCGTGTCTATTCCGTAGGCGGCGCAGGTAGATAGGATTGATTCTACTGTCTCGTTGACGAAGACTCCTACCGGGCGCGTAGTGGACGGAAGCAGAGAGATGTTGCTTGCAGGCATCCCGATGGCTGAGCGAGGTGTATGATCCCAGAATATAAAGCCCATATAGTCGGGCTTGAGGAGTGATATCTGGCGTATGTTGTCAGCGTCACGCATGCCGCATACCTTGATTATCTTGTCGCGTATCATATCTGCAACGTGCCGTCAATGAATCGTTTCAGCGCATCGGCTGGATTGTCATGGCGCATGAACGTCTCGCCGATAAGAAATCCGCGGTAACCTGCATCACGGAGTCGGCGCACTTCATCCATTGATGTCAGCCCGCTCTCAGCTACTTTGACCACTTTGTCAGGGAGTATGGAGGCGATGTGTAGCGACAGTGCCGGGTCGGTGCGGAATGTGGTCAGATCACGGTTGTTGACACCCACCATGTCGGCTCCATCGGGCAGCTTGTCAAGCTCGGCGGCGTTGTGTACCTCCACCAGCACCTCTAATCCGAGGCTGTGGGCATAGTCGGTGAAGCGTTGCATTTCATCTGCTGTCAGCACGGCTGCAATCAGCAATATTGCTGATGCCCCGTATATCCGTGCTTGTGCTATCTGGTATTCACTTATAGTGAAGTCTTTACGCAGCAGGGGCATCGTCACCAATGAAGATGCTACCGCGAGGTCGGCCAACGCTCCTCCGAAATAGGGTGTATCGGTCAGCACCGAGCATGCTGCGGCGCCTGCCTGTTCGTAGCCTGGTACTATGTCGCACACCATCGCCTTGGGGTGAATCTCTCCCTTGGACGGACTGCGGCGTTTGAATTCAGCTATGATGCCTGTAGGGCTTTGCAGCAGTGCCGTTTTCATAGATGGAGGCAGAGGCGTACGGGCTATCGTTGGCAGTCCTCCGGCACGTGCCATCTCGGCTGCCACTTCGCGACGCTTGTTGTCTACTATCTGATCAAGGATATTTGCCATGGCTGTCAGGAATTGAGGGTTACAAAACGTCGGAAAGCTTCAAGGGCGCGTCCGCTTTCAAGTGACTCGCGGGCGGTGGATACGGCATCGTCCATGGTCATCTGCGGCTCGATGGTTTTCAGTGCGAAAGCGGCGTTGGCTATCACGCAGTTGGCTTGTGCCGTGGAGCCTTTTCCGCCCAGCACACGGTCAAATATCGCCGATGCTTCCTCAACGCTTTCGCCTCCATAGAGGTCGCTCTCATGCACAGATGACAGTCCGAGCATGGCTGCATCCATGAGTCTCTCGCCTTCGGCTGACGCTATTTTAAACGGCGAAGTCAGCGAAATCTCGTCATATCCGTCAAGTGAGTGTACCACGGTGCAGTTGACTCCTTGCTGGCGCGCTATGTAGTCATACAGGCGGAGCAGTTTCAGATTATACACGCCGAGAAGCTGATACTTGGGCATGACGGGGTTGACGAGCGGACCGAGCATGTTGAAAAAAGTCCTTACACCGAGGGCTTTGCGCACGGGTCCGACGCTCTTGAGTGCAGGGCTGAATAGCGGAGCATGCAAGTATGCCACGCCGCTCTCGTCAAGTGAGCGGCGCAGGCGGTCGTTGTCGGCAGTGAACTTGACTCCATGCTGCATCAACACGTTTGATGCACCGGATACGCTGCTTGCTCCGAAATTGCCATGTTTGACCACCTTACGTCCTGCTCCAGCCACTACGAAGCAGGTAGCTGTGGAGATATTGAAGGTGTTCTTGCCGTCACCGCCGGTACCCACGATGTCTATGGCATCGGAACAGTCAAGATCGACGGGATTGCGCCGCTCAAGCACAGCATCGCGGAAACCGCTCAGCTCGTCCTGAGTGATGCTTCGCATGAGGAACACGGTCATGAATGCCGACAGCTGTGCCTCGTTGTAGATGCCGTCGGCGATATTGAGAAGCACGCGGCGCGATTCCTCACGTGAAAGGCTCTTGTGCTCAAACATTTTATATAACAGGTCTTTCATCTTTGCTTTCAGTGGTTTATCCAGTTGCGTAATATATTGATGCCTTCGGGTGTCAGGATTGATTCGGGATGGAACTGCACCCCGCGTATGTCATATTCCCGGTGTCGCAGCGCCATAATCTCACCATCGGGGCTTGTCGCGAGTATTTCAAGACAGTCAGGGAAACCGTCTTTGCTTACCACCCATGAGTGGTAACGCCCCACATCAAGTTTGTCAGGTAACCCTTCAAAGAGATAGTCAGGCTGGTTGACGGTGATGGTGGATTTCACTCCGTGGTACACGTTGGGGAGGTTCTTGAGTTTTGCCCCGAAGCGTTCGCCTATCGCCTGATGTCCGAGGCATATGCCGAGTATAGGTTTTGAGGTAGCGTAGCGCTGGAGCATCCCGGGCACTATGCCAGCCTCGGAGGGTATGCCGGGACCCGGGGAGATGATGATTTTGTCGTATCGCTCTATATCGTCTATGCCTATCATGTCATTGCGGTAGATGTCAGGTTCGATGCCCAAAGAACGTATGGCATGCACTATGTTGTACGTAAATGAGTCGTAGTTGTCTATGATGAGAAGTTTCATAATGCTTGGATTTAGTGATTAGTGACCGAATTGGCTGGCATATACCAGTGCTGTGCGGAGTGCACCGAGTTTGTTGCCAGTCTCTTTGAGTTCGCTCTCAGGCACTGAGCGTGCCACCACTCCGGCTCCTGCCTGGCTGTAAAGGGTGTGGTCTATGCTGAGGAAGCTGCGGATGGTGATGGCTTGGTTGAGGTCGCCGTTGAATCCGACTACGCCTATGCAGCCGCCGTACACCACGCGTGAATGTGGCTCGATATCATTGATGAGCTGCATGGCTCTGACTTTGGGTGCTCCGCTGAGGGTGCCGGCAGGAAATGTGTCGGCAAACAGTCGGAGCGTATCTGCTCCCTTGGGCAGTGTTGCCTTGACTCGTGACACCATGTGGATCACATGGCTGTAATACTGTATCTGGCGCAGGAAGTCGATGCTGACTTTGCCTCCGCTGCGGCTGAGGTCGTTGCGGGCGAGATCCACGAGCATGATGTGTTCGGCATTCTCTTTCTCGTCATCAAGCAGTGCTGCAGCCAACTCATGGTCGCGCTGGTCGTCACCTGTGCGCTTGAACGTGCCGGCTATGGGGTCGATATAGGCTGTGTCACCCTTGACCCTCAGGTGCGTCTCGGGAGATGACCCGAACATGCGGAAATCGCTGAAATCAAAGTAGAAGAGATAGGGTGAGGGGTTGACGCACCGCAATGCACGGTACACATTGAATTCGTCACCGCTGAATCGCTGTTCGTGACGTCGTGACAACACTATCTGGAAAACATCGCCACGCATGGCATGGTGTATTCCACGCTCAACCATATGGATATAATCTTCATCGGTGATGGGTGATGTCGGATCTCCGATGAGCTGGAAGGGGTATTGTGCGATATTGTTGTTGTGGATGACACTGATGAGTTCGTCAATGCCCGATATTTCTCCCGGTAGGATACGCTCATAGATGGTCAGCTCGTTTTTGTAGTGGTTGAGGCTGATGACATAGCGGTAGAAGATATACTTCATGTCGGGGATACCGCGGAATTTATCTTCGCGTGGCTGGATATCCACCTTTTCGAAGTAGCGGACTGCATCGTAGGCGGTGAAGCCGAAGAGCACATTGTCGCTTTCCGTCTCTCCGTCAAACTCATAGCTGCGGAGGTAGGTGTTGAATGTCGGTATCACTCCGCCGCAGTCCTTGACTGCCACAGTTTCCGAGCTGCCGTCAGGTCGGGTCATCGTGATATGTTCGTCTTGCACGGTGAAAGCTCCTGTGGGTTCAACGCCGATATAGCTCATGGCGTTGGATGAGGTATGATAGTCCGAACTCTCAAGGAGAGCAGATGAGGGATGGAGGTCACGTATTTTAAGATACAAGCTGACTGGGGTTTCAAGGTCGGCAGGTATGATGCGCTTGTTGATATGTATTTTGCAACTCATGGTGTCGTTGGTTATTTGTGTGTCAGATATGTGTGCAGATCTTTGTCACCGCGTCCTGAGAGGTTGATGACCACGGTGTCATCTGGTGCGAAACGCTTCAAGTCAAGCACTCCGAGAGCGTGTGCGCTTTCAAGTGCCGGTATGATGCCCTCTGTCCGCGTGAGGTTGTAAGCGGCATCCAATGCCTGTCGGTCGGAGACAGGTAACACCTCGGCGCGTCCTGAGGTGGCAAGGAAGGCGTGGAGCGGACCTATACCAGGGTAGTCAAGACCGGCTGATATGCTGTATGGCTCTATAATTTGTCCGTCAGGGGTCTGCATGACGTAGGTGCGGGCTCCGTGTATGATGCCTTCAGATCCGGCGCACATCGTAGCGGCTGTCTCAGAGGTGTTTGCTCCCAATCCGGCTGCTTCGGCGGCAATCAGCCTGACGGCAGGCTCGTTGATGAAATGGTAGAACGCTCCGGCGGCGTTGCTTCCTCCGCCTACACATGCTATCACATAGTCAGGAAGTTCGTTACCTGTCATGTTCAGAAGCTGTGAGCGTATCTCCTCTGAAATCACGCTTTGGAAGTATGCTACAATTTCGGGATAGGGATGAGGACCGACCGTCGAGCCGATTATATAGTAACTGTCCGGGTTACAGCACCAGTCGCGTATCGCTTCGTTGGTGGCATCTTTGAGGGTCATGTTGCCCGAGGTGACTGGCTCTACCCGCGCTCCGAGCATCTGCATGCGTTGCACGTTGGGCTGCTGACGTTCTACATCAGTCTTGCCCATATATACCACGCACTCCATGCCTAAGAGAGCGCATACGGTTGCTGTAGCCACGCCATGCTGACCCGCACCAGTCTCGGCAATGATGCGGTGCTTGCCCATGCGCTTGGCGAGAAGTGCCTGCCCGATGGCATTGTTGATTTTGTGGGCTCCTGTGTGGTTGAGGTCTTCGCGCTTGAGATAGATGTTGGTGCCGTATTGTGCGCTAAGACGGTTGGCGCGATAGAGTGCCGAGGGGCGTCCCACATAGTCACGCATCAGACGGTCAAATTCGCGCATGAAATCGTCGTCGTTGACATAGCGGTCAAAGGCTTCGCCGAGTTCTTTGACATTGCGGTGCAGGATTTCGGGGATATATGCGCCGCCGAAGCGTCCGTAATAACCGTTGGTGTCCACTGGAAGTAGTCGTTGGTACTTTTTCATATTTAAAGAGTTTTTTATAATAAGCGGTTAAAAAGAAGAGCCATCAAGTAGTGTTTACTCGATGGCTCCATGATAAAGTTATGGGAGAAATGTCAGACGCTCTGGGTCAGCCGTTGATCAGTATAGATGTATACATGATTGCCATCGATGTTTATCACCGATGCGCCACCAACGATTGACTGATGTGATTGCGTTATACATTTTTTCTTCTTTGCACTAAAGATGTTGCAAATATATGCAGTTTTGAAATTATATACAAGTTTTTGCCAATAAAAGTTTGTCAAGGCAGTCAAAATTCTGCGTAAATGGTTGTTTTGCTGACTATTTGATACGGAACATGTATCCAGCTGTCACCTCTATGGAGCTTGGACGTGATGAGGAGAACGTGGCTTTTTTGTCTGATTCAAAGAGGTTTCCGAGTCCGAAGTAGTAGCGGGCTTCTATCAACACACTGTTGCGTGGATTGATTTTCCACTCGCCGCCGATACCGGCTGTGATGCCGTAGTCAATCTTGTTTTTGATTGGCATGGTCATCTGGGCAGTTTCGCGCAAGTTGACCGGGTAGCCTTTGACACTGTTGATATTGTTGTAGTCAAAATTGGCTTTGGCACTGTTGGCTATCATAAAAGCTATCTCGGGTCCGAGATTGATTATGCAGTTGAATTTCTTTGGCCCGAAATATATATGTGTCATCACAGGGATGTTGATGTACGTCAGGCTGCGGCTGAACGAGAAATCCTGTCCTGGATCATAGCTTTCTTTCCATCCTCGTTGGCTTATGTTGATTTCACCGACCACTCCGACATGCTTTTCTTCGGTGTATCTCACCACGGCTCCGACTGTCCAGCCCATGAGCATCGACTCCGGCACCTTGGGCATGAATGATACATTTGACATGGTTACACCGGCTCTGCCTCCAACCGAGAGGTTTGAGCGATAGGTCCTCTGGGCAGTGGCTGAGGGAGCTGCCACCATAGCGCAGAGGGCTATGAGGGCGAGCGTTATGGATTTCACTGAGTGTGATGTCTGCATGTGGTTAGAGTTCAATCTCAGATGTCCTGATAGTCCACGTTGCCGCTGCTGCGGTAGGTAATGAGCATCAGACGTTCGTTATACCATCCGGCGTCAGGGCTATCTGATGCCTTGCGAAATTTGAAGCCGTTCTGCACGCCCTGGTATGGAGGTATTTCGCCCGTGAGGTCGCCATTGCCTGACTTGAGCGAGCGCAGCAGGAATATGCCGCAGTCGAAGCCCATGATGCCCGGACGGGGAACTGACGGACTGATCTGTGTGCCATACTTTTCCTTATAAGACTCTATGACATGCTTGGTGTAGCGGTCATCGCTGTCATCTACGAAGCGTGAGTAATATGTGGCATTTAGCTTGTGGAGATTGTCGAGTGTTTCGCCACGGTAAGTGATCCATTCGGGATAGCCGAATATGGTCAGGGCACCGGTGCTGTTTTCCTTGAATTTCAAGATCGCGTCAAGTGTGCGGTTGAGGTCGCGCTGGGAGCCTTGGGTCGGTACAAACACATAGTCTGTCGATGCTGACAAGGATGCGAGAGCATCGGCTGACAAGTCACCGGAGTAGGGGATGGTGACGAAATCAATCCCATCGGCTGTCAGTCGTGCTTTTATGTCAGTCATGAACTGGTTGCGGTCATTGGCACTTTCATCCTTGACGAGCAGCACAGGAGTGTGATGTTTATACTTATCAATGAATCCTTCCACGGCTTTGGCATGCATTATATCTTGTGGCACCGAAGCCTGCATCATGGCGGGATTGGTTAGATAGCTCTTGTCACGCACATTGAAGAGGTTAAACACCATCACATCGTTGGCTCTGCCAAAATCGCCCACTATATCCAATCCTCCCTTAAGGTCGGCAGGGGGGATGATGACCTGCATGTGTTTCATCTCTGGTTTGGCAAGGATGCTTTTCAGAGTCGCCTCCGAACTTGCCACATCATATGTGGTGACATGGATCGGACGGTCAAGTTCTCTCAGGGTATCTACGGCGAGGAGGAATCCCTTGTAGAACTCCAAGCTATATTGCGCTTCTCGGCTTTTCTTAGGCGAGTCAAGGTCAAATGAAAGCAGCACGGCGATGTCTATGCTTGATGCGTCACGTTTACGCTGTGAGCGTATCTGTGATTCGACATTCCGCACTATCTCATGATTGGTCATGGGTGTTGCTGGCTGGCTTGTGCCGGTAGGTGTGGACGGAGTGCTGCCTGTCTTATCGTCGGCTGGGGGTATGACGAGCGACATACCGGCTTTAAGACCTGAGCGTATGGCAGGGTTGGCATCCATCAGCTGCTCGGTGGTGATGCCGTAGCGGTGGGAAATGCCGTATATTGTTTCGCCTTTGGACACGTCGTGGGTCACAGTGCGCTGGGTGGGGACAGTATTAGGGGTATTAGGGACTTTAGGATCCTTAGAGTCCTGTGCGGAGGGTGTGCCGTCAGCGAAGTCTTCTGCAGGGAAATACAGTATGTCGTTGGCTTTCAAACCGTCATATACCGTGGGATTGTAGAATATGATTTGATCCTGGGTTAGTCCGAGTTTGCGGCTCAAAGAATACAGGGTCTCCTTTTTGATAACCTTGTAGCGGTAATATTTCTTGCCGTTGATAAATGTGGTCGGGAGATCTGTCACAGAAGACGCCATGGCTGACAAGCCTATGGCTGCCGCTGCAATGACCGAAATGACCTGACGGTGAGATTTTCGGAATATGGAGGGGGAAAGTATCATGACATTCAGAGATATGATATAGGGGAATGTACCGGCTGGATGGTTTTCAGTCAAACATACCCTCGATGGAGGTTTCTGTAGCGTTGTTGTCGGCATCAGACATGTCATCGTCCTCGCCGAAGTAGTCTTTGCCGCAGAGGTCTACATCTGCCGGGAATTCAAATTTAGTGGCTTGGCTGTAGGGAAGGGATTTGTCTCCGTAGATTTTCTTCATGAATAATCCATAGATCGGCAATGCCATTGCAGCACCCTGACCATATGCCATGGTGTTGAAGTGGATGTAGCGTTCGTCGCCACCTACCCATGTGCCTGCCACAAGCTCAGGGGTGAAGCCCATAAACCATCCGTCGGCATTGTAGTTGGTGGTACCTGTCTTACCGCCCATCTCGGCAGTGAGATTATAGGGCGGACGACGCACACGCGAGCCTGTACCGCCGCTCACCACATTCATCAGCATCGACAGGATGCGGTAATACGCTTTCTCGCTGATGACTTCGGTATATCGGGGGGTAAACTCGCTGATTATGTTGCCCTGGGCATCGGCTATGGCTGTCACATACATAGGGGCGGCGCGCATGCCCTTGTTGGCAAAGGCAGTGTACGCGCTGACCATCTCCTGTACCGACACATCGCATGGACCGAGCGACAGCGACATCACAGGGTCAAGGTGTGAGTTGATGCCGAAGTTGTGCATCTGGCGAACGAGTTCCGCCGGCGACAGTTCGCTGATGAGACGTGCCGAAATCCAGTTATTGGAGTTGGTCAATGCCCATCTCAGGTCGACCATCTCGCCTACACGGGCTTTGCCTGCATTGCGCGGCATCCACACGTTGCCGGCTTCGTCGGTGATGACCGGCTGAGTGTTTGAGAACACGTCGCATGGGGTGAAACCTTCCTCCATAGCATAGGTGTAGAGGAACGGCTTGACTGTTGAACCGATCTGTCGGCGTCCTGTCGATACCATGTCATATTGGAAGAATGGGAAGCTCGGACCTCCCACATAGGCTTTCACCGCTCCGGTCTTGGGATCCATAGCCATGAATCCTGTGCGCAGGAATGACTTGTGATAGAGCAGGGAATCCATCGGGGTCATCACGGTGTCGACGATGCCGGAGTAGCTGAATACCTTCATGTCGCGTGGTGTGCGGAATGCTTCCTCTATCTCCTCACGGCTTTTGCCCCCTGCTTTCATGGCGCGGTAGCGCTCGGTCTGCTTCATAGCCATCTTGATGAGATGGTTGAGGCGGATTTCGCTGATTTCGGCGCGGTTTCCAGTATATGGACCATACTTGTTGCCGCGTTTTTCGCGGAAGAAAGCCGGCTGGAGGTAGCCACCGAGATGTTCCTGCACTGCCTCCTCGGCATACTGCTGCATGCGCGAGTCAAGGGTGGTGTATATTTTCAGACCGTCGTTGTATATGTCGTAGCGGCTTCCGTCGGGCTTGGGATTCTTTTCTACCCATCCGTAGAGCGGATTGGTAGCCCACTGGAGGGAGTCGTCAGAGTATTTCTGCATTTCCCACGATGCATACTCGCTCTTGACAGGAAATTTAGCGCGGAGCATGCGGCGAAGTTCCTCACGGAAATAGGGCGCTGGTCCCGCCTTATGGTCCACACGGTGGAAGTCCAGCTCTATGGGAAGTGCTTTGAGAGAGTCAGCTTCAGCTTCGGTAAGCATGTCGGCGGCAAGCATCTGGTCAAACACCACGTTGCGGCGTTCGCGTGTACGCTCGGGATGGCGCACGGGATTGTAGAGCGAGGGGTTCTTGACCATGCCTACGAGCATGGCAGCTTCCTGTATGTTGAGCTGCGATGGCAGCTTGCCGAAATATACCCATGCGGCAGACTTGATACCCACGGCGTTGTACAGGAAGTCAAACTGGTTGAGATACATCTTGATTATCTCATCCTTGCTGTAGTAACGCTCCAGCTTGACCGCAATCATCCACTCTATGGGCTTCTGCATGGCTCGGCTCAATATGTTTTCGCTCTTGGGCGAATAGAGCTGCTTGGCGAGCTGCTGGGTGATGGTGGAGCCGCCTCCGGCGTTTTTCTGTCCCATCAGCAGCGTCTTGGTGGCAACACGCATCAAGGCACGTGCGTCGATGCCTGAATGGTCGCGGAAGCGGGAGTCCTCCGTGGCTATCAGGGCATCTGTCACATAAGGTGAGATTTCGTCAAAATCGGCATACACACGGTTGCCGGTGTTGCGGAAGAAACGACCTAACTCCTGCCCGTCAGACGAGTATATGACCGACGCGAATTTATCTTGGGGATTTTTAAGCTGTTCGATATCAGGCATGTACCCTATGACCCCATTATAGATGAGGATGAGGAATACGAGTATGGCGGTTATGGCGAGGCCGAAGCTGACCCACATCATCGGGATTAGCCTGCGGACCAAAGGTGTCTTGGTTTTGGGTTTGGCCGATTTCATTCTCCGGGAAGGTTAATATGATGTTCCATATGTGATATACTGCAGATACAGGCCATGCATCCGCAAGTAACGATATACGTGCAAAATTAAGCATTATTTCCGACATCCGCAATGCGTTTTAGCCCAAGCAGCTGTTATGGCTGCGGTTGTAGACTGGAAATAGCCTTCTGTCGCAAAACCATAAATGTAAGAGTGGTGTTATTATATGTGAAGATGTGATTACATGATCGGAATGATGATCCGATAAAAGATTACAAAATTAGAGATTAATATATTCAGCTTGATTACTATTATGAGACATTTTTTACTTTCTGTACTGACGCTTATGTCGGCATCGCTTGCGGCAAATGCCGTGATAAGTGAGACTGACGAACCTCCGATTTTCAATACGGCGGATGGCAGCATCACCGACCCTAATGGGGGGCACGTGTTTGACGAGTCGAAAAACGATGATGAAACGGCGATGTTTGTGCGTGATTATATCCAGTCAAACTACATCGCAAGGAGCATACCCAGCCCTCTTGATGCTGACTATTATCTTGATCTGTTTAAGGACAACAAACTCATTCCTCTTATCTATAATGAAGCTGAGGGATGCTATATGTGTGCTGTCCCGGTCCTTGACAGCGAGTGGAAGATATATGCCAAAGAATACTTTGAAACCACAGACAATAGCCGTGACAAGTATATCTACGGCACAAGCGAGCAGTATGCACCACAAGGATGTGGAGGTAGCGCATATTATATGAATTCTACCGAATGGCGTAAAATGTCAAATCCAGGTGCTAACTGCAACATCCAGATTCCTCAGGGAAGCACGAACCAAAACCGCGTG
The DNA here is from genome assembly GCA_001689515.1 of Bacteroidales bacterium M7. Classification (GTDB taxonomy): domain Bacteria; phylum Bacteroidota; class Bacteroidia; order Bacteroidales; family Muribaculaceae; genus Amulumruptor. Next base: position 19,862 of record LUJR01000011.1, read on the forward strand.
TTTTATAACTGTACGCTTAAATTCCGTCCGACCAGCGGAGACAACTGGAACGGCGAGTTCATAATGACAGGTACTCAGGCTGGTAGTAAGCCGACGTTGGCGATAGAGGGCGTAGGTACGGCGATTTCGTCATTTGCCGGCAATGTGGATTTCACTATCAAACCGACTGGTGTGTATGAGCCGGATAAGCAGACATATACCGTGGTGATGTCATATACTGACCGCTACGGTGAGATGCAGTCTTCTACCGTGGATGTGACAGGCTTGACGGGCACATTTAAGAATGTGGCAGTGCTTAAAGGCGGTGAGGTCACCAGCTTCACGCTTGAGGCATCAGGCACTTCACTTCCTGTGTATAATGACAAGGGTCAATATGACGGAACTACTCAGGATCTGGCTGCCACCGGGAGTGCCGAGATTACCACTCTCGCCGAACCATATATCATAGGCTCGATCAAAGGCATTGAATGGAGTCCGACAAAGCTGCTTACACAGGTAGAAGATGCTCGTCATAGCGGTTATACGAAGCTGATTGGTGAGGGTACCCCCCTTTGCGAAGTCAATCCGACCAATCAGAATGCCTATACCACATTGGTCTGGGAGGATGTGCAGTTTATATCAATGGCTCCCAATACGGCTGCCTCAGATGTGATGAGATACCGATTCGTGACGGTATTGCCCACGAGCGCGTCCGACCCGAATCCGTGGAACTCTGTCAATTCAGGCAAACAATACTTTCCGAAGCCTGGTGCTGTGTATGCGCCTAACACCGTGGCATGTGTGACGAACTCTCAGGATAAGGCTGGAGCTGCCACGCAGGAGTGCTACAATATGATTTCCACAATCACGGCGGCAGATGGTGAGACCGAATGGGTGCAGGAATGGTATGATACCTCCTTTGAAGCGGTGACATCTGGGGTAGAGACCGCATGGCGAGCTGATAACAAGACAGCTGATGGCTCTTATACACTCCCGGGTACAACTTCCACTCAACGTGCTGCCGATGAGAAACTTGCATATTACGTATATCTCGACATGGCTAATGGCACAGACGGTGGACCGCGTCAGGCGATATATTGGAATTATACTTCTGATCCTACGGATATCGACGATGTATCTCTGGATACAGCAAATGAGACTCCTGATGTGGTGGACGTATATAACATGCAGGGCGTATGTATTCGCCATGATGTCCCGGCATCACAGGCTTTGGATAATCTCCCTGAAGGTATATACATCTACGGCGGTCACAAGTACATGGTCCGTTAATACAGATATAACGCCAATGAATCAGCAAACCCTGACCGCGGAAGCGGTCAGGGTTTGTGTTATATTATTTGTAGGGACATGCTGCGTAGGGACATGCTGTGGCATCTCCGCCAGCAGGCGATGCCCCATCCTCAGCTGAGCTCCTCTTCGTCGTATTTCTGATAGAGGAGGTCGTTGTATGGGAAACGTGAAAGATGTATCTCTCTGGCTTTCTCGTAGAGCAGACGGCGCAGTTCGTCTATGTTTGTGCCTTCTTTAGCTGAGATAAACACGCAGTTGTCGTTCATGCGGTTCATCCATGTGGCTTTCAGCTCGTCAAGGGGTATGTTTTCGCGTGTGCGCGGCGTAAGGTCATCTTCCTCCTTGGGTTGGTATGAAAAAGCATCAATTTTGTTGAATACCATGATGACAGGTTTCTCGGCACCCTTGCATAGATCGTTGAGGGTCTTGTTGACCACCTCTATCTGGTCTTCGAAAGTGGGGTGTGAGATATCCACTACATGCACCAGTATGTCGGCTTCGCGCACCTCGTCAAGGGTGGATTTGAAGGAGTCCACCAAGTGCGTGGGGAGTTTGCGGATGAATCCTACTGTATCTGTCAGCAGAAACGGCAGATTTTCGATGGTCACCTTGCGCACAGTGGTGTCAAGGGTGGCAAACAGCTTGTTTTCGGCGAATACCTCGCTCTTGCTCAGCAGGTTCATCAGCGTGGACTTGCCCACGTTGGTGTAGCCCACAAGTGCCACGCGTGTCAGCTTGCCGCGATTTTTGCGCTGTATGGATTTCTGCTTGTCTATGCTCTTGAGCTCCTCCTTAAGGCGCGATATGCGGTCGAGGATGATACGGCGGTCGGTTTCTATCTGTGTCTCGCCAGGTCCGCGCATGCCTATGCCGCCTCGCTGACGTTCGAGGTGGGTCCACATGCGTGTCAGTCGGGGAAGCAGGTACTGATACTGCGCCAGCTCCACCTGCGTCTTGGCGTTGGCGGTCTGCGCACGCTTGGCGAATATGTCAAGGATGAGGCTTGTGCGGTCGAGTATCTTGACTTTCAGCTCAGCCTCTATGTTGCTGACCTGTTTGCTTGTCAGATCGTCGTCAAATATCGCCATGCCGATGTCGTTGGCTTCGATATACTCGCGTATCTCGTCCAGTTTTCCTTTGCCTACGAAAGTGCGCGGGTTGGGGTAGTCGAGTTTCTGGGTGAACGTTTTGACGGTCTCGGCTCCAGCGGTGTCTGCCAGAAACTCAAGCTCGTCAAGATACTCTTTCGCCTTGGTCTCGCTCTGAGTAGGAGTGACCAGACCCACGAGCACCGCCCGCTCGGTCACCTCCTTATTTAATATCATGTCTTTCATATCCGTCTCGTGTCAGAAATAATAAGAGGTATGGGTTTGTGTTGAATATATCAATTATCATCTTATCCTGTTCTGACATTGTATGTGATTATATGCAGATATAACAATCTGCACCTACAAAAGTACGCAAAAAATCTTATATAACTGATTGTCGGATCGCGTTAATAGATTATTGCGGTCTACGGTGGCTAAAAGCGTTAGTTGGCTCAATCGGAGATGCGTTGATAAGTATTGACATGAAAAGCCCCGATAAACGGGGAAGGTTACGCGCTTTATCGGGGCTGATGTGCTGTGTTATTGGACTTTGATATAGGAGTCGGTTCCCATGGTCAGGTGGGTGTTGTTGTCGGAGAGCTGGTAGGGGATAGGGGTTTCGTCACCGTCCTCTATCAGTATGAAGGTGTTGCCCTCTGTGCGCCAGCTCCAAAGTTCCTCGTTGGAGGAGAATTGTCGGCTCTGCTTGTCCCATTGGCCGTCCTGACCTGTGCCGTTGGGCATGAGTTTGACTGCAAAGGCTGTGGAGGATTGCTCCTGTTCCATGTCGCTGACTGATGCCCATACGCCGCATACACCTGGAGCGTTGCCGCCTGAGGGTTCGTCATCGTCATCGTCGCCGCATGAGGTCATGGAGGCGCAAGCCACTACTGCAAATAATGCGCAGATTAGAAACTTGAACTTTTTCATAATAGATTGGTTGGTGTGCCTCCGGTTCCCCCTCGTCGGCTGTTGTGATGTGGATATGAAAAACGTGAGGAACTGTTATTGTCCGCCCGTCCTTACACCCGGAGGCTCTGGTATAGCCCATCGTAGTTGAACGGGCAAACAAGCAGAAGCCTCACGCCGAATATGTGCTTATGCACGGCAATGCTGCGACACTTCAGGGTGCCGTGGCGATGCCGGATGAATGTACATATCCACAAAGGCATCTACCGTCTGCCTCATCCTTGACTACGATTGAAAATTTACCAGATTTCCGGGCGTCAAGGAAGAGCGTCGATAAATACGCTTTCCGATTAATATTATGTCTGCAGACCTGTGCGCGTGGCAGCCGTTTGGTGGACACGCCGCTGCCAAGCCTACGGATGCAAATATCCGAATTAGTTTGCAATCAGACAAATTATGTCTGTTAAAACGGCTCTATTTGTAAAAGGATGTTAATAAATTTGCGTATTCGGATATTTGGGCGTATATTTGCAGTCGCTTTTGGTGACAAGCCGGAGCGATTGTGTTGGCCCATTCGTCTATCGGCTAGGACGCAAGATTTTCATTCTTGAAAGAGGAGTTCGATTCTCCTATGGGCTACTAAACAAAAACATTACAACAACAAACAAGCTACAAAAATTACGATTTTCAACGATGGCAAACCATAAATCATCAGAGAAGAGAATCCGTCAGACTGTGACACGCAACCTTCGCAACCGTTACTATGCCAAGACTGCTCGTAACGCTGTTCGCGCTCTCCGCAAGCTCACCGATAAGGCTGAAGCTCAGGCACGTTTCGTGAAGGTTGAAGCTATGCTTGACCGTCTTGCTGCTAAGAACACCATCTCTAAGAACAAGGCTTCAAACCTCAAGAGCAAGCTCGCGCGTCACATCAACAAGCTCTCTGCTTAATCCCGCAGAAAGTTACAGTAACAGCATACCGGCACCTGAGACGCATTTATCGTAGAGCGCACTGCTTTCTTGAAATGTAGGATGGCTGGAAAGTCGGCCCATTCGTCTATCGGCTAGGACGCAAGATTTTCATTCTTGAAAGAGGAGTTCGATTCTCCTATGGGCTACATAAGTAGAATATTAAAGCGCAATCCCTCCGAGATGGAGAGGTTGCGCTGTTTTTTGGACGAACAAGCGGCGACTTACAATGTGCCTGAGTTTGCCGACAGTGATCCGGTGCAGTTTCCGCGCCGTTTTTCCCGATTGGAGGATAGGGAGATAGTTTCCCTGCTCTGCTCTACCATAGCATGGGGCAATCGAAAAATGATATGCCGCGACTGTGAGAAGCTTCTTGCCATGATGGGTGACAGTCCATATGATTTCATGATGGGAAAGGCGTATGAAACTTTGCCAGATGGCAATATCCACCGTACTTTTTTTGTGGAAAATCTACGCCGTTACATGCGTGGGTTGAGAGATATATATGCCCGTCATGGTTCGTTGCAGGGGTTTGCGCATCATCTGCACATCGCCGAGAGTGAGACTCCATCATGGGAACTCGTTGCGGGCATAAACCGTAGTATCTGTGATGCCAATGACGGGCAAGGTGACAGCCGATGCCTTCCGCAGAATCTTGACTCTACAGCTCTCAAGCGGGTAAACATGGCTATGCGCTGGCTCGTCAGGAATGATGGCATCGTGGACTTAGGATGCTGGGATGTGATCAAACCGTCGCAGCTGTTCATCCCGATGGATGTCCATGTAGGTAATCAGGCAAGAGCCTTAGACATGCTCGACCGCAAAGCCAATGACCGCCGTGCGGTAATGGAACTGACCGCCCTCCTCCGCGACTTCCGTCCAGATGACCCTGTCATCTACGACTTCGCCCTCTTCGGCATAGGCATCACCGGTGCTACCCCTGACATGCCTTAATACGCGCTATATGGAAAAATTGTAGGTATATTCCGCAATGCTGTTGAATTAAGGCTCGCGGTATTAACCGCGAGGGGAGCAATAGCCACATGCAAGCAAGCCTTTAGGCTTGTGCAGCTTGTGGAAAACGGATTGCAGGGAAAACCGGCGGCGTAGCTGCCGGGGCAACCGCACACATCAGCCCCGGCAGCTACGCCGCCGGAATATTATGGATGGCATTCGACCACAAGCTGCGCAGACCGTCAGGTCTGCTTGCATGTGGCTACTGCTCCCTTCGCGGTTATACCGCGAAGTCTTACAGCCCCATCCCTACGTTCACATGGTTGCGGCCTTATTTCAACAGCATTGGGACATGCCTTGGCATGTCCGTTTCCCTTATAAATACGGGTTGCTTGTGGCTTCTGCGGCTATGGTCGTGGGTCTCCCATGTCCTGGATACACGACTGTAGAGCCTGGCAATGACAGCAATTGGTCAGTGACAGCATTGATGAGCTGAAGATGATTACCGCCCGGAAGATCGGTGCGGCCGATGCTCCGCTCAAATAGTGAGTCACCGCTGAAAACGACTCCCGCCTCTTTGCAGTATAGCGCAATTCCACCTGGTGAGTGCCCTGGCACTTGAAGCACCTCAAAATCAAGCTGACCTACCTTGATGATATCCCTCTGGCGTAGGTCTACTTCTACGTTGAGTGGGCGCAACGCATCAGGATTCATGCCGAACATCTGCGCCTGTTCGCGGCGGCGTGCGCCGAGCATGCTGTCACCGCTGTTTGCCTCGGTTTTGACATTATATGTGTCAGCTATATGGTCGTTGCCCCACGTGTGGTCAAGATGCAGGTGTGTGTTGACCATATGGGTCAAGTTCAGGTCGTTGGCGCGGATGAAATCGTCAAACTGCTGCCGTTCGGCGGCATTGTACATCCCGGGATCTATCACCATCGCTTCGCGCGTGTCGGTGTCCCAAACCAAGTATGTATTCTCGTCAAACGGATTGAATACGAATGTCTTTATCTTCATCATAGCTCAGAGTTTGCAATATACTATCTTTTTGGTCTCAAAAAATTCTTCGCTGAAATAGTCGGTTACAGGCACCTCCACTATTGGCAGTCTCATGTCACCCATCTCGCTCTCCATCTCGCCCCCTTTGAGACATATAAGCCCGTTAGGCAGAGGATTGATATGGCGCGGAGATATGTTGCGGCGTGAGAGCTTGGCGAGTTCGTCAAGGCGCATCACGGCGCGTGACACCACGAAATCGACTTTGTCGTGATACTCCCCCGAGTCGCCGTGCTGCAGCGTGACATTGGTAAGTCCGATGCGCTCGGCGATGTCGGTAGCCACGCGTATCTTCTTGCCGATGCGGTCTATCAGATGCAGGCGTACTTGCGGCCACATGATGGCAAGCGGTATCCCCGGGAAACCTCCCCCGGTGCCGAGGTCAAGAATCCGGGTCCCCTCTGCCGGCGTGATAAACTTGGCAATGGCGAGCGAGTGGAGCACATGGCGCTCATAGAGGTTGTCGATGTCGCGCCGCGACACCACGTTGACCTTAGCGTTCCATTCCGCATACAGCTCTCCCAGCGCAGCGATCATCTCCCGCTGCCCCTCGCTCATCTCCGGAAAATACCTATATACTATCTCAGGCGAATCCATACAGCTATAACAATTTTGACACTGTAAAGGTACATAATATAATCTGAAAAAACTGAATAAGAAAAACAGTAGTAACTATCTATGTCGTATTTTTGTTGTACTTTTGTGAAAAGTAACAATGGTTATATGGACATGCCGAGATATGTCCACATACTGTTGAAACTGGAATATGAACACTGAGATAAATACAATGGTGGAGGCACGTCGGAGACGTGCCAGTCGTGCGAAACCCCATGCACGGAGCGTATGCGAACGTTCATGGGGTACAATAAAACTATCCGTTAAATCAACCTCGGAGAGGTTGAGGCACATCATCTCATGCAGACCACGGCATAGGGTATTAGTCCTTAATGCAGGTAAGATAACATGCCTCAACCTCTCCGAGGTTGATTTTAGGGGTGTATCGTGATACCCCATGAACGTTCGCATACGCTCCGTGCATGGGGTTACGCACAGTGGATACGTCTCCGACGTATCTTTCTGCCTGTTTGATTATCAGTTTCAATGACACTATAGCATATCCATATACAAGACAAATTTAGACAATTATTATGATAAAGATAGGTGATTATAACACGCTGGCGGTGAAGAAGCTGGTGGATTTCGGGGCGTATCTCGATGGCGGCGATGCCGGGGAGATACTGCTGCCGGCAAGATATATAGACGCTCCTCTACAGCCGGGTGATGAGATGGAGGTATTCATCTACACTGACAGCGAGGACAGGCTAATCGCTACCACGGAGCATCCTTTCGCAAAGGTGGGTGAGTTCGCATACCTGCAGGTTGTGACTGTCAACCGCATCGGGGCTTTCCTTGACTGGGGGCTGCCTAAGAATCTGCTCGTGCCTTTTAGGGAGCAGAAACTCACGATGCGCGAGGGATGCCAGTATCTCGTGTATGTGTATCTTGACGATGCTTCTAAACGTGTGGCTGCCTCTGCCAAGATCGAGAAATTCCTTGGCAATGTGATGCCAGAGTATGCCAAGGGTGCAGAGGTCGATGCTCTTGTCATAGCCCATGAGGATCCGGGCTACCGTGTGATTGTCGACAATCTCCACCGTGGCATCATCTATGACAATGAGATATATTCACCCCTTGAAATCGGCTCTACGATACGCGCCAAGGTCAAGCAGGTGCGCCGCGACGGCAAAATTGACCTGACTCTCAACGAGAAAGTTGGAGAGCGCATAAGCCCTGTGGCTGACCATATCCTTGAGCTTATCAATGACTCAGCCGACCATGTGCTTGTGCTCCACGATCATTCTTCACCTGAGGAAATAAAGGCGCGTCTGCATTGCAGCAAGAAGGACTTCAAGCGCGCTGTCGGACAGCTCTACAAAGCCCACAAGATCGTCATCCTCCCCGATGACGGAGGTCTCACTCTCCCTTAATATATTCCCATTGTAGGGACATGCCGTGGCATGTCAGCATCACAGGCGTATGTAAATCAGTCGGCGGACATGCCACGGCATGTCCCTACAGATTGAGCAATGCTTTGTGTGGAAGGTTGGCTGCTTCTGCTGCCATGGCGAGGACTTCGTGGGGAGTGTAGGTGCGGCGTAGCTGCTCCATGGATAGGCTGTGGTCGCGTTTGCTAAGGCGGATGCCTGAGGAGTTGCGCACGAGGGGGAAGTGTAGGTAGTGGCGTGGAGAAGGCAGTCCGAGTTGCTGCATGACGTAGAGCTGCTGGGCGGTGGAGAGGAGCAGATCTTCGCCGCGTACTACTTCGGTCATGCCCATCAGTGCATCGTCGATGGCAACTGCAAACTGATATGCCCAGGCTCCGTCGCGCCGCTTGACCACGAAATCGCCGCAATGGTTAGCCAATGACACTGTCTGCCGTCCGCATATCAGGTCATCAAATGCCACGATGCCGCTGTGCGCATCTTCGTTTCCTGGATAAGGTGGCACCATCAGCCGTAAAGTATTGCCTGTCAATTCTAAGCCGTATGTCAGTCCGGTTGGGCGACACTTGCCGCTGTAGACGATATGGCCGTCAGACTCGTGCGGTGCTTGGGTCGCCATCAGTTCGGCTCGTGTGCATCGGCAGGGATACACAATGCCTCGCTCGCAGAGCTGTGCGAGATACTCCTCATATATCTCTCCGCGCTGGCTCTGATAGTAGGGACCTTCGTCCCATTGCAGTCCGAGCCAGCTGAGGTCGTCCATAAGCATGTCGGCATACTGCTGCTTGGAGCGTTGTGGGTCTATATCCTCGATGCGGAGTATCCATTTGCCGCCTTTTGATTTCACCGACAGATATGACAGCAGTGCGGCAACAATATTGCCCAGGTGCATGCGCCCCGTAGGTGAAGGGGCGAACCGTCCACGAGCCGAAGGGTCAGGAGTGGCATTGGCGAGTATATCGGCTAACTCTTTCAATCTTCTTTGCTGATTACGGGGCAATCTGTCATCTCCACTCCGGGGAAATGCTTGCAGAGGTATTGGGTGATGTATCGGTGAGTGTCGGGAGCGATGACCTTGTCGGTGTCAAAATATTTGTTGTAGATGACGCGATCGAGTTTCAGTCTTCGCGCAGCGATGGCTTCCAATGATAGTATGGTGTGGCTTATAGAGCCGAGGCGCCCATTGGTAACGAGTATCACCGGCAGGTCGTGTTCTACAGGGTAGTCGATGGTAAGCATGTCGTCACTCAGCGGCACCATCAGTCCGCCCGCACCTTCTATCAGCACCACATCGTAGCGCGATTCAAGCAGCGCGCGTGACCGCTCTATGGCACCAAAGTCTATAGGACGGCGGTCAATCATAGCTGACAGATGAGGTGAAGCAGGGTAGGTATATATGACAGGTGCGGTCGTGAGGTCGGCATCTTCGGGCAGTTCATGACCCATGATGCGACGGTGCACTTCTATGTCTTCGGAGCGACCTGTATTGCCGGTCTGGATGAATTTCATTGTGGCTACTTTCTTGCCCGACTCAGCAAGGGTCTTTGCCAGCCAGCCAGTGACGTAGCTTTTGCCGGCATCGGTGTCTATGCCTGATATGAATATTGATTTTGACATATCTATATCTTTTTGAGAATGAAATATGTGGGATGGTAGGTCAGTGTCAGCTTATCGGCGTGCTCCATCTCAGACAGCAAGCGGCGTGTGATACCTACAGTCTGGCGCGATGATATGCCGTTGACCCCTGTCAGTCTGAGATGGGAAAGCATTTCGCGCATGCTCTCAAAACTGATAGTCATTGTCTCCTCGTCGGCTGCCACAAACTGCAAATCAATTGGGAGTAACTTTGCAAAGTCCTCTACTGCGTGATAATAAAGCGACTTCGGGACAATGCCGTCAAGCTCGCTGAAATGCTGATTTCCGAAGCCTGACAGTATCATCATGCCTCCAGACGGAAGCGATGACGCAGCATGTTGTAGAAACCTCCTCGGAGAGTTGAACCACTGCATTGCTGAAGCTGTCACTATCGTGTCGCACTTGGCTGATGTAAACGTGTGCGTCTCGGCATCGCCGATTGTGACACCGTCAAAGCTCGGATACAGGTCTACAAGATGAGCATGGGTGCACCATGGCTCATTAATGTAGTGCTCGGTCATAAATCCGCAACCCACGCCAAATTCAAGGATGCTCTGCTGCGTCCTGTCGTCATGTTTGCGCCAAAGTTCAAACAGGTGTCGTGCTATATGCCGTTGTACGCTTGCTTCCTGCGGATAAGTGGTTGATGCGGCTGAAAACCGTTCTCCGATCAGTGACTTGTCGCGTATATGGAGGTCAAGGATGCGCTGAAAGTCGGGTAGATGACTGCCCTCGGTCTCGGTGACGCACGGATGTCCTTCCCAGGCATGCCTTTGATTGGCAGATGGAATGATGAGGTCGTTGTCACCGATGATCACTCGGTCAAATATCAGAGGAGACTGACGGGATGCGCCGTTGTCGCGTATCGCCTCTAATTCGGGACGTAGCGTAGCGAAGTCGCGCTTTGGGGAGCATTGCACAAATTGACGGTATATGGCAGCCGAACCGCACACTCTCCGATAGAATTTGGCGAGGCTTGCCTCTGTCAGCCCTTCAAGCGTGGCTTGGAAGATATTCTCAGGTATGCCATATTGGTCATCTATCGGTGTCATGGTACCGTTTACGGCTATGGCTGCGGTCACAGGTAGTTGCCTGTTGTGGTGGATGAATTCGGCGGCGGCAGGTACGCCCCATGACCACGCTATGATGCATACCTCCTCGTAACCATCAAGCATGCTTATATCGGCAGCAGTGTCACGGTAGTCATATGCCACATAGATGTCGTAACCTTCCTTGCGCAACGTGGCAAACGGATGCGCATCCATCGCCCATCCGGCAAAAATCACCACGGCTCTCGTTGCCTCTGATTTATGTATGCGCTCAATGATCATGGCTGGCAGATTTTCAATATCTTTTCAGAAACCATGTCTACTTGGTCGTATGTCATGGATGCATTGAGACTTATGCGGAGCCGTTCGGTTCCCGGGGGGACTGTCGGTGTGCGTATCGGCAGTATTTTGATGCCTTGGTCAAGCAGCGCACGTGAGATTTCAAGTGTTCGCACCGCATCGCCTATGATATATGGCACAATCTGTGTGCCTGCATCTAATCCGAGATTTTGACGCATACGTGCCGAGATTTCAGCCAGATGGGCGCGACGGTCATCCAGGCACATGCTGTGATTTAGTACAAACAGGCTCCAGGCTGCCGACATGGGGGGGATGGCGGTAGAGAAGATAAAGCTGCGGCAGCGGTTGACTGCCACATCGCGTAGGGTAGGTGACATGATGGCAAATGCTCCCTGCGAGGCAAGTGCTTTGCCGAATGTTCCCACGATGATATCCACCATGTCGCCTTTGGGAGTGTCGGCAACCACGCCAAGACCATTGTGTCCGATGCAACCTACAGCGTGAGCCTCGTCGATATACAGCATCACATTGTCATGGCGGCGTTTTATGTCGATAAGAGCTTCTATCGGCGCTATGTCCCCATCCATGCTGTAGACGCTTTCGGCGATAATCCATATGCGGGCATCGGGCATTTCGGTGCGGTAGCGGTTGATGAGACGCTCAAGATGTGCGGTGTCGTTATGCCGCCAGCGGGCATGGGTTGCATCACTCAGTTTCATGCCGTCGATGATGCTTGCGTGCACGAGCTTGTCGGCGAGTATGATGTCACTTGCATCGGTCAGCCCACTTATCAGCCCGGTGTTGGCATGGTAGCCTGAATTGAACAGGAGTGCCGGACGCCCATATAATTCGCCAAGCCGATCCTCGAGCGCACTGTATTGTCGTTGGCTCCCTGCAAGCAGCCGTGCGGCTGAGGATGTCATAGGTATGGATAGGTGGTCAGATGATGCGAAGAAGCTCTGTTGCAGCATCGGGTCAGCGGCATAGCCCATATAGTCGTTTGATGACAGGTCTATGACCGTCGCGGTCTGTTCGGTCGGGATGGCGCGTAGGTTGCCTGAGGAGGAGAGACGGTCTAATAGTGATTGATAGTCCATTTCTGTTGGGAGGCTGCTATTGAGCCAGCGAGATGTCAAACGTGAAACCGAAATCGGTGGTCGAGGTCGGGAAAGCGTTGGTCGACACGATGGGTGTGTGTATCTGGTGCCTGAAATATCCGCCGAAGGAGAGCAGACGCGATACGGCATATTTTGCTATGATGTTGAGGTCTACGGTGCGGGCTCCGTTTGTGCCCTGGGTGAAACGGCTCTGGATGGTGCGTATGAGAGCCTGGGTTACCTGATAGGAGAACTCGCCTTGCAGGGTGAGGTCGTTGTTGAAGCCGGTCTGCTTCTTGCCGAGCTTGAGCACGGAGTTGAAATTGTTGATGACGTAGCCCGCGCTGACACCGATGCGGCGCGACAGGTTTTCTACGACCTGTCCGGCTGAGGTGTTGAGGGTCAGATTACGTGTATCAGCCCACTGAACGCTGAAGTTGAGATTGTTGTTGAGCGTAGCAGCAACACGTATCAGGGGGTTGAACCGCTCATTGATGCTGACTGACTGCACATTGTAGGGCGAAGATGGGAGCACCAGACCTGTGGTCTCATTGTAGAGGAAGCCGAGATTCCCACCTATGCCCGCGCTTTCCCATGTGCCGTGGCTTGCATAAGAGCCCACTTCGTAGGAGCACTGGTAAGCATGCGAGATGGTGAAGCTCTTGAAGATGTTGCGCATATTCCCGAGATTGATAAGACCGTCATAGGTGATGGTCCAGTTGGGCAGAATCTGTGCGATAGACGGGAATATGTCAAGATACTGTTTCTCTGGATTGGTGCCGGTGTAGGCTGCGATGAAAGCCGGGATGAGTACGTCGCTGCTTGTCGGGCTTACGCCGTTGGCTGGGTCAAACGGTTTTCCTGCCTGGTCATTGGCGGGCTGTCCGTGTGCGAATACACCTGTTTGCGGATAGCTTGTGCCTTGATACTGTGCATCATACCTGCGCTGCATTATAGCCACGTAATCACACATCTTGTCGAATGCATCGCTGCGGTAATTGTCAGATGCGCTGTATGATCGCAGGGCGGTAGCTATGGCGACATGTGACTTGGTGTAGCGACCGGAGTAGGTGGTCATCAGATTGGATGTGCCAAACTGTATGTTGCTCACCTGGTCGTGGCTGCGGGCACCTGTCAGACGCACCTTGAAACCTTTGAACAGTTCGAGATTGAGTTCGATGGTCAGGTTGTCGTTTTTGGTGAACATGGCTGGCGAGTTGAGGGTCTCGTCTCTCATGAGCCATCCGCGGTCAAGTGCATCATTGAGGAAACCCTCATCGGTCATGCCGAAAGCAAATGCCATGCCGGGAGCCATAGGTCCGTATGTGAGGTTTTGTCCGAATACATCGCCTGCATTGGGGATAAACATAGGTATTTCGGAGCGGTTACCATGTTTCCACACCACTCTGAGGTTGCGCGGACTCATCAGCAGTCGTGTACTGTAGGCGAGCAGTTCGGACCAGAAGGTCTTGTCAGTCTTGAGGACTTCGTTGACAGTGAATTTCAGCGATTCGCTGCCATGTGTAAGCACCTCTATGGTGTTGGGGTCTATCACCTTGGTGCGTATCTCAAAAGGTGTGCCATCGGCTTTCATAGCCACTACGTTGACCTTTTTAGTGCGCAGGTTGTGGCGTATGGTGAGGGTCGTGTCGGGACGAAGTGAGAATGTCCGCTCGTATTTACGCGGTTTCTTTTCGGGTTGGTTGCGGTTGTTGCGCGTATTGGCGAAGCGTTTGTTGATCTCTTTAAGATAGGCGAATTTGGTGTAGATGTTGTCAAACTGCAGTGAGCCGTTGACAGTCCAGGTGCCTTCGTTCTGGATACGGTTGCCCGAACTGCGGTCGGCCACGATGGTTGCACGGTCCCAGTTATATGTGCCGCGGTAGTCGGCTGAGGCGTTGAGCATGTCAAGCACCGGAATCTTATTAAACGGAGCCTTGTAAGTGGCTACAAATTCCTGGTTGTAACCCCAAGGTGTGCCGAGCCGTAGGATGCTGTTCCACACGGTGTCGCGCCACTCCTTGTAACGGTCGGGGAAGAGTGTGCGGTTGACTACGCCTTCGGTTTCCTCGATGCGGGCGCGTGTCTGTGTGTTGATGGTGAATTCAAGCGAATTTGTCAGTTTCCAAGCGAGATTAAGGCGCCGGTTCCAGTAGAAATCCTTGGCGGCGTATGCCGGCATTGTCGGAGTCAGTTCGGGATGGTCATAGTTGAACTCCGCACGCTGCTGTGTCTCCTCATAGTGGCGGGTCATTACGGTGGAGAGCATGATGGTGCGTGGGAAGTAGAACAGTTCCCAGTCACGTACGAATCGCAGGTTGCGGTTTTTGCTCTTGATGAAACTGAACGGTTTCACTCCCTTGGCATATGGGGAGTAGGTATATGTCAGACCTCCGCTGTAGTCGTTGTTATACTCATGGTCGGTAGTCGGATCATGGTGGGTCTTCTTGCGGAATGAGAAATTGGCAACGAAGTTGGCTGGATCCCATGGCTTGGGCACCTCGCTGCGGCGGTCAAATTTCCACTCTGACATGGCGAAGTTCTGATTGACGGTGCGGGTGACCGAATAGCCCTCTATGAAATCCTTCTCTTCCTGTGTGGTAGCGTCTTCCACGGCATCGCTCACTTTGACATCGTTGTCAAGAGGATTGTATTTAGGCGTGGTGCGCTCCATCGAATAGGAGTAGTAGATGGGAGCGTTGAGCTTGGCTTTCTCCGGCACGAAGCGATGCAGATCGCCCTCTACGGTGACATTATACTTCTCATACTTGTCAAGGCGGCGCGAATTGAGTCCTTGGTCAACAGATCCGAAGCCGTCAGTTTCTATGTGACCGCCAAACTGTACTCTGGCGATGTCGCTCAGACCTATTGTGGCATCTATCTTTGCAGCCCAGCCACCTGAGTTGGTGAAGTCCGACACGCGCAGTTCATTGACCCACACGGTGACATTGTCAATCTTGCCGGTGCGGACGTTGCGCACACCTATCATCAAAGTCTGGATGCTGCCTATTGAGGGGTTACCTTTGACGCGCAGTTTGCGGTCGCGGTTGTCGTCAGATGGCTCTGTGTAGACCTTTGAGGTGTCGTAGTGGGCGCGGTTGCGGCTTCGCTTGAGATTGACGAGGTCTTGCAGCTCAAAGTCGAAATAGTTGGGCCACACGGCTTCACGGTCCGATAGGCTCTGGTTGTTGTACGACGGCCCTACGGGTGTGAGAATGAGCGGTTTTGCCACTTCGTAGAAGTTGTTGTATGCGTCAGAGCCGAGACGGATGAATACCTCCAGCGAATTAGGCTCTATGGAACCCTGAACGGTCGACTGGGCATGGTGGCCGTGTACCCACAGTTGCATGCTCTTATAGTTACGCACGTCAAGCGATGTGGACTTGTAGATGGCGCGTGCGGCTCCCGGCTCCAGGTCTTTGACCGTGAATGAGAGAGAGCCTTCATTGAGCTGCTGTGCTGATGTGGAGTTGGCTTCCTGTTCTTGAGTCACGCCGGGAGGCAACACGTAGTTGATTGGCTCGGAGTCTGAGTTGTTGAAGAGGCTGAGTGCCTCGGTGCTCATCTGGCTCGTCGGCGGATTAGTGGGGTCTTCAAGATTTTTGTCATACATGCGCCATGTACCGCGGACAAACTGGAAGTTGGCAAGACGCATATGCACCGTGTTGTCAAAGCCTTCGAGCTGCATGCGCATAAACCGCAGATTGGCGAAGTTGGAGATGGAGCCTACCTGTGAGTCAGGCTGCTTGATGGGTATGATGAAGTGGTACCATGTCACCTCCTGAGTCGACAGGTCATCGTAGGTGATGGTGTATGTGCGAGTCTCGGTGATGCGTCCTTTGTTTCCTTCTTGGCGCAGGTCAGAGAGGTCTATCTCATACTGGTAGTAGTTGTTTGACTCGTTCATCGTGCCGTCACCGTTGATGTCCTCGGCATCAGGCGTGTTTTTATATGCCTGATACTGAGCCGGGGCTTCAGGGTTATTGCGGGCGAGAGAGTTGTATTCCAATCCGTTGTAACGTTTGTAACGTTGCAGGATATCAAGTCCCTCGTCGTCATAATCATCGCCGAGGTAATAGTGGTAATCATCGTTGGCAGGGTCGGTCAGCACAGAGTTCATCGTAGCTTGGTCAGGTGACTGGGCTGAAACCTTGTTGATGAAATCGCTGTAGGTAGGGAACTGCTGTTCCTGCGCATCGCTGAGCGCGTCAAGACCGACGTCCTGTACGGGGCGTGAATCGTTGTTGTCAGCAAACGCGTAGCCCATAGAGGAGCGGGCAGGCACGTAGCCCCAGACGGTCTCGTCAAGCGGTGAGTCGGCTCCGCCATAGGGGATGCCGTTCTCGTAGCTCTTGCGTCCGTCTTTGAGTATGTCCTCTGATATGTCGCCGAGCTGTATCTTCATGGTGCCTTCGCGCGAAGCTGCCACAAAGTTCTGCGGTGCATAGTCCATGAAGGGGTCCATTAGCCAGAATTCCAGGTATTCGATATTGTTCTGGTCGAAGTTGGTGGTATCGAGTTTGCGCATGGCTGTGCCCCAACTCTTCTGTGCCAGTTCGCGTACGGAGGCTGACTGCTCGGAGGTCACGGGATTGCTGCGGAATCCCAGTATGTCCTGACGGTAATAGTCGGGGTTGACGTTGTAAGGACCGCGTTCAAGTGGGTAGAATGAGAAATTGAAAGTGTTGATATAGTCAATGTCATTGACATAATCGGCACTTCCCGGGAATAGCTCCAGTTTCTTTATCTGACGCACGTAGGGATTTTCAAGGATAACCTTGTTGCCCGATATGTTGCGCGGTGCACCGCTTGTGCGCTCGTTGATAAAGAGCTGGTCGATGATGTTCCAGTTGAGCATCGCGCGCTGGAATCCTGTTTCGAGATCTGAGGGTATGTTACCCGTCTCGTCTGCGATGGTGCGCTCATAGGGTGCGCTTCCTATCTGCCATGCCGAGGGGTAGGCGAGTGACAGTGCGCTTGATGATGTGTCGAAGTCATCGATATACACGCTGCCGTTGTTGTTGCCGCTCTTGACTGTGTGCGGTATGATCTGCGCAAACTCGCCCTTTAGGTTGAGGGTGGAGGGTTGGGTGGCGTTGACGGTCGGAATCTTGTTGAGGAGTGACGTGAGCCAGTTGAAGCGCGTGTTATAGTCGAAGTTGAAACCCCATATGGTGTTGTTGACCACATTGTCGCTGATGGAGATTTTCTGACGCTGTGTCTTCTCGGAGTAGTGCATCACAGTAGCTCCTACGGAGAAGTCTCGGTTGAACTGATATTGCAGATCCAGTCCGAGCAGTGTACGCTTCTGAAGCATGTTCATACCTTGGTCTTCAAGGCTGACTGAGATGTTTTGACCCGAGTCGATGATGCTCTGGTTGAGGATGGTGACCAATCCCATGGAATAGTCTACGGTATAGTCGGTGTTCTCTATCAGCCGCGTACCTCCGGCTGTCACTACCACAGAGCCGCGGGGAACGTTGGTGGCGTTGAGGCGGATGGTGTTGCCAGTGGCTGCCTGCATGCGTCCCTGTAGGGTGAACACATTGGAGTTTTCGGTCTCTATGTTTTCACTCTGGAGCTTGGTGTATAGGTCGTAGTAGCAGTATTTGTCAGCTTCGGCTCGTGAGAAACCGCTACGCATTATCTGCTCGGCAAGATATTCGCCGAACGGTTCGGTCACGGGGAATATGATACGCCCTGTCTGAGGAAGCACGGTATAACCGTCGAGCCAGTCAAAAAAGCCGTCTGATGGACTTTGGTTGGTGGAGTTAAGGCGGTCGAGACCAAGTAGTTGGAGCAGAGGTGTCTGTCCGATAGTGCCTGACAGGGGCAGGTATATCTGCTCCACGTTGCCATTGGTTTGGTTGAGAAATTTGACATCAAGCTTGAAGTGGTCGCGCACAAGTGAATAGCCGCCTGTGTTGTAGACGTTACGCATCATCAGCTTCCACGTCTTCATGTCAGAGTTGGACTGCACACTCTTGAGCATCTTGACCATAAGGGGGCGTTCGGTCTCCTGGACAGAACTTGACATGGTGCCGACGTAGTAGGTGGTGCCGTTGTAGGTGTATTCGTAAGAAATGCCGAGTACTTCGTCACGCAGTTGAGAGCGCAATGATATATAGCCGAGCTGCTTGTTGACGGTATATTCGCCAGAGGAAAGCAGACGCGCTTTCTCTACTTTCATGTAGTCGTTACCTGAGACGAGTCCGCGAGCAGAGAGAATCTGCTCGGCTCCGTTGAAGTTCTCTATATCCTTGACGGAGGCATATAGGTCATTGTTGTTGTTACTCGGACGTTTGCCCTCGTTGCCTCCGGTGACGTGGACTTGTGTGGGATTCTGAAGATTGGAGGTTACGCTCTCGCCGAGATCGGTAAAGGCTATGATGTCGCGCGAATTGTTGTAGTTGCCAGTGCGGTTGGTGACCCATACTTCCACATTATTGATTTCCACGCCTGATGTGGTCAGAGGAAGATTGGCTGCAAACTCGTTATAGTGGTCGTAGAAATAGAGACCGAGGAAATAGTGGCGGTCAGAGTCATAGTCATGTGCTTTGACCATAAACTCGGTGGTCTGTGCGCCTCCTTCGGCCGATACGCTCTTTGATGCAGAGTTTTGCTGTGCGACAAGGGCTGTGGCGGTCAGTTTGCCGAATTGCAGCTTTGTCTTGAGACCGAATAGCGCAGTGGCTCCTCGTATTAGGGTTCCGCCAGTGGTCATGCTGACGTTACCTGCCTCGATTTCTTTTACTATGTCGTCCTCTTCGCCTTTGTATGCCAATTTGAGATTCTTGGAGTCGAAGTCAAAGGTGGCATCGGTGTTGTATGACATGTTAAATGACATGCGGTTGCCGACAGTGGCATTGACCGTAGCCTGTATCTTCTGGTCAAAGTCAAAACGGGTGGTGCGCTGGTGACGTTTGCTTCGTGATGGGTCGCCGTTGTACTGGCTTGATATACCCATGTTGATCTGCATGTTGCCATTGAGCTTGAGATTGACACCTCCAGGACCGAATATCTTTTCAAGCGGTCCGAGAGCAAAATTCATGTCGAAAATATTAAATGGCTTTTTCTTCGACTCGTCAAGTTCTTCGGCGTTGCGCTGGCGGTAGTAGTCAAGCATAGCCTGGCGCATCTGCCAGTCGTTATATTGCTGCGGAGTGAGAATAAACGGTGTAGCGACTTCCATGTCGCCGACACGCGTACGCACCACGTAGACTCCTGTCACAGGGTCATACTCGGGCACAGTGGTGATATTGGAGGGAGTGGCGAGGTCGGCTGCAAACTCCTGATTGAGCAGATAATCCACATCTGGGGGCACAGTGTAACCTACCGGGAACGGGGTCATCAACGAATCTGCTGCCTGCATGAGTGGATTGCCAACGGGTACAGGGGGTGGGGGTGGAGCTGACAGTGAACTCTGACGGTATTGCGCCCGTGAGGGCATGACCAAGCCGGCTACCGCTATGAGGACGGCAGCGATGCAAAGGCTTGTGACATGTCTATATCGGGAGCGTGGTGAATTCACTTCAGATAGTGCGTGAGAGATAGCAGATTACATCATCGAAAGAGCTTTCTTGATGGCTTTTTCGGCAGTGGTGAGCGGATCGGCATCGTAGATTTTTTTCAGTGCTTTGACTGATGCCTGTCGCTGGAAACCGAGCATGACCAAAGCTGCGAGAGCTTCCTCAAATGTTTCGTTGCGCTTGCCACCTACATTTAATAACGTGTCATCACCCGGTTTTATTTTGTCACGCAGGTCCACTATGATTCTTTCGGCGGTCTTGGCTCCGACACCTTTGACGCTTTTGAGTGTGTTTACTTCGCCCTGCGCTATGGCTGCTTCGAGCGACGATGGAGGCAGTGCCGAAAGTACCGTACGGGCTGTATTGGCTCCTACGCCGCTGACTCCGATGAGCAGACGGAACAGTTCGCGCTCTTTTGCCGAGCCGAAACCAAACAGCAGGTGGGCATCTTCGCGTATTATCTCATGGATGAATATGCGGGCTGATTCTTTTCCTTGCAGACTGTCAAAAGTGCTTACCGAGATTTCGATTCCATAGCCTATCCCGGCAGTCTCTATGACCATGTAAGTGGGGGTCAATTGGGTTATGGAACCCTTGATGTATTCGATCATTGGTTGTCATTATAATCACACCGAACGCTCCGTCAGGTCAGTGAGTCCCGGCGGAGCGTGCGTGTGAGTGTCAGATATGCGGGATGGATGGTCCCGTATCCGTTTTATTTGAGTGTCTTGATATAGTTGGCAAGTCCTTCATTAGAGGGGTCAAGGTCAAGAGCCTGCTGATAGTAGCTGCGGGCTGAGTCCATGTCCTTGTTGGCTGCGTAGTATGAACCGATGTACATAAGGCCTGATACGATCTGAGCCTGACGCTTCTCTTTTTCTCCAGCAGCTTCGTAGCACTCGATCATCTTCTTGTAAGCATCGGCAGCCTCCATGTTGGGGGTGGCGTTGCCTACCTGGAAGAGCTGTGACTTGGTGCGGTAGAGCTGACCAGCCTTAGGCTGACGTTCGATAGCCTGGTCGATGACCTTGATACCGGCGGCGGCGGCAGCAGCACGTTCCTCAGAACCTTCGGGAAGGCTCAGACCCCAGTTTTTGTAGTAGTCGGCGCAATCCCAGAGGTCGTTGAGCGAGCGGTCGCCTGAATCAACAAAACGCTGCATGGTCTTGGCTGCGAGTTCAAACTGTGATGCGCTGTTGTAAGCGGCTGCAAGTTCGTCAAGGATATCGGTGCGGTCGGGGAATGCAGTCTCGCACTGCTTGTAGGCTGCTACGGCAGCTTCATACTGCTTGAGTTCCATCAGGATGTCGCCTTCATATTCGTAGTCCTTGGGTTGGATCTGGTCCTTAGGAACCATTGCGAAGAACTTCTTGGCAGCAGCTTCAGCTTCTTCGTAACGCTTCATCTCAAAGAGGTTGTACATCACCATGCGCTGCATGTAGAAGTTGTCGGGATTCTTGGCAAGCACTTTCTCGGCGATTTCGAGAGACTTGGCATACTTCTTGCCGAAGAAAAGCAGACCGCTGTAACGCTGCTCGTCACGCTCGAAGTGGTTGGGATTGC
This sequence comes from Bacteroidales bacterium M7, assembly GCA_001689515.1. Taxonomy (GTDB): domain Bacteria; phylum Bacteroidota; class Bacteroidia; order Bacteroidales; family Muribaculaceae; genus Amulumruptor. The sequence goes on from LUJR01000011.1 coordinate 41,304, forward strand.
TCATGTACTTGCCATACTGCTCGGCAGCGAGAGTGAGCTGGTTGTTGTCGTAGTATTTTTCGGCGAGTTCGCGCTGTGCAAGGGCTGAGGTGGGGAGCTTCTTGTTGAGCTCTGTCAGCTTGTTGATGGCGTACTCGGGATTGACATGGAAGTAAACACGGGCATACTTCACATATGCTTCGGGGCTTACGGGGGCACCTACTTCTTCGTCGGTCACGATAGCGGTCTCATACTGTCCGGCTGATTCGCCAGGGTTGTTGACCACCATGTCGCCACGGAGCACGAAGAGGTCGCTCTCCTTGAATTTGCTTGCCTTGTCGCCGTCGGCGATGTATTTCTCGATTTTCTTGGCATACTTGACAGGATTGACGTTGAAGTATGCGCGAGCCACTGCGGCACACAGAGCACCTTTCTCTTTCTTGTCAGCAGAAATGCCCTGCTTGAAAAGTTTTTCGGCAGCTGATTCGTTGCCGTTGAGGAGTTCTACCTGGCCTTTGCCTATATAATTATAGCCGCATCCAGGGTTGGCTGCGATGCCCTTGTCGAAGTTAGCCACGGCGGCAGCCTTGTCGTTTTTGCGCAGGTCTATTGCTCCGAGGTAGTAGTAAGAAAGGGCTTTGTCAGATGCTGGGTCGTTGATGGTCTTGGTAAGAATGATGGCTGCTTCTTCGGGATAGTCGGCTTTGAAATAGTCGATGCCGTCCTGATAGCCGCCCTGGGCCATGGCACCGAGCATTGATGCTGCGAGTGCAGAGAAAAGGAATGTTCTTTTCATGTCCTGTTCAGGTTAATTGTTTTTTTGTTTGTATTGTTGAGATTTATTTAAACGTAGTTACTGACTTTAAAATTACGCATTTTCTTTGTAATAAACATGACAAAGACCCAAAATTGTGGAAATTTCATAGAAATTAAGCCAATTTTGGGTCTTTATGGGGTCAGATAGCTGTTATTCGAGGCTCACCATGCGTGGCGAAAGTGTGCCTGGGAGTATGCCTGTCATCTGGATGAGTTTCTGCCCCTGGAATGAGGTGACGAAACTGTAGAAACCTTGCACCACTGTGCCGCCGGCTGCCGTGTTGATCATGTACACGGAGCGGTAGAGCGGATAGCTGCCGTCATAGATATATGCCTGGTATGGCTTGTAGGCGGTTACCTCGTCGTTGCCGCGGACTTTGAGCACTTTGATGCGCGGGTCGAACTCGATGGTGGTGGTGTCGCTCTTGCTGCTTGCTGCAGCCAGCTCTTCGCGTGTGTATTCGCGTTCGCGTAGGTCGCTGCTTATCCAGCTGACACCTATGATACCGATGGCATTTTTGTTTGTTGCCACGGCTTTGAATACATCGGCATTGGTCTTTTGGGCATATACGTTGGGACCGAATTCGGCACCGTTAAGCAGAGAATCCTTCATGTACTGGACCGTGCTTGAACCTTGGTGGTCAAATACTACTTCGATGTCGCCGAGTTTGCTCGGTTCCACTTCGTCCCAACGGCGCAGTTGTCCTGAGAGTATCTGGGCTATCTCCTTCTTTGAAAGCACAGATACAGTATTGGCAGGGTTGACTATGAGGGCTATAGCGTCTACGGCTATGCGGCTCTCGCGCACATTTTTCTTTTTGCTCTTGAGGTAGTCTTTCTCTTGCTGGGTGAGGCGTCGGGTGATGACTATCGCTTTGGTCTTGAGGTCAAGCAGAGAGTCCACCGCCGAGTGTTCGTCGACGTAGTAGGGTATGATGCTTGCCTTGGGGTAGATGTATTCGTAGACATCTATCTCCTGTGACATTATGTTTTCAAAGCTTGCATCGCACACTATCGAGCCGAGACCCGAGGTAGAGGTGGTTGCTGCTTTTTTGTCACATGATGTCATAATGGTAGCCATAGCCGCAGCCGCGGTCATGGCTATGATGGAACTTTTGATTATGTTCATCGTGATATTGTTGGCGTGGTGATGGGTGATAGAATTACACTGGAGTGTCTACTCCGGCAAATTGTCTGTAGGCTCGCCATATGCCATAGACTATCAGCAGGATGCCGGCAGTCCAGCGTAGCCATATCCATGAGCCTGAAAACCAGCCGAATGTGCCGCATAGTATCAATACACCCATGCCTACGTAGATGATTATCATTATAATACCGAAGATGGCTCGTAGAAGGCCATTGGAACCTTGATTGCTCATATCGTTATCTGTTTAAGTTAGTATCAACGTGAAGTGGACTTTTGTAATATTAACAAATGTCACTGATGTAAAGTTAAATAAAAATCAAAAATAGCACAGGCATTTTATAATCTATTAACACCGAGATGAACTGATAAAACTGCCCGATTTTGTTAAATTTGTAATATATAAAATCAGCATAATACATTGAGCAGATGATATACCAGCCATTGGCAGAACGATTGAGACCGCGGACACTCGATGATTACATCGGTCAGACCCATCTTGTAGGACCAGATGCGGTCATACGCAGGATGATAGAGACAGGAAGGCTCTCATCGTTTATCCTCTGGGGACCTCCGGGAGTGGGAAAAACCACATTGGCACGTATCATAGCCAACACTACAGGATGCAGCTTTTACACTCTGTCGGCTGTGACAAGCGGTGTTAAGGAGGTGCGCGAGGTGCTTGACAAGTGCCGCAAGGATGCTGCGAGCGTGTTCAGCAAAGGACGTCCGATACTTTTCATAGATGAAATCCACCGTTTCAACAAGAACCAGCAGGACAGCCTGCTCGGTGCGGTGGAGGACGGTACTATCACGCTCATAGGTGCTACGACCGAGAACCCTTCGTTTGAGGTGATCCGTCCGTTGCTGTCAAGGGCGCGTGTATATACGCTTAAACCACTTGACGAGGAGGAACTTGACCGTCTGCTCAGACATGCGCTGGAGCATGACTCGGTGTTGAAAGAGCGAAGTGTGGATGTAGAGGAAACCACAGCCCTTTTCAGATTTGCCGGAGGTGATGCACGTAAATTGCTCAACATCCTTGACTTGATAGAGCAGTCGACACCTGATCAGGAGAAAATTGTCATTAACGACAAGACAGTTACTGACCGTCTGCAAGAGAATCCGGCAGCATATGACAAGAACGGAGAGATGCACTATGACATCATATCGGCATTTATTAAGAGCGTACGCGGAAGTGACCCCGATGCTGCCATCTACTGGCTTGCGCGCATGGTGGAGGGAGGCGAAGATCCGGAATTCATAGCCCGAAGACTCGTCATCCTTGCTGCCGAAGACATCGGGCTGGCTAATCCTAACGCTCTGCTTCTGGCAAACGCTACATTTGACATACTCCGTAAAATCGGTTGGCCCGAAGGACGCATACCTCTTGCCGAGTGTACAATATATCTTGCCACCTCGCCGAAGAGCAATTCGGCATATCTCGCCATAGATGCGGCTCTTGCCAAGGTGCGTGAGACCGGAAACCTACCTGTGCCCCTTCATCTGCGCAATGCCCCGACTTCGCTGATGAAGGATATGGGATATGGTAGGGATTACATTTATCCCCATGATTATCCCGGGCATTTCAAGCGTCAGCAGTACATGCCCGACGAATTGGGTCACCACCGCTTCTGGTCGCCTGCCGACAACCCTGCCGAAATCAAATCTGCCGAGCTCCAGACTCGCCGCTGGAAGCCAGAATAGATGGAATAGATAATGTGTGAGGTTTGTAGGGACATGCCGTGGCATGTCCGTCCATCAGACGTCACATTTGCGAATGCTTCTGAATGCGGACATGCCACGGCATGTCCCTACAAGAGTAATACTGCTTTCGCATAGCAATCGAGGCAACCTCATTTTGTCAGCCATATGCAGCAAAAGATTGATCAGTAGAAAGTGTACCCCTATAGTTAGGGATTCTGCAACCATCCCTACATGAAATGGCGGTTACTTGAAGTCCTGGAGGCGGGCGAGGTATTTGCCGATTATGTCAAATTCGATGTTGACGCGAGTGCCGAGACGGAAGGCGTGGAAGTTGGTGTGGTCCATGGTGTAGGGGATGATGGCTACGCGGAATGAGTCGCGCTGCGAGTCACATACGGTCAGAGACACGCCATTGACTGTCACGCTTCCTTTCTCGACGGTGACATAGCCTTTTGCAGCCATGGCGGGGTCGATGTCGTAGGTGAACTGGAAGTATGTGCTGCCGTCGACCTCACGGATGTCGGTGCACACGGCTGTGCAATCCACATGTCCCTGCACTATGTGTCCGTCAAGGCGTCCGTTCATGAGCATGCTGCGCTCGAGATTGACGAGGTCGCCCTCTTTGAGGTCGCCGAGGTTTGAACGGTCAAGGGTCTCCTGGATGGCTGTCACGACATAGGTGTTGTCGTCGTGTAGCTCGACCACTGTCAGGCACACGCCGTTGTGGGCTACAGACTGGTCTATCTTGAGTTCGTCGGCAAATGAACTGCGGATGCGCAGGTTGAGATTGCCGTTATCGCGGGTGGCTGCTACCACGGTGGCAGCTTCTTCTACTATTCCTGAGAACATGGCGGTGAAAGGGTTAGGTACAATTATGACAGACCGCAATAGGTGTACGGTCTGTCATATATGGATTGTTGGGAATAATGTCAGTGTGGATTATTCTGCGGGGGCTGCTGCGGGAGCAGGGGTAGCTGCAGGTGCGGGAGCGGCTACAGGTGCTGCAGTGTTGAAATCCTCGGCTGCTGTCTGCTCGGTGGCTGCGGGAGCCTGTACGCGAGATGCCTGGCCTGCGCCGATTGAAGGCATGAAGAAAACTGAGAGGATGGCGAGCACGGCGATAGCTCCAGCGAGGGTCCATGTCACTTTTTCAATGAAGTTGGTGGTACGGCGCACACCCATGATCTGGTTTGAGCCGGCAAATGATGACGAAAGACCGCCGCCCTTTGATTTCTGGATAAGCACGACCCCGATGAGCAGCACCGCTGCCAGAAGGGTGAGAACAATAATGAGTACGTACATTTTGTTGTTATGTTGCTATGTAAGTTATGTTATTTCTTGTCGTTTTTGGTCTGCAGTTCCTGGATAAGCATTAGTTTATGCAAGAAACGTAATTGGTCTGCAAAGTAACAACTTTTTTCTGGATAATTCAAACTTAGGGAGTGAATAATTTCAAAAGCCTTGGCATACCGACCTTTTTTGATATATATCTTGGCGAGGCTCTCGGTTAGCAGTGCATGCTGGCGAGACTCGGAGGTGTCTGGTTGATGCTCTGCTGTGGCTGTTGATTGCTCCGCAGGGGTAGGCGGCTGGGAGTTTTCAGCTACGATGTCTATGGTATCAGCCAGCGGTGTGTCCTCATGGTTTTTGGCGATGAATGCGTCTATCAACTGATCCTGATGGGTTGATGTGGCGGATGACTCGTCAGCACTTGGCGACACGGTGGGACCGGCAGGTTCGAGAGCTTCGAGCGAGGCTGTGTAGTCGGGTGCGACGGGATTGAATATGAGCTTCTCCAAGAGTGCCATCTCCTTGTCGTTGTCGGCAGAATTGCCGTAGCGTTCCAAGAAGGAGTCGATGGTGGTCTCTGTGGTCATCTTCTCGCGTGCAGGTTTGGATTCTCCATAGAAATCGGCATCGCTCTTCAAGCCGAGAGTTGCCGAGACAGCGTCGGGATTGGCTGACTGGCTGATTATGGAAGCCTGCAATTCCTTTATGTCATCAGAGCTGAGCCCTTCCGCCTTTAATTTCTCTGCAAGGGTGGTGTCCGTTTTGGAGAAATAGGGATATCGGCGGCTCAGTTCGCGCAGCAATGCCGGATTGGCTTCAGAGGCGCGGCCTTGACTGAGCAGGTCGAGATATTGTAGAAGCTGTGCGTCCATATTGTCGAGGCAGATTACCAGTTGCCAAGTGTGGCGTTGAAAATCAGAGTCACGAGCTGCTTGGTGATGTCTTCACATGCCTGGTCCTGGATGTCTGTGAGCATATACGATGAGTCGAAGTCATAATAAGCTGAGAAGGACTGGTCTACGTCTTTGCTCTCGTCCTTATGGTCGGTGTATTTGACGCGCACGGTGATGGTCAGACGTGTCTGGGCAGCCACGGCGTTTTCGTTGACCGACTGCGGTGTCAGGGTGTAGCCTGTGATTTCGCCAGTGAGGTCAAGATCAGAGCGGCCGTCTACTACCTGCAGACGTGTGTTGGAACGGATGTAGTCAGTCAGCTGGTTTTCAAACATCGGCTGCAACGGAGCATACACCAAAGCCGCACGTATCGGGAACTCCCCGACATGTACGGTCTTGTAGAGCGAATAGTCAAGCGCGGCTCCATTGAGTTTGTAGCTGATAGAGCATCCGGTAGGGATCATCAGCATCACTGCCGCCAGAAGTGCCGTTTTGATAGTGGCGTATCGGAGTATGTTATGTATAGTCATGAAGAGATTGATATGATGTTGTGTCAGTCGTCACACTGTGCTCCCGCTTTGAGGAATCTGGCTTTCCATTGTTCCACAGAGTCCGAAGGGACTGAGAGTGTCATGTGGCAGGTATTGTCATGCTCCTGGGATACTATGGCAAGATTTTCACTTTTTACGATTCTCATTACATCATTCATGGCAAGATAGCCGAATGTCAGAGCAAGCGGTGACATCTCGCAGCCCTCGCGTGTGCCTGCGTCATCAAGTGCTTCTCGGGCAGCCTGACGGTAGGCGGCGATAAGTCCGGAGGTGCCAAGTTTGATGCCTCCGAAGTATCGCACCACTATCACTGCCACATTGGTCAGTCCGAGCGAATTGATCTGCCCCAGTATGGGTTTGCCGGCAGTGCCTGATGGTTCGCCGTTGTCGCTTGACTGGTATTCCGTCCTGTCGGCACCGATCATGTATGCCCAGCATACGTGACGTGCATCGTGATAGCGGTTAGTGAAGTCGGCTATGATGCTACGTGCCTCATCGGCAGAGGAGGCGGGCTGAGCGAAAGCCAGGAAACGGCTCATCTTCTCGCGCACCGTGCTCTCGCCAGGATGGTCGACAGTGACAAAGCGGCTACCCATATCAGCCTCAGATTATCAGCATGGCATCGCCATAAGCACCGAAACGGTACTTCTCCTTGACTGCTTCCTTGTATGCTTTCATGACGAGGTCATAACCGCCGAAAGCGCACACCATCATGAGCATGGTGGAGTAGGGAAGATGGAAGTTGGTAACGAGCGAAGTGGTCACGGTGAAGTCGTAGGGAGGGAAGATGAACTTGTTGGTCCAGCCGGTATAGGTCTTGATGTGTCCGCCCATGGATACCGCGCTTGCCAGTCCGCGCAGAGCCGAGGTGCCCACTGCGCATACCTGCTTGTTGTGGTCTTTGGCATCATTGACCACATCCACAAGATGCTGTGAGATGTTGACCTGCTCGGAATCCATGCGGTGCTTGGTAAGGTCTTCGACATCTATTTCGCGGAAGATGCCCAGCCCTATGTGCAGAGTGAGGTATTCGGGCTTCACTCCGCGTATTTCCAGACGCTTCATCAGTTCGCGAGAGAAGTGCATCCCGGCAGCTGGAGCCACAACAGCGCCCTCACGCTGGGCGAAGATGGTCTGATAGCGTTCGGCATCCTCCGGAGTGGGCTTGCGGTCGATGTAATAGGGCAGCGGAGTCTCGCCGAGCTTGAACAGCTCCTCCTTAAACTCGTCGTGGGGACCGTCATAGAGGAAGCGCAGGGTGCGTCCGCGCGAGGTGGTGTTGTCTATCACCTCTGCCACCATGGAGTCGTCATCGCCGAAATAGAGTTTGTTGCCTATGCGGATTTTTCGGGCAGGCTCCACGAGCACATCCCAAAGCTTGTTTTCCTCGTTGAGTTCGCGGAGCAGAAACACTTCGATAAGGGCATTGGTCTTCTCCTTGTTGCCGAAGAGGCGAGCTGGGAATACCTTGGTGTCGTTGAACACCATAACATCGCCGTCATCAAAGTAGTTGATGATTTCCTTGAATATGTGGTGCTCTATCTCACCTGTAGCGCGGTTGATGACCATGAGACGTGATTCGTCACGCTCGGCTACGGGAGTGGACGCTATGAGATCTTTGGGGAGGTTGAAGTTAAACTGTGACAGTTTCATGAGGATTGCCGATATGCGGTATATAAGTTGTTGTTCTTGATGGGTTATGTTTATTGCTGAGCGGAGTCAGCGTTGTCGTCAGGCATGGTGATGTCGACATCGCGTATCATTGCCGCCGCGTCATCCACACTGATGCACTTGTCGATTGTGAAGTCGCCGACACGTGTGCGTCGCAGGGCTGTCAGGTGCGCTCCTGAGCCAAGGGCTTCGCCGATATCGCGGGCGAGGGCGCGGATGTACGTGCCTTTGCTGCAGACGATGCGCAAGGAAATCTGGTCCTGGGCGTATTCAAGCAGCTCGATGTCGTCGATGACAAGGGTTTTGGCTTTCAGCTCGGGCGTCTGACCTTTACGTGCCATCTTGTAGGCTCGCTGCCCGTCGATTTTTACGGCAGAAAATGCCGGAGGCACTTGCTGTATGGTGCCGTGGAATTTCCGCAGAGTTTCTTCCACCAGTTCTCTGGTGATGTGGTCTATCGGATAAGTTGCATCTATCTCCGTCTCAAGATCAAACGATGGAGTAGTAGCTCCAAGAGCCAGAGTGGCTACATATTCCTTCACCCCAGCCTGAAGTTCATCGATGCGTTTGGTAGCTCTGCCTGTGCATATGACCATCACGCCTGTAGCGAGGGGATCAAGAGTGCCGGCATGTCCCACCTTTAGCTTCTTGACCTTCATGCGGCGAGTGAGGGCTCCACGCACACGCTTGACAGCATCAAACGATGTCCATCCGAGAGGTTTGTCAATCAGTAGTATTTCTCCTGATATGAAATCCATGTTGCGGAGGTATGGTTATAACACTATGCAGAGGATACCTACCACGAGACAGTAGACTGCAAACCATACGAGCTTGCCTTTCTTGACTATTTCGAGCATCCACTTGCAGGCAGCGCAGCCCACAAGCAGTGCGGCTATGAATCCGATTATCATCGGTCCCCAGCCGATTACTTCAAACGAGCTGTCGGCTTCCGCTCCGCCATGAAGGAGCTTGACGGTCGAGAGGAGTGCTTCGCCGAGGATAGGTATGATGACCATGAAGAAAGAGAAGCGCGCCACAGCTTCGCGTCGTGCGCCCATGGAGATGCCAGTGGCTATGGTTGTGCCAGAACGGCTCAGTCCGGGAAGCACTGCGATAGCCTGGGCTATACCCATCACGATGGCATCGCCCCATGTGATTTCGTGTCCTTGCTTATGCTGTTCGATAGAGGGACGTGTGCGGAAAAAGTAGGCGAACGAGAGGAGGGCAGCTGTCACGCATAGGCATATGCCGACTATGGTCAGGTTGCCTGTGAAGAAACTCTCAACTACATCTTTGAAGCAGATGCCCACCACGGCTACGGGAATGCAAGAAACTATGAGTTTCCATACATATGTGGTGTTGGCATCACGCTTGAAGCCGAAGAATGAAAAGCAGAGCGGAGCAAATTCTTTCCACAGTATGATTATGGTGCTCAGAACTGTGGCGACATGCAGCATGATGTCAAACTCAAGGGAAGTAGTGTTCCCAAGATCTGTCCCGAGCAGATGGCGGAATATCTCAAGATGTCCGCTCGAGCTGATAGGCAGATACTCAGAAAGTCCCTGGATTATGCCGAGAAAGAGTGCGTCAAGCCAGTTCATAGGTCCACCTCCTCTCCGTTAGACTGTGCGGCTGTCGTCGCAACTCGCGGCTTGAGTATAAGGGCTATTGCCATAACCACATATCCGCAAAATGCCATAGTCGGTCCGACTACGATGCGACGTGCACTGAAAATATCGGGGTTGAACTCTTCGGTTGTCGAACTGCCTCCAAGCATCAGGAGGAATCCGGCTACAATCATGACTCCTGCAATTATCATCCACATGAAATTGCGTTTTATGAGCGGACGTTCAGAGGGCTTCTCAAGCACAAACTGGTCCATTGACGGTTGTTTTCCGTTTTGATTTCCAGACATGATAGTTTGTAAAAAGGAGAATACTGGATTTATATTAGATGTACTGTTTATTTGTGCAGATTGTCGTAGTCTATACGCAGGTAGTGGTTGGTGGCTATAAATGCAGATAATGTGCATAGCAATATCCCCAGCACTATGATGCCTCCTAATACCCACGCAGTCAGATACATCGGCAACAGTGCTGCCAGTTCATGCCCGGTGGCGTAGCCATAGGCGAGAAGTGCGCCGATAACAGCCACGGCGATAAAGCCCGACAGCAGACCATTGAAGGCGCTTGCGAGAACAAAGGGGCGGCGTATGAATGCCGGTGTCGCACCGACTAACTTCATCGTGTGGATGATGAAACGTCGCGCATAGATGCTCAGCCTTACGAGATTGTTGATTAAAACAATGGATATGAACAGCAGAGCCGCTGCTATTATAGCCAGTACGATGGCAGTCTTGTTTACTGCTTTATTGATGTTCTCGATCATGCGCGCCTGGAGTCGTACTTCGCTTACTCCCGGCATTGCCGCCACACTTGTTATTATTTGACGCAATGAGTCGACATTGGCATAGCTGGGCTTGACGTTGACATCCATTTCCGGGCGAAACGGATTTGTGCCCAGCAGAGCCACTATATCTTCGTCATCGCCAGTAGATGCTTTCCATCGCTCCAGTGCCTGAGCCGGCGATGTGTATTTGGCTGCTGAGACGTAGGGCGATTTGCGCCAAGACCTGAGCAGGGCGTTGATTTCGGCAGGGGTGGCATTGTCATCCATGATGACTGTAAATCCCATCTTCTGTCGCACCTGCTCTGACAATGAGTGGGCGGCTATGCCCCCGAGTGACATCAAGCCTAATACGATAAGCACAAGTGACATGCTGATCATTGCAGTCATCTGTGCTGCGAGGGTTGATAGGAGTCTGCGTTTTTTCTGACCCATAAACTGCTGTTGAAAGGCGTGGGAAGTAACGGACGTGGTGTTAGGGCGCAACTTGCGCAATATCTTGCAAATTTACTACATTTTTTGTCCCATGTCAACCCTCCTATGCCATTTTTTTGAGAATGACATTTACAAAAACACTATTGCCACCTCTCAGTGCAGTTCACTTAAGTAGAAACATGAGAAGGAGATTGTTGCAAATCAGTAATGTTGTAGGGACATGCCATGGCATGTCAGCCAACACCCAGCCATTCAATCCGCTATCGGACAGCATATTCAGACATGCCATGGCATGTCCCTACAGAGTTTGTACGCATATTCTGCCATGTGCATCAATTCTTGAAGTGAAGGGTATCTGGTCACTTCTCTACTGTGGCGTGGACGGCAAAAGAGCCGCCGACGGGGATGGACTCCCAGTTGCCCTCCTCATTGTGGAAATAGAAGTGTCCTGTCATTACATTGGATTTAATGTACATAGTGCGGTGGTGCATCGGTTCAAGAAACTCGAACTCCACCATCGTATCGCCGCTTATCATCACCGGTTCGGGCAATTTGTAGACGAAACGTCCCTCCTCGTTGAGATTTTTCTGGTCATAGGTGAACATGATGGGACGCTCGGTGACATTGACCCACTTGCCTTTCTCCTTATTATATATGTTGAGCCTGAACGGCATCCGCGTCAGACAGTCAGGACGCTGCATCCACCCCATGCTTACGGATGTGATCCATCCGCGTTTCCCTGTCTTGCAGTGTACACCTATGCCAGTACCCTCGCTATGCTCGGAGCCGACCTGGATTTCAAACGCCCCTTTCATGGATGTGCGTCCGAAAGTCTTTTTCTTGGTCTTTGCCGGGAGTACTGTGACCTCGTGGAGCTGGTTGGGATGGTCTCTGAGCGTGACAGCAGGTTGTCCTTTTAAATCTTTGTAGGTTATAGCGCGTGATTCATACCCGATGGAGGAGAATATCAGTGTATCGGCAGGAGAAATGGTTGCGAGTTTGTAATGCAATACCCCTGCGGAGTCTGTCAGGGTCACATCTTTATGCGATGGTATGGTGATCTTGGCGTATGGAATAGGAGTACCGGACTCATCGGTTACCTTGGTGGTCAGCAGCACTGAGGCTGAAGCTGACATGAAGCAGGCGGCGAGTATGGAGCAGGCAAGGAATCGCATTTTACTAATTAATATTGGAGATAGATGAAGGGTACGATGTCGCTCTGTCGTACCTGTATTATCAGCAGTATCACCAGCGCGAGTAGCACTGCGAGTAGCACTGCCGGCATGCGTGTCATGCCTTTCTTGATGGCATCGCTCCAGCTCGATGGGGCGAGGTGCATGAAATAACCTAATAGTATGGCGAGGACTATGAAGATATACCCTTCGATAAACTGCGGTGCCACGCTGATGTGGAAGTCGGTGAATATCTGCTTGCCCATAGCAGCAGCATCGTCAAGTGACCGTGAACGGAAGAATACGAAGCTGATAGCCAGGAGGTTGAACGTGAAGAACATGTTGGCTCCTACACGCCACCAGCTGCCTTTCTTGTCATCGGGCAGCCCTGGAAACAGTCGCTTGATTTCCTTGTGGATGACAAGGAACATACCTTGCAGACCACCCCATATCATGTACATCCATGACGCTCCGTGCCACAGACCGCCTATGACCATCGTGGCCATAAGGTTGACGTGCTTGCGGGCGGTGCCTTTGCGGTTGCCTCCAAGAGGGATGTAGAGGTAGTCACGAAGCCAGGTGGAGAGGGATATGTGCCAGCGGTGCCAGAATTCGGTAGGATTCTGCGACTTGAATGGAGCATGGAAGTTGTCAAGGAAGCGGTAACCGAGCATCAGAGCTATGCCTATGGCGATGTCGCTATAGCCTGAGAAATCGCAGTAGAGCTGTATGAAGAAGCCGTATACTGCCATCAGATTCTCAAAGCCGCTGTAGAGCGACGGATTGTCAAACACACGGCTGACGAAATTTTCGCTTATGTAGTCGGCTACAACAACCTTTTTTATAAGACCGGCAATGATCAGAAACAGTCCGTTGCTGACCATCTCGCGTGTGGCTGTCTCGTTTGCTCGAATCTGAGGCAGCATGTCCTTGGCGCGTACCACAGGTCCGGCAAGTAACGGAGGGAAGAATGTCAGGAAGAATGTATATTCGAGCAGATTGCGGCAAGGCTCCATCTTCCTGCGGTAGAGATCTACAATGTAGCTGATGCTTCGGAAGGTGAAAAATGATATGCCGGCAGGTAAGATGATGTCGTCAAATGACCATTCCAAACGTGTCAGATTGACAAAGGTCTCCATAAACAGACGGAAATACTTGAAGTACACCAGCATCCCCACGTTGACGAGCACATTGATGGTCACTATGAGCCGGCGGATACCGCGCCGTTCTGCACTTCCCATCCATTGCCCCAGCAGAAAGTCGAATATGCACACTCCGAGGAGTATGAAGCAGTATTCTGCCGATGACTTGTAGTAGAAGTAGAGCGAAAACAGGATGACGAAGATGAGTTTGGCGTTTTTCCACCGCCTTATCATCTGATAGACCACGATAAATCCTGCGAAAAGTACAAGAAACAAGCCTGTATTGAACAGCAGGGGGTTGGCGGCGTCAAATTTGATGACATCCGCCAGCCTCTCCCAGTCTATGTTGAGTTTGTCAAGAATTTCTGACACTGTTGCAGAGCTGATTAATAAATATGTTGATTAAACCCATTTTCAGGACAGTAGGGTCGCTACATGTAGCGACCGCTGTAACAAAAGGATGGCTTCCGAGTGTATAGGATAATTCCGTCAGTTTCCAAATGCCTTGACCAGAGCGTCATACATCAGGCGTCCTTCAAGTTTGTAGCCTTTGGCGCTGTGGTGCACGCGGTCGGGACTGAAAAGTCCGTTTTTGACCCATGTAGCGGCTGCGCCTGAGCCGCCGGCTACTTCCCAGAAGTCATATACAGGTATGCCGTTCTCGGCACCGTAGGCTACTATGGCATCTCGGATGGGACGGATGTTGGTGTTGACGCCCGATGAGCGCACTTTGGTTTTTACGGTCTTGTATCGTGTCACTCTACGTTTTTTCCCTTTGCGCTTTTTTGACTTGACGGGAATCTTCTTTGTGACCGTTTTGGTGGACGAGCGGTAGCACTCCATCGGGGTCACCAGCACTATCTCGGCGGTGGGATTGGCATCACGGATATCTTTGACAAGTTTGTCGATGCTGTTACGCAGACGGACGGTGTCAAGACGACCGAACGCCTCGTTGGTTCCGAGCGAGAGGATGACAAGGTTGGGGTTGAGCGGTTTGATGGATGCTCCTATGTCACCGATGCGGTTATAGGTATCGTAGGTCGCCCCGTTGTTGCCTATTGAATGATAGAATACGCCTGGTCTGCCACCTGATAGATTCGCTCCGAAGAGGGTGAGATCGCCAAGATTCTCGTAGCTGATGGTCACGCGTGTCTGCGGAGATGCAAGTTTGAGATAGGTGAAGTCACGTGACGGATGTTGGGTATAGGAGATTTTGTTGCCCATCTCGTCAGTTACACCGGAGATGACCATTTTGCCCTTGTGAAAGAGGGTGATGGCATTGAATGGGTTGTAATCTTCCTCTGTGCGTGTGCCTATTGTGATGTTGCTCAGTGATGTTGACGGGGTGATGGATGTGCCTGTGAAACCCATGGTGCGTTTCCACGGGGCTTTCATCAGTTTGACGGCTGTATAGGGGAGCGAGGATGAGAAGGTGTAGTCATAGGGCTGGTTGGTGCCGCTCATGCGCAATGGAGTGATGATGCCTCTGCCGGCGTTGCCGTATTTGTATTGAAGCAGCTCGCGTGTCACACCGGTGCCCATATTGGCTTGGATGTGGCTGTCGCCTATGTTGAGGATTGACAGCGGACGTATCTTATGGGCGTTGACAGCTCTACGCAGATTGGACCAGTCTGCACCGTTGAGATTGATGGCATTAGCCTTCTGGTTGATAAACGACGGCACCGGGATGTCAATGTCGTTGTCATCCAGTGCTATGACTACCTCATTTTCGCGTTCGGCTGAGTTGTCATCCTCATCAACCTCCTCTGTGACAGTCTCGTGTGGAGCTGCGGCATCGCTGTCTTCCTCTTCGTCTGATTCGGTGACTTCGCTGGTTTCTTCCTGGTCGGGATCCGGATTCGCCGGAGTGATTACGGGCGGTGTGGGGTTGGTCGGAGTGGCTGACACTGGTGTCAGGGTGAGTGACAGCACAGCCGCCAATATCAGGGATGTACGTGATGTGTGGTTCATGTCGTTGCTGTTAGTGGTTGAGGAGTGATTGATGGAGTGGTGTCTGATTATTTAAGCTCCAGACGCAGAGCATTGAAGAGGAGAGTGGCAAGTTCGGCACCACCCTGATGGGTCATGTGTATGTAGTCTTTGTTGGCTTTGCCGGCTTTAGCCCATGCTACTATCGCATCGTTGCCGCCCATGGCTTCGCGTGTGTCCCAGAACAGGCAGTGCGCCTTACGGGCGGCTTCACGCTGGGCTGCTACCATATAGGGGGCAGACTTCATGGAGTGGACTTCCGCGCCACGCTTTTCGCCGCGGTCGCCGATGCCCATGACGAGTATGTCGGCGGTAGGGTAGCATGTGCGCACATGGTTGATTACCTCGACCATCTTGCGGCTGTAGAGCGAGTAGTCGGTCTGTGACGATGTCATGGCATTGATGCCGAATTCGAGTATGATAAGGTCATAGTTGATGACCTTTGCCATGGCGCGGCAGAGGGCGGCATTGACTCTGAGGAGGGTGACACCTGAGAATCCGCGTGATGACATGCAGTCTACGGCGATACCGCTGGTGCCGTCAAGCCATACACCCAATCCTATTAGAGAGGTGTCGGATGTTTTCAGTTGGAAATCGTTGGTAGAGCCGTCGATGGTCAGGCACTGTACGCGGTCGCTGCCCTGGATCTGATGCTCTGTCCAGTCGGCTTCTCCGCTCTTGGTAGAGATGACAGTGTTGTTAGGAGCAATGAACAGAAACTGTGATTTGCTCCACTTGTCGGCATGCTTGAGGGCTGTGACACCCTGATATGTGGCGAGAGCATTTCCCGTTGGCACATAATAATGTTCTGCCAGACCGAGATATATGTTTTTGGCTTTCTTGTTGGGGTCATATGTGTGCCATCCGTTGCCTCCTTGCTTGACCGAGCGGCGGAAGCCGGGGAAGTCGCTGTAGAGGCTCATATATCCCACACCTTCGCCTCCATAGGCTTCCTGAAGCTGTTCGCGCAGATTTTGGGTGAATATGTCGCCTTCGATATAGCTGTCACCTACGACGGCTATGCGGCCGAGGCGTCCGGCAGCTATTGCTGCTTTGAGAGACCTCAGACCTCTGCCCCCAGTGGTGTAGTCCTCGATGGCTACGAGGTTGCCGACGCGGTTCTGTTTGGGCTGTTGCACTATTGTGTCAGGATCCACATATGGTCTGACGGTGTCAGACGGTGTCCATCCGCCTTCAGGTTCTTGATCCATGCCGTAGAGATCGGCTTGCTGGTTGACAGCTGCTTCTGATTCGCTCTGCTGGCGTATGCGTAGCAACTCCGGGTCCACTATGTCGGCTCCATGCTGGATAAATGAAGAGTCCTCGCTCAGAGGAAGTATGTCACCGAGAAGATTGAAATCCTTGATGCGTCCTCCTGTCCATTTCTGCAAAGGAAGACATGACACACCAGCCACTATGAATATGGCAATGAGTATTATAAGTGCGATTTTTCCTGTAGGATTGGTCTTTTTGTTGCTGCCCGACGGCTTCTGGTTTTGTTCCATTTCCAAATTTTTTGTATCAGCTTTGCAATGCTTAGAAAGATCCTGACAGGAATGACGGTGATTCCTGTACCTCGATGTTTATTTGATCGTAGAGTGTGGCGGTATCGGTTAGCGTCTCGTTGCCGCACGAAAGGGCATCGAGCATTAGCGATGCTTTTTCGGCGGTCTCTGACCACTCCGTTTCTGGCTGTGACGCGGCAGTGATGCCACCGCCCACATATATGTTGTAGAGGAAAGCTGTGCGGTAGTCTCCATCGTTTTCGGGTGCGATGAGCATGCTTCGCAGATTGACGAAGGTTTTGAATCCTGCGCCTGAGGTGTCGCGTATGTTTATTGTCCCGGCATAGCACAGGCGTTCGTGGGTTTCAAAGTAACTGATGAGCTCTATGGCGGTGTCGGTAGGATAGCCTCCGACAGCCGGGGTGGGATCAAGGATCTCACGCAGTTTCAAGGCTTGCTGGAGCGAGCCTTGTGTGGTAAACATCGAGCATATGTGCTCTACGTTTTTGAGGCGCAAGGTGGAGTCGCTTGTCTCTACGGTGTCTAATCCTGCTTCATGGAGGCATGTGGATATATGACGGCTGACAAACTGCTGTTCGGCTACGTTTTTATCGTCCCAAGCCTCGTCGGCGGTATCTGTCAGATGGATGCGAGTCCCGGCAAGTGCCATGGTGGTTATGCGTCCATGTTGGTCAGGGGTAGTTGCTGGTCTGAAACTTACGAGTAATTCAGGGGTAGCGCCGATCCACAAGCCTGTTTCCTGGGTGAAAAATATGTAGCGGAGTGTCCCTTCTTGTCCCTCGAAATATTTCAGTGCCACATCTAATGGGGATATGCCTTCTGCTTTCCCGGCTATGATGCGTGACAATACCACCTTGCCATGCATTGAGCGTGCGGTTTTTGCCAGTTCGTGTACCTGTGCCATGTAGGCTATAGCAGATGTCGACTGTATCGCCGGATAGGTGTCAGCTCCGGGATATTGGATGTTGTCAGGTAGGGCAAGCACGTCAGTCGCGCTGTATTGAGGCAATATGACAATGGGAGAGGGATTGCTATGGGCAAAAAATGAGATTTCAAACGCTCCCTCTGTGGTCTGGTGGTCGTTAAGAAACTCATCGTCAGTGGGTGCGGATGCCATGAAAGTGTATCGGTCAGAGTCGGGAACGGCATAGAGCGCAAACGGGATATTCTGCCGCAGACATTTGTCCACGGCTTGTCGGGTAACCGCTGATATGCTTGATGTATTCATATCTTTCATTGTGCTGCTATGTGTCCTATGAGTTCAAATGGCAGGGCCTCGTCTATGCGCACATCGACGTATTGACCGGTATTCAGCTTAAGACCTTCAGTGCGGGGTATTAGTACATTGGGGTCAACTTCCGGAGAGTCCCACTCGGTGCGACCGATGTAGTAGTCAGCGTCCTTGCCGTCTATGACCACTTGGACGGTTTTACCTACTTTTGACTGTTGGATTTCCTGGGAGATGGATTCCTGGAGAGCCATCAGGCGGTCAAGACGGGTCTGCTTCACGTCATCGGGGATGGTGTCGGCGAAGTTCTTGGCTGCGTATGTATCATCTTCCTTGCAGTAGGCAAAGGCTCCCATGCGCTCGAATCGCTGCTGACGCACAAAGTCCATCAGTTCCTCAAACTCTGCCTCTCCTTCGCCGGGGAATCCGACCATGAGGGTGGTGCGGATATGCAGTCCAGGCACTCGGCGACGCATCTCGGCAAGCAATTCGCGTGTCGATTGTGCATCGATGTGGCGGCGCATATTCTTAAGCACCGGGTCTGATATGTGTTGCAGGGCGATGTCGATGTAATTGCAGACATTCGGGTAACGTGCCATCACATCAAGGACATCCATGGGGAAGTCTGATGGGTAGGCATAGTGCAGGCGTATGCGGCGTATGCCTCCGATCTGAGCCAGACGCTCGGTCAGCTCGGCGAGAGCGTGGTGTCCGTAGATGTCTGTCCCGTATGCCGAGAGGTCTTGGGCTATGACATTTAGCTCGCTTACTCCGCGGCTGACGAGCATCCTCGCTTCATCGATGATTTCGTCAATTGGTCGCGACTTGTAGCGTCCGGTGATGAGGGGAATGGCGCAGAATGCGCAAAAACGGTTGCATCCCTCGGCTATCTTGAGGTAAGCATGGTGGCTTGGGGTGGTAATTACCCGGTCATATGATGTCGCTCCGGGGGCAGTCTTGGCTATGGCGGAGACTATGCCATGCCAGTCAAACTTGCCGTACCAACCATCCACTTCCGGTATTTCAGTGGTCAGCTCGTTTTTGTAACGTTCTGACAGGCATCCCATGACATATATTGTCTTGACCAGCCCGTCGGCTTTGGCTCCTACCCATGTCATGATAGTGTCGATGCTCTCCTCCTTGGCATCACCTATGAAGCCACAGGTGTTGATGATGACGATGTCGCTCTTGCCGTCGGGTGTGTCGTGGTCAAATCTCACTTCACATCCGGCATCGCGGAGCATCTTCATCAACCTCTCGGAGTCGACAAGGTTTTTGGAGCAGCCTAAGCTTATAATATCTACTGGACGTCGCTTCACTCCTTGTTGCCTTTGCCGAAAAGTGAGCGTACGAATTCCCGTTTGTCAAATATCTGGAGGTCGTCTATGCCTTCGCCGAGACCTATGTATTTGACTGGTATGTTAAACTGGTCGCTGATGCCGATGACCACACCGCCCTTGGCGGTGCCGTCAAGCTTGGTGATGGCAAGTTCGTTGACCTGGGTTGCGGCAACAAACTGCTTGGCTTGCTCGAATGCGTTCTGTCCCGTGGAGCCGTCAAGCACCAGCAGCACTTCGTGGGGTGCATCGGGGACAATCTTCTGCATGACATTGCGTATCTTGGTCAGCTCGTCCATCAGTCCCTTCTTGTTGTGGAGACGTCCGGCGGTGTCGATGATTACGACGTCTACATCATTGGCTTTTGCGCTTTGGAGGGTGTCAAAAGCCACAGAGGCGGGATCGCTTCCCATCTTCTGCTTGACCACAGGCACACCGGCGCGTTGTCCCCATATGTCGAGCTGCTCTACGGCTGCGGCGCGGAATGTGTCGGCAGCTCCGAGCATCACCTTGTTGCCGGCGCGCTTGAAGTGGGCTGCTAATTTGCCTATGGTGGTTGTTTTACCTACTCCATTGACTCCGACCACCATGATGACATGGGGTTTGTGGTCTTTTGGCACAGAAAAGTCAGGTGTAGTGCTGTCGTCGCCGCTTGAAGCGAGCATGTCGGAAATCTCGTCACAGAGCAGGTCGTTAAGCTCCGAGGTGGTGACGTATTTGTCACGTGCCACACGCTTCTGTATGCGGTCTATGATTTTAAGTGTAGTGTCCGTCCCGACATCCGATGTGATGAAAGCCTCTTCAAGGTCATCAAGTACGTCGTCGTCTATCTTGCTTTTGCCTGCTACAACGCGCGATATTTTTTCAAAGACACTCTTCTTTGACTTTTCAAGTCCGCGGTCGAGCGTCTCTTTCTTTTCCTTTGAAAATATATTTTTGAAGAAACCCATGTGGGGAGATATTGATGTTCGTAAATTAGCGGTGGATAATAAGGACTGCAAATTTACGATTTTTTATTGAGCTTCCCCAATCTCCCCATCTTGCTTATATTAAATTTGCATGGCGCACCCTAACTTTTGGCTTTTGTTAAGAATTCTTCCTCATGAGGCGGATTCTCACTTCCTTTTTGAGCATTGTACTGTAGATGCAGGGCGGTCGAGGGTGGCGGCGGTCTTGGGTCCGTTGATTTTCTGCATCATGGGGATGGATAGTTGCTTGCGGGTGTAGGTGTAGTGAATGGCGTCATCGTCGCACACGCTCAGGCAGTTGAAGCAGTTGATGCAGCGCGAACCGTCTACGACATGTGATGTCAGATTGATGCACTCGGCTTTGCAGACGTACTCGCATTTGCGGCACTGGGTACAACGGTCAGTATCAATATCGATACGCATCACTGCATGCCGGCTCACATAGCCTAAGGCTGTCCCGACGGGGCAGAATGTGTTGCACCACATGCGTCCTCGTTTCCATGACATCACTATGACCACGCCTGTCAGGCATAGTGAAAGTATAAATCCAGTCACTGTACCTGTCACCCACGGCGGTGTGCCATGGATTATCGGACGCAATATGTTGACACAAGTACGGTGAAATATGCTGCTCGGATCAATGAACGATGCTACGAATGTGATTCCCACAAGCAGGCTGACAAAGGTGATGATGACCACGGCATTACGGAGCACTGACATCGGGGTCTTGTAATGATACCATCCGCGGGTGACACCGCGGGCGCGGCTTCGGCATGCGAGATGTGAGCTTATATCCTGCACGGTGCCTAACGGGCATACCGAGGAGCAATAAATGCGCCCGAAAATCAGTGTGACCACCAGCCACGCTATGCAGATGGTCATCGAGAACGCCATTGCTGCAGGGAGCCATTGTATGGTCTGAAGCCCTTGAAGATGGGCACATATCCACGCAGTAGGTATAGTAAACAGCAACGTCAGCGATATCAATATCACTGACGATACTATGATGCGTATGGTCTTGAGCGTGGATTTCTTCATCAGAAGGGGATAAAGCGGATACTTTTCAGTCCTGTAGATAAATAAGGGTGACCGCCATGGCTGCTATGCCTTCTTCGCGACCCGTAAATCCGAGTTTCTCGGTGGTGGTTGCCTTGACTGACACGTAGTCTGCATCTATGCCTAAGTCTTGGGCGATATTTGCCGCCATCTGTGGTATGTAGGGGAGGAGCTTGGGTTTCTGTGCCATTATGGTCACATCGACATTGCCGATGCCGTAACCTTTGTCGGCGAGCAGAGTGACCACTTCGCGCAGAAGTTTGCGGCTGTCAGCCCCTTTGTAACGCGGATCGGTGTCGGGAAAGTGGTAGCCGATGTCACGTAGCGCGGCAGCTCCGAGCAGTGCATCGCTCAGGGCGTGGAGAGCTACGTCGGCATCGCTGTGTCCCAGCAGTCCACGGTCATGGGGTATATTTACACCGCAAAGCCACAGCTGTCGGTCTGTGGCAAATGCGTGTACGTCAAATCCTTGTCCTATGCGGATGGATGGAGCTTTCATATGTGGAAGGGAATCGTTAGGTTATCGTTTTCCGAGGAGACCTTTAAGACCGTCCACGTCAAATGTGAGTGAGAATCTCAGTGTCTGGTCAAGAGGGGAGTTGGCGGCGGTGGCTACAGTGTAGCAAGCATCGAGCTTGAACGCGCTGATGGCAAAACCGGCTCCGACGTTGAAGTATTGGCGGTTTCCCTTGGTGGGATGCTCGTAGAAATAACCGGCGCGGAAGAAGAATTGGTCGTTATAGGCGTATTCGGCACCGAGCGAGAAGGTTATTTCCTTGAAAAATTCGTTTTTGCCGCTGTAACCTTTGCCGAACGATTTGAAGATGCCTTTGAATGACGACATGTCTTCCCACTCCTGTTCAGCCTCACGGTATGCCTCCTCATTGGTAGAACCGTCTTCATTGAGGAAGTCCTGGGCGCGGGGCTTGGCAGGGACGAGCAGTTTGTTGAGGTCGAGACCGAATGTCAGGTTATGATAATCGGCGAGAGGGAATGTAAAGGCTGTACCGATACGCAGATTGGCGGGAAGGAATGCGGCTTGCTGCCCTTCGTATTTGAGCTTGGAACCGATGTTGGAGATGTTCCAGCCCCATGACCACTGGCACTCGTTACGCCCTATGATAGGATAGTAGGTGAAGTAGCCGTTGATGTCGGCTGCAAATGCCGATGCGCCGATGGAGTTGGCATCTTGACCGGTGTTGTCGTAACCCATGGCGGAGTAGATATAGCGGAACACGATACCCATGGAGTACTTGTGGGAGAGTTTACGTGCATAGCCCACGTCAAACGACATTTCATAGGGATTGATAGTGGCTTGGTTGTTGCCCACGGTCACATCGCCCAATGAGAAGTAGCGCAGACTGGCACTGACAGCCTGCAGGTCTTGCGATCCGATTTTCCAGTAGCCTGACACAGACGCGAGATATATGTCATTGACTATCTTTCGTAGCCAGGGCACATAGTTGATGGCGATGGCTCCCTGAGAGTAGGCGAACGCGTATTTAGAGGAGTTCCAGTACTGAGCGTTGGCATCGGGGTCGGTGGCAGCACCGAGTTCACCCATGGATGCTCCTCGGGCATCTGGGGAGATGCGTAGC
Organism: Bacteroidales bacterium M7; assembly: GCA_001689515.1. GTDB lineage: Bacteria > Bacteroidota > Bacteroidia > Bacteroidales > Muribaculaceae > Amulumruptor. The sequence goes on from LUJR01000011.1 coordinate 64,212, forward strand.
GACGCCACTCCGGTGGTGATAGGGTTGATATCTTGTATGTCGTCGCCTTTTTCAGCGAGATCCCTGCCGTGCAGAGCGGCGGGGCATATGAGTGCCGCTGCTGTCAGGGCGAGAATCGTTTTGCGAAATGCCATGTGGTGAAATATATGGATAATGAGTTTTCCGAGGTCTGCATACGAACCTCAATATTATTAACTCATTATTGCGGCATTTATTATATATGACAACGTTTTTTAGCCATTGACAGCTGCGCCGAACACGCCAGCCACGATCTTCTCCACACTTGCGGCGGCATTATGGCTGTAATAGTGGATATGTGTGTAACCGTGGTCTATAAGGTCTCGGCTTTGGCGTATAGCCCACTCCACTCCGCCTTCTTTGGCTTGCAGATTGTCGGTGCAACGGCTTAGCATGTCCACAAGTTCGTCAGGGATGTCTACCTTGAAGGTCTTGGGCAATACGGTTAGCTGGTTGAGATTGACTATCGGCTTTATGCCGGGGATGATGGGCACTGTAATGCCCGCAGAGCGGCAGGCATCAACGAATCGGTAAAACTTCTCGTTGTCAAAAAAAAGTTGTGTAACTATGTACGCCGCTCCCTGGTCCACCTTGTGCTTGAGCCAGCGCAGGTCGGTGTCGGTGTTAGGAGACTCTTCATGTTTCTCAGGATATCCAGCCACGCCGTAGCTGAATCTGAACCCTTCTTCCAGCTCGAAAGCCGTGCCGTCGAGCATCACTCCATCGTTGAATGTATTGACCTGCTGTTGTAGCTCCGAGGCATGGGAGTGTCCGGCAGGGTCGGGGATGAAGCGAGGGTCATGTTTCGCTTTGTCGCCACGCAGCAGCAGCAGGTTGTTTATGCCGAGAAAGCTGAGGTCTATCAGCGCATACTCCGTCTCGCGTGCGCTGTATCCGCTGCATATGATGTGAGGCACGGCGGGGATATTGAATCGGTTCTGTATCGCCGCAGCCACAGCTACGGTGCCTGGACGAGAGCGTTCTGACACCCGTTCATACAGTCCTCCTTGCACGCTGCGGTACACTAATTCGCTGCGGTGGGTGGTGATGTTGACATACCGAGGCTTGTAGGGCATCAGACGCCTCACATTGTCAAAAAGCGTGGCGATGCTCTTGCCTTTGAGAGGTGGAAGCACTTCAAATGAAAACCCTGGTTGTCCTGAGGCAATCTCCTCTAATATGTCATTCTGTGTCATAGAGTACAATGGTGTAGTGTGGCTTATTCACTCACAAAGTTAGCCATAATACCTAAAACCTCCCACTGCCTCTGCCGGTTTTCAGAATTTTATTCCATCTGATTAAACCACATAGAATAATATCCTGTAGGGACATGCCGTGGCATGTCCGCATATCAGACGTTTGGTATAAAACGAAGGCGGACATCCCGCCTATGGGATGTCCGCCCTGGAAGAAAAATGTGTGTGTCAGTTTTTCGTCCTGAGAGTTGAGAGGAGAATGTGTGGGGAGTTATTCGTCGAGGTTGACGGCGTATGCTGTGCGTTTGCCAGTCGGGTAGATGCCTGATATGAAGAGTACCTTGTTGTCGCTCTGCATGGCTGCCTTGTAGAGGCGTTCGATATCCTTGCCTGAGGTTACCGGCTGCTGGTTGACGGCTGTGATGATGTAGCCTGTCTTTATGCCGGCGTTCTTGAAGAGACCGTCAGAGAGTTTGGTTACCTCCACGCCGCTGGATATGCGGAGTTCTTTGAGGGTTTCCTCCTTGACTTCGCCGAATGTGCATCCGAGTTCGCTGCTGTCACCTGCACGTGTGATAGAAGTTGAGCCGCTGCGGTTAAGGAGTTTGACTTTGGTTGTCTCCTTCTTGTTGTTGCGATAGAAATCCACAGTTATCTCGTCACCGGGACTGTAGCGGTTGATCTGACCACGGAGCTGAGCATCAGTGGTGGTCTGAACACCGTTGATGGCTGTGATCACGTCGCCTGGCTTGATGCCTCCGTCCTCAGCGGCAGAGTTTGGTTGCACTTCTACTACGTAGATGCCCGAGTTGACGGCTGTAATGTCCTTTTCCTTGGCGAGCTTGGCTGTCAGGGGTTGGAATGTCACACCGATAAATGCTCGTTGCACAGCTCCGTATTGCTTGATGTCACCGATTATTTTGTTGACGAGCGAAGCAGGGATGGCAAACGAGTGTCCGGCATAATTGCCGGTCTGCGAGTAGATGGCTGTGTTGATGCCGACCAATTCGCCGTTGAGATTGACGAGAGCACCGCCGGAATTGCCTGGATTGACAGCGGCATCGGTCTGGATGTATGACTCTACGCCCATTGACGGAGCGTGTGTCGCATCGGAGATGCTACGCGCCTTTGCACTGACGATACCTGCGGTCACGGTGGATGTCAGTCCGAAGGGATTTCCGACAGCAAGTACCCATTCGCCTACTTTGAGCGCATCGCTGTCACCCATAGGTATCACGGGGAGTTCGTTGGCGCTGATTTTGATCAGAGCAAGATCGGTCATGTCATCTGTGCCGATGACGCGGGCATTGAATGTGCGGTTGTCATTGAGGGTGACTTCCAGACGGTCGGCACCGTCGATGACGTGATTGTTGGTCACGATGTATCCGTCAGGTGTCACTATCACGCCTGATCCGAGTCCGAGCTGCTGCTGGGCTTCCTCTCCGTCTTTGTCCTGTTCCTGCGGCTGCTGACGGGGCTGCTGGCGGCGTGGCGAACCGAAGAAGAATTCAAAGAAAGGATCGTTGAACATGTCAGGCTGCTGTCCATAATATCTGTTGCGCTGGCGTCGGGGGGTGACATAGCTCTTTATGCTGACCACACCGTTGATGGTGCTTTCGGCTGCTTGTGTGAAGTCCGTGGGCACTCCGCCGCGTGATGACACGGGGACGATGCCGCGACCTGGAGACGCTACAGAAACATCAGCCTGAAATGGTGCCGCCGCTGACTGCGAGTCATAGACGGTGGCTTTCATTGCGACCATAGTACCTGCGGAAGCGATTACTGCCACAGCGGCGGCAGTCAGAAGGTTTTTGTGGTTTTGCTTCATAGCTCCTTTTGTGTGTGTGAATAGATGATGAACTTATGTTTAGTTATTGTTGTGAAATATGATTGTCGTTGTGGTGATGCGCCAAAATTACTATAAAAAGCAGTAGATTATTCTGCCGTATCATTTAATAAACATTGATATTAGATTTATTTAAGAATCAGATGTTTAAAATAAAAGAAAATTAGCCTAACGTAATGAAATTTTAAGGTTATCTTTGTCATCTGCTTACAATATTCATACCATGCACTCTCACGTAATCCCCTCCATATCCATATCTCTCAGGTCATGTGTCAGGATTTTGGCATTGACTGTCGCTGTATGCACCGGTCTGTCGTTAGGTTCATGCAGTAGCTCGAAGTCGACATCAAAGACCGCTACCCACCGACCGTCTAAACCTGCCAGTGTCAAGGACATCGACATCGCTTCGATGACTAAAGCTGAGAAGTCGCTTGTCAATGAAGCTACGGCATGGCTCGGCACACCTTATAAGTATGGCGGAAACACACGTAAAGGTGTCGATTGCTCCGGCTTTGTCTATCATGTGTTTCGTAACTCGCTTGACATCAGTCTGCCGCGTAATTCAGGCAAGCAGCATGACTATTGCCGCAAGATTTCAAAAAAAGACCTGTCAACTGGCGACTTGGTGTTTTTTGCAACGACTAAGGGGAGCAAGAAGGTGTCGCATGTGGGTCTTTATGTCGGTGACGGCAAGATGATACATGCGTCTACCTCTCGCGGTGTAGTGTGTCAGAATCTCAGTGATGACTACTATACGCGCACATTCGTCGGGGCGGGGCGCATCGACAGCTTCGCATCAATCAACAAAACCAAAAAATCCAAACCATCCAAGTCTGATAAGCCAAAGGAGAAACCGCAGCAATCCAACCCCACCCAGTCTAAACCGATAGAAACCACGCCGACGCCAGTCCCTACAGTGCATATAGATGAAATCGATCGTGTACTGCAACAGGAGGAGCCTACGCCTGAAGTCACACCTATAGAACCTCAGCCAGAGGTAGTGACACCTCAACCCATATCCCAACCAGTGACAGACCCCGTCCCCGAACCATTAAATCCAGTGAAAATAGCCGACCCCGAGCCCCAGCAGCCACCAGTCACTGAAGAAGAAGATGCCCGCAGCTCTGTACTGAACAACCTCCCCGACCTCCAGTAACATTGAAACTGGCTATAACTTGTGTAGGGACATGCCGTGGCATGTCCGCATCTTATCGTCTTATCCTCGCTTTTTCCTACGTTTATTGGAGGCGGACATGCCACGGCATGTCCCTACACAAGGGGATGTCCACAGCACTATACTACATGTATATTGAAAAATAAATCGGGTCGCGATTTTTTGTCGCGACCCGATTTATCATTAGTGTCAGTACTTTACTTTGGGCGGTAGCTCTTTGGCTTGGTCAATCATCTTGGTGAGTTCGACCACAGAGGGGACTCTGCCGCAGAGGTGTTTCTGATCGTTGACTTCGACGAGTTTCTTTTCAAGGTTTTCAGGGACGCGGTGCGCAAACTCTTTGACGGTGTCTACGCCGGCAGCTTCAAGCAGTTCGGCAAACTGTCCAGCCACACCCTTGATGCGGAACAGGTCGGCATGGTTGACCCATGTCAATATCAGTTTTTCCGGGATGCCTGTCATCTGGGCTATCTGTTCGCGCCCTTTCTTGGTCTCTCCGGCTTTCAGGAGGTCTTCGGTAGTGCTGATGCCTGCTGCATCGGTGAGTTTGGCAGCATAAGCTGGACCTATACCCTCGATTTCGTCAATCTTGTAAGCCATGGTAATTACATATTAAGGTTAACAATGTAATATACCAACGCTTACATCAGCACTAAAGTTGCAAACTTATTCCATGCCGTCAAGCTCAACCTCCTGGTCGGTGGCAGGCTGCTTGTTTGGAAGCTCAAGTCCGTAGTGACGCTTGGCATCGAGAGCTTTGAGCCAGAGCCCGAAGAGCAGTGCGAGTACTCCGAGCGATGCAAAAATCAGCATCGGAGCGGTGTAGTTGTAGCTCAGCGGATTCATCACGCCTACATTGGTCGATACAAGCACTGCACCAATCAGCATCGGGAACGCATAGAGTCCGATATTCTGTATCCAGAAGATGACGGCATAGGCTGAACCAAGGAGTTTGCCGTCAACGAGCTTGGGCACTGACGGCCATAGCGAGGCAGGTACTAAGGAGAATGATATGCCGAGGAGTATGATGGCGATAAATGCTATCGTGAAGCCGAGCCAGCCGGTAGGCTCATTGATGCTGTCGATGGTCAGGCGGAAGTCCTCATCGATCTGCATAGCCTGGGCGAAGTCTATCTGTGTGTCGCGGTCGGAGAGGAACGAAATCAGCGCTTCGGCAGAAGCTTCGGGATCTTCGGCGCCGAAACGCTCAAATGCCTTGCGAGGATTGAACACGAGGCTCTCGCCGGTCTTCTTGCCGACAAACAGCTGCTTTACCTCGTCATTGGCAAAGTTGTCTATGCCGAATACCACATGTACAGGGGCTTTAAGCATCTCGTCTGACGGATTGACACGCTCCACATGGCCTGATACGATGGCTTGTGTATCCTTGATTACACCTGTTTCGGCTCCGCGCAGAGCGGGCAGTCCGAGAGCGAAGGTCAGATGGCATATAATCATAAGCAATGCGCCGAATATAAGCATCGTAGCTCCTTTGCCTTTGGTGTCGAGATAGTTGCCGAGCAGGGGTGTTACAGCAGCCGCGCCGAGTGGGAACACCGAGAATATCAGTCCGGCGGTCTCTACAGATATACCAAGCTCACACTGGAGCATATTAGCGGCATATTTCTGGAATGGGAAGATGGCTGAATAATACAGCACGCATAGCAGGGCGACAATCCAGAACACTCCGCTGGAAAATATCTTGCCAAGGTCGCTGAAACGGAAAGGATCATCTTTTTCTTCGTTGTTACCTATCTGCTTCTCAAGCGTGCGGTCCATGAATCCGTAGACTATGAAGCTGATAAGTCCGATCAGGAGCAGAAGCACTGCAAAACCGACAGGGCGGGTCACCGAGAGGTTGTCACCGAGGGTGGCGATCCATGGCGAACCGATGAACACCACAAACACGCCCACACGTGCCAATGCCATCTCCACGCCCATCGCCAATGCCATCTCCTTGCCGGCAAACCATTTGACGATGCCGCGTGACACGGTGATGCCTGCCATCTCCACGCCACAGCCGAATATCATGAAGCCTACAGCCGAAAGCTTGGCAGATGCCGGCATGCCGGCAAAAAACGGGGTGACGTTCCACCACTCCGATGGCAGATTGAGGTTCTCCTCAAACCACACAGCGAGAGAGCTTGACATGAAAGCATCAGTCAGAGCATAGTAGTTGATGGCTGCGCCTACGAGCATGACCGTGCCGGAGAGAATGGCAGTGAAGCGCACGCCCATCTTGTCGAGGATGACACCGGCAAAAATCAGGAAGAATATAAACACGTTGAGAAACGTCTCCGATGAGGCAAAATGCCCGTAGGTCGACGGATCCCAACCTTTTAGTATCTGGAGGGAGGACTGGAGAGGAGAGAGGATGTCCATGAAAATGTAGCTGAAGAACATCGCCGAGGCAAGCAGTGCCAGAGCCGTCCATCGCGCCCATTTCTTGTCGCTCAGCACTTGTGAGCGCACTGCGGGATTGGTAGTTGTCGTCATTGCAAGTTAGAATATTTGGCTTGTTTGATATTTCAAAGAAACAAATTTAGCTTATATTTTTTTAACATGTCAAAAATCAGGTGGATTATTTTTCGTAATTTTGTGTCATGTACTACCATTCACGTCCCTATACATTTGACCGAGTGGTCAGGATATTGTTTTCGCTGGCACTGCTGGCTGTGGCGATATATCTGATCAATTATCTTAAAGCAGTGCTGTTGCCGTTTTGCGTGGCATGCCTTATTGCGTATATATTAGAGCCTTTCGTGCAGTTCAACCGTAGGCTGTTGCATCTGCGTGGGCGCATGGTGGCTGTCTTTGTGACGCTGTTTGAGGCTCTGTTTCTTTTCGGTGTGCTGACTGCTATCGCGGTGCCCTACATCATCTCCGAATTCAAGGAGATGGGGCATCTCCTTCAAAATTATGCGAGCAGCGAGCTTCATATCCCTTATCTGCCACAGGAGATACATCTGTTCATCCGTCGTAACATTGACCTTGACGGTCTGTCGCGCATGATATCCAAGGAGGAGTGGATGACACTCATTGAGGGGACGTTGAAGACATCATGGAGGCTTATAACCAACAGCATAAGTTTTCTGCTCGGACTGCTCAACTGGGTAATGGTGATTCTTTACGTCATATTCCTGATGATTGACTATGACCGTCTGGAGCGCGGGCTGCACTGGATGGTGCCCCCAAAATACCGCCGTCCGGTGTTTCACGTGGCGCATGACATCAAGCGCAGTATGAACCATTATTTCCGCGGACAGTCACTGATAGCTCTCATCGTCGGCGTGCTGTTCAGTATAGGATTCAGTATCGTAGGAGTGCCGTTGGCGATACCTCTGGGTCTTCTTATCGGTCTGATGAACATGGTGCCCTATCTCCAGCTTGCCTCGTTTCCGCTGACGGCGTTTCTGTGCCTCGTCTATTCGGTAGGCGGAGGTGGCGATTTCTGGACCATATTCGGTCAGGCATTCCTGGTCTACTGTGTCGTACAGATTATTCAGGATCTCTTTCTTACACCTAAGATTATGGGCAAGGCGATGGGGCTGAATCCTGCCATCATACTGTTCTCTCTGTCGGTATGGGGTTGCCTCCTTGGCATACTCGGCATGATAATCGCCTTGCCCCTTACTACACTGGTGATTGCCTACTATAACAAATACATCTCCTCACGCGAGGGCGCGGAGGCTGTTGCAAATGCCGAGAAAATAGAGAAAGTCAAAGAATACTGATTAACGCTTATGCCAGAGATACAGACTAAACGCAAGCCGTCATCGCGTAATGCTACATCACGCCCACGCCCTCGTAAGAAACCATCCTCCTCTTCCCGGCGTGTCAACCCCATTACATGGATGTTCATATGTCTTGGAGTAGTGGCTGTAGGCGTAGTGCTGTGGTTTATAGGTCTTGACGGCCATCGTGGCGATGCGGTCAGGGTGTCAGTGCCGAGGGAGGCGACGGAAGCGCAGGTGCGTGACAGCCTTGACGTACATCTCGGCAGGTCGATGGGTAAGCGCGTATATCTCCTTTGGAAACTTATGGGAGGTAACCCTGCCAAAGCCCGCGGCAGTTATCTCGTTACACGTGGCGAGATGGCTCTGCGTATAGCCCACAATCTGTCAAGGGGACGGCAGACTCCTGTCAATGTGACATTTAACAATATCCGCACCATGCCTCAGCTTGCTGACAGGATGGCTGGATTGCTTGATTTCAGCAGTGAGGAGTTTCTTGACGTATGTAGGCAGGTACTCCCGACTTTGGGGTTCTCGGATGAGGCGCAATATCCAGCCGCATTCCTCCCTGACAGTTACGAGGTGTATTGGACCACCTCGCCCGAGGCATTGGTGGAGAAACTCGCAGCCCATCGCAACCGTTTCTGGACAGATGAGCGGCGCGCTCGCGCCCGTGCGCTTGGCTTGACTCCGGTGCAGGTGGCGACGGTGGCATCCATAGCCGAGGAGGAGACAGCCAAGAGGGACGAACGCCCCATGGTGGCACGTCTGTACATCAACCGTCTTGACCGGGGCATGAAACTCCAGGCGGATCCTACTGTGAAATATGCTATCGGGGATTTCACGATCAGACGTATCACTCTGCCGATGTTGTCTACTTCGTCACCATATAATACATATGTCACCAAGGGATTGCCCCCTGGACCTATACGCATAGCAGATGCTGCCACTATTGACGGTGTGCTCAACGCTCCAAAACATGACTATCTGTATATGTGTGCCAGAGAGGATTTCTCTGGTTACCATAACTTTGCGGTGGATTATGCGTCACACAGAGCTAACGCCGCCCGCTACCGTGCGGAACTTGACCGCAGAGGCATAAAATAGTATCAGCCTGACAACGTTTGACCTCTTATGGACGTTGAATAAATATATAGGTCGCAGCAGAACTCAAAAAGTGTGAATACCTCAACCTGTAGGGACATGCCATGGCATGTCAGCCCCACATATCCTGCGTGTTTCAAGCCGCTATAGATAGCCCAGTCTGACATGCCATGGCATGTCCCTACAGGTCGGTGCATTAATTTTGAAAGTTTTTGCAACGCTCCCTCAGACTTTAAATTGAGCATATGACACTACGCAACACAAAGAAACTGATACGCGCGGCTGCAATCATGCTGGCTGGTGGCTTGATATTCTCAAGCCTGGTCGCATGTCATACAGATAAAACCCATACGTCTGGCACGTTGTATGACGGCGAAAGCTACACTTTGTTTGCTGACAGCATCATTGACGGTACACACGTTGCATATGCTCCTGATGACACTACGTTGATAAGCACGTTTCGCACAGGTGCCATAGCTGACACACTGCATATACCTCAACCAGCGGTGGCTTTGCGTTACACAAGCGGGGCGCGTATTATAGATGCCGTGCATAATATGTCATTAGCTTATCTTGACAGCATCCCGTCCAATCTCCGCACAGCCGAAGCGGCTTATCTCACAGATCTCGCTCTCTGTTATGTAGCTCCAGATAAAGCTAAGGAACTGTTGAGGTCAAAGGTGCGTGATGGCGTAATATCCCAGGGCAGCAGTTATGGCGGAGGTTTCCCCGTAGCCACCGATGCCATAGCCTGGGTGGCGGCTGCATGGAGTGTCTACGAAGTTACCGGCGATTACGGCTGGATAGAGGAAGTGTATCCTGTCGTGCGGAGGTCATTGGAGATCTATGAAACTGTCGTTAAGGATGCTTCTACAGGCTTGTTCCGAGGCATGCAGAGCATTGTCTCTGATGACAGCCAGTTCCCATATCCTCGTTGGATGGCCCCGGCAGACATTTCGGGAGTGGAGACTATCACGGTCAATGCATTGGTAGCACGTGCTTATGAAGCTGCTTCCATGATGGCAATGGTTGTAGGCGATGACGGCAAGGAATATATGACACGTCACAACCATCTGGTTGAAGCAATCAATACTACATTGTGGATGCCAAATGTGAGCATGTATAGCATGTATCTCTACGGAGAGCCTTATCCGATTGCCGCTGCTGCAGTCGACAACCTCGGTCAGGGTCTTGGCATGGTGTCTAATATAGCTACTCCCGAGATGGCGCTTGCCATACAGTCACATACACAGATATTGCCGTTAGGTATCCCGACGATGTATCCTCAGATGCCTGACTCGGTCAGCGGTAGACCTTCAGATATCATAGCGCCTGTGGCAGAAGCTTATTGGAGCATTGCCGCATCTCACTCGGGCAATATGACTCTACTGCAACGTATGACAAGCTCACTTGCCTATATCGCCGCCATGAATCTCGGCACCTATCCTTACGTAGATGCACGGTCGGGTAAAGCTCCGTATGCCATCGGCAACAGGGCATCGCACAATCCGTTGAGTGCTGCGGCAAATATAGCTGCCATCTACCGCGGAATGCTTGGATTGCGGTTTACACAGGGGGGGATAGAAATCCATCCGTCGATACCGCAGACTGTCGATGCCCATAGAGAGATAAGGAACTTGCGCTATCGTGATGCGCTGCTGCATATCATCATCAATGGTTGCGGCACAGTCATCAGTTCGTATAAGATGGATGGTGCGGAACAGACGAGCCACACCATACCTTCGAATATCAAAGGAACCCATGTCATAGAAATCACCATGGGCGGCAACACCCCCAGGAGTCATGAGATGAACGATGCCTCTGCTGCCGAGATGCCTGCCACGCCCGAGGTCGACTCTTGGAATACCAAGAAGATTCAGATCAAGAATTTTGTGTCGGGCACAGCCTACGAAGTTTACTTCAATGGGGTGATGGAAGAGCAGATTTTTGCTGACAAATACCAGATGTATGCCGATGTGACCCAGTTTACATCCGTCGCTTTTGTGCCTGTCAGAAACGAGCAGTATATCGGTTTGTCGTCCAGACCTCTCTATTTCTATCCTCGTGGAAGTGTCATTACAGTTCCGGCTGATTCGCTTGCCTATCCGGGCACATCGCTCATCAGTGACCGCAAGATAGCACATCAGTTTGTAGAGACTACCGAGTCTTATAGAGGCAAGATGAGTTTCAGCATCCATGCTCCTGCTGACGGAGAGTATCTGATGGAGTGCATATACAGCAATGCCCATGCTGACGGCACATCACGCTCGGGGTTGTGCGCCATCAGACTTGTAAGCGTCAACGACTCCATATCGGGTGCTTTGGTGATGCCCCCTACAGTCAAGGATGAGTGGACGGTCACCTCGCGCAGCAATCTGCTGCGTGTAAGCCTCCGTCAGGGTGAAAACCGCATAAGCGTGATATACCGCAAGCCCTACACCGTCAATGGTCATGTGACACTCAACACCGCCCTCATCAAGACCATCCGCTTCTACAGACTGTAAGCATCCACAAGTGTTAAAAACATGTCTGTCTGCAACTTCCGCACTATGTCGTTGCATCTAATTATTGTATCTTGCTGAAATATCGTTACATTTGCGTATTGTAACGGATTTTGTAATAATCCGTATGTATGAATACTTGCATATTCCATTCAATACATATATCATAAATTTTTACCAATCAACGAAATGAAAAAATCCATTTTCAGTATCGTGCTATGGTCATTGGCGGCTCTCATAGCCCCGGTGATGTCTGTGGCTCAGATGCCGCAGACGCAGCCTCTGCCCATGGACTCAGCTCTGATCGTTGGGACACTTCCCAATGGGATGACCTACATGATCCGTCAGAATGCCTACCCCAAGGGACAGGCTGACTTCTTCATCGCCCAGAAAGTAGGCTCCATCCTTGAGGAAGAAAACCAGCGGGGGCTTGCCCACTTCCTCGAGCATATGGCATTCAATGGCACAAAGAACTACCCCGGTCACCAGCTCCGCGACTGGCTGGCGTCAAAAGGTGTGATGTTTGGCCGCGACCTCAATGCCTACACCGGCTTTGACGAGACCGTCTACAACATTTCAGCTGTCCCTGTGGCAAACCCCAATGTGGTGGATTCGTGCCTGATGATACTTCACGATTGGGCATGCGGCTTGACTCTCGCTGACAAGGATATTGACGACGAACGCGGTGTCATCGAGCAGGAATGGCGTCGTAGCAATGTGGGCATGCGTCGTGCCCAGACCAAGATGATAGCCGAGATGTTTCCTGATAGCAGTCGCTATGGTCAGCGTATGCCTATAGGCACTATGGACGTGGTGCTCAACTTCAAGCCCGACGAACTGCGCGACTATTATAAGCGGTGGTATCGTCCCGATCAGCAGGGCATCATCGTTGTGGGGGATATTGACCCTGCTGTGATTGAGGCAAAAATCAAGGAGATATTTGATCCTATAACCATGCCTGCCAATGCTCCAGAACGCAGGTTTTTCACCATTCCGGACATTACGGGCGCGAAAGTGACCATCGGCACTGATCCTGAAATCACCATGGCTCGCGTTAGCATCAATTTCGCCTATGACCCCGTGGTGCCACGCGAGATGCGCAACACGATGCCCGCTTTCGTGGTTGACTACATGGACAACATGATCGTGGCGATGCTTGACCAGCGTCTCGAGGACATCTCGTCAAAGGCAGACTCTCCTTTCAGACAGGCTGGAAGCTATATTGGCGATCTTCTTGGATTTGTCAAGACCAAGCATGGTCTGCTGGCTGATGCTGGTGCCAAGGACGGTAAAATCAAACCAGTGCTTGAGGCTATCTATCGCGAGGTGCTTAGAGCCGATAGGGGAGGCTTCACCCAGACCGAACTGGATCGCGCCAAAGCCGAATATATTTCTGCATTGGAGAAGGCATATAACAACCGTAACGCGCATTACTCCACCGCATATGCCCGCTCATATGTGCGTACTTTTATTGACAATGCTCCTGCTCTGAGTCTCAAGGATCAGCTTGACATGACCAATATGATAGCCGGTATGATTAATGTGGATGCTATAAATCAGTATTTCAAACAGCTTGTCACTCCCGACAATCGCTATGTCATGGTATATCTCCCCGATAAGGAGGGCATTGAGGTGCCTACAGCCGAGGAACTCAAGGAAATCATGGCGAAAGTGGATGCCGAGGAGATAGAGCCTTACAAGGAAGAGATGCGTCAGGATCCTCTCATCCCTGATGAAATCAAGCCCGGCACCATCACATCTACCAAGCCGATAGAAAAATGGGACGCCACAGAATGGACTCTCAGCAATGGTGCCAAGGTGATAGTCAAGAGTACCAAGCTGAAGGAGGACGAAATCCTCTTCGGCGCATGGGCCCCGGGCGGCTATGCCGATTATAAAGATCTCAATGACGAGACCGCACAGTTGATGGGCGACTACCTGTCAAATCTCTCAGCCGGCACATACACCTATCAGGATCTGCGCAAGTACACCGCTGGCAAGAACTTCAGCCTCAGCCTTAGTCCTGACGACTACCTGCGATTTGTATCCGGTACCACCACTGTCAAGGATCTTCCCTCGATGCTTGAAGTATTCTATGCCACATTCACATCGCCCAACCTTGATGCCGAGGAGTTCCAGTCAATGGGTAACCAGATCAAAGCTATTTTGGCGAATGCTGCATCCAACCCGCAGTTTGTCATGTCTCGCCACCTGACAGAGACAATCTATGGCACTCCACGCAAGTATTTCCCCACTGCCGAAAGCGTTGAAAAAGTCGACCGTGAGCAGTTGCTCAACATGCTCAAATCCATGACCGCCAATGCTGCGGACTACACATATTATTTCGTAGGCAACGTTGATCCCGAAATTCTTCGCCCGCTGGTGGAGAAATATATCGCTTCTCTTCCAGGAAAGGCTGTTACCGCCAAGGAACTCAAATACGACCCTGCATATGCCGTTAAGGCTGGCAAAGCAGTCGAAAAGTTTTCTATGAAGATGGAGACCCCCCAGGTCTATGGACGTATCTTCGTGACAGGTAACGAGAAATTCGATCTCCGTAACAATATTCTCGCCAACATAATGGAGCAGATACTCACCGAACGCCTCCTCAACAAAATCCGCGAGGAGATGGGCGCAGTCTACTCCATCTATGCAGAGGAGAGCATCAACCGTTTCGAGAAACCAAATACTGCGCTTATCATACCTCTGCTTCTCAAGCCAGAGAAAGCCGAGGAGGCACTCGTGGAGATTAACAAGCTCATCGACTCCATGACTGAGGAAATCAAGCCCGAGGAACTTGCCAAGGCTAAGGAAACCCTCGTCAAGGACTATAAAGAGAGTTTCGAACGTAACTACACATGGATGCGTGCCATGTCAGTTGATAACATCGAAGGCGCGGACATCCTCCATGGTGCAGTAGAGGCTACAGAAGCCGTCACAGCCAAAGATGTCATGGACTTCGCCAAGAGCCTGCTCTCTCAGGGCAACCACATGACCGTGCTCCTTAATCCAGAAGAAGCGAAATAAATTCCGATTAAATATATGCACTCCAAAGCCGTGACGGTATCTCCGTCACGGCTTTGTTTAAACGTCCTCGTTAAGCCACTGCATTTTGATATGAATCAGCAAAAAATGATGGTTGAAAAGTTTTGCGGAACGGAAAATAATGGCTAAATTTGTCGCGCTTTAGGAGGTGTAGTTTGTACCCTCTCTGAAAGCATTATTTTTGACTGACAAACAATCACAACACTACAAAATCAAATAAGTTAACAACACAATGATTATCGTACAAGTAAAAGAAGGCGAGAACATCGAACGCGCTCTGAAGAAATTCAAGCGTAAATTTGAAAAGACTGGCATCGTTAAAGAGCTCCGTAGCCGCCAAGCCTTCGAAAAGCCCTCTGTAGCTAACCGCAAGAAGATGATGAAAGCGGTTTACGTACAGAAGCTTCGCTCTGTAGAGGAGTAAAATCCAGCTTTTATTTGTAAGCTCATATCCGGCACCGGACTATGATGATTAATCTGAATCTCATAGTCTGGTGGCGGTTTTGTGTATGTACATAAATGAGAGGGAGGGACAAACCAATTTGTTAATTGGGGTTAAATTAAAGGAAACGTTTAAACCTTGGCGGATAGGCTGTGTCTTATAAAGTGTAATCGCTCAATAAGCAGCCGATACGCTTCAAAAACATAAACTAACTTTTATCATTTAAATACATCCTACAAAGATTATGAAAAAGAACATCTTGACACTGACACTTGCGACTGCAGCCATCTTCTCAACCTCGGCTTTTGCTCAGTCTGCTGGCGATAACAGTGCCACCTGTCCCGTAGCTCCTTGCGGTGCTCCCTGTGCTCCAGGCTACAACTGTAATACTCCATGCCCATACTTTCAGAATCCTGATTCGTGCATGATGAATCCTTTTGCAGAGCTTAATCTTACAGCTGACCAGCAGGCAAAGATCAAGGAACTCCGCACCAAGAAGTTCCAGCAGAAGACCAAGGATATCAAGAGCAAGAGAGAGCTCCGTCAGGCTAAGCGACAGGCTTACCTCTATGACCTCAAGAGCATCCTCACACCTGAGCAGTACGTCCAGTACCTTGAGCAGAGCTATGTCAACGGTCCAGCCTTCGGCAAAGGATACAAACAGCCCAAATCACGCAAGCATCACAAGGGTCACCGTTATGAGGGGAACCGCTATAACTGCCAGCAGCAGACAGGATGCCCAGCGGCTCCGTGCCAGAATGCTACAACTGCCACGAAATAAGTTTATTTCCTGATTATAAGAGATTCGCCCCATCGCTGATGCCTCTGGCTATCACGATGGGGCGAATTTGTGTTTTGGCTCTGCTTTACTCAGTCAAGCATAAGACTCATGATGGGGCGTTGAGACGGAAAGCCTATGATGTCACCCATCTTCTGAGCGGAAAATACTATCTCATTGAAAACGTTTATAGGAATGTCGAGGTCAAGACGAGGACGTTCATCACCAGGGAGCGCATAGTATCGTTCGGTTATGGCAGTGCTCTGACCGTCAGATATTTCCCAGACCTGGTTGTTGGCAGCAATTAGGGGGTCGGTTATTCTGATGTGGGAATGCCATTTAGGATTGTTTTTGGCTGCCAGTCTCAAGCACAGGTCGGCATTGATTATTCTGCCCATCCCTCGGTCATACAGACGGCGGTGTTCGGCAAGGGGAGGAGCAAGTACCTTGAATGGGCAATCAGGCAGCAGTTTCCTCAGCTCGTGGCATGCGGCATCGCGGGCTTCTTGGCTGTCACCGAGCAGCTCGGTTACGGTAACCATGTCGGGGCGCGCAACAGCCCATGCCATAGATACGATATTGCCGTCTGCATCAGCCATGGCGACAAACTTGCCCGAATCATTGCGGTTGTCATCCATGATGTTCAGAAAGTCGCGGTGCGAATGCAATACGGTGCATTGCCGTTGACGTTCCATGCGCTGGAATGCTTCGAATACTTTGTCGGAATATATGTCGTCGACTGGTGTGTAGGTACTTTCGGCAGGGAATTGATGCAGCGATGTGAACCGCTGCGGATCGGTGTAGAATACCGTTGAAAATCCGAAACGATCATAGTAGAAATACAACCAGTCATGTGAAGGGATAAGGCTGACAAGCATGTCGCCGCGTTCATATGTCCGGATGAATGACTCCTTGATGAGGTTGCCCATCAGCCCTTTACCGCGTGAGCTGCGCCGTGTCATGGCTCCCGCTATATATCCCATGCCTACATCTGAGCCTTGATAGAGGAAACGGTAACTTTGGAGGAGCATGCTGCTCTCGAGTTTCCCGTCAGTGACCACAGTCAGGGCATCGGCATCACGATAAACGCGGTCAAAGTACATATCCACGTACTCTTTGGAGTCGTGGAACACCTCTGTCCATAATTTCTTGATTGCTTCCTTCTGATTCATACATCCAATATAACGGAAACAGAGGAGCTATTGTTTTCACGATCCAGGTATATTGAAGGGAGGGGCTTGCAACCCCCCCTCACTATTATTTATGAGGGTGTTGAAGAACTTTAAAATCCTCGATGTGTAGGGACATGCCTTTGGCATGTAAAACTTATATATGTCTGTGTGTCAGGCTACATGCCAAAGGCATGTCCCTACAGCCATAGGCATAATGACCAGATTTGACGAGCTCTGTAACAGCCTCTCCTGTGTCGTGCGAAGGGGCACACGTGGTTATTTGCAGTTGTGGGCTGGGCGGAGGAGGTCGTTGACGGTTTTGACCGGATTGAATGTGGAAACAGGCACCTCGACAAATACGGTGTTCCAGTCGCTCATGGCTCCGTTCCAGAGACCCGGCCGTTCCATTGCCTTGATTTCAGTTCCGTTGACTGATTTGTTGCTGATGAAACCTGTTTCGGGGTCTACGTAATCTGGCAGATTGAATTTCTTGCCGTTGGCATTGCGCAGGTAGCATACTATGTCGACGGGATTGAAATGGGTTGCCGTCTTTAGCATCTGGGCATAACGGGCATTGTCGGGATCTATCTGGGAACTCTCAAGTATCTGGGGTTGCACGCTGTGGTCGTTGCCATAGACGAGGAACGGACCGCCGCCTGGTTCGCCGAGGTTGCGCACCATGCCGCATACGCGTATGGGGCGGTTGAGTTTGGCTGCGAGGAATTCAGCCAGCTCATGGTCCTTCAGGGTATCCATGCGGATGTCCTCAATAAATAATATTGAACGCATGAATTGCTTTATCTCTTCAAGCAGCTCGAGGTTGTTGTGGCCTCGTCCGAGCTTGTTGAGATATTTGTGGATTACATCGCGCACCTGCAGGAGGATGCCTCCGAGCACCATCTTATACTTGATGGTGTCAGGCAGCTGTGCCTCGTTGACCACATTGTCAATATTTTTGATGAACACCACGGATGCCTCTATGTCATTGAGATTCTCTATGAGGGAACCGTGGCCTCCGGGACGGAAAAACAGATGACCGTTTTCACGATGGGGCGTATTGTCAAGATTTGCGGCAGGGGTGTCGGTGGATGGTTTCTGGACGCTGAATGTAATATCGAAACGTGTGTCGGTCAGTTCTTGGAGCGGCCCTGCTACACGGCTGACCACATCGCGGAACATATCTTCGTGGGCTGCCGAGACAGTGAAATGCAGGCGCGCCAGACCGTTGCAGTTGGCATAATTAGCTGCCTCGATCAGCTGCTCTTCCACAGGCGTGCGGTTGCCAAACGGATAGGAATGGAACAGCAGCAGCCCTTTGGGCTTGTTGCCGTAGTTGAGCCCTTCAGGGGAAATCAATGCCGACAGCAAGTCGCGGTTACGTCCGGAGGCACTGAGCATTTCGGCTCCCTTGCCGTGCATGCGGAGGCATGCTGCGTCTAAGTCTTTGTAAAACGGCAGCCTGGTGATGTTGTTAAGCAGCTCTTCCATTTCCGAGCCGGGAGCCGGAATATCCGTATCGCCATTGACAAATTTATGCACTGATTTAAACATGCGCGATGCCGCTCCGGATGCGGGGACGAATTTCATGCAGTCCCCTTCACCCTCTATATAACGTTTCCAACGCAATACGGCATTGTTTACGCTCAGAGGGTCAAGTTTCATTATGCCACTGTCGGTAGTGGCTGTATCTGCAATCTTCAGGAAGGGGAATCCCTTGTCGAATCGGTCAAACTGCTGCTGGACACTTTCAGGCGAGATGCCTCGTTTTGCCAAATCCTGTATATCGGTTTCGCTGAATGATGTTTTCATAGTATAGAGGGTGGAATTGAAGTTTATTCTTGTGAATTACAAATCTAACAAATCCTCTCAGCGTCTACAAATCCCAATTCATTAAAATCTGTTAAAATGACGACGCGTCAGCTGCCATATTGTCGTAGGGATGTATCAGTCAAAGAGGGTGGTGGCGAGGGTGTCCCCATGCTGCTCAAGGGCGTGTCGGAAGCCGCTTAGATATTCGTGTGCGGCATCCTCGGATATGCGGCTTTTGATGTTGGTGGCTTTTGCACGGATGTCAAGCAGGCGTATGCGTATGGCGGTTTCGGTATGGCATTCGGTGATTATGGCATTGGCATCTTCGGTGCCGAGGCTGTATGCTCTCTGCGCCATGGATCGTGTGTCATGTGCGGAAGTGTGGTTATTGTCTCCGCTGCATGATGACAGAGCAGTCGAAAGGAGCGCGACTGCGGATATTAGCATGATATGGAGCGGTCTGATTGATATATTCATAATAGTGTCATCGCTATTTTTGCACATGCCTCGGCATCGGCAAGGGCGTTGTGGTGATCGGAAAACGGTATGCCCATGAAATCACACAGGCATGGGAGTGAAAAGGAGGTCAGCAGTGCTCGCGGGATGATGCGGCGAGCCTGTTGTAGGGTGCATAGGAAGGTATAGTCGGGATAATCCATGCCATAGGTGCGGTGGGCTGCGCGTATGCAGCGTTCGTCAAATGCCTTGTTGTGGGCTACGAGAGGTAGATTGCCGATCCACTGGTCTATGTCGCGCCATACCTTGTCAAATGTGCGGGCATCCTCCACATCTGCCATGGATATGCCATGGACGTTTTCGGTGAAGTGCCGGAAGATATAGTCAGGCTCAGGGTAGACGAGTTCGTAGAATCGGTCACGGATGCAGCCGTCCACGACCTTGACAGCACCGACAGCGCAGATGGAGCACGGCTCGTTGTTGGCTGTCTCTACGTCTATGGCTACGAAATTATCCATCAGATAACCGAAACGCTGTCGCGTACCTGTTCCATCAGCCATCGTGGAGTGGAAGTAGCTCCGCAGATACCTATTGACTGAGCTCCGTCAAACCAGCTGTAATCTATCTGCGATGCGTTGCTGATAAGGTGGGTGCGCGGATTGACGGCGAGACATTCGTTATACAGTATTTTGCCGTTACTGCTCTTGGCTCCGCTGACAAATAGTATCACATCGTGTCGTCGGGCAAACTGACGCAGATTGTCCACTCGGTTGCTCACCTGACGGCATATGGTGTCATGGGTCTGCAATGTAGTGTCGGGTGCGAGCCGAGCACTTATGGCAGCGGATATTTCACGCAGGCCGCCTATAGATTT
This sequence comes from Bacteroidales bacterium M7, assembly GCA_001689515.1. GTDB lineage: Bacteria > Bacteroidota > Bacteroidia > Bacteroidales > Muribaculaceae > Amulumruptor. The sequence goes on from LUJR01000011.1 coordinate 84,361, forward strand.
GGTGGTCTGTGAATACAGTTCGATAGGGTGGTCAGTGGGAACTTTGTTTATGTCGGCTTCGGATTCCACCACTATGGCATCTCCATCGGTCTGTCCGACAAGACCGTTGACCTCGGCGTGACCGGTTTTTCCATATATGACTATGCGGCATCCGTCCTGGCGTGTATCGTGGCACTGCTTGATGCGGCGTTGCAGGGCAAGTACCACAGGGCATGTTGCATCTATGATTTCTATGCCGTTGCGGCGGGCAAGTTCATAGGTTGAGGGCGGTTCGCCGTGAGCGCGAAGCAGCACACGGGCATTATGCAGATTATGCAGATCTTCGTGGGTGATGGTCACAAGCCCCTTGGCGCGTAGGCGCTCCACCTCGTCGCTGTTGTGGACGATATCGCCGAGGCAGTAGAGTGTACCGCCTTTTTCGAGTTCAGCCTCGGCTTTGCGTATCGCGCTGACAACCCCGTTGCAGAATCCGGATCCTGGATCTATCTCTATCCTGACGCTCATGCTTTAAGCCGGGCTATTGTGCGGTTGTACAGGTCTAAGAGCCACTGGTTTTGCTGCTCGATGGTCATGTCGGAGTTGTCAAGGTCTATGGCATCAGCAGCCCTGCGCAGCGGGCTTTCAGCGCGGGTTTCATCGATGTGGTCGCGGCTGACCACATTGTCGAGCACTTCGGCATATGTTGTGGTTGTGTCGCCTTTAGCCTGTAGCTCCAGATAACGGCGCCGGGCGCGTGTTTCGGCTGAGGCATTGACAAAAATCTTTATTTCTGCGTCAGGGAATACGGCTGTGCCAATGTCACGGCCGTCCATGATGATGCCGCCTTCGGTGCCGTAGGATTTCTGCAGAGCTACCATCGCTTTGCGGACCATGCCGAGGGCAGCTACTGCGCTTACGTGTGACGACACTTCCATACTGCGTATCTGGCTCTCGACATTCTCGCCATTGAGGAGCGTAAACTGCCGCCCCTCCTCGGTTGCAAAATCTATATGTATGTCAGGGAGTATGATGCAGAGAGACTCTTGGTTGACGGATCCGTCAGAGTTGATGGCTCCATGGCGCATGGCTGCGAGGGTCACGGCACGGTACATCGCTCCGCTGTCGACGTATCGGTAGCCAAGGGTGCTGGCAAGCTGGCGTGCCATGCTGCTCTTGCCCGATGACGAGTATCCGTCTATTGCTATGGTGAGTCGGGGTGTGGTCATTGTTTCAGGAATTTTGAAAGGTCGGTGGAGATGTTGAGCATAAGGGTGGCGCCTCCGGAATGGGGCTGTGCGAACGCTACATTGACCCCGAACATGCCTGCTGTGACTCCGGCTCCGAGGTAGAGCCCCGAAAAGAAGTTGCGGTCATAGGTAGCCATGTCGGTGCGCGCTTTGTAATTATAGCCCAAAGATATGTAAAAACGGTCGGATGAGCAAAGGTCGGCAGAGAATATCAGGTGGCGGAAAAGATTGGTCATGAATTTGTCCTTGAGCACCAGCTCGCCATGTTCGCCTTCGTCATTGTTGATGTCGTAAAAGGGGAGTTTCCATTTGGTCAGATTCCATGCGGTCACAGACCATCTGACCGGAAAGGAGCCAAACCGCTGCGACCATCCGAGCCTCACGTCGATGGGCAATCGGTCATAGCTGTCGGTGAAGCGTTTGATCTGTCCGCCGAGGTTGGTGACTACAGCCGAGAGTGACAGGTCATGTTCGTCATCGTAGTAGTTGATGCCGAGGTCGGCAGCCATTGCCCACGCGGTGTATTCCTCATAACCGCTGTAGATGACTTTGGCAGTCACTCCGCCTCGCAGGCGGTCGGTGAAGTCGTGGCTCAGCGTGCCGAAGAAATTGACATCCTGGGCATTGAACTTGCCCGTGGAGATGCCCCACTCGTTGTAGCCCTCAAAGTCTCCATAGCCGTAATACTGTAGTCCGACAGCATAAGCCATGCGGTCATTGATGGGGTGTGCGAATTTCGCGCCGGCGAAGTTGCTGCTGCCGAGCCACCGCGTGTAGTTGGCAGATGCAGCCATACCGAGTTCGGGTCCCAGCAAGGCGGGATTCTGCTCCATCATGTCGATGCCGGCACCGATGGTGGATATGTTGACTCCACCAAGACCATAGGCTTTGGCTGATGATGTGACATTTAGGAAATCATATGCAGAATTGGATTCCTGGGCAGTGGCAACGAGGGGAGAGAGTGCAATGAGAGCAAAAGCCCACACATGCAGACGTAAAAGATGGTGACTGAAAGGTCTATTGAAACTCACGAGGTGAAATGTTCGTTGTTATGTGGATTGGTGAAATGGGGTATAGGGCAAAGCCCACCTTATTGTTTAACGCGAATAGGTGGCATAATCGTATAACTGTCACCCAATAAATGACGCTGTATTTACGGAGGTTTTGCTTTAATAAAGCTAAAACGATGATAAACTATATCAAAATAGGGGAGGGGGATTTGCACAAGTTAGGCTTTAGTTATATTTTTGCTTCACCAAAAATTATCATCAACGTTAATGCTCACACGCCACTATCTCTCCATATCACTGGTATTAGCGACAATATTCGTCACATCCTTATCTCTTTCGGCTCAGAAGAGGCAGCATCACCGAGGCTCTGCCACTCGCGTACAGCTTCAGCCGGCAGAGGCGGCATCTCATTCCGAAGCCACGCCACAGCAGGTCTACGACCTGTGGTTTGTCGACGAAGAGCCCCGCTTCCCCGGCGGTGAACGAGGGTTGCTCAAGTATATAAATGCCCACCGTGAATATCCGCAGGAAGCCTATGAAAACGGCATCTCTGGTCGCGTGTTGTGCAGTTTCACAATCTCCAGCGACGGCACAGTAAGCGACGTGCAGGTCATCCGCAGCGTCGAAGCATCCCTTGACCGCGAAGCCGTCCGCGTCATCTCCTCAATGCCCCGTTGGATCCCCGCCGTAGTCTCAGACCAGGCAGTCCCCGTCCACTACGTCCTCCCCATCCCCTTCCGCCTCTGATGTTTGACAGTCTCCACTTGACGCTCTGCCACCCTCTCCATATTATATCCTACCGTTTATAGATTTCTGAATGTACCATATCAGAAATTAATCCCTGTAGCTATTACAGCAAAATGAACTGCACAGGTGTATTTTTTCTGTCAGGATCACGCTTAACGCTCGCAGAAGCTCGTAATTGCTACGGCTGATGTGGTGTTGCATCCCCACACATGGCGATCATGCAGAACGTTATTATGGCAGAGTAGACCTGTATGGATACGGCGTTCGCACAGTTGTGTGCCACGGTATGTCCCTTTGTTTTTGCATATTAGAATGAGTGTAATACGCGGAGTAATCTACCTTTGCTGTCTGCAAAGGCTGTGACTGTCGCCGGGATATCCCCGTCATTTGTGTAGATGAAGCGGAAACCTCGGGTGCCATGAGAATCTCTGTATCCTGTGATGCGCCGCAGAGTAGAAGGTGCTATATTGTATTGCTGGTAAAGCTGCTTGTTGATAGTGTCGCGTATGTATGCAAGATTTGAGTCCACAAATCCACGAACTCTTTGGAGCAAACCGATATTTCCACCCCAATCATCTCTGAAAGCATCTTGCTTGTCATAATACATGTGTTCAATTTCAATAGGTGGTATTGCTGTCGCTATTCCTGACGGGAAATCCTGTATCATATTGTCGGTGGAACCCACTGGAATCACTCGCAGCATCGGGTCGCCGAAAAGATTGAATTGTTGAACGGTAAGTATGTCTGCCATATTACCCTCAGCGTAATACTTCAGGTAGTTTATTTTTGCCAATGACAATGCTTCCCCTGCTCGCATGCCTTTTAGAAGTAACTGCATAAACAGACGTATCAATATCTCGGCGTAACGTGGCTGCGGGTCTGCGCGGAGTTGACCGTTTTCATCCATGAAGGATGTGTCAAATTCGCCCAAAGCCGAACGACATGAACCCATGAACAGCAGTGTGTCTGAATCATACATAGCAGTGAGCAGTGCCGACGTGTTGCGCCGGTAGCCTATGAATCGTGCGCCCCAGCAGCATATCGGCACCACTATCTTTGCTTTTGAGCCATGTAGCATAGATGGTGTGAAAACCGGTATCATACCTGTACGAGCTGGTATGTGAGCTTCGCCGAAGTAGTGCGGACTGTTGGGCTGAGGTCCTCCATGAAGTGTGAACATCAGCATGTCACACTCTCGCATCAAGCTGATGTAACGTGACATCGCTTCTGCCTCAGGATTGTTTTCGGAGATTGCCAGATCAAGATTGGGACTGATAAAAACGTCTTCGTGATGGTAGCTTTGTGCAAGCTGGTGTAAATCTATGTTGGGGAAACCGTTAACCATCTTGTTGGCTATCATGCAGCATGACTGACATGCCACAGTGCCTATGTTGTCAACTTTGATCCCTTCATTCAGTGATTTCAACATCTTGCTGAAATATCCTCCTATGTCGGTCGTTATGTCTGACTCCATCAGTCCGTCCTCAATGGGCAGCCTGCCTACATGACGACATGTGGTGGCACTGCCAAGCCGAGAGATATCAAGATGTCCTTCGGCTGTCAGCGATATCTGTCCCGAATGGAAGCTGTATATCCAGTCAGACTCGATTGTTGCCTCCAAAATGTCTGTCTTGTCCGAGTTGGAGCAGTCATCATTAAGCGGATTCCGTAGGGTTGGCATAGGTATTACATCCTCTCCACCGATAATAAACAGACCGTGAACTGTCGATGGACAATCAAACTGTTTGGCGCAGTATTCATCAAGTTTCTGTAGATGAGTCTGCCAGTTTGCAGGAGCAGAGGTAGGACTTATCGGGTCATATTCTGAAGCATCTAATAATATGTAATATATGCCGGCATTTCGGGCTTCGTTGATAAACGGCGTTATTAGTTGTTCGATGATGGCAAGCGGAACACTTGCGCCCGATGAGGTGTTGATATTCTGACAGTATTTCAGGGCGAGACGCTCCGTATTCGTCCAGAGTATGCAGAAGTTGTCAGCCTTTCCATCTGTTGATGACTGGAATTTGTGATTTTTACTGACCGTATGATGTTTAAGCTGTATGAACGAAGGGATGCATTGATTGAAAAACGGAGCATAATGTTCTTCAAAAAAACGGACAAAACGGTGTCTTTCCACTACACCTTTGTGATTGGCATTGTTACGCAGCAGGCGGATTTTATTTAGATGATGGAGAGCTGTGGCTATCTCGTCATCAGTAATGCTGGCATGTAGATATGCTTTGGCTTGGGGATGCGACAACAGGTCTATGAAATGAGAGAAAGTTGTGCGACTTCTGACCGGGAATGCTATCCCAGTTGTCTCAGCCACCCATCTTAACGATTCATATAGCTCTATCTCGCATATGCTTCCGAGCAGATTGATAAGAGGCGCGAAATCGGGGTCGCCATAGCCAAAAGTCAGCTGTGCATATGTGGAGTGATACAGCTGCTCAAACATACCGATCTTTGTCTCTGTCTCATCTTCAAGCCCCTTGTGGTGTATAAGAGATGTCAATAGATGACTCTCTTCAGAGGGTATGCTTGTATTAGAGACGGGAGTAGAGGGTCGAGGTTGCAATATGTCGCGTTGCTCAAGCTTCTCCCTCATCTGCGCCATGCGTTGCTCCATATCTCGGCGCATCTGCTCCATCCGTTCCTGCAAGTCCATGGTTGTACGTCAGATAGAGTTAATCTCGGGAGATGGGCAGGTTACGCACTTCGTAGATAACCTGACCTTTTTCTTTGATATACATCTGCAACTGTATGACATCAAATGATGAGGCTGCAGGATCCACAGGACCGACCTCTAATGTCATTTTTACGCGAGTGTTGTTTGGTATATCCACCCAGGAGGTTTTGTTGCCTCCTTGTTTGATGGAGTAATATCGGGCATGAGAGTAGGAGTTGCCTTCGTCATCAATAAGGGTCTTGATATAAAAATTCCTCGGAGACATATCTTGCGAGGAATTGTTCCTCAGATAGAATGTGACCACTACATTCTTGCCTTCTGCACGACAGCTTTTGATGGTCATAGGTAATGAATTGGACCCATTTTCAACGCTGAGTTGGGCAGAGAGTGTAGAGCTGAATACAGAAACGAGTAGGAAGATGATTGATGAAATGATGGTTTTCATAATAGCTGTGTTGTTACATTAGTGATTCGAGTTCTTTGAGACCTTGGGCTGCTTTGGAATTACCGGCAGCAGCTGCTTTTTCCCACCATATGCGGGCTTGGGATATATTCTTTGTTGTGCCTCGTCCCATACGGTAGCACCATCCGCACCAATACATGCCATTGACATTTCCGCCTTGGGCAGCACGATAGAAGTAGTTGAAAGCCTGTGAGTTACTTTTCGCCACTCCTCCGTTTCCATATAGGTGCATTTCCCCCAACTCATAGGCAGCCTTGGCGTTTCCAGCTTCGGCTTCGTTACGTAATCTGTCGGCTCGTGACATGGTCGGTTGGGGTGTCGGTGAGGGAGTAATGCTTGGTTCGGATGCCTTCGCATCACGCTTTACTGTAGAGGGTGATATGGGTTTTCTCTGGATGGATGAATTGGTTGGAGTTGCCTTCGCCGAGGATGTCTCTTTAGTGGTCGGTGCAGGGGCTATCTTGTCTTCTGATACATCAGTGGATGGCGGTTTCGTTACAGTTTGCTTCTGTATAGGGGCGTCTGGATTATGTTTACTGAATTCTTGTCTATATAATCCCCATACACTAATCGAACCAATACTGATCATGAGAATCCAGAATAATATGGGATGTAACTCAATAAGCTTATCCATATACTCACAAAAATGGTCCCATTTGTCTTGTAATTGATTCCACTTATCTTGTATTGTTGAGATACTTTCTTTTTTATTAGAAATTCTCTCGTAAGATGTTAAGGGAGGTGCTACGGACTCCGGCTTGTTTCTGGCTTCAAATATAGTAAGAAAGAATCTAAATAGAGGAGTGCTGCTGAAATACAGTGGTCTACGTTCGTTGAGGAGCCATCGGCATATATCCACGAATGGCTTTAATAGAGATGAAAATTTTAACGATTCTGTCATGAGAATTGACTTTGCTCCCGATAACATTGATAAGGTGTCCCTGCGAGCATAATAATCATATAAGAAACCGGCAGCATTAAGGATCAGCTCTTGTCCTTGCTTCTCGGGGCTGTCATTCCAATCACTGATATGTGCAAGTACAGATTCGGCTTTCGTGATGTCACCTAATCGTTTATATGACATATAAGACCAAAATGTCAGCCAGTAGCTATCATATTGTCTTTGTTCATAGCGTTGTACACACATCGTGGGTCTGTACACCGTCATGATAAGGTGGGCATAAAACTGTACATTTTCGTCGTCACTTTTGTCAGCCATGGAGATTAGCCTTGTCAATGAAGATTTCAGATAACTGGCATCATTGTTTCTGATAGCTGCGATTACAAGTGAGAGATTGGATTTGTCTGCTTCTGATAACGAATTAGCGGCGGCTTTCAGTTTTGCGATGATGGTGTGCTCTATCTGTTCGCGGTCTTGTGCGTTAATGCCGAGTTCATCGGCTCGTTCGTTGAGGGTTAACCTCGTCTGACGGCTGATGACTGACGACGTGATGGCATCGGCGCAGAAACGGCGATATTCTTCCCGTGCCGAGGATGACATTTGTTTGGTGGCAGCCGCGCCTTGATAGACTATGGTGTTGTTATGGACTACATGATTGGTGTTTTGATTGACTATGTTGCGTGTGTTATCGGTGTTGTTGGTTGTGCTGTTGTTGAGGGTGTGGACGCTGATGGCGCTTTCATCCCCTGAAATCAGTGGATTGTTGGTTTTGTCGCTCATTAGGCTTGTGACGGGAGTTCTGTGCCGCATGACTTGCAGAAACGGCTTGGTTCTACATGATTATGGCATTTCGGACAGATGATGCGTGTGATGGGGGCTTCGGGAGTTCCCTGGCTTGCGCGTATGGCATTGACGGTTGCATCGTGGAGTTTTTCTTCATGAGCAAGCACAGTGCGGTAGGTGTCATCGTTGCGTGTCTGTTCGTGCTTCACCTGGTCGCGAAGGGTCTGCTCTCCTACGGCGCGTGTTGCAGATGTGATTTCCATCATTTTAGTCATTGCTTGCAGCATTGAATTTCCCTGCTGTTGCATTTTCTCTATCATGAAGTCTCGGTCATCGCGCTGGGCTTTCTCGCGTTCTATGGCTTCAATTCGCTGCCTTTCAAGCATCTGTTTTTCAGCTTCGGCTACACGGGCGTTGCCCAATGACCGGGCAAGCTCTGACTGAGCTGCGGCATCAAGCATGGCTCCCTGCTCGGCAAGAATCTGCTCGGCTGTCATGCCTGAGCGTATCATCTGTATTCTGATGTTTTTATCAGCCAGGTTTTCCTCATGGCTATGCTCCAGAATTGTCTGCTGGCGTTCCTGTTCAGCCCATTCGTCTTGCTGTTTTCGGGTTAATTCTGCGAGGCGTTCCAGCTTTGATATCTTGTGCTCGTCACGGGCTTTTTCCGCTTCCAGCTCGTCGGCTATGCGTCGTCTGGCGCGAGAGTCTGCATAATCGTCCATCATGCCTTCTTGTGCCAGTTTGGCTTTAAGAAGTTCGGTGTCGGTATCGGCTTTCCGTAGTTCGCTATCTGCTACATGCTGCTGCATGATGTCGTCAAGCTCGATGGTGTTTGACAGTTCTGCACGAACCGAGGCATGGGACTCTGTGGTGCGCCGTAGTGCTATTTCCGACCTAAGCACATCGAGACTGTCTGCATCAATCAGTCTGTTTTTCTCTATTTCAGACAGGGCTTTCTCCGCATTGGCTGCGTTTGTTGCCTCACGTATGGTCTTTTTGCGTGAAAGTAGCATGTAGAATTCCTCGAGTTCGTCATCATTGAGAGCTTGGTCACGGTTGATTTCACCGAGGGCTGTGTGGAGGTCAAGAGCAGATTTGGCATCTGATATCTTACGGTCGTTTTCCACAGTGGCGAGTCGGTTGCGGAAATCGTTGGTGCGTATTGCATATGACAGTTCCTGTTCGCTCAGATATATCTCTTCGGCGACATGGCGTAGACGTTCTATGCCGTCATTGCCACATGTGACCTCCACGATTCTCACGAGAGAGATGCCTGGAAGATATATTCCTTGGGCGAGAACGGCGTTTATACTATCTATTGTGGCAGCATCAATGCCATATTCAGTGATATGAGTGTCACGGAGGCATTGCGAGAGAGCGAATCTTACTGCTGGCAGTATGTCATGGGCTATGTCGCTGACTGTGACGATGTTGCGACTTATTAAATAATGAGAGCGGAAAGCATCAAAATCTGCTATGGTCAGACTGATGGTGATGCCTATATTTGCGGTCAGATGTTTGCATATGATTTGTAGGGGCAAGGATTCCGCACATCCATCGCGTTTGATGCCTGAGCCGAGAATTACATCAAAAGGTGAATCGACCTTGAGATATGCGCTTATGGCGGAGTCAGGACGCAACCGCTTGATGACATCTTCCATGGTGCGCAGAGAAGAGAGGTCTTTGGATGAGTCTTGTATGCTATCGGATACTTTTCGACCTGTGATTGCATGGAGGAGTGCCGTGCATCCTCGCTCAATCCGACCGAGAAGTCCAGGCGTGGCTTTCTGAGCTAACAGATTGTCGATGTCTTTTTTGCTTACAAAATCGTAAGAGCCCTCGGTCAGACGTGCTGCCTCGGTGCCATCTACATATATCAGAGCTGTAACTCCTTGTGGTATATATAATCCAGATGCAGCTCCAAGACTTTCAAAATCGTTAGGACTGATGTAACGCGCTATCACGCCTGATGGTACGAGCCATTGTATGCGGTTACGTACGATGGATATGTCGGCAGGGGATGTTGATGGAGCAGGGGAGATTGGTTGAGACATGGCGGTTAATGCAGATTTATGTCACGACCCGGTCTCCCCTTCGGATCAGATTGGTTTGGTGATAGGTGCATATATGCAAAAAGCGCGGGAGTCTGTATCCATTGCTCGTCTCCACAGCTTAAGGCTCTCGCATTGCCCATCATAGTAGAGAACGAGCAACGCAGAAGCCCACGCCAGTATATGCAACAGATTAATAGTCCATGACCAAACGAACTTCCTCGCGGAGGTTGTCGGACATCGGACATCTGCGGTCACATATCCAGGGGCATTCATCGCGCTGCTTCATCCTTGACCATGATGTTTGGAATTTGCGAGATTCTAAGCTGTCAAGAATCAAGCGCCTGATAAACGCTTTTAAATGTATGTCTTTGCATCGTCCCTTCCCTCATAACCCGTTGACAGCCCGTGACTGGCGTAGAGCATTGGAATAGAGATGTCAGCATTGCAAAATTAAGAAAAAAACTACTAACTCAAAATATATTGGCAAGTAATAATCGGCGAGGTTGGCTGATAGATATGACGAAAGGGAGCCGGACTTGGGGTGTCGGGCTCCCTTGGGGTATGCGGTTGGTTGATGGTACTGTTTAGCTGACGAGGGTGGTGATGTCGGCGGGGGTGGGGTTGACGGCTACGATTTTGCCGTTGGGGTCGATGAGGATGGCGCGGTAGCCTTGGTCGAGATGGTAGGTTCTGGCTACTTCGTCGGCGGCTTCGCCTGAGAGGTGGTACTGCATGGCGGTGTCAAGGCCGTCCTGGCGGACGACAGCATCAAAGAGAGCTGCGTTGCCGTCAAAGTTGAGGTTGAGGAGGTTGAGGCGTCCACCGAAATCGTTGGTTTTCATCAGCTGGTCATATGTGCCGGCGGCTACGCGCGATGCGGCATCGGTTGTTGACCAGAAGTTTATCAGTACGTACTCGCCTTTGAGGTCGGAGATGAAAAATGAAGCGGGGGTAGTGGAATCGTCGGTTGTTTCTGTTGAGGCTTTAAGCTCGATATCGGGAGCTATCTGTCCGGGGGCTGCATCGACCATTCGTGAGGTGTGGGCAGCGAGAGTAAGTGTGATAACAGCAAAAAGAGCAGTAATCTTTAATGTCCTTATCATGTCATGGGTTAATTCGTTTCACATCACCAATTTTGAAAATCTTATGTGTAAAATGAGAAAAAACGGTTTTCAAAATGGTTGCCGATTTTCGGCCAATCGTGACAGTCAGTGTACAGACCTATCATCTTTTGCTGGCGCAAAGGTACGCATTTCTACAGATATGGCAAAATATAGCATCCTCACAATCACCAACTTAGCAAGTCAAGACAAAGAAAAATCGCGCCCTCAGATATATGAGGACGCGATTTTAACGCATCTGTTAAGTTTTGCAAAACTATGTTTTACAGCATGTTTTACTATTGGCCTCAGGGTCAGTAGGCGGCTGTGTGTACGCTTTTGACGGCTCTGCCTGAGGGGTCGTTGAGATTGCGGAAAGAGGCGTCCCAGGCGAGGGCTTCCGCTGTGGAACATGCCACGGAGGGGACGGATGGCACGCAGGCTGCCGCTGTGGCTGAAGGGAAATGTTCCTCGAAGATGGTGCGGTAGTAATATTCCTCCTTGTTCATGGGGGTGTTGATGGGGAAGCGTCGTGCGGCGTTTTTCATCATCTCGTCAGTGACCTGTGATGAGGTTATCTCTTTGAGTGAGTCAATCCACGAGTAGCCTACGCCGTCGCTGAACTGCTCTTTCTGCCTCCATGCCACCGAGTGGGGCAGCATGTCCTCGAACGCCTTGCGAAGCACCCATTTCTCCATCTTCTGCGGACCTGCCATCTTGTCTGCGGGGTTGAGCCGCATCGCCACATCAAGGAACTCCTTGTCAAGGAAGGGCACACGTCCCTCTACCCCCCATGCCGACAGGGCTTTGTTGGCGCGGAGGCAGTCATAGAGGTGAAGTTTGGACAGCTTGCGCACTGTCTCTTCATGGAATGCCCGGGCATCCGGTGCCTTATGGAAGTAGAGGTATCCGCCGAAAATCTCGTCGGCACCTTCGCCTGACAGCACCATCTTGATGCCCATCGACTTGATGACGCGGGCGAGAAGGTACATGGGCGTTGATGCGCGTATGGTAGTCACATCATAGGTCTCGGTGAAATATATGACATCGCGTATGGCATCGAGTCCTTCCTGCACAGTGTAGTTGATTTCGTGGTGGACTGTGCCGATATGGTCAGCCACCTTCTTGGCGGCGGCAAGGTCTGGAGCCCCTTTGAGTCCTACGGCGAAGGAGTGCAGGCGCGGCCAGTATGCAGTGGTCTGTCCGTCGGCTTCGATACGGTTAGGCGCGTATTTGGCGGCTACGGCAGATATGATCGACGAGTCAAGACCGCCCGAAAGCAGCACTCCGTATGGCACATCGCTCATCAGCTGACGCTTGACGGCATCTTCAAGTGCCTGACGCAGTTCGGAGATGGAGGTTGTGTTGTCCTTTACAGCATCGTAAGTCTCCCAGTCGCGGCTGTACCAGCGGCGCATCTCGCCTGTGCGGCTGTCATATACATGTCCCGGGAGGAACGGCTCGATTACGTCACACACTCCCTCCAGTGCCTTTAGTTCACTGGCGAAGTATTTGCGTCCCTTGTCATCCGTGCCCATATAGAGGGGTATGACACCTATCGGGTCGCGTGCCACCATATAGAAATTGTTCTCCTCGTCATAGAGGGCGAAAGCGAAGATGCCGTTGAGTTCCTCAAGGAAATCCGCCCCTTTGTCGCGGTACAGTGCCAATATTACCTCGCAATCGCTGCCGGTTAGGAAGTTGTATTTCCCTTCATAGCGTTTGCGCAGCTCGCGGTGGTTGTAAATCTCGCCGTTGACGGCTAAGATTACCTTGCCGTCGTCGGTCTTTAGCGGTTGGCCGCCGCTCTCGGGGTCTACGATTGACAGACGTTCATGGGCAAGTATGGCGTTACGTCCGCAGTATATGCCCGACCAGTCGGGTCCGCGGTGACGTATTTTCTTTGACATTTTCAGGATTTCGGGGCGGAGGCTCTGCTGGTCTCCGCCGGTCTCAAACACTGTAACTATACCACACATAATTAATAAGACTTTTTGCGGTTGATGATTGTCAGACAGGATGAATAAGCATTTATGCCATTATTTTCCGTTATCTGATTGCAAATATACGTCAAAATTTCTAATTATATAGCAAAATGTCAATAAAAATTCACGTATAACCGCAAAATGTCTATTTGATGTGCGCTTTCGTGTACTTATGGCAACTCATCTGGCACAGTCATGCGCTTCCTGTCACGCCTAAGCCCCAGCGCCTCTGGCCAGTATCTTCTGAGTAGTATATCTGCTACAGGCAAAGAGATGGCGACTATAGCCAGCATGATGATAAGCTGCGTGCTGCTTGATAAATCAGTTGCATGCAGCAAGACAATCTTGCACGATAGCATCAAAGGCATATGTATCACATAGAAAGCCATAGAGTTACGCCCGATGTATGACAGGATACTTTTGTTAAGATATGATGTGGGCAGACGATGTGCCAGATAATTGATGACGACTATGGCAGATAGTGCCCTCGGATAAAACAGCGAGTAGGCGATCGGTGAGTCGATCATGCCGCCGTTGGTGCGCATATCCGCCCTCTGGCTGTCTAATATTGTCAGCAGCATGAAAACCACAGCAGCGGAGATGGCTACACGTCGGTCATATTGCTTTTTATGGAGTATGTATCCGGACGCATAGAAAAATACCGCCATGAAGATATTGGGAAATAGCAAGAGTTTGTCCCATAACTGCGGAGGATTGGCATGGCAGAGCAGGGCGCCAATGAAGCCGATTATAGCGGTAGCATATGCCCATGTCATATGGGATAAGGGCACTATGGATGCAATAAGACGGCATGCAAATAGGGATATGAGAAACCATAACGCGGCATTGCCTGGCATTGCCATGTCGGCAACCGTTGTCTGGAACACCCATTCAGACCATTCGGTTATGCTATCAAAAGTTCCGATTGTCACAGGTGACAATATAATCAGTGCAAGGACTCCGAATATAATCCAGGGAACTATCAGTCTGGAATATGCATTAGGCAGTGTCTCACGTAGCGGTTGGGCTTTGACATACATGCCTGCCTTGAAGAAAAACCATGGCATGTACATGAATAATACGATGTCCATGATAAGTGCCGTTTCGTTTAGCCAGGGTATGCTATAGTACATGATGGCGTGCATAATGATGATTTTTATCATCATTATGCCACTTATCCAATCCAATGAGTCATTACGAGATGGAGATTGTTGGATAATTGATTGGTTCACGGTTGATTGCCTGAAGTCTCGTTTTGATGATTGATTAATGCATTGAAGCTGACTGGGCGCGGTTGAGACCGAGTTGTTCCTCTAAGGCGCGGCGGCGGATGTTGAGGATCTTGCGCTGGCGTATGTTGTCAGCATAGCCGTAGGCTGCGGCGATAGCCTGCACCTGCCGTTGTGGCAGTGCCATTTCGGTGGTCTTGCCATTGGAGGCAATGAATCTCAGGGATATGGGACTGCCAAGGTGGGCGGTGACAAATGCACCGATGGTGTCGGCATCTGTGCCGATGAACGTGATGGTCTCGATGCCCCCGGTGTCGTCATTGCGTTCGCCGTCGCGTGGGATGGAAGCGGAGGCGGCTGATGTGCCGTCAGGAGCGGATAGGCTGACGGAGGTATGTCGGATTTTGGGGGATGATAGACGCGACAGTATATATAATGTGCCGTCAGGCATCAGACGAGGGTCGAGCCCCTGGGTGACTGTGCCCAGGTCGGTCACTACAAAGTATGGCTCTATAGGATTTTCGACCTTGCGGAGCCGCTGTTGCAGCGAATCGCCTCGCAGCTGCGCCACAGCGAGCAGCGAGTCGGTCTGTGCTATCTGGATGTTGAGCAGTCCCTCGCGCACCGTTGCCATCAGGCTCATGCCTTCGCGGCGCACATCTACGGCCTTCGGGCATACCGAGTCTATGGAGTCAAGAAGCAGCTTGGCTGCCTCATATTGTCCCATGTTGGCAGCAGTCCGTGCGCGTTCCAGCATTGACTGTGCCGTTTTGACCTGATTGTCGCCGCCACACGAAGTGACAGATAGCGCCGCTATGGCAAGGAAAGCGGCTATGAGCGTTTTAATTGTTGCGTTGTACATCTTTCACTCCTTTTACGGTCTTGATTTTCTTTATTAGATTGTTAAGGGTGCGGGTGTCGTTGACTCCGACCACCAAGTAGCCCTGGAATATGCCGTCATGGGCATCGATGGAGATGTTGCGGAGGAGCACTCCTTTCTCTTTGGATATCATGGAGGTGATGTTGGTGACGATGCCGATGTCATCGTGGCCGATTACACGGAGGGTCGCACCAAACTGCACGTCGCACCCTTCGCCTGCCCAGCGTGTGGTGATGATGCGATAGGGGTATCGTTCGGCAAGATGCATGGCATTCTGGCAGTCGGACCGGTGCACTTTAACTACTCCTTCCGAGGAGATGAAGCCTGTCACTGTATCGCCATAGATGGGGTTGCAGCATTTGGCGAGCTTGTAGTTGATGCCCTTGAGGTTCTTGCCTCCGATTATCAGTATGTCCGATGATCCTCCGGTGTCACTGTCGGCATCTGACTTCGCATCAAGTATAAATTCTCCCGCACTGCGGGTCTCGGCGGCTGTCTCCGTGCGGCGTACGGTGGCATCATATTCGCTGATAACCTCCTCTATGTCAAGTTTCTCAGCGGCTATCGCGCTGTAAAACTCTGTCACAGTCTTGTAGCCGAGCCGCTTGATGGTGCGCATCAGCACAGGCTCTTCCAGCTCGAGTTTGCGGTTTTTAAACCGGCGTTGCAGCATCTCCTTGGCGAGCTCGGCGTTGCGGTTGGCAGCCTCGTTGAGCGTCTGGCGGATTTTGCTGCGGGCTTTGCCGGTAACCACGAAGTTGAGCCAGTCCTGCTTGGGGGCCTGGTTGGGGGCGGTGAGGATTTCCACGGTGTCGCCACTGTTGAGGCGGTGGTTGAGCTTGCATACCTTGCCGTTGACTTTGCCACCTGTGCATCGGCAGCCGAGCCCGGAGTGGATGTTGAACGCGAAGTCAAGGACGGTGGCACCCATGGGCAACTTATAGAGGTCACCTTTTGGGGTGAATACGAACACCTCCTTGTCATATAAGTCCATGGAGATGTTCTTCATCAGCTCCATGGGACCGCTCTCGCCGCTCTCGAGGATGTCACGGATGTTGTTCATCCATGAGTCAAGCCCTTCCTCTGCCTTGCCTCCCTTGTATTTCCAGTGGGCTGCGAGACCTTTCTCCGCTATCAGGTCCATGCGGCGTGTGCGTATCTGCACCTCCACCCAGCGGTTCAGGGGGCCTTTGACGGTGATATGCAGCGATTCGTAGCCGTTGCTTTTGGGTATCGACAACCAGTCTTTGAGGCGTGACGGATTAGGCTGGTACATTTCCGTCACCACGGAGTATGCCAGCCAGCAGTCGCTTTTCTCCTTGCGGAGCGGCGTGTCGATGATGATGCGTATGGCAAAAAGGTCATAGATCTCGTCGATGTCGTGGTGCTGCTTCTTGATTTTGTTCCAGATGGAATATATCGACTTGGTGCGCCCCTTGATTTCATATTTCAGTCCTGTCTCGTCAAGCTGCCGTTTCAGCGGGTCGATAAACGAGGCTATGTATTCGTCCCTCACCTTCTTGGTCTCCTTGAGCTTGCGGGCTATGTCGGTGAACGTGGCGCGGTTGGTATATTTGAGCGACAGGTCTTCCAGCTGCCCCTTGATGGCATACAGTCCGAGGCGATGGGCGAGGGGTGCATAGAGATACAGGGCTTCAAATGCCATCTCCTGCACCATGCGGTCGTTAGGATGGTGGTTGATGGCTTTCATCAGCTCGAAGCGGTCCACGATCATGATGATGATGACGCGGATGTCACGGGCGAATGTCAGCAGCAGATTGCGGAAATTGTCGCTCGCCACCGCCGCCCCGTGACCGTATAGTGACGTGACCTTGATGAGTCCCTCCACGAGGTTGGCAACATCCTCCCCCCAGTCGGCGGCGATGTCGGCATTGAAGCCGTCTGTTTGCTGGCGGAGCGTAAACAGCACCATCGCAACAATCATGTTGCGGTCAGGCGATATATGCTCACACAGCGATATGGCTGTGGTCAGGTTGCGTATGATCGGATGGAAGCCAAACGGTGTGCGCTTGATTTCGGTTTCGTTGACCAGCCTGCCTATGAGATGCCTCAACCGAGAGGCATCGTCAGCCTCAGCCACCGCAGCGGTGTGACGGAGCAGCTGACGGTAAAGCCCCGGCAGCTGCCGCCGCTCGTCGGCGGTCAGTGTGGTTGTATTGTCGTTTTCGGTCGCTTGCATGATAAGTCAAAAGATTATATATGTTTTTAGAGGTCGTTTGGCAGCCTCTTACATCTGCATGTGATCCATCAGTTCGTTGAGGAAGAAGCGTTCACCCACGCATCGGAATCCCGTCTTCTCATACAGCCTCCGTGCGTTGGCGTTATGCTTGTCCACCAGCAGTCCGAGCGGCTTGCCGGTAGTCTGTGCGCGCTTCACCGCATCGGCTATCAGAGCCGATGCGATGCCTTTGCCACGGCACTCCGGGAGCACGGCGAGGGTGTCTAAATAGATTTCCGAGGCATCGGTCTCGTCAGGGATGACCGACTCGTCGATTTCGCCTATGTGCTGTCGGTGTTCCTCTACGAATGCTTTGCGCAGGCGGTACAGCTCCGCACCGTCATATCTGACGAGCACTCCTATGGGTCTCCCTTGCGCCGACCTTGCCACGAGGGCGTTGCGGTAGGAATACTGCGAGTCTTCCCGCTTTGCAAGTGCTTCAAACATGGCATGCACATCCTCTATGCCGTGGGTGTCGTCGCCGAGAAGCTCCACGCACAGTTCTGGCGTTATGGCTGCAATTATGGCATCGGCTATCGCCGGTGCGTCGGACATTCTGGCAGGTTCAATGATGTACTCGCTCATAATCATGTATGCTTATATATAATATCAGAATACAAATGTACCCAAAAAACTCTAACTTTGCACTGACAATGGAACAAATAATCACTACCTATCCGCTCGGATATGGCATAGAGGCTTTTGTAGTCACCCGTGGACGGGTGGATGCCTCGGATTCTTATTCGGGCATAAATGTGTGCCATTACGTCCACGATGACCCTGCGCATGTCCGTGCCTCGCGTGAAGAGGTGTGCCGTCAGCTCGGCATTGGAGCGGATGCGTTAGTGGTGCCTCGGCAGATTCATTCTGCCGATGTGGCAGTGCTTATAGGCGGAGCCTCATCGCCCGATGGTGTTGACGCTGTTGTGACAGGATTGTCTGATGTAGCCATAGGGGTCTCCACAGCCGACTGTGTTCCAGTCGTGATGGCAGATGCCTCTTCAGGGCTGATTGCGGCTGCACATGCCGGCTGGCGCGGAGCGTTGGCTGGCATTGTTGACAACACTCTTGACGCGATGACTGCCTACGGAGCGTCGCTTTCAGAAACCAAAGTATTTATCGGTCCCTGCATATGTCAGACATGCTTTGAAGTGGGGGAGGAGGTTGCGGAACTATTTCCCGCCGATTTTGTCAGCCGAGCATATGGAACCAAACCTCACGTGGACTTAGCGGCATATGTACTTTCACAGCTGGTAGCGCATGGCGTCCCTGCCTCAGCCATCCAAGATCCAATAGACTGCACACGCTGCAATCCCCACCAATACTTCTCGGCGCGCCGCCTCGGCATCAACTCAGGACGCACCTTCACTGGCATCATCCGCCGCCAAGCCATAATTAAATAGCCATGTTCGGTCTTATGAAACATTATAAAATATTAAAATGTTATGAGTCAGGTATTTGCAATGGGGGGGGTAAACAGATTCCTTCCGCTACATCACCCAAGGTGCGCGACAGCCAGATGGAGCTGCTGCGTATCGTAGCGATGTCTATGATTCTTATCCATCATTTCGTAGTGCATGCTTCAGGATATAATATAATCAAGCAAGGTCTGGGACTCCAAAATGCTTTTGTTTACTATGGTGTAGACCTTTTCGTCATGTTATCAGGGTATTATGGAATTAAAATACGTTGGCGTTCTTTCTTTTCGCTGGTGCTTACTCTCGTGTTCTTTTCCTTAGTAAATATCATAGCTGTCGTCATATTCCCGTATATATTTTATGGAGAAGTGGTCGCATTCACGTTCGCAGACTTGTCTAATGCATTCATAAAACCATTTAAGCCATGGTGGTTCATCAGTTGCTATATGATGCTGTATATGGTGGCACCTCTGCTTAATCTTGGCTTGAAAGCCGCATCAAAAGTGCAGTTGCGCACCATTGTGGTTATTCTTGTTGCATATATGGTTTACGGTGGCTTGATCAATGATGCTACAACTCAGGCTGGACGCGGTTTCGCCGCATTTTTGATGCTGTACGTGTTGGGATATTGGATTGCAGAAGAAAATCCGTTTAGAAGGCTTTCTTCAATAACCTTGATTGCCATAGCAATCCTCTCTTCATTAGTCATTGGGACAAGACCTTGGATTCTATTTACGTCAGAATCCGTTGGTATCGGATACTCGACAAGTTATATCAGTGTATTTCTTCTGGCTGGTGCCGTTGCCATCTTCATCGTTTTCTCTCGTATGAAGATTCGTAGCCGGCTCATTAATGCTATTGCCACTGCGGCTCTTGGTTGCTATCTTCTCCAGGATGGCATTTTCGGTTATGGTTTCCTGTATCAATGGCAGTTGACATGGTGTGCCACACATTCTTTCGCTGAGTCCTTGCTGATGTATGCGGCATCGTTCGTGGCTCTGTGGGTGGCTTCGTGGGTGCTGACGTGGTTTAAGAACTTGTGGGCGCCCCGACTCATTGATGCGGTGTATCGGGTGTTGCCACAGCGGTGGAAACAGGCGGTCTGGTAAGTTTATGATGATAAATATCCATCATCGTTATACTTTTTATGAGATTCTTCGCTATGGAGGGTCTAATAATCATAAGGCGTGAAATATATGCTTTTGTATGATGGATAGAATTTGATTAAATTTGCGCACTGAACCTTAATCGTTTTGCTATTTAGGACAATTGTAAATAAATGGATAATAAACGAATTACAATTAGAAAGGATAGATATTCATCCCAGGTTCCCAAGGTGCGTGAAAGCTCCATGGAACTGCTGCGTATAGTAGCTATGTCGATGATTATCGTATACCATTTCGTAGTACATGGTTCTGAGTTTAGTTTGGATGCCGACCATATTGGACTAAAGGTTTCTTTCGTTTTATACGGAGTGAATCTTTTTGTGATGATTTCTGGTTATTACGGGATAAGGATGAGATGGCGGTCATTCCTTTCTTTGATGGTTACGGTCGTGTTTTTTGTCTTTTTCAATGTGTTTGGTAAGATGGTTGGCTCATTTTATTATCATGGGTTTCATTCATCTTATCTTTTCATGTTAAGAGATATGTTGACTGCTCCATTCAAGGGATATTGGTTTATAAGCTGTTACATTGTATTGTTTTTACTTGCCCCGCTTTTAAATATAGGACTTAAGCATGCATCGGCAGTGCAACTCCGCACCATAGTCATCATATTGTCATGTTATTGTCTATATGGAGGAATTATACGTGATTATGCCATTGAAACCGGTTATACAGTTATACAGTTTGTTTTGCTGTATATAGTAGGGTATTGGATACGTATTGACCATCCGTGCAGCCGAATCCCAGCCTGCTGTCTTGTAGCTATAGCTACAGCATGTAGTCTAATCAATGGCACTCCGATATTTACATGGATTCTTGGAGATCACTTAGGAATGGGATATTCGTTCAGTTATATAAATGTGTTTTATTTTATTGGTTCGATTGCTATTTTTTTGCTTTTCACTCGATTTACATTTTATAGCCGTATTGTTAATTCAGTGGCAATGGCATCTCTGGGATGCTATCTGTTGCAGGATGGATGGCTTGGCAGGGAGGTCTATTTGTTTCAGCAGAATTATTATCAAAGTCATGGATTAATTCAGTTCTTGCTGATGTATGCGGCATCGTTCGTGGGGCTGTGGGTGGCTTCGTGGGTGCTGACGTGGTTTAAGAACTTGTGGGCGCCAAAACTTATTGATGCGGTGTATCGGGCTTTGCCACGGCGGTGGAAACAAGCGGTCTGGTAGGCTTCTGAGGCTCTGAAATTCACTTAATCGTCAAAATGTGTTGGAAAACATCTGTTTTTTGATACGATTGACGATTTTTTTTACTATTTTGCGCTCAGTTCATCTACATGACTGACTAACCTTACCATTTCTTACCTATAATACCTTAACACCATGAAGGTCTACCAAACCAACGAAATCAAAAACATCGCCCTGCTTGGAGGCAAGGGCTCGGGTAAAACCACACTCACAGAGTCGATGCTCTATGAGTGTGGAGTGATAAAACGCCGTGGCACCATCGATGCCAAAAACACCGTGAGTGACTATTTTCCTGTAGAGAAGGAATATGGTTACTCAGTTTTT
The DNA here is from genome assembly GCA_001689515.1 of Bacteroidales bacterium M7. Lineage (GTDB taxonomy): Bacteria > Bacteroidota > Bacteroidia > Bacteroidales > Muribaculaceae > Amulumruptor. The sequence goes on from LUJR01000011.1 coordinate 105,786, forward strand.
TCTACCGTATTCTATGCAGAGTTTCTCAACAAGAAGCTCAATGTGATCGACTGCCCCGGAGGCGACGACTTCGTAGGCAACGCTATCACTGCTCTCAATGTGACGGATACAGGTGTCATCTTGGTCAACGCCCAGTATGGCGTGGAAGTGGGCACGCAGAATATATTCCGCACCACCGCCTCGCTTAAGAAGCCTGTCATCTTCGCCATCAACCAGCTTGACGGCGAGAAGGCTGACTATGAAAACGTGATAGAGCAGATGCGCGAGATCTTCGGCAAGAAAGTCATCGCCATCCAGTATCCGCTCCAGAGCGGTCCGGGCTTCAACTCTTTCATCGACGTGCTGCTGATGAAAAAGTACTCATGGGGACCTGACGGCGGTGTGCCTGTCATCGAAGATATCCCCGACGACCAGCTCGAACATGCCCGCGAACTGCACCAGCAACTCGTGGAAGCCGCTGCCGAAAATGACGAGACCCTCATGGAAAAATTTTTCGAGCAGGGACACCTTACCGAGGACGAGATGCGCGAGGGCATACGCAAGGGACTTATGGATCGTTCCATCTATCCGGTATTCTGCGTCAGCGCCCTCAAGGACATGGGTGTGCGCCGCATGATGGAGTTCCTCGGCAATGTGGTGCCTTTCGTTGAAGATATGCCTGCTCCGGTGGATACCGAGGGTCAGGAAGTGAAGCCTGACAGCAACGGTCCTCTCAGCATCTATATGTTCAAGACCACCGTAGAGCCTCACATCGGCGAAGTCAGCTACTTCAAGGTGATGTCAGGCACACTGAAAGCCGGCGATGACCTTGACAACATGGATCGCGGCTCCAAGGAGCGTCTGGCTCAGATATATTGCGTATGCGGTCAGATCAAGACCCCTGTTGACAAGCTCTGTGCTGGCGATATCGGTGCCACTGTCAAGCTCAAGGATGTCCGCACCGGCAACACTCTCAATGCCAAGGGATGCGAATACCGCTTTGACTTCATCAAGTATCCTGCGCCCAAGTATTCGCGTGCCGTGCGTCCTGTCACAGAGAGCGATGCCGAGAAGCTCGCCGGTATACTCCAGCGCATGCACGAGGAGGATCCCACCTGGGTCATCGAGCAGTCAAAGGAACTCAAGCAGACTATCCTCAAGGGTCAGGGCGAATTCCACCTCCGCACCCTCAAGTGGCGTGTAGAAAACAATGACAAGCTTCCCATCCTCTTCGAAGAGCCCAAGATTCCATATCGCGAGACCATCACCAAGGCTGCCCGTGCCGACTACCGCCATAAGAAGCAGAGCGGCGGTGCCGGTCAGTTTGGCGAGGTGCATCTCATCGTAGAGCCTTATACCGAAGGCATGCCGGCGCCTGACACTTATCGTTTCGGCAATCAGGAGTTCAAGATGAACGTCCGCGACACCCAGGAGATACCTCTCGACTGGGGCGGAAAGCTCGTGGTGTGCAACTGCATCGTCGGCGGTGCTATCGATGCCCGTTTCATCCCTGCCATCGTCAAGGGTCTTATGGATCGCATGGAGCAGGGTCCTCTCACCGGCAGCTATGCGCGTGACGTGCGCGTCTGCATCTACGACGGCAAGATGCACCCGGTCGACTCCAATGAAATCTCGTTCCGTCTGGCGGGGCGCAACGCATTCAGCGAGGCGTTCCGCAATTCAGGTCCCAAGATTCTGGAGCCTGTATATGATGTGGACGTGATGGTGCCAGCCGATGTCATGGGCGATGTCATGAGCGACCTTCAGGGACGCCGTGCCATCATCATGGGCATGTCGAGCGAAAACGGTTTTGAGAAGATTTCTGCCAAAGTGCCCCTAAAAGAGATGTCGAGCTACTCTACAGCTCTCAGCTCCATCACTGGCGGCCGCTCGTCGTTCACGATGAAATTTGCCAGCTACGAACTTGTGCCCTCCGATGTGCAGGAAAAACTGCTCAAGGAGTACGCCGAAAAGCATCAGGCAGACGAATAACCGTCTGCCTCACCCCATCGGCGTGTGTCGGCACTAAGAGGCTGCCACATGCCGATTAACTTCCATTCCCAGCTTGCAGGTGACGCATTGCCCATACGCGGTATGCGTCACCTTTTTTGCTCAGTGGGGTGAACGATGCCGACACCGTGTCGGTTATAGAAGTATGAAACTGATATGTATGTCATCTGCGATGCTCGTCCCAGAGATGGCGCAGTGCCATCAGTGGATGATGCCACAGCATCCGTGGTCCGCTCCAACGCATCACCCTACGCATCTGCTCCCTCATCTTGGGGCTGTAGCAGTGTATGGGACATCGGCGGCACGATGGTTTCCTGTGTCGGTGAGGGCAGTGGTTGAGCCTGGCATGGGCATATTGCTCCAGAGCCTGACAGTCGCATTTGTCCGCATCGTTTCTGTGGTGATGACGGCAATAAAGCCTTATCATCACGCTGACAGTTCGTTGTTCCCTCCTTATTCGCCCGGATTGTCGGTCTGAAGTTTTCATGATACAAATTTAATAAATTTTTACACGCCATTTATTTGGAAAATCACAGGCTTTAAGGTAAATTCGCTTTTGAACACTTCCGCTTATGAATCGTCTGATCGAGGAATTTATCAACTATCTGCGGCACGAGCTCCGCTACTCGCCCCACACTGTGGATGCCTATGAGGTGCATCTGAGCCAGTGGATGGATTTCCGCCGTGCCAATGAGCGTATATCCTCTGCAGCGGCAGCCGATGACGATTTCGCCCAAGTGACTGTGCATCAGCTCCGCCAGTGGGTGCTTGCCCTCGGCAAGCGTAATCTTAAGCTGGCTACCATACGGCTCAAAGTGCAGGCTCTGAGGACTTTTTTCGGATACCTTGTCGACAAGCATGGGCGTAGGTCTAATCCTGCCGCCGAGCTGATTCTCCCGAAACTTTCAAAGCCGCTTCCCGTACACATCCGCGAGTCGGAGATGAAGCACCTGCTCGATGACGAGGTCGCCGTTGACGACTTCATCGCCGTGCGTGACCATCTGATCATGCTGATGCTCTACACCACCGGCATGCGTTGCAGCGAGCTGGTCGATCTTGAAGATGCCTATGTCGATACCGTCCGTGGCGAGCTTAAAGTCCATGGCAAGCGTGACAAGGACCGTATCATACCCTTCGGCACGGAGCTGGCTGAAGCCATCGACCGCTACAGGGCATTGAGGCTTGAGACCACTGGCATATCTTCTACCGATACCTTGTTTGTGCGCCCCGATGGGCAGCCCCTCTATCGTCAGCTTGTCTGGTCAGTAGTCCATAAGAACCTGGAAGGGCGGGCGCATGCCTCGCGTCTGTCACCTCATGTATTGCGCCACTCATGCGCCACCGACCTCCTCAACCACGGTGCCGACCTGACCGCCGTGCGCCAGTTGCTCGGGCATGAGTCGCTTGCCACCACACAGATATACACCCACCTCTCTCACAGAGATCTACAACATATTTACCAACAAGCGCATCCGCGCGCCTTTACCAAGAAAGGAGAACTAAACCATGGAAGTTAACATTAAAGCAATCCATTTTGAGACATCGGCAGCTCTTGAAGAGTTTATCAACAAGAAATCCGACAAGCTCCTGCGCCGTTATCCCGCCATCTCCATCTTTGACTACACTCTCAAAGTGGTCAAGCCCGAGACTTCGATGAACAAAGAGGCTACCATCAAGGTCACCGTCCCCCAGTACGAGGATTTCGTAGCCACAAAGATAGCCGACACCTTCGAGGAGGCGATAGACCTCGGACTCGACGCCATAGAGCGTCAGCTTGAGCGCAAACTCAAAGCCAAATAACCCCACAACCTTCCCATACCCAAAGCATCCGCAGAAACAGGTCTACCCCGTTCCTGCGGATGCTTCCGTCTACACCCCTCCCGCCTGTAGGGACATGCCGTGGCATGTCCGCATCCCACGCGTTTCGCATTACACCTCTGAATCACGCACATATACCGAAAAACATCGCTTTCCGACATGATTTCACTAAAAATTGCATCAAAAAGATTAAAAAATATGGATTTTTCGCTATATTTGCGATTATCACTCTCTGTTAAGTGTCACCATTTTCTAAAAACTGATATCACATTGCATACTTATACCACATTATTGATTCTTGCCATGGCAGTTTGCGCATGCAGTTGCCACAGCTCCAAGCAGACTCAGCAGACGCAGCTCACTGAAATTCCTGCTCCTGTTGACGGCATCACCGAAACTCCAGCCCCGATCAAACCCGGCACCACTGTCGATGTGCCTGAATATTCGGTCATTTTCAAGGCTGACGATGTCTATATGCATAATGTCCCTGTGTCAGTCACCCCCTCTGGCGGTGCCGTCATATATATACCTGCGCCGTCAGCCATCAAGTCCCAACCAGTGCGGCTTGCAGATGGATACTGGCTGGCGCCCATCCCGCTGACTCGTCAGAGCCAGTTTACCGACTACACCTTTGAGGCATATGCCAAGTTGACCGAAGCCCCCTCTGCTTCAGAGGTGATGCACCATCTTATACCCGATGCACGCCCCACGACGATAGTCCATCTCCCTGTCGCAGCCTCTGACACCGCAGCCATCAACCGTCTTATCCGAGAAGGTCTGCCTGACTGTAAAACCATAAAGTGACATCCATATTTATCTAATAAACAATATCTTATCGTTTATGAAACATTTCTTACTCTTAGCATCTGTGCTCATCGCTATGCCGGCATGGGCACGCACGCTCACTCCCGCCGAGGCGTTGCAGCGTGCACAGGGTGACGGTCCTGCCAAGGTGGCTGCAGCGCAGCCCAAGAGCCGTCTCGTAAAGACCGGCTACACCGCCAAGCAGCAGCCTGCCTACTACATCTTTGACAACGCCGGTGACAAGGGCTATATGATTCTTGCCGCTGATGACGTGGCTATGCCGGTGCTCGGCTACTCTGCCACTGGCACCATCAACCCCGATGATATGCCCGAAAACCTCCGCGGATGGCTTGAAAACTATGCCGCAGAAATTGCATGGGCAGCCGAGCGCGAAGCCTCAGGCAATTACATCGCCAAAGATCTCACCAAGGAGACTGCTGCCAGCAAGCGTGATACATGGGCACATATTGCACCCCTCTGTGCCACCAAGTGGAATCAGAGCGAACCCTATGACCTCTATACTCCGGAAATCACATACCGTGGTGCGAACATTAAAGCTGCTACAGGATGCGTTGCCACAGCTATGGCACAGCTGATGAAGTACTACAACTATCCTGCCAAAGGAAAGGGTAGTGTTTCTTATACCTGGACAAAGTATAGCGACTTTAGTAATACCGCAGAGGGAGCCCCGTCGACCAATGTCGCTATGAAGATGGATTTCAGCTCTGTCACATTCGACTGGGCAAATATGCTCAATGTCTATACCGACGGCGGTTATAATGACGCACAGGCTGATGCTGTGGCTACGCTGATGAAGGCTTGCGGCTACTCGGTGGAGATGAGCTACGGTCCTGAATCAGGTGCTTCTACTGCTGAGGTGGCTGATGCTCTGAAGACTTATTTCGGTTACGACAGCAACACACGTTTCTACACACGTGCCTATTATGACCTAGATGCATGGGAGGAAATGCTCTATAACAACCTCAAGAATGTAGGTCCCATCCAGTATTCCGGTCGTAACGATTACGGCGGTCACTCTTTCATAGTCGACGGTTATGCAGGTAACGGCTACTTCCATCTCAACTGGGGATGGGGCGGCATGTCTGACGGCGACTTCCTCATCACAGCCCTTGACCCCGATGCTCAGGGCGTAGGTGGCTCTCTTGCCGGTTATAATTCAAATCAGGGTGCTATCCTTGGAGCACAGCCTGCTGGTGCCAGCATACCTAAGATTGTTCCGTTCCAGATGGCAATATACGGAGGCGGCATGACCCCGAAGATTGCCAACAGCAAGCTGACCATCACGGGTCCGTTCACTAACAACGGCGGTGTTGGCGACCTTGTCCGCGTGGCTATGCAGTTCTGCTCATACAATGATGACGCTCTTGTGGCTACAGCAGTGTGCACAAGCATCTCAGGCTGGCCCGCCAGCATATACTCAGGTCTCAACACCATATCTGCGACTATTCCTTCTTCTCTACCCGCTGGCATCTATAAGGTTTACCCTGTAGCATCCACCAACGGCGGCGCTACGTATCAGAAGGCTATAGCACAGATCGGCTATCCTAACTATGTCCTGTTGCAGAAGAAAGCCGACGGCACTTATGTGACCGTGGCTGAAGACCCCGCTGTGATTGAATTCATAGATGTGACCATGAACACCCCCGTATATTACGGTATGGGATTCCAGGTAGAAGCCAAAGCTGTCAATGACAATGACACTGAGGTCATCCAGTCTGCATCTCCTGCGTTTCTGATCCAATCAGCTCAAGGATGGAATGTGATTGCATATGCCCAGACACAGGTGGTAGACATGCGTGCTGGTGACACTATGTCTCTGACCTTTGATCTTTCTGTACTCCGCCGAGCTTCGTCATATGTGGCTGGCGCAGAATGCTATTTCGCATTCGTCGACGAGCAGAATGGCTTCATTCTCTCTGAACCCGTCGCTGTGACCGTCCAGGAAGCCCCGACAACCACTACTCTTAAGTGTTCGGCTTCAGGTTTCAGCGTTGTTGATGCCGATAATGTATCATTAGATAACTTCCGTGTAAACTACCGGGTGTACTGTCAGGAAGGATATTATGCTGATCCTCTCTATGTACTTCTGTACAATGAAGATCTCTCAGGTTATAATATCGATAGGTTGATGACACCTACATGTTATGTAACAGCAAGTAATTGGGCTGAGGCATCAAATCTGAAACTCGGCACTCCCACAGCACTTGAAGTCGGCAAGCGTTATGCAGCTGTGCTTTTCTATATGAAGAATAATGGCATTAAGCAGTTGAGCAACGCCACTTACTTTACTGTAGGTTCAGCTAACTCATCAGTAGCTGACATCCGCACCGAGGGCTCTGACTCGTCGGTTAAGGCTTCGCTTGCAGGCGGCATCCTGTCTGTGACTGCAGGCTCTGACATCCGCTCAATCGATGTCTATGACCTCAGCGGTGCACGTGTGGCTGCTTCAACAGCTGCCACCGCCGACCTCACAGGCGCATCTGACGGCGTCTATGTAGTCAAGGTGACCACCGCCGCCGGCGCAACCACCCTCAAACTCATGAAGTAACCGCCCGAGCGCATTTAATCCCATCCATAATCCAAGCCCTGCCACCCCTTCGGTGGCAGGGCTTGCCATTAATGGCAAGTCACAAATCCAATCACAGGTGTTGCAGAGCTAAAAGTGTAGGGACATGCCGTGGCATGTCCGCTGATACTCAGGTACTTGCAGCTTAGACATGCCATGGCATGTCCCTACATCATTGTACGATTCGGGGTTCTGCAACGTCCTCCGAATTTTTTATCGTGCTATGGGATGTGGATGTGTAAGGCGATGTCTCCGTAGGAGACACATATATTAGGCAGGGGTCATGCAAGCTGTTTAGGCTTGCGTGACCCCTGTGTAGCACCCATCCCCCCATTATTATTGCCTCCGTCGGAGGCATACCCCACAGCCAGAGTGCGCCACCTACAGCGGCGTATGTCTTGTGCCGTTGCTCGTACAGTGGTCAGGCTCCCACGGAGGCACACCCTCCCTACATCAGGCGTTGCATTTGCGATTGCTGCTGAAAGCGGACATGCCACGGCATGTCCCTACAAGAGTTATACAGTATTTTATCATAGCAGATCGAGACAATCTCATCTCGTCAGCTACACGCAGCAAAAGTTTGCCCAGTAGCAGGTCGCGATCTAATGCTGTTCATTTAGAACAGTTTCGCTGGGAAAGGCGCGGCATAGCCGCGGCGGGAGTAGTAGCCACATGCAAGCAAGCCATCAGGCTTGCGCAGCTTGTGGTCGAAGTCCACCCCATCATCGTCCGGCGGCGTTAGCTGCCGGGGCTAATCGCATTTCCTTACTATAGAGGAAAACGCAGCGCATCCCTGCCGTCACGGCAGGGATGCGCCTTCCACATTAGTCTCGGTCACGTTTGCCGAGATTTCTATAACATCTACTACTGCTTATAGCTTATTGAGAGGATTTTTACTTGAGCATAAATTTCTCAGCAAGACAGCTTTTGCCGTCCACTGCTTGGATTATATATAGCCCGGGGAGGAGGGTGGAGAGGTCGACTGACGAGCCGCTCCCCTCCATCACCTGTGAGCCGCTGGCATCAAAGATGCGATATGTCGGAGTCATGGCTGAGCCTGACAGCAGCATCTCCCTGCCATTGATGCTGAGCGAGATGGTCTGGTCAGCCGCGTTGATGTCGCTGATAGAGGAGTTTTCAAATGCCTCTATCGGATACAGTGTCTCCATCTTCTCGCCGTTGACTGTATAAGCCACTCGGATGGTGTTGACATCGCGGTATTTGAGTTTGGGTTTCACTACACCGTCGGCATCAGGTGCTGTGACGTTTTCATCGTTAAATGCCACGGTGTTGATTGTAACGCCTGATTTGATGGGTCTGACTGTGACGGAAATGTTATTGCTGGGGGTAAGTCTTACGGCGGAAATGCTGTAGATCTCGACCACGCTTGAACCTTTCTTTGCTGCTTTGTCGTAGTTGGCGGAGGAAAGTCCAGGCACATAGTACGTCGCGTCAGCCACCTCGTAGCCCGGGAGCGGCTTGTATGCTTCGCAATAGAATATGGGTGTGACCTGCGCACCGTCGGTGCCGCCGTAGAGATATTTCAGGGGGCAGCTGTTGTAGCTCCACCAATACTTCTGCTGATTGGTGGTCTTGACGTAGGTCTTAGGCGAATATTTGCCCACGCCGCTATACATCACTACCGGATCATACATCCTGGAAAATGTCTTTATCACCACCTTTTCCAAGGGTACGCCTGGACCTATGCTGGGAAAATACTCGTCGTCAGCATAGTTGGAAAAGACCGTAGCATCGGGAAACTTTATGGTCTTGAGTTTCGGGGCATTGCTGACAAATTCAGGACAAATATGTACTCCGTCAAAGTTCTTGTCAAGAGTGACGGCTGAGAAGTCAATCTGTGCCAGCTCCTTGCTGTCTGAGAACATCTCTTTGGCAACTTCGGCATCCTCCATGCCTGACTTGTCAAATGCAACCTTGGTAAAGCCGGTGTTGGCAAACACCGAGTCTGCAGCAACGTACCACGTGGAGAACGAGATGGGGAAGGAGGTCAGCGATGTGCAGTCCTTGAATGCCGCATTGCCCATATCGTTGGGGAGTCCGTTGGGAAATTTGACCGTCTTGAGGGCGGTGCATCCCAGAGCAAACCAGCTGGGTATGGTAGCGTCCTTACGGTTGACGGTAATGCTGGTCAGCTGCTTGCAGTAGGCGAAAATATGAGAAGGTGAAGATCCGTTCCATCCCTTCGGCAGCGTGACCGATGTGAGGGCTGATCTGGAGAATGCTTCCTGACCGATGTATTCAAGACCGTCAGGAAGAGAGATTTGGGTGATGGATGATTTGTAAAATGAATAATCGCCGATGTCGCGGAGCGATGATGGCAGTGTGAGTGATTTGAGATGCTTGGTGTTGGCAAAGGCATAGTCGGAGATACGGTCTATGGGGTCTGTTATCTCCACGTTTTGAATGGTGCGTGCCGGTGGATACGCTATCAGGCAGTAGTCGTCGCGTATCAGAGCTCCGCCGTTGATGTGATAGTCATCATTGCCTTGAGCCACGATGATTTTCGCCAACTTCTTCATCTCGTGGATACCTGCATCTTCGGAAATGTTGTGGGTCACTGCCGGGATGGTCATCGTCTCGGCTGTAGTGTTGCCGTTGAAGCATCCTGCCATGAAATGAACCACTTTACTGGAAATGTTGAGGTCGCCGCTGGAAAGCTCTATAGCCTGCGGAACACGGTAGAGAAACCGCATGTCTTTGCTGGCGAGAATTCCGGCACCTGTAGCTGCAAATTTCGGGTTGCCCGAAGCGACTTTGAATGTTGTGAGCTTTGGGCAGTTCTGGAAATTGCTGACACCGTTGGGGGTATCAACAAAAGATGGAGTAGGGTTGCCACCCTCAGCCTTGCCGATGACCTTTATGGTGGCAGGGATGGTTATCTCGGTCACCTCGGTGAGGTCGTTGAGCGCACCTGACGCGATGGCGTTGACGGTATATGTCACACCGTCGGTGTGGGTGTAGGTGGACGGGATGGTCAGTTTGCCCGAAGTGGGCTGGTTGCCGCTCCATCCTGTGAGCTTGCACGTCTTGTAGGTTGCGTGAAACGAGCCGTACTTCCACGTTATAGCATGTACTGGCATCGAAGCCGCGACTATAACCATCGAAAAAAGAAGTTTCTTATACATATAATAATCGTTTTTTGCTTATTGTAGGGACGCGGCGTGCCGCGTCATCAAACGCAATACACCTTGTCTGGTATGATGACGCGGCACGCCGCGTCCCTACGTTCATGTGATTACCACGTTATGTTAACAACATTATGGTATGTCCCTACATATTGTCAGATATGGAATTTGTCAGTAATCTGGTTGCCGCTGTCGGTTGCACGGATGATGTACGTGCCTGATGCAAGGGATGACAGGTCAATGACAGATCCAGTGCCACGGAGCACCTCAGCTCCGTTGACATTTATTACGCTGAAAGCCGCATTGGCTGTCGAGCCTGATATATACATTGTGTTGCCATCAATAATGAGCGACATGGATGCCTGGGCGGCGGCGATATCGCCGATAGCGGAGTTCTCAAGCTCGGCTATGGTGTAGCGGGTCTTCATCTCCTCACCGTTGATGGTGTAGACGAGCATGATCCACTTGATGTCATCATGGTTGATGGGTGTGACGATGTCGTTGCCGGTGACTGACATGTGCGCGCTTTCGCCCTTCTGGTCGCATATGTCATAGCTCAGGAGCTTGAACGTGGGGTTTTCAGATGTCAGATACAGGTAGAGTGCATCTTTATTGACTCCCGAAGGCGAAGGCTTGCGCTCGCTGCGGATGGAGAACATCTCGCGGACTGTGCATCCCTCCTCGGCAGCCTCGCTGTAGTTGGCAGCGCATCGTCCGGGAACGTAATAAGTAGCATCCTTGGCTACATAGTCTTCAGCGGGATTGATTGCATCGCAGTAGAATATCGGGGCTACCTTGGCGCCGTTGGCGCCAGTGTACAGATAGCGGAGTGGCCAGCTGCCGTCAATCCACGAATCGATGCCCGTGTCGGTGGTTTTGACATAGGTCTCGGGGGTGTATGTATTCCCCCCGTAGTAGTGTACTATGCCATCAGGGATAGCTGGCCAGATGTAGAAATTGCCTATGACCAGTTTGGCAAGCGGCACACTGGGTCCTATGTTGGGAGAGGAGTTGCGGTGGGAGAAATTGGTCACTCTCGGCAGCCTGATTTCTGTCAGGAGAGGACAGTAGCTTATCATCTGAGGGCTGAACCAGTAGTCATGGTCCTCGTTGTCAAGGCCTATCGCCGACATATCAATGAGCCTGAGATTCTTGCAGTTGGCAAACAGAGCATCGCCCGTGCTGTAATCAACGGCATTGGCATTGTCAAAAACCACTTTTTCAAAACCGGTGTTGACAAAAATACTGTCACCAAGCATATCAATTGTTGCCGAGAACGGGAATGATGTCAGAGAGGGACAGTTTTTAAATGCGGCATCCCTGATTTCTCCAGGCGTGTGTGTGAATGACACTGATTCAAGTTTCGGACAGTCACGGGCGAATCCCTGGGAGATGTGTGCGCCCTCTGACTTTATTGTGATGCTTTTGAGCTGAGGACATGACGCGAATGTGTACACATGGTCAGCTTCTCTGATCGTGCACCCTGAGGGGATGGTGGCTGTGAGCAGATTTGAGCTGAAAAACACCTTCTTGCCCATTTTGGCGAGCGATTGAGGCAGATTGACAGTTGTCATCGACGAACCGGCAAACGCGCCGTCGGCTATGCGTGTGATAGTTTCGGGAAGTGTGATGGTCTTGGCATATTGGGTGTTGGCAAAAGCGTTTTCGCCTATTGTCTCGGGGCTGGATGTTATTTCAATGTTTTTGGTGGTGCGTGCAGGTGGGTATGCTACGATTTTTTTTAATCCTTTGTCTATGAGCATCCCGTCTTTCACGGCGTAATATTGGTTGCCTGATGCGACCTTGATAGTGGTGAGCTTTGGCATTTCGTGAAATCCGGCATCGGATGAGATGCGGAAGGTCGGCTGTGAGATGGTCAGATTGGATATGGAGGTGTTGCCGCTGAATGTGCCATCTGTGATGGTTTCGATTTTGTCGGGCAGCGTCAATTTTCCGCTTGATGCCGTCACGGCGGCAGGTACCCGATACAGCACTGTCTGATCTTTATTTACAAGCAGTCCATTGTCGGTGGCAGTGAAATACTTGTTCTGGCTGTAGACCTTGAAGGTGGCGAGCTTCGGACAGTTGCTGAAGTTCTCCGTGCCGTAATAATTGGTCTCCAGTCCTCCGGAACTGTTGATTTTGCCGATGTAGCGGATGGTGGAGGGGATGGTGATTTGTGTGACTTCGGTGAGGTTGTCAAGGGCATTGGAGGCGATGGCGTTGACGGTATATGTCACGCCGTCGGTGTGGGTGTAGGTCGAAGGGACAGTCAGTTTGCCCGATGTGGGCTGGTTGCCGCCCCAGCCAGTAAGCTTGCACGTCTTGTAGGTTGCATGAAAAGAGCCGTACTTCCACGTGATGGCTTGAGAAGATGTCACTGCTGCCAAAGCAGCGACGGAGAGTAGAAATTTAAGCATAGAAGGAATGAATCTGTGATGTAATTGTAGTTAAGAGTTTTTATGAGAGTGTGATGCAATATCGGCGCGAAGATACGTCAATATTTCCACATGTATATATGATGTAGAGAGTCAAACTACAGCTGTAGACCCATTATATACCTCATTTGCTGAGGTTTGTGGCTATATGTGAGGCTGATATGATATGGTGTGGCAGTGAAAATATACGGTCTACTATAGGTCTACAATGGGTCTACAGCTGCAAAAAGGCTCGCCGTGGACTGGTTTTTCCGTATCTTTGTATCATGGTAGTCCCATAGTCGGGGCTGATAATTCCTGTCTACAGATTATGTCACGCATCATCGTTATCCTTACAGTAGTAATCTCTATCATTGGCTGTGGATGCTCGCGTCCTGACGGCAAACTTTGGCCTTTTGGCTGGTCTAAGATTGACGCGCCGTTTGACTCGGTCACTCTGGCACTGGAGTGGAAGTATGTCAACAAGGCTCCCTTGGATTCGCTGATTCCGCTGTCACGTCGACTCCGTCAGCTTGCCGACGAGGATCCGGCATCTAATGTCAAGGATGTCAGAGCTCGCTATTGGGAGGCGCGCATGAAGATAAAGGCAGGTGACTATGAGGAGGCTCTGAACGGATTTGCAGAAGCAGCTGCGCTGTGTGACTCGGCACGCTATCCCTACGACATGAAGCGCATCCGCTGGAATATGGATCTTGAAGATCATCCGCTGACGGCGCAGTGGTATCAGACACGGCTTGACGATGCGAAGTTCTATGAGCGTGAGGGTGACCTCATGCTGTGCGGTGCTTCATATATAGAGGTGGGAAGCATGATGGAAAATCTCGGCAGCCTTGATTATGCTCTCATGTACTACGACAAGGCTGATTCGATACTGACTCTCGGCGGATTCATGAACAATGTCCGTTATAATCGCGTCAACCGTGCACTGGTGGATATAAGAGTGCGCCATGACACCGTGGCAGGGGAGAAGATACTGCGCGAACTGGCTGATGACCCGCATATCCAGACCACTGGTGATGTATACGATATAATTCTCGGTGACCTGTATTCCTTGTGTGGCGATACACTCGCTCTTCGCAAGGCTTACAATATGGTCAGGAATCAGCCCTCGCAGCGCTATGTGCAGTCCATGTACGAGTCTTTCCTGTCGGAGGAGGCTCTCAAACGCGGTGACATCGATTCCGCCCGTTATTACTCTGATCTCGGCATAGCACATCTTGCCGAGATAATAGGAGCCATGGAGACTGATGCCCTTAATGTAGCGGAATATAACTACAAGACCAGAGCTAAGCTGATGGCTGCAACGGGTCGGACGGACAGCGCATACCACTATCTGCTGCTCGGCAATCAGAGCCATGATTCCCTCTGCGTAAAGGAGAGGACGCAAAAGATACTTGACATGGAGACAATGAGCCAGATAGGTGAGATGGAGCTGACACTGGAACATGCCCAAAACCGTCAGACATTGCTGATGGCTATCGGTATACTTGTTGCCATCTTTATCGGCATGCTTGTCGCAGCGTATTTCTATCGCAGGATGCAGATGCAGAAAGTTGCGCGTATGAAGGCATCGCTGGAGCTTGAACAGTCACAGCGTCGTGTCGTGGCTATGCAGTTGGGCATCGAGGAGAAGGACAATCTGCTGTCATCAGTGAGCCGTGAGACGGCTAATATGATGGCAAAAGGTGAAATATCCCACAAGGCTGGCAGCCGCATCGAGAGTTCCATCAAGACCCACATAGGGTCGCAGGGCGAACGCGAGAACTTCGTGGAGACATTTGCCACCCTTCATCCTGACTTTGCCGAGCGTCTCAAGGCTGACTATCCTACGCTGACCGATGCCGATGTGCGCCTCGCCTCGTTCATAGCCCTCGGACTTGAAAACAAACACATAGCCCGCATCATGTCCATACGCCCCGAGTCGGTCAAGCAGGCGCGCTGGCGTCTGCGTCAGCGCATGGGACTGACAGCTGATACCTCGCTCGATGCCGCCGTCGCCCGCTACGTCAATTGACAATGCTCCTGAAGGTATTGCAGACCTCAAAATGCTCAATGTGCACGTGCCATGGGATGACGCGGCATAGCCGCGGCGGGAGTAATAGCCACATGCAAGCAAGTCGTCAGACTTGTGAAGCTTGTGGTCTAAATGCTCCACCATATGCCGGCGGCGTCAGCTGCCGGGGCTGATGCATGCGATTGCCCCGGCAGCTACACCGCCGGATTTCCATTACATCCGTTTTCCACAAGCTGCGCAAGCCTGACGACTTGCTTGCATGTGGCTACTGTTCCCCTCGGGGCTAACACCCCGAGCTTAAGTGAACAACTTTGTGTTGCGACCTTGCCATTGCTGTTCAGTGGGGTTCTCCAGCATCTTCCGCTTTTTCCGTCATGCGCAAATGCAGCATCTGATGATGGGCGGATACGGCGCGGTGGTCATTGAGTGTGGTGCTCATCGAAGGCTGCGATGTATCAGGCGTGCGCGTATAGATAGGCTGTTTCTTCGCCTCACGACGGCGAGATGCTGCCATACATGCTCGCCGTGACCGCTCCATTGCCTCGTCGAGCTGAGGCTTGAGTATCGCGAACACCACTTTCTCCATGTCGTTGAGCACATTGGACACATCACCGCCATAAAGGTATATATCCACATAGCGCATCATCCGCTCGGTGTCTACTGCTTTGCTCGCATAAGTGACGGACTTCACCACGTCACATAAATATCGGTAAAATTTCTGCGAGACCGGTCGGTTCCATTTTTCCCGACGGGCCCCCTTGATGCGTGTTCTCTTCATATCATCAGATAATTTTGTGATTATGTCACAAAATTACCGTCACCCCATCGCCCAAATCATGCGAAAACATCAGTTTTATCCGCAACAAATGTTACCCCCGTGTAGGGACATGCCGTGGCATGTCCGCCCTCATACGCAATATAACCGCCGGGGGATGCGGACATGCCATGGCATGTCCCTACAGAACAAAACCGGGTCTGAAACGTGATATTTCAGACCCGGCTGGGGATATCGGTTATGTTTTTTGAGAGTTACTGGGCTTGGTCGGGGGCTTGGTCTATGAGGTCGAGGAACTGGTCGAGCTTGGGGGTGATGATGATCTCGGTGCGGCGGTTGCGCTGGCGACCGAGGTCGGATGTGTTGTCGGAGATGGGGTTAAATTCGCCGCGGCCTCCGGCTGTCAGACGCGAGGGATTCACGCCAAACTGGTTCTGTAGTACCTGTACTACCGAGCTGGCTCGCAGAGCCGAGAGGTCCCAGTTGTTGCGGATGTTGGTGCGCGTGATGGGCACATTGTCGGTGTTGCCCTCCACAAGCACATCATAGTCCTTGTAGTCCTTGATGATTTTTGCGATTTTCGAAAGAGTCTCCATGGCGCGGTCGCTGATTTCATAGGAGCCTGTCTTGAAGAGCATGTTGTCAGCAAGCGAGATGTAGACAACGCCTTTGAGCACCTTGACATCCACATCGCGCAGCTCGTCGTTGCTCAACGAGCGTGTCAGCTTGTTGGTCAGGGCGATGTTGAGCGAGTCGGATTTCGTCTTGGCAGAAATCAGTTCCTTGATATACTTGTTGGAAGCGTTGATTTCATCAACGAGTTTGGCGATGTTGACGCTTCCCTGCTGGCTGTTGAGCAGGCTCTGATTGAGGGTTGCCTTCATGTCCTCAAGCTGACGCTCGAGGGAAGCGTTTTGAGAACGGAGATCCTTGATGAGGTATTCCATGCTCTTTGACTGGCTGTTGCATTCAAGCAGACCGTCACGTGTGGCTTGGTATTCGGTCTGGAGAGCGTTGTATTTCTTGTTGGTGACACAGCTTGTGGCAAGTGTCATAGCAGCCACGGCTGCCGCAAACATGATTTTACGTGTCATTGTCGTTTCAGTTTTTAATTAAACATCTGATATATTATTAACCATCGTCAGAGGGTTAATGTTTTATGAAGAATATTTTGACTATTTTTGCACTGCCACAACATGATGACACATGGATATATTACGTAAGGAGCTGAATGCCATATATGATGGTCAGGAACTTGACAATGAAGTGCTTGACCGCTCAATCGTTGAGGAGACGATAGCGCGCATCAAGGCTTATACCGAGGTCAATGACTGCTGCTGCGTCATTACCGATGCGTCTGCCGATGTCTGCTATATCATAGGTGGTAGCTTCAGCAAGCTTTTGGGCATCACGGAGTCATCACGGATTTGTCAGACGGTGGATTCGAGCGACGAGGATGTCATCTACTCGCGGCTGCATCCCGAAGACCTTGTTGAAAAGCGCATGCTGGAGTATGAATATTTCAAGTATGTCGACCCTATGTCAGGCGATGACAAGGTGAAATATAAGGCGGTCTCCAACATCCGTGTCAAGGATAGCAATGGCAATTATATGACAGTAGCCAACTCCACTCAGGTGTTCCGGACATCGCCGGCTGGCAAAATATGGCTTATCCTCTGCTGTTATGACCTCTCGGCTTATCCTGCCGGTGACAAAGGGATATGCCCGCGCATCGTCAATAACTCGACAGGAGAGGTGATAACCATAGCGACCGAGGATAAACGTCACAATGTTTTGACCGACCGTGAAAAAGAGGTGCTTCAGCTTATCAAGGAAGGCAAGCCGAGCAAACAGATAGCTAACATACTGGGAATCAGCATACACACGGTCAGCCGTCACCGACAGAACATCATAGAAAAACTCAGCGTAGGCAACACTGTTGAAGCAATTTCGGCTGCATCGTTGATGAAACTCATGTGAGTGTAGTGGTTATAAATAACCATTGACAGGCATCTCGTCGTATGCTAATTTTGCAAGAAAAAAGCAATTCATACGATGAGACTATCACACTTTGTTGCAGCACTTGCACTCTTCCCATCAGCCACTATGGCTGAGTCTACCTTTGACTGGGGCAACGCCAATGTCTATTTTGTTATAACCGACCGATTTGCCAACGGTGACAAGGAAAACGACATTAACTACGGGCGCATCGTCGACTACGGATCGGAACAGAAGAATGCCGCCACCTTCCATGGTGGCGATTTCAAAGGTATGCTTCAGAAAGCCCGCGAGGGGTATTTCAAGGAACTCGGTGTGGACGTTGTGTGGATGACCGATGTCTACGAACAGATACACGGATGGATGTCGGGCAGCGGTGCAGTCAACGACTTTCCCCACTATGGTTACCACGGCTACTATCCGCTTGATTACACGCAGATTGACAAAAACTACGGCACGGTAGAGGAATTTCGCGCCTTGGTCGATACGCTCCACAGTCAGGGTATCCGTGTGATGCTCGGCGCGAATATCAACGACCCCGGCTATCCTACGCTCCTTGATGCCGTGCAACTCGGTTTTGCCGACACCGGGCTGACCGAACAGGAGGCGGCAGAGCATATGCCGTCATGGAGCTACGACCGTTTCTATGAGGGTCGACTCGACTGGGACGGCTGGTATGGACGCGACTGGGTGCGCATGCCCGATGAGGATTGGGACGAATCCAATCCGCTGCAAGCCACTCTCTATGGCATGCCTGACTACAAGGACGAGAGCGATAAGCCTGTCAGGATTCCAGACTTCCTCAAGCGCAAATGGAAGAAAGAGGGTCGCGCCAACGATGCCTGGGTCAACCCTTCGGCTAAAGACCTTCGGCGCGACCACCGCTGGAGTCCGGCGCAGTATGTCATTGCATGGATTGCATCGTGGGTCGAGGAGTTCGGCATTGACGGTTTCCGCTGTGACATCGTGGAGAATGTGCATCTCAGCCGCTGGAAAGAGCTTAACGAGGCTTGCAATAAAGCCCTCGACAAGTGGCGTGCAAACCATCCCGAGGATTCTGCGTCACGATGGACTGACCGCTTCTACATGACAGGCGATTTCGACATGGCTGGTATCGACCGCAAGCCTGACTATGCCGATGCAGGATTTTCAAGCATGGTCAATTTCTATTTCCCCAAGCATGGCGACCTTGACGGCATAATGTACACATGGCAAGCCTATGCCGACAGTGTGCAGGCTCATAGCGACTGGCATCCCTTTAACTACCTCAACAATTCCTATCACCGTGATGCCGACATGACCAACATGGTAGACTGCGCCACCACGCTGCTGCTGGCTCCGGGTGTGTCGCAGATATTCTATGGCGATGAGACGGGGCGCAAACTCAGCGATGCCCGATATAATGTGGATGCCGACCAGGCTTTCCGTTCCGATATGGACTGGAATGATATCGACTCGCTGCAGCTCGCCCACTTTCAGCGTCTCGGACAGATACGCCGTGCACATCCAGCCATAGGCAAAGGTCGGCAGATCACAATAGATACCCACACATGTCTGCGCGAATATGACGGCGACAGACTGATAATCCGCGTGGCACCTATCGCAGGACAACCGATTGCAGTCGCAGATCATTTCCCTGACGGCACGGTGCTTACCGACCTCTATACAGGTCAGACTGCAATCGTCAAGGATGGCAAAGTGACCTACCCACGGTTTGAAAGCAATGTCGCAGTCCTGGTAGATACAGCGGAGAATCCACAGGCATCTCAGATGACGATGAGTCCGTCTAAGATTGTTGTAAGGTTCTTTGAAGATGGCTACACGAACAAAAATTATGATTATGTCATGGCGTGCATTGCTGATGACTACATAGATCACAGTCCGGCTGGCGCTCGTAGCAACGCTGATGCTGTGGGGATACTCAAAATCGTAGCCGATCAGTTTTCCGACCTGAAAGTTACGGTTCTGGATGCCGTCGCATCCAGGGATATGGTAGCGACGAGAGTGCTTTTCCAAGGCACGCACACAGGGGAGTGCATGGGGATAGCACCTACTGGTAAACGCATCGAATTTGAAGCGTTGGAAAACTTCAAAGTCGTCAACGGCAAAATCGTAGAGTCGTGGGGATATTGGCCTGACATAGAGATCCAGCGCAAGCTGACGGAGTAAAACTCCCGTTTTTGTCGCAGCAATAGCTGCTTTCGTCTCAGAACCCGTGAGGGCTGAATGAGATGACTTACCTTTGTATCCGCAAGATAAAGCCCATTAACCATAGGGACGCGGCGTGCCGCGTCATCAATGCTGCTGAAACTGACACTCAAATACATAGAAAGATACGTCGGAGACGTATCCGTTGTGCGAAACCCCATGCACGGAGCGACAGCGAACGTACATGGGGGATTTGGACAAAAAACAAGACTCAACCTCGGAGAGGTTGTGGTACGCAATGGTATCACACTTTTAAGGTTGCGGATTCTCAGCCACGGCGTAGATGTGTTTGTTTATGCCTGTGAGCCACAACCTCTCCGAGGTTGATTAGACAGATGTTTAGCGTACCCCATGTACGTTCGCTATCGCTCCGTGCATGGGGTTACGCATAGCCGCCACGTCTCCGACGTGCCATAAAGATTCAGCGGTATTGCGCCGCGTCCCTGCGGCTGATTTCGGTTTTTGCAATCGGATTGCAGAAAAACAATTGTAACTTTGCATATTATTTAAAGGTAAGAAAGATGTTTTTAAGGTTTTTGTTTGTAATTATTATGATATGTTGCGGAGGTGCTGTTTTGCGGGCGCAGACTGACAGCATACCTGAGCAGAAGCTCCAGGAGGTCACGGTGACGGGTCAGTCGGCTCGGCAGCGTGTCACCGACGGGCAGCTCGGCAGCGAGCGGCTTGAACTGACAAAGCTGGCTGCGACCCCTCAGCTTTTCGGCGAGACTGACATAATCAAGTCCATAACGTTGCTGCCCGGTGTACATGGCGAGGCTGACGGAGCCGGAGGCTTTGAAGTCAGGGGAGGCAACGCTTATCAGAATCTTGTGACCGTCGACGGCGCGACGCTCTACAATCCATCGCACATGATGGGTATATTCTCGACGTTCAACGATGATGCCATGAGCCGCGCCACGCTCCATAAGGGACCTATCCCGGTGCAGTATGGCGGAGCCACATCGTCGGTGCTTGAGACTTCGATGAAGTCGGGCGACATGGAGGGCTATCATTTCGCAGGGACGGTGGGCATCCTTAATGCCAAGATTGCCGCTGAAGGTCCGATAGTCAAGGATAAACTGTCATTTTCCGTGGCTGCGCGGCGGTCATATGTCGATCTGTTTCTCAAACTGATACCTGAGTATAAGAGCACCGTGATGAACTTTTTCGATGTCAATGCCAAGTTGCGCTACAATATCAACCGAAGCAACATGCTCGACATGTCATTCTTCGCTTCGCGTGACAATCTGGCTATCAGCGACCTGATGGAGATGCACTGGGGCAATGTGGCAGCGAGTGCCAACTGGACTGCGAGGGCTGGGGAGCGGTGGCGCTTTGTGACCACAGGCGCGTTTACCAACTATACCACCGACATGGCGATGGATATTATGGATACAGACCAAAGGATGACCGAATATATACGCACTGCGTCGCTCAACGAGCGCATTTTGTTTGACATTTCTGACAGCCATAACATAGAGATGGGTATGCACTCGGAGCTGCTTCGTGTCAAGTCGGGCGAGATGGAGGTCAATGCCTCGCATCAGAAGGAAATCCGTTCCGGTTGGCAGAATGCCCTTTGGGCTGGATACGAGGGGACGTTCAGCGAACGTGTATCCCTGTCGTTGGGGGCGAGACTGTCGGTGTTCAGCGCGATGTCGGGTGACTGCTTCCATGCTTTTGAAGCCCTGCATGAAGATATGCCTGATTTTTCAAGCAAGACATATGTCGATTTCGAGCCCCGTGGCAGTGTGAAATACAATATCAACCAGTATCATAATGTCAAAGCCGGGGCATCGCTGACGACCCAGAACCTTCACGGCATACGAGCCACATCCACCACATTTCCGTTTGACAGATACGCCCTGACATCGGCTGAGGTAAAGCCCGAACGGACTGCCCAATATTCGGTGGGCTATTCAGGCATGACTGCCAACGGCGCATGGGACTGGTCAGCCGAGGGTTACTACAAGTCCATGCACAATGTCTATGACTACCGCGAGGGCATGATGATGTTTTCGCGTGTCAGCCTCGAGAGTCTGATTATGGGCGGTCAGGGTCGGAGCTACGGCTTGGAACTGATGCTCCGCAAGAATACGGGCAAACTCAACGGCTGGATTTCCTACACTCTGTCAAAGACCGAGACCCGGATTGACGGCATCAACTCAGGACGCTGGTATGACGCTTCCAATGACCGCCGGCATGATGTGGCAGTGGTGGCTATGTATGACCTCAACGATGCGTGGAAATTCTCTGCATCGTGGACTTACTCGTCAGGCAGACCACTGACTGCTCCTGATGCCAAATATGAAATCAGCGGCACCACGTGCTACTATTATTCGGAGCGCAACGGCTATCAGACCCCGGCATCGCACCGATTGGATCTCTCTGCCACCTACACACGTGTGGGCAAGCGGTGCACATCGATATGGTCGTTCGGCATATTCAATGTCTATGCCCATTACAGCCCGTTTGTGATCTATTTTGAAGACGATGCCACCAAGCCGTCAGGCACGAGGGCTGTGCAACAGTCGCTTTTCGGCATCGTTCCATCGGTATCATACACCATTAAATTCTGATGATTATGAAATATCTATACCCCATACTGCTGTGCGCGGCGTTGCTGTGTGCCTCTTGCGAGAAGGAACTTGATTTCCACTACCACGATGTAGAGCCGCAATTAGTGATAGAGGGCAATCTTACCGAGGCAGGGGCTGCCGTGTCTCTGACTCGTACCACTCCGATGGACGAGGCGATGAACCAGGCTAAAATCACTGATGCGACAGTCCGCCTGACCGATGTGACCGCTGGCGTCACCACTTCGTTGGTACCCGATGCATCGGGTGTGTTTAAGGATGTCACCCCTGGTATCGAGGGACATGAATACCGTCTTGATGTGACGACAGGAGGGAATGTCTACTCGTCAACGAGCGTGATGAGAGTGCCCACTGAGCTGTGTGGACTGGAATTCCGCTGGATAAAGATGCCTTATGATTATGTGGCTGTCTTGCAGGTGTCGTTTACCGACACTCCACAGGCAGGTGACTGCTATTGGGTGCGTCTCTACCGCAACGGCGAGGCTTACATGTGGAGCGTGCTTGATGATTGCCACGCCGTCAGCGGTGTGATACACGAGGTCATAATGACCAGCCGCAAGGACACCGAGGAGGAGGATGACAACACTGTGCTCCGTGACGGTGACGTGGTGACTGTCGAGGTGCTTCCTGTATCGCTTGAGATGTTGGATTATCTTGTTGCTTTGCAGAGCGACAGCAACGGACCGCAGATGTTTAGCGGAGGCTTCTGCTTAGGATATTTCCTCGCATCGCCGGTCGCCAAGGGTGAAATCACATACCGACCTGACCAGATGGAGGAAGTGGAGTGAAAACTACCCTGAAATATCTGCTGCTGGTAGTCACCTTTGCCTTCGTGTCGTCGGGGGCTGTGGTGGCTGCTTTCATGGACTCGTATGAGCAGGTGGGCTATGCCATCTGCTGGCTGATGGTACCTCTGACTGTGCTTTTCATGGTGGCAGCGATGGTCGATATCAGAGTGGCAGTGCCAAGGCTGCTGTTGCATCAGCGTTATGTGGCATATTGCCTGTGGATAGTGCTGCTGGCATTTGTCGCTTCGACTCTCGGACTGGCGATGGAGTATCTGATACGTCAATGGCTGGGCATGCCTCCACGCATCTCCTACTATCTGTCGCCATGGATTCTCGTTGACAGCTTTATCAACAGCCTGTTGCTCGCGATGATACTTCTGGGCATAGGAGCCATGAAGCTCTATGAACGGTGGAACGCCGAGCTCTCAGAGGAGGCACATATGTCAGAAACCCTCAGGCGGTATATTGCGGCAGTCCGTTCGCGGCTTGATCCGGCTATGATACTCAGCGGGCTTGATCAGGTGGGCGGAGTGCTGCGGGATGCTCCTGACATGGCTGCGGCTGATATAAGGAAGTTTGCCGAGCATCTGCGCCACCAGTTATATGAGCTTCCTACGCCGCCGGTAGATATGCCGGGCGTGGACGCTGACGAGGCTTCATATTCCTCGTTGACCGAATTTCTTGTAGCGCACCGTTACCGTCTGTGGCGGCATCTGATTTTCCAGCTTCTGCTGGCGGTCATAGCGTTCGGTACTTTTTTCAATGCTCCTGATCAACCCGAGTTCACTCTGGAACGTATGGCTGGAGCAGTCTGCATGTACTTGTTTCTCAACTTCTTGGCATACATCAACATACTGTGGCTGTTTCGAGGCTTCAGACGGCACCGCAATCTACGCAGGTACTGCCTCATGGTCGTGGCGGTCATTATCGTCATGACCATGGTTATGATAGGTATAGAAATCGCTACCTACGAGCCGGCGGCTTATAATAATCCCCTGCCTATGCCGATAATGGTGGTGTCGACGATCGGGTCGATGCTGACCATGGCATTTTTCATAGGAGGCACCGGTGCGATATTGTTTTTGCAGGACTGGATAATCGGGACAAGACGCAAGACCAAACTGCGCACGGAGACTTTGCGGCAGGAATATGCGTTTCTGCGCAAGCAGATCAATCCCCACTTCCTGTTTAATGTGCTCAACAATGTCGGCATCCTGGCTGACGAGGATCCTCGTCAAGCATCGGAGATGCTTGATCAATTGAAAGTGCTTCTACAATACCAGTTCTCACAAGGTGCTCGTGGTTGTGCCACCGTGGCACATGAGGTGTGGTTTCTCCGTTCGTATCTCAACTTGGAGCAGGCGCGCATAGAGCCGTTTGACTACTCCATCACCACCGACCGCCGTGTCGGGGAGATGTTTGTGCCTACTCTGATATTCATAACCTTTGTGGAAAACGCAGTGAAGTACAGCTCTGTGGTCAATGGACGGCGTTATGTAGATGTATCGTTTGCAAGAGCTCCTCATGGCATGTGCTGGATGCGATG
Source organism: Bacteroidales bacterium M7 (assembly GCA_001689515.1). GTDB lineage: Bacteria > Bacteroidota > Bacteroidia > Bacteroidales > Muribaculaceae > Amulumruptor. Next base: position 130,494 of record LUJR01000011.1, read on the forward strand.
CGTAAACTCGTTTTCGCATGACAGCGGAAGGTCAGACATTCATTCGGGAGGTTTGGGGCTGGTTAACACGCGTCGACGGCTTGAATATCTCTACGGCGAACGCTTTTCGCTGTCAGAGCATGTGGAATCCGGCGAATATATCGTAAATTTGACTATCCCAACATATATAGAAGATGAAATGCCTGATAGTAGATGATGAACCGATAGCACGGCGCGGGCTTAAACGGCTCGTGGAGGCGAATCCGCAGCTCGAATTGTGTGGCACAGCTGCCAATGCAGCCGAAGCGGCGGAGCTGATGGCTGCGGAGCCTGTGGATCTGGTGCTGCTTGACATACAGATGCCAGGGCTGACAGGTATGGAATTTGCCCGTCAGATACCGCATGATACCCTTGTGATATTCACGACAGCCTATTCGGAGTATGCTGTGGAGAGCTATCAGGTAGATGCGGTGGACTATCTGCTCAAGCCTATTGACCCCGAGCGGTTTGACCGCGCTGTCAATAAGGCATCGGAATATCACACCTTGCTGATTAAGGAAGCGAAGGATGCGGATATAGCGAAGCCTGACACCGACTTTATAATCATAAAAGCTGACCGGAGGTATCACCGGGTCATGCACTCTGACATACTCTATGTCGAGGGACTGAAAGATTATGTGATATTACATCTCAGTGACAACCGCCGGCTCGTCACGCGCATGACCATCAAGGGTATGGAGGATGCACTGCCTGACGGCATGTTTCTTCGCGTCAACAAATCCAACATAGTCAACATCGGTGCGGTGGATTCGTTTGACAACAATGACGTGTTTATCCGTGACACAGAAATATCCATCGGTCAGGCATTCCGTGACGGGGTCTTGGAGAAATTACTGAAATAGATATGGAAAAGAAAGTATTGATAATCAACGCATCTCCGCGTGTCAACGGGCATATCAGCCGTCTGCTCGGCATGGCTAAGGAATCGCTTGAATCTGACGGATACACCGTCACAGAGTTTGCAGTCGCCACCTCTGCCTACCGCCACTGCACCGGCTGCATGACATGCCGAAGCAAGGGCGACTGTGTGCTCCCCCCGGATGATGCACAGCGCTTTGCCGCGTTGTTGCAAGACCATGACCTCATACTCGTGGGCACGCCTTGCTATTGGGGCAACATGCCCGGACAGCTGAAAGGTTTGTTTGACCGCGTGGCATACGCCATGGCATCCGATAACGCATCATTGTATCCGCGCCCGTTGATGAAAGGCAAACGCGCCGCCGTCATAGTCACCTCCACCACCCCCTGGCCGTGGAACATCCTCTACCATCAGACCTCGGGCACCATCCGCGCCCTACGCGAGATATTCCGCTACAGCGGTATCCACATAGCCGCCACCCTCCAGAAAGGCAACACCCGCCACCGCCCCGGCATCACCCCACGCGACACCCGCCGACTGACCCGCCTCCTCCACCGCCTGACCCACTGAAAATTAATCCCCCTCTTGCACAAATATCAAGATTTAATCGTTATATTTGTGCAAAACAGATTTGATATGGTTAGCGCGAAAATCCAGAAGTTAATACCAAAGATACAGGACTTTATGGCTGGGCAGCCTGTCAAGAGGGCTTGGCTGTTCGGGTCTTGTTCACGCGGAGAAGAATCTCCGACGAGTGACATTGATATTTTGGTAGATTACGACAACACCAAAGGTGTGGTTTCCCTTTTTACAATGGGTGGAATCCTGATGGATTTGACCGACTTGCTGGGTCGCAAAGTCGATTTGGTCGAAAGCAGAGGTCTTAAGGATTTTGCACGAGCAAGTGTTGATCGAGATAAAATTTTGATCTATGAGAGACCCTCTTAAAGATACCGGTCGCATCACCCACATGCTTGAAATGGCTCAGATTCTTGCCTCAGAGAAAACGCGCCATTCTTTGTCGGATATTCAGACTGACACGGTATTGTTTTATGGACTTTCGAAGATGGTTGAAATCATCGGAGAAGCTGCGTATAAGATTACAAGGGAGTTTAAAGAGAGTCATGGCGAATTACCGTGGCGTCAGATTGAGGGTATGAGACACATTTTAGTCCATGGCTATTACAGAATAAGCCCGGAGGTGCTATGGGATGTGATTGAGAATGACATCCCGGCACTTATCCCAATGCTTGTTCATTATTCTGAAGAGCTAAGAAATGATGTTTGAAAGACAACATGTTGTCGCCTATGACTATCTTGATTCAAGAGTGATTGAATTTTAGTCTCCCTTTCCACTTACATTTCCTATGTTAAAAATCGAAGGAACAAAAGGTGGAATGAACATTGGGATGGTCTTCTTCATCGTGATGATGACAATCATTCTTCTGATTACATTAGCCTCCATCTAATTGTCCATTAATCGGACTATGAGGCTTATTATCTTTGCATAGAAGATAATAAGCTTTTATATGCAGATAGACGTTGATAAGGGAGAAATACCGGAGTCTGATTTTAGTTTCTAAAATAATTATTGCTGTCCGATAAAAATCGGATTGAGCAAAACATGTGATTTCGGCAGCTGTGATTCAGCGGTTGGGACTGTTTGTCGCATTTAAAACCCCTAATGAAAAAGTGTCTCTGTAGCTTTACTATGGATTGATGGGATGGGGAATCCGGGGGAAAGTGTTAACTTTGTGTCTGTAGACCATGGATTTTTATAAATTATGATTTCTATGATACCGTTTAATAAGCCGTTTCTTACGGGCAAGGAGACTGAATATATACGGGAGGCGGTGGCGTCGGGCAAATTGTCGGGCAATGGAGAGTTCACGAAGAGATGTCAGAATTTCTTTGAGGGGCATTACGGCTTCCGGAAGGCTCTGATGACGACATCGTGTACCGATGCGCTTGAGATGGCTGCGATATTGTCGGATATAAAGCCGGGCGATGAGGTGATTGTGCCCAGTTACACGTTTGTGTCGACGGTGTTGGCTTTTGTCAGACAGGGTGCGGTTCCTGTATTCTGCGATTCCTGTGCCGATCATCCTGATATGGATCCAGAGATGATGGAACGGTTGATCACTCCGCGCACCAGGGCTGTGGTGCCTGTGCATTATGCCGGGGTAGCATGCGACATGGACCGCATAATGGATGTGGCTGCCAGCCATGGATTGACTGTGGTGGAAGATGCGGCTCAGGCGGTGGATTCGTATTACAAAGGGAAACCGTTAGGTTCTATCGGCAGCATGGGCTGCTTCTCGTTTCATGAAACTAAGAATATCATAGCCGGTGAGGGCGGCCTGCTGGCGGTCAATGACGGACGGCTGTGCCGACGCTCGGAAATCGTCTGGGAGAAAGGCACAAACCGCTCAGAGTTTTTCAGAGGCGAGGTCAACAAATACGGATGGGTCGATACCGGCTCATCGTTTCTGCCGTCGGAAATCGTGAGCGCATTTCTGTACGCGCAGCTTGAAAACCTTGACAGGATACAGACGCGCCGCAAGGAATTGTGGCTGAGATATCATGATGCATTCGGGCGCTTGGAGGAAACCGGGATGCTGCGCCGTCCTGTCATCCCTGAGTATGCGACCAACAATGCCCATATGTATTACATCGTGTGCCGTTCGCTCGATGAACGGTCAAGGTTGATAGCCTATCTGAAGGAAAGGGGGATAATGGCGGTGTTCCATTATCTGAGTCTGCACAAGAGCGATTTCTATACGTCTCATTTTGATGCCCGCCCCAGTTTGCCCAACTGCGACAGGTTTGCTGACTGTCTGCTGCGATTGCCGCTGTATTACGAACTCTCTGACGGCGAGCAGGACAGGGTGATTGAATCGGTGACAGATTTTTATAATGAATTATGAGCCGTTTCCTTATCATATCCTCGCGTACCTTGAGCCATTCGGCTGGTCTTGCCAACGATATGGCAAAGGGGCTGTGCGATGCCGGACATAATGTCGACTTCCTCACTCTGGGATGCTTTGCCAAAGAGGGCGAGAAGCTCTATGGCGGCGGACGCATCATCTTGTCGGATGCTGTGCCCGGAGAAATCCCATATACATGGTGGGAGAGGCGTTATAACCGCATGGTCAGAAATCTTTACAAGCTCCGCTATAAGGTTACTAAGACTCAGAATCTGCATTACCCTAACGAGTGGCTGCCGATGGTGCCACCTGCGGATATAACAAAATGTATCGATGCTGATTACGATGCTGTGATAACCCTCTTCTGGGAGGATATGCTCAACACCACGTCGCTCAGGGAGATATACAAGAGGCTCAGATGTTCGATACTGATATTCTCGCCTGACATGGCACCTATGACAGGAGGATGCTTCTATTTCGAGGACTGCGAAAGATTTAAGCAAGGCTGCGGTAACTGTCCGCGCATCGGTTACGGCATACTGAATGATGCCACAAGGCTTAATTTCCGTATCAAGCGCAGAAACTATGCCCGCATGAAAGCGGTGTTTATGGGCAATACGTGGATGATCTGCCAAGCCCTTGACAGCAGTCTTTTCACGGCTGATACTGTGAGCAATGCTGGCATTGTGGTGAACGAAGATGTGTTTGCTCCCGCTGATGACCGATGCGTGAAGGTCGGCGAAAAGAATAAGTTCACGATACTGCTGAGGTCTACGCCAGAGCCACGTAAGGGCAATGATGCGATGCTTGCCGCCATATGCGGATTCAAAGCCATGCTTACAGCGGAGCAGGCTGCCAGCGTGGAGGTGGTGACAATCGGCGACGGGTATTTTGAAGATATAGCGAAAGGCAGGCTTGACGGGGTGAGAAACATAGGATTTGTCGACACTGCCGGTCTGGTTGACTGCTATCGCAAGGCTGACCTTTTCCTGTCGCTGTCGCTTGCCGATGCGGGTCCGTCGATGATTAATCAGGCTATGCTGTGCGGCTGTCCGGTGGTGGCTTTTGACAACGGTGCAGCGATGGACCTTGTAGAGAATGGCATCACAGGCTACAAGAGCACTCAGGGCGATGTGCAGGATATATCGGCTAAGCTGTATGCTATGTTTATATCTGACGATGCTAATGAAGAAATGAGGCGCAACTGCCGTGCTGCAGCCATGAAGGTCAATTCCATAGGTGCTTTTGCCGAATCGGTCGAAAGGGCATTGCGGTTAGTCAATAAAGAGGTGAAAAAATGAAGGCGGAAAGACTTGCTTGGGACTCTGATTTTTTCGGAAAGGAGATTTTCTCGATACATACAGATGCGCATGAGTTGCTGAATGACCCTGATGCGCTCCGTCGGGAAATCAAAGAGGCGCAGCGCGATGGGGCACAGCTGATATATGTATTTGTTGCGGAGCCTTTGGGCTCTGGTGTGACCTGGAGTCCTTGCCTTGTGGATCAACCGGCAGATATCAAGGTGGTGTATTCCAAAGAACTGACCGGCGGTGACAAGGCAGATGCCCTGATTCCGGCTATCCATGAGTGCCGGGATGCCTCGGCGTTGTATGAACTTGCCTATCGTGCCGGACATAAGTCGCGATTCAGAGATGTGCGATTAGGGGATGGGAAATTTAAGGAGATGTATCGTGCGTGGATTGACAACTCCATCTCGGGCAAGATGGCAACAAATGTGCTTGCGTATCATGCCGATGGCAAGCCGGTAGGGCTTGTAACGCTTAAGATAGACGATGACGCAGCTGACATAGGGCTTCTGGCAGTCTCGGAAGAACATGCCGGCAGAGGCATAGGAGCACACCTGATGGCATACGCGGAGTGCATATGCACAGCCAACGGCGTGAAAACCCTGCATGTCGCGACCCAGGAAGCCAACACCGGCGCATGCCGTTTCTATGAAAAATGCGGCTATCGCCCTACCTCCCGCAGCGCCATCTACCACATCTGGACTGACTGACGATAAAGGGAGATTGGTTAATAGGTGTGATATGGAATGAGATTTGATATTGATATAAATGGATTAAATTGTAAAGCGACATGAGTGAAGTAATTTTCGTCAGAATGTACACGTTCCTGAAACCTATAATAGAACGTGACGATGGAAAGAACTCCAAAACGGGCGTGGCGACGCGTCCAACAAAAACGTGTATGGCGTAACAGAATCAGGTATTATGCCAATCAAGGTAATCAAATCCTTGACCCCGATACACATCAATATTTGAATCCACGTGACTGGAAAGAATATAAGTCAGTTCCGTGGATGAAAGTTCTTAAAACCACAGCGACACCGTGTAGTTGCTGGATGTGCCGCAATTATCTCTACAATCGCCTTGAATTCAAAAGGGATACTCGGTGTATGATAAGCGAACAGGCAGATATTTAAGAAACTGTGTCATGCAGCATTTGCTGGCATGGCACAGTTTCTTTTCTTTAAAGTGACGTTTAAAAGCCAACCCGGGCTGAGGGTGGCAGTACGGGTTGGCGGGGGTTGAAAAAGCTGATTGTTTATCTGTCGGTGTTTCCGGGTGGGGTCAGAGGAGGAAGAGGGCTTTGGGGGCGCGTGCCTGGAGGGGCTTCTGGTGGAGGAGACGGATGCCCTTGGCGAGGAGGAAGGGGTTGGGTTCGATTTTGCCGAGCATCTGATCCATCTGTGGGGCGAGTCCTGTCTTGGTCATGTCCATTACCATATCCATGAAGCTTGACTCTGACTTGGGATAGAGGGCTACGTCGTAGTCAGTGCCGAGCTTGGAGTTGGTGGCTACCCATGCGATGGCGTCGTCAAGGGTGCCGAGCTGGTCGACCAGTCCGAGCTGGAGGGCTTTCTGTCCGTCCCATACGCGGCCCTCGGCTATGGCGCGGACTTTGGATTCGGGCATGTGGCGTCCGCGGGCTACGCGGCTGATGAATCGGTCATATCCACGGTTGATTTCTACCTGCATGGCTGCCATCTGCTGGTCGGTGATGGGGGCGAGGGGGATGCGGAAATCAGAGAGGGGATTGGTGGATACGAACTGCGGGTTCACGCCTAACTTATCGAGAAGTCCCTTGCCGTTGGGGAGCATGCCGAAGATGCCGATGCTGCCGGTGATGGTGAGCGGACAGGCGAAGATGCGGTCGGCTTCACATGAAATCCAGTAGCCGCCTGAGGCTGCGTAGTCGCCCATCGATACGGCAAGTTTTTTGCCCTTGGATTGGAAGTAGGAGAGTGCTTCAGCGATTTCGGCTGAGCCGAATACTGAGCCTCCGGGCGAATTGACGCGGAGCACCATGCCTTTGACTCCCTCGTCGTCGGCGAGCTTGGTTATGACTGGGACGAGTTTCTCGCAGTTGATGCCGGCATTCTCTGACTCTGCGATTTCGCCTACGGCATAGAGCACGGCTATCTGATTTTTCGAGTCATATTGGGTGCCCCATTTAGAGTGCTTGTCCATGTCGGCAGCAGAGATGTAGTTGAGATCTTTCTCCTTGACATCTACCAGTCGGCTGAGGATGCCTTCCATCTGGCGGCGCACCACGCAGCGGTCTACTAATTTCCAGCCTACGATTTGCTCTGGGGTAGATAGCTGGGTGATGTGCGAAGCCATGATGCTGTCTATGTCTGATGCCTTGATTTTACGTGCGGTGGCGATGTCGGCTTTGATGACAGACCACATGTTGGTGCCGAGGGTATCAAGCTGGGCACGTGCAGGTGCTGACATCTCGGTCTGGGTGAACGGTTCTACAGCTGATTTGAATGTGCCGACCTTGGCAATCTGGAATTCGATGCCTAATTTGTCAAGCAGTCCTTTGAAATAAATGGCACTTGCCGACATGCCGTGAAGGTCAAGATAGCCCATAGGATTAAGAAACAGGCTGTCAGCCACAGATGCTACATAATAGTCGCCCTGATAGAGGAAGTCACCGTAGGCATATACCTTCTTGCCGCTCTTCTTGAAGTCGATGACGGAGTTGCGCAGAGCCTTCAGAGTGGCTGGCGACGCGTTAGCGCCCTTGCAGTCAAGGTAGAGGGCACTGATTTTCTCGTTGGTCTTGGCGGCATTGATGGCCTTGGTTAGTGTCACGAGGCTCTGGGGTTCTTCGAAGCCTTTGCCCTGCATGAGTGCGATGAAGTCGATGTCAAATGAAGTCTCGCGTTCGTTGATGGTGCCCGAAAGGTCGATTTTGAGGATCGACTTTTTTTCAAGGGAGGCGGTGGCTTCCTTGTCACCGCCGAAACTTGCCACGGCTGCGGCAACCACGCCTATCAATATGAGGGCGAAAAGTGCCATTGCAATCCATGTTCCGACCATGGATGAAAGTACATTTGAAAAGAATTTTTTCATAACATTTGCTGTTTGTTGATTGGATTTTCTGTCAGCAAAGTTATGTCACAGAGATGTAGCAGCGTAAACTTTGCGACATACCCCAAGATTTATGCGACAAAACGACACAGTGGGACGTAATATTAGTTTATGCCTGTGGACCACAACCTCTCCGAGGTTGATTAGACTTGTGTTTATCGTACCCCATGTACGTTCGCTGTCGCTCCGTGCATGGGGTTGCGCATGACTGGTACGTCTCCGACGTACCTGGATGCTGTTTGATAGCGGATTAAACGTACTTCACATCAGCTGAGGAAATTGCAGAACTGGAAATTCCTCACATGTAGGGACATGCCGTGGCATGTCCGCTTTGTAGGCGGCTGCGTAGCCCATTTTGTCAGGATGCGGACATGCCACGGCATGTCCCTACAATTATAGGTCTTAAATTTAGATGCAAAGGGCTGTCTCGGTCAGGTGGATTCGTCTATTTGTCTCGCGCCATCTGCTTGAGGATGTTTCTTTTTGCGGATTTGAGTCCCGGGGACAACTCGCTTTGGTCGGTCATGTCGAGGATGGCTGAAAATTCCTGCAACAGTTCGGGGTAGAGGCGGCATTGGGCGTATGCCTGTTTCATGCAGAAGGCCCTGATGGCATATTGCTCGGAGGAGTTGATTGCGGACAGGCAGAAGTCGAGATAGTCGGTGCGGATATCCTCAGATTGCATCGGCAGCCTGTCAAGCAGCGTCAGCAGCAGCCGCTTCTTGCCGACGTGGTTGCATGCAAGTAATTGATTGATAAGTCCGTCTCGTTTCGTAGCCAGCCATCCGTTTGCCGATGAGGCGAAATGCGTCATTGCCCACAATGCGTTATAGCCCACGCGCTCCTCAGCATCGTCAATCAGGCAATATAGAGCCTCCCTTGCCGACAGGGTGTCATCAGCAGCCAATAATCGTATGTCATTGATATGCAGCCTGTCGGCAAGCTTTTCGCGTAATGTCATAGCAATGTATGTTCCAGATTTAATAGGAGGAATCTTCTTATACAAATTTAGTCAATCTTTCATATATGTCAAGGGAGTTATGGATTTATCTTCGTCGGGAAAATGTCGGATAGAACTGTATGAGATAGATGTCTGTTAATATTTTGCAAGACAAGACAATCAGTGTTTGCATAAGTTGCAATATCAAAATAATATTCGTAACTTTGTTGACAACCATAAAGCATATTAATATGACTCGAAACATCACAATCAAAAATCCCTCTCAAAAGATGGTTCAAGTCTTTGACGCTTTGAGAGAAAAGAAGCAGCAGCAAGTGAAAAAGTTGGCTGCTAAGAAGCAATGTACATTTACTATTGTCGTGTAAATGGATTTATCCTTTGACATAATAAATTCAGGGGGCGATCATATAATGGTCGCCCTCTCGTATTATGACTATGAGACAATCAGTATATTTTCCGATGATGCGTTGACATTGACTCTTGTGTTCTATGATGTCACTCTGATTCGTAAATCAGGGGATGGATATGTAGGCTATAAGGTGTTGTTTGCTATTTCTGACATACTTGCAAAGTTCATGGAAGAAAACGAGGATGCAGTACTTTGCTTTTATTGCGATGCGGCTACGGATGTGCGCAGAAACCATGGCGAAATGTTACCCCAAGAATATAGAAGCAACCTGTTTTCGCGTATGTTTGAATTGTATTCAAGATCGCATAAGTTGTCGAGGTTCATCAATCACAGAGTCGAGATTGAAAATCCAGACAATCCGGAGGATAGACAATATGCTCACTTTATGGGTCAATGTAAAAAAGTGGTTGTTAA
>LUJR01000012.1 GCA_001689515.1 Bacteroidales bacterium M7
GACAGCTGTGCGGCACGCCGCGTCCCTACTACCATCGCGAGCCTTAGTCATGGCAACCGCAAACAAATCGCGACACTGCATTGTTTTATTTTTAACATTCACCATATTATCCCTTATTGTGTAACCTTATAACCTGTATATCCAAGTATGCACATGGCAGATGCCCTGGTGTCGCCGGCAGTAGCAGCCGGAGCCGCCGTAGTCTCAGTGGCAGCCCTGATTGTGGCAGCCAACAAGGTAAAGAAATCCGACTCCACCAATATCGTCCCGCTCATGGGGGTGATAGGTGCATTCATATTCGCCGCCCAGATGATCAATTTCTCCATTCCCGGCACAGGGTCGAGCGGGCACATAGTGGGCGGCGTACTTGCCGCGGCGCTGTTAGGACCGTGGGCTGGACTTATCACGGTGGCATCGGTGCTGGTGGTGCAGTGTCTCGTGTTTGCCGATGGCGGACTGATGGCTATCGGCTGCAATATCCTCAACATGGGCATATGCACCACATTCATAGGCTACGCACTTGTATACCGCTGGATTGCAGGGCGTTCGCTTACTCCATGGCGCATATTCCTCGGAGCGATACTCGGCTGTATCGTCGGGCTTGAAGCCGGGGCTGTCCTTGTAACTGCCGAAACAGAGATGTCGGGCATCACGGCTCTGAGCTGGAACCAGTTCTTCGCACTGATGACCTCGATTCACTTCGCCATCGGTGCCGGAGAGGGCATCGCCACAGGCTTCTTGCTCTATTTCGTCGCCAAGACCCGTCCGTCGCTGCTGCTGAGCGAAGCCCCGGCGCAGTCACAGGCTAAGGAGACACGCTCGCTGCGCCCGGTGATGATAGTGTTCGGAGCATTGGCACTCATATTCGGCATCACATTTACATGGATCGCCTCATCACATCCCGACGGACTTGAATGGTCTATAGAACGGCTGACAGGCTCCACCGACATCATCAACGACACGGCTGCTGCCACCCGCACGGCTTTCGCCAACGTGCAGAATGTAACCTCAGTCATCCCCGACTATGATAGCACATGGTCAGGCATCATTGGATGCACCATGGTAGTCATACTGACATGGGCGATACTGACCTGCATGCGCCATCGCCGCCATGCCACCCAGCCAGTGAAATAACCCACGCATACTATCTCACCCGAGTCTATGAGTTCCATCGACAAGGCATTGCTGACACTCAACGACGTGGAGCGGACCTCAAGCCGCTCCACGTCAGCCATGAGCATCCGTGATGTCCGCGCCAAACTCATAGTCACGGTGGCATACTTGGTGGCAGTGCTGAGCTTTCCGCTCGACAATCTCGGCGGCATCATCATCTTCGCCATCTATCCATTAGTTGGCTGCTCCATGGCAGACATCTCCTATGGAAGAGTGCTGCGGCTGTCGCTCTACACGCTGCCGTTCATCGCATTCATAGGCATATTCAACCCCCTGTTTGACCATCGCCCGATGCTGCATGTAGGCACCGTGGCGATAAGCGAAGGGTGGATACAGTTCCTGTCGATTATCGTGCGCGGACTGCTCTCCGTCCAAGCTACACTGCTGCTGATTCTCTCGTCGGGATTCATCAGCGTGTGCCGAGGACTCAAAGGGCTCGGGCTGCCCGACATATTTGCCACGCAGCTGTTTCTGCTCTACCGCTACATCTTCGTGCTGCTTCAAGAGGCGCGCTCCATGCAGATGGCACGAACGGCGCGAGGCTACGGGCGCACCTCCTATGGTATGCGCTTCTGGGCGGTGTTCGTGGGGCAACTGCTACTACGCACCGCCGACCGCGCCGAGCGGCTCCACCGCGCGATGCTGTCACGCGGATTCTGCGGCATGTTCCCACTGAGCCATCCGCTGCGCTGGCAGTGGAGCGACACGCTGTTTGTAATCGTCTGGACGGCACTGTTCGTGGCAGGGCGACTGTGCGACATCCCCCTACTGTTCACCCATATTTTCAACCGCATCTGACCTATGAGCCACCATTACGTGAAATTTGACAACGTGCACTACCGCTACCCAGACGGCTTCGAGGCTCTGCGCGGAGTGTCATTCCTCATCACCCACGGGGAGAAAGTGGCTCTCGTAGGTGCCAACGGAGCGGGCAAGTCAACCCTCATGCTCCATATGAACGGACTGCTGCAAGCCTCGGAGGGCAGCGTCATCATCGGCGACGTAATGATCACCAAGAAGACTCTCCCCGAGATACGCCGCACGGTGGGACTGGTGTTCCAGAACCCCGATGACCAACTTTTCATGCCTACGGTGGAGGAGGATGTGGCTTTCGGTCCGCGAAACATGAAGTTGACCGAGCCGGAAGTGGAGCGGCGCGTCAGTCGCTCTCTGGAAGCTGTAGGCGCTGGAGACTTGCGTCATCAGGCGCCCTACCGCCTGTCCGGAGGACAGAAACGAAGCGTGGCGATAGCCACGGTGCTCTCCATGGAACCTGACATCCTCGTGCTCGACGAGCCGTCGAGCAACCTCGACCCCCACGCACGCCGACTCCTCATCAAGCAGATCCACGACTTCTACCACACAGTCATCGTCACCAGCCACGACCTCGACCTCGTGCGCCAAACCTGCCCCCGCACCATCATCATGGCTCACGGCACCGTCATAGCCGACGGCCCCACCACCACCCTCCTCGATGACGAAGCCCTGATGTCCCGCGCCGGACTGTGATTTCCCCCATCGTGTAGGGACATGCCGTGGCATGTCCGCATTCGGCGAAATAGGATAATGTGACACCATGTGCTGGGGGCGGACATGCCACGGCATGTCCCTACAGATATAGAACATTACGGTGACGGCTTTTGCCTCCGTGGGAGGCAAACATGTTAGGCAGTGGTTTCTCAAGCCGTTTGCTCTGAGACCTATCTAATATATTCCTTATATCCGCATCCCTATAGCTCTAAAGAATTAGGATTGAGCAAGAAGTCATAGATGCTGATTGTCGTTATTCCGCTATTGTCTCGCTCCACAAGGATGGGATTGCCAACAATTATGATTTTCTTAAAAGAATCGTTGACATTTCGCAGGGAATTTTGTTCCTGCATGATTTTCTCTTCCGATTCCATGCGGTAGGCAGCTTGTATGTAATGCCTTTGATTACCCTTGTTACAGACAAAGTCTATCTCATAGCTGTCCCTTCTTTGCCTGCCATCGGCATCGCGGACAGTTACAGGAACAATACCTACATCTACATTAAACCCCCTTATACGCAACTCGTTGTATATGACGTTTTCCATCATATGGGTCTTTTCAAGCTGTCGGAAGTTAAGCCGTGCATTTCGCAATCCGAGATCAATGAAATAATACTTATACGGCGTACTGATGTATTTTTTCCCTTTCACATCATATCGTTGCGCTTTCTCCACCAGAAAAGAATCACATATGTAGTCAAGATACGCCTTTATGGTCTTGTCTGATAGCGTGACTTTCTTTTCACTCAGAAAAGTATTTGCCAGCTTGGTAGGATTGGTCAGGCCTCCAATATTCGACGATATAATATCAAGCAAAATCTCCAGTTCCTCGTCATTTTTAACCTGATATCGCTCTTTTATATCCGTCAGATATGTTTCCGTAAAAAGAGATTTCAGATAATTCACCTTGCGTTCGGCAGAATCGTATTCAACAATCTGAGGCAAGCCGCCATATGTCATATATTCCTCAAAACCCAGCTCAACAGACTTACCGCAGACCGACATATATTCGCTGAAACTCAGGGGAAAAACCTTGATTTCCTCCCCCCGTCCACGGAAAGTGGTTATCACATCTTTTGAAAGAAACTTCGCGTTACTGCCTGTCACAAAAACATCTGCATTGTCTATCTTCAGATAGCTGTTGAGCACATCTTCAAATTCGTCAGCCAGCAGTATCTCATCGATCAGGATATAGTACATATCAGCATCCTGCATCCTAGAATCTATATATTCCAAAAGATTATCCGGGTCGCGCAGAGCTCTGTTTCTACGATCTTCCAAATCAATTTTAATTATATGACTTTCAGAAACCCCATTATTTCTCAACCAATCCGCAAAAAGATTGAACAAGAGATAGGATTTACCACTCCGTCTGACACCAGTTATAATTTTTATCATGCCGTTGTGACGGCTTTCTATCACCTTATCAAGGTATATGTCGCGTTGTATCTGCATATGGCAATTCCGAAAAAGCACAATTTGTTACAATTATTCGGAACGCAAAGATGCTGCTGAAATATTATGTTTGCAAATATTCGATATAAATTCTCACGATTGGAACGCCTCCAATATGCTTTTATTGCCTCTATCAAAGAAATTACAATAAGAGCCCTTGCCTCCGGCGGAGGCGGACATGTTAGGAAGTGGTCAGCCTGACCACTGTACAGGCGATGGTACAAAACATACGCCGCTGTAGGCGGCGCACTTTGCCTGGGGAGTGCGCCTCCGACGGAGGCGGTCATAATGGGGGTGATGGATGCGACACAGTGGTCACGCAAGCCTAAACAGCTTGCATGACCACTGCCTAACATGTGTGTCTCCTACGGAGACATCGCCCAATACATCCACATCCCATGTGACGAAAAAGGGGGTCATCTGATTGGGGGAGTCAGGGTGTAGGGAGGGTGTTGCAGAACTCAATTTTTCAAAATTTGATATGCCCTACAAGGCTTCTATAGCGTTAATGGCAGCTTTAGCTGCCGGGGCATAATGCGAACTATTGCCCCGGCAGTTACACCGCCGGGGTTTCCTGCAATCCGTTTTCCACAAGCTGCGCAGACCTGACGGTCTGCGCAGCTTGTGGCTACTGCTCCTTTCGCGGCTCTGCCGCGAAATCCTTCCAGCCTCCATTCCCACGTCCACATGGTTCCTGCGTTAATTAAACAGCATTGCGGCATGTCCCTACACGATGGGATGGGGCTGCGGTTAGCGGGCGGGGTCGGTGGTGGGGGTGGCGGCGTCGGCTCGTTCGGCGTGGAAGATGCGCGGGACGAGGAAGTGGACGGTGATGAGGGTGAGGGCGTAGGTGCACAGGAGGAGGGCTATGGGGGACCAGCGGATGGGGGTCAGTCCTCGGAAGTCGCCGCCGAGGAGGTAGGTGGCGAAGAGGAGCCAGAAGATGGTCTGGACGGTGAGGCACATGGTGCACCAGGCTTTGGCTTTGAATTTCTGATAGGTGACGCTCCAGAGGGTGTAGGGGAGGCAGCAGACGCTGATGACGGCGAGGTAGGGCATCAGCGGCATGGGGAATATGAGCATGGCGAGGAATGTCACGCTGAAATATGTGATGCCTATCTCACACCAGGGGATGGTGCCGAAGAGTGCCGAGCCGTCAGAGGCGAGCACGTGGGCGCAGCCCTCCTTTTGGATGACTCCGCAGAGGGCATCGGCTGCCGAACTGACCACGTGGCTCTCCTTGAGCACGAGCAGATATGACACATATGTGCCGGCAGCGGTCAGGAGCAATGCCACAAGCCAGCTCCAATGGGTATAGGTGCGGTTGACTATTATAAAATAGGCTATCAGCCCTGCCTCTATGAGTTTGAATGCCATTGACATCACGCGGCAGGTCAGACACTTTGCACGGTGCTGGCTGTAATCAGGCTCGGATGCTATATCCATAGGCGAGGCTGTGAGGGCCTCGCCAGTCCATTTGCTGATAAATTCGTCACGGGGCATCGTCACTCTGCGGCTGCCCTTGACAAGTCCGTGCACCTGAGCGTCCGACAGGTCGGTGACAATCATGAATCCGTCAGCCATCCGTGCGACAAACGGCACGGACAATTTGGATGCGTCCTTGGACTCATCCGTGGTAAGCGTGCTCAGCACCGCATACTCAGCCAGAAGGTCTTGCAGGGCGATAAATGTATGTTTGGAAGGGTACGCACGGAAACGTGCATCGCTGTAACGCTCCGTATGTGGCACATGGAGCAGGGTCAGAAAATCGGAGAATAACGTGGTTTGTCTCATATGATGTATAAACAAACCAACCACGGCATAAGTTAGACCACGTCAGTCCATATCTACGGCTGCCACCTTAAGTGTCGGTTCTTTGCTCACGGCTGTGTATTCATGTCCGCCGAAAGTGAAAGTGCCGGAGCTGAGGGGTTGCGGTTCCGGAGGTCCGTACAGGCGGTATTTGAGCCGCTTGCGCAACGGCAGCGCTGCCCCACCGTCCGAAAAGTCATATGTTGCCGTAAACGTATGCTCCTGAGCCGAATCGCCGTCGGCACGACGCAGCAGATGGTCTATGCCATCGACGGTATAAAATCCGCCAGTGCCCGGGACCCTGTTGGCTGGGACAAAAAATGGCTCAGGATGGCTCAGCAGCTGCGCCTCAGCCGGAGCCACTATGCGCAGAGGCTTGTGCCACGGATGGCGGTAGTAGAACATTATGCTCTTCTCTCTGGCTCGGTCAAAAATATTATCGCTGCTGACATCTATAGCCCACGGCTCTACCCACGGCTGCGTCAGGGGAATGGCGACAGGCAGAGGCTCATAGACCACTGTCCCTGTAGGCGAAGCAAGGAAATCAGCCACCATCTCCCTATAGTGCAGATAGTGACGGCGAGCTTCCACAGCTATCGCAGACTGATGGATCACGAATATCGCCAAAACCGATGCGGTCACATACCATCGCGCTTTCCATCTGACATACATTACCAATATCCTGAGCACCACTACCACGCTGAAAAATGACAATGCAAGGCTGCCGCGTGTAAATCCCGATGCCAGCACGAACACCATGCCTGTGGCAAAAAACATGACGGCAAGCACCACGAAATTTCTGCGGCAAAAGCGTCTGAAATCAGATTTACGCGTACAGGTCATCCACAGCATGGCTGCTACAGATATGTCAAATGGCAGATTTGACAGTAATCCACCGATGGCATTGACAGTCCACGAAGCCAATCCGGGGAAGTTGCCCACGCTGCCGTCAGCCCTTGACCACACAGCCGGGGCACTCAGCAGCGTAACCGTGCCGGCGATATAAGCCAGAGCGAGTATGGCTGCCGAAGACTTGACCCTGCGGTATCGGGCGGCATATGCCAGCAGCAATGCGCATGACACCGGCACCACGAACGCCTCATGAGTCCATCCAAGCAGGTAACACAACGGACACAGCAACGCCACCTGCCACCAGCCAAGCATCCGGTCACGCCTCCATATCAGCAGAAACAGCAGCGTGGCCCCGAGGCTCCACAGATAATTGATGCCATAAGCCGGGCAAAACCACAGCGACTCCGTCTGAGGCATGCAATATAACAGGACGATTATAGTGACAAGCGACTTGAAAGGTGTCAACCCTCTCCGAGTGAATATAAACACGCCAGCCAGATACGCTACGATCAAGAAAGCCACAGAGTTGACCACGTAAAATGTCTCAACTCCTATTATACCCATAAAGAGAATGACTAAAAAGTGCACCGGCATGCGTCCGTTGGACCCCTGATACATATCGCGAAGCGACTGCATGATGTCATCCACCCCTGAAATCGGGACAGGTTCATATTCACACGCCGTATCCTCCACATTGAATTTCACAAATGAAAAGACAAGGTTGTCCTCCATCGGGATATTGGGAACGGATCTGAGATAAAACAGCACACCAGCAGCCACAAAAATGACCGCATACAGCCACATCTGCCCACGCCTCATATCAATCTTGCCACGTAATGAATCCATGTCTGCAAATATAGCGAAAATCGCCACCTCATATATCATTAATTTAATGTATCTTTGCATCAATCGGTCATTATCCCATGTTACGTCAGACCCTACAGACAGCAGGACGTGCAGTGTCACGTGAACTTTCTGGACGCTACCGCATCATCTACCTGATAGCGGTAGTGGAAGCCCTCTTTTGCTTCATTTTCCCAGGGCTGGTCAATGACGATTATGATACATGGACCTACTTCGACACATGGAAATTCTATTTCCTTTCGCGTCCCGAAACATTCATAGACAGCTACCGCACTCCGGTATATCCACTGTTTATGAGTCTTACGAGCCTTGACGGTCTTCTACCGCTGACATCCATAGCCTTTGCCCAATGGATAGTGTTCATCCTGGTCATTCCCTGGTTCCGACGCCTTGCCCATATGCTCGTCCGAAGCGAGAGCATCACCTTCTGGATGACATTGTTCTATGTGGCTTATTGGGGAGTCATCGATGTCAACTACTGGATACGCACAGAGTCCCTGTCACAGAGCTTCCTCATCCTCTTTGTCTACCATACCATACGCGCCATGCGGAAGCCCAAGAAGAAATCGCTCGTGTGGAGTGCTTTCTGGCTTCTCATCCTGGTATTTCTGCGTCCGGCGTTCCTCTATCTGCCTCCTATCTATATCGCCGTGTGTCTGTACATCATGGCGAGAAACCGGCGCAAAGGGCTGATGGGACTGTTAGGCGCATCTGTTGTCTGCGGAATCATATGTGGATACGCAGCAGCCTTTGAGCATCGCCACGGATTCTTTGCCATATCGGATGTTTCAGACTATAACAATTACTACCGTCTGGTACAGTATGACATCATCGATGCATCATGCTTCCCGTCTTACCTTCTGCCAGCCATGACTAACACCGACTCTGTGCCAGGCGATACGATATGGACTTACAATATACCCTCATGGATACACCATACGACAGACTTCCACGAAGGGGTAAACGCCAATATCAGCAAACACAAGGACGAGTTTGCCTATGCAACTTTATGGACCTTCCCGAGTTTCTGGAGATGCCGCGCCAACCAGTGCCAATATCTCTACTGGCCCGTAGGCATGATGCTGACACTCGGCATGGATACAGCCGCCATCTTAGTCATGATATATCTGGCGGTGGCAATCCTGTCCATGATACGCTACCGCCAGGTCATGCCCGTCCCGTTGCTCATCGGCGGCATATGGATAGCCCAGGGCATAGTCGTATGGGTGGGAGCCTACTGGAACTTTGACCGGCTGATGACCCCGGTATTCCCGATGCTCATCCTGATCTTCGGGCAGCTATGCTCATTCTGCACCAAGACCCGCAGCGCCCGCGAAGTATTCACTCCCTGTTGACACCTACGTTTGACATCCAGCATTCAAGTTTATATGCAAGATAATACCTCATATCGCCATAGTCCAAAAGCAGTCATAGCCGGAGCCGGTCCAGCAGGCCTGACTGCCGCACTAGAGCTGCTGCGTCAGACCGATGTCACCCCCCAGGTGTTTGAGGCTGACAATGTGGTCGGAGGCATTTCACGCACTGTTAATTATAAAGGCAACCGCATAGACATCGGCGGGCACCGTTTTTTCAGCAAGAGCGACGAGGTGACTAACTGGTGGAATGCCATGATGCCGGTATTGCCCACTCAAAGCCTTGCAGGCAGCGAAGACAACGACTGTGTGATGCTCCGCCGCAACCGCGTGTCGCGCATATATTACCTGCGCAGATTTTTTGATTATCCCATAGTCCTCTCCAAGCAGACATTTGTCAACATGGGTTTATGCCGAACATTGAGAGCCGGCATAGGGTATCTGGCAAGCACCGTCCACAAGCGCAAGGAGAAATCCCTTGAAGACTTCTATATAAACCGTTTCGGAAAACCTCTATATTCGATGTTTTTTGAGGATTACACCGAAAAGTTATGGGGAGCCCACCCCTCCAGACTCGGCTCTGACTGGGGCAGCCAGAGAGTCAAAAAGCTCTCGCTGTCAAAAATCCTCAAGGATATGATAATGAAAAGGCTCGGGACCAAAGGCAAGAGGGGCAAGGTGGAGACATCGCTCATCGAGGAGTTCATATACCCGAAATATGGGCCAGGACATCTGTGGGAGACAGTTGCCAAGGCTGTGGAGAATGAGGGTGGCAGCATCAGCATGGAGACATCGGTCGAGAAAATCAATGTCAGCAACGGGCGTGTCGTATCGGTGACGGTCAGGGACAATGACGGTAAGACAAAGACCGTGGCTTGCGATTACTTCCTGTCGTCTATGCCCATCAAGGATCTCATCGCTTCGCTTGACGGCATAGAGATACCGGAGGATGTGCGCAAAGTGGCATCCGAGTTGCCCTACCGTGATTTCATCACTGTGGGATTGCTCGTCAAAGGCCTGTCGATCAAGAACACCACTGCTATCAAGACCTATAATGACCGCGTACCTGACACGTGGATATATGTGCAGGAGCGTGACGTGAAGCTCGGCAGAATACAAGTGTTCAACAACTGGTCGCCATACATGGTGGCTGACGATGCCAACACAATGTGGATAGGGCTGGAATACTTCTGCACCGAGGGCGACAAGCTGTGGGAGATGTCAGATGACAAATTCATCAAGATGGCTGTCACCGAACTTGAAAAAATCGGCATAATCAGATCAGAGGACGTCATAGATGCCGTGCGCATCCGCATGAAGAAAGCCTACCCGGCATATTATGGCGCATATTACTCGCTTGATAAGGTGAAAGCGTTCCTTGACACCATTCCCAACCTCTATTGCATAGGCCGCAACGGACAGCACCGCTACAACAACATGGACCACTCCATGCTCACAGCCATGGAAGCCGTCAAAGCCATCATGACCGGAGCCACCGACAAGTCGTCACTCTGGGCAGTCAACACCGAGGATGAATATCACGAAACCAAGAAATAAGGAGTCTAAGAGGACGTTTAACTTTTGTTGTTAAACGCCCTCTTAGCCCATCTCACAGATGCAGTTAATTCATTAATTGCAGATACTACCCTATGACGTAAGCACATAGTCAAAGACCGGGCGGATAGCAATTGTATATCCGTCGCATATCACATCCTCGTCGTTATGATCTGTCAGCAAAAGTAGATCAGTGCATCCTGTCCGTTTTGCAGCCAGCAATAAGCCTGCAATTTCTCTCTTCCTTGTTTTTTCTGATGAAATATCGTAGGCGACTTGTACCGCAAGTATTGCCTTCCGATTTTCGCATACTATAAAATCACACTCTCCAGAACGGTCATTTAAATAGTATATATCAGCACCCTGCCGCTTGTATTTTCTCAACAGTTCCATATATACTATTGTCTCAAGCCGCCACCCAAGATTGTTTCCTACAAATGCATCATTTCTCTTGTTCATCAGAGCCACGTCTATAGGGTAAACCTTCTCACCAGTTATTCGTTGGCGGCTTTTAGTGGAATATTTATGTAGTCCCACCAACAGATACGCCTGTTTCAGGTAACTCAGATAATTTTTTGCTGTGTGTTGCGACTTGAACCCGAAAGTTTCCTGCAAGGACTTCTCCACCACGATGGCAGGAGCTACGTTCAGAAGATGATGAGACATCTCTTCGAAAGCCGAAGTATGTACTACCCTAAACCGTTGTTCAATATCACGTTTCAATATATTGTTTACGAGGCTATCTATATAATCCCGCCCATTACCTATAAACTGAAGTTCCGGAAATCCTCCATGACGCATATACTCGTCAAATGCCGCTCTGCGGGCAGCGATCGCTTTCGTCGATCTTGATCGGACATCGACATCCATCACATCACAATATTCCGCAAATGAGAACGGATAAAGCGGTATAGAATGATGCCGCCCTGTAAGATGTGTGGCAAGTTCTCCACTAAGAAGCTTAGCGTTTGACCCCGTTATTATGACGTGCATCTGTTTTCTCAGAAGTCTGTTGACAAACAGATACCATTCTGGTATGTTCTGTATTTCATCAATGAACAGGTAGCTGAAATCACCATTGATTTTATACAGCACCTCCAAAACATCATTGAGATCATCTGCCGTCAGATGTATGAGTCGCTCGTCATCAAAATTGACGTATGCGAACTTCACGCCCTTCCTCATCAATGCATTATAGCAGAGCGTGGATTTTCCGCTACGTCTCACGCCAATAACAACTTGAGCCTGCGGACTGTCGAGGTCAATACTGTCCTCCTCCTTTCGCTGGCAGAAGTGGATTGACTGCTTCAATGCCAGTTCTTCCGCCTGATCAGTAAGTATCGTTTCAAGTATTCTCTTATCCATACTGCTATTTTTGTCGCAAAGATACAGAATAGCATCAAACAAAACGCACTAATTATCAAAAAAAATCGAAAGCAAAACGCACTAATCGACATATATTGTCATGTATTTACTGCACTATTGCTTGATAAACATTTGAGAATGATTTAAATGGGAAGCACTAAAATTCCATACACAATTTACACCTTTAGAGTTGCCATTGGATGAACAAAAAAGAGTATGTAACAGGTTTGTAATATCGGCAAAAAGCGTACCTTTGTCAGTCATTTTGACTGACTTAAAAATTTTTTACGCTTATGCTGATCATACAGTTAGCCGTACTGTTTCTGTTTCTCGCCATCGGGGAGCTGGTGGTGTACCTGACGGAAATACCGGTGCCTTCGAGCATCATCGGGATGCTATTGCTTACACTCGCTTTGCAGCTCCGCATCATCAGGCTGCGCCACGTGGCTGGCGTGGCAGACTTTCTTGTAGGGAATCTCGGATTTTTCTTCGTGCCAGCGGGCGTGGCTCTGCTCGGATACTTCGACCTCATACGCGAGCAGTGGGTGGCGATAGTGGGAGCATCTGTCATCAGCACGTTCATAGTCATCGGCATCACCGGGTGGGTGCATCAGATAATACGCAAATCATCACACCACCATCATCACAACAACAATAACCGACCCATGCCTCAAAAATCGTGAACGATGGAATTTCTTGAAAACAGCTACTTCCTCATCGCCGTCACATTCGTAGCTTATGTGATGGCACAGCTTGCCTACCGTCGCACAGGGCTTATGCTGCTCAACCCGATACTCGTATCCATAGTCGCCCTGATAGGCTTCTTAGTGGTGACAGGAGTCCCCTACGACCGCTACAGCGAAGGCGGCCGCATGATAGAATTCTGGCTCAAGCCAGCCGTGGTGGCACTGGGTGTGCCCCTCTACCGACAGCTCTCGACCATACGCAAGCAGCTCGTGCCCATCATCATGGCAGAACTTGCCGGATGTGTAGTCGGCATAGTCACCGTGGTATTCTTTGCCGAACTTTTCGGTGCGACACGCGAGGTAATCGTATCCTTGGCTGCAAAATCAGTCACCACTCCTATAGCCATGGAGGTCACAAAGAGTCTCGGAGGCATCCCGTCGCTGACAGCAGCCGTGGTATGCGCTGTGGGCATATTCGGAGGCATGTCGGGATTCAAAGTGATGAAGCTGACCCGTGTCAAAAGCCCTATAGCCCAGGGGCTGTCGATGGGCACCGCAGCACATGCCGTCGGCACCTCGATAGCCATGGAGAAAGGGAGCTACCGCTACGGGGCGTGGTCATCGCTCGGATTGACAGTCAACGGACTGCTCACAGCCTTGCTGACACCTACCATCCTGGCACTGATGGGTTATTGATGCAACTTCACGGAAAAATCCGTATCTTTGCACCATAAATCATATCAATCTTCACACATACCAACAGTCAAATCATGGGCGACCAGAGATATATGCGCCGTGGCGTGTCTGCCTCCAAGGAGGATGTACACGCAGCCATCAAAAATGTCGACAAAGGCATCTTCCCCAAAGCATTCTGCAAAATCATCCCCGACATCCTCGGCGGTGACCCCGACTACTGCAACATCATGCACGCCGACGGCGCCGGCACCAAGTCATCGCTCGCCTACCTCTACTGGCGCGAGACCGGCGACCTGAGCGTATGGAAAGGCATCGCCCAGGATGCATTGGTGATGAATATTGACGATCTGCTCTGCGTCGGTGCCACCGAGGGCATACTCGTGTCATCTACCATCGGACGCAACAAGATGCTGATTCCCGGCGAAGTCATCGCAGCCATCATCAACGGCACCGAGGAACTCCTCGCCGACCTCCGAGCCCAGGGCATAGGCATATACAGCACCGGCGGCGAGACCGCCGATGTGGGCGACCTCGTGCGCACCATCATCGTCGACTCCACCGTCACCTGCCGCATGAAACGCGCCGATGTCATCAACAACGCCAACATCGCTGCAGGCGATGTCATCGTCGGACTCGCCTCGTCAGGACAAGCTACCTACGAAGACAGTTACAACGGCGGCATGGGCAGCAACGGTCTGACCTCAGCCCGACATGACGTTTTCGCGCACTATCTCGCCGAGAAATATCCCGAGAGCTTCGATGCCGCTGTGCCCGACGACCTCGTATATTCAGGTTCCAAGCATCTGACCGACGCAGTGGACGGTGCGCCCATCGATGCCGGGAAGCTGGTTCTCTCCCCCACGCGCACCTACGCTCCTGTGGTCAAGAAAATCCTTGACGAGATGCGCTCTGAAATCCACGGCATGGTGCACTGCTCGGGCGGCGCACTGACCAAGGTGATGCACTTTGTCGAGGGCAAGCATATCATAAAAGACAACCTGCTGCCCATCCCTCCCCTCTTCCGCCTGATCGCGGAGCAGAGCGGCACCGACCCTGCCGAGATGTACAAGGTATTCAACATGGGCATGCGCCTCGAAATTTACGTGGCACCCCAGCATGCTGACCGCATCATCGCCATCGCCAACTCCTTCGGCATCGAAGCCCAGGTGATAGGCAGAGTGGAGGATGCCCCAGCCAACCGCCTGACTATCAAGTCAGAACTGGGTACATTTGAATATTGGTAATATCAACTTAATACTGATAACAACAACGCCTAAGATGCGGACATGCCACGGCATGTCCCTACCGGGAAAAAACACAATCCGCCAGCATTTGACGATGCTGGCGGATTTTTTTGTATATTTAGGCGATAAAATGATGCGCTTAGAGCGTTTTATGTTTGATATACACTAATATTCAGTCCATGAAAACACTCCGACTGCTGCCGATATTGCTTGCCGTGATAGTATTGGCATCGATAGCCATAGTGGGATGCCGCAACAAGGCTGCAAGGCTTGACGGCAGCGGCTCAGACTCCACGGCTACGGGATTTCCCGACACGCTGCGCGTTGCCACCCTCTACAGCCCGCTGTCATACTTCATCTACCGCGACCAGCCGATGGGCTATGACTACGACCTGCTCAACCAGCTCGCCCACGACAAGAACATGCTCCTCGACCTCAAGGTGGCTCCCAACCTCAACCGCGCGGTGGAGATGCTTGACTCGGGACTGATAGACCTCATAGCCTTTGAGGTGCCGATCACCGCCGAATATGCCGACCGCGTGATACCAGCAGGTCCTGAAAACATCACTTTCCAGGTGCTCGTACAGCCCAAGGGCGACAGCCTTATCACCGACGTGACACAGCTCGTAGGTCGTGACGTATATGTGGAGAAAGACTCCAAGTATATGGCACGTATGCAGAATCTCAATTCAGAGCTTGGCGGCGGCATCAACATACACGCCATTGACAAGGACACCCTCATCACCGAAGATCTTATAGAGATGGTATCGGAAGGCAAAATCCCACTGACGGTAGTGGACTCCGACATAGCCCGCATCAACAAGACCTACTACAACGACCTCGACATCACCATGCAGCTCAGCTATCCGCAACGCTCGGCTTGGGGAGTGTCACCGATGACCCCATGGCTCGCCGACTCCATCAATACATGGAGCAAGATGGAACGTCCCCGCATGGCGCGTGCCGAACTGCTTAAGCGCTACTTCGAGCTTAGCAAAAATTCCAATACCGTACCCAATGACCCGGGAGCGATGCTGTTTAAAAACGGTGTCATATCGCCCTACGATGCACTCTTCCGCCGCTACGCCAAAGACATCAGCTGGGACTGGCGACTGCTCGCAGCCCAGGGACACACCGAAAGCCGCTTCAACCCCAATGCCAAGAGCTGGGCAGGCGCCCGAGGCATCATGCAGATCATGCCCAAGACCGCCCAAGCCTACGGTGTGAGCGTCAACAAGATTGCCGACAACAACACCAATATCAAGACCGCCACCGACATCATCAAAACCCTCAACGACATGTTCAAGTCACGTGTACCCGACCCTGCGGAGCGCAACAAGTTTATCCTGGCTGCCTACAACGCCGGTCCGGCGCATATATTGGATGCCATAGCCCTTGCCAAGAAATATGGCAAAGACCCCACAAAATGGGACGGCAACGTGGCTGAGGCGATATTGATGAAAACCAATCCGCAATACTACAACGACCCGGTGGTCAAATACGGCTACTGCCGAGGCAGAGAGACCTATGCTTATGTCAACAAAGTCATGGACTACTATAACCGCGCCAAAGCCAAGGTGCCGCAGTAACATCTTATAAATCTTATAAGTCTTATAATGCATCAGGGGCATCCCGCTTTCGGCGGGATGCCCCTGATGGTGTTAGCTATGTGTGATGATTGGAGAGAGCGGCTTATGCCTTGACACGCTCTACGTATGAGCCGTCGCGGGTGTCGATCTTCACCTTGTCGCCGGTGTTGCAGAAGAGGGGTACGCGCACCTCGGCACCGGTCTCGAGCGTAGCGGGCTTGAGGGTGTTGGTGGCAGTATCGCCCTTGATGCCAGGCTCGGTGTAGGTGATTTCAAGCACCACGTTGACAGGCATCTCGCATGTGAGGATTTCCTCAGAAGCAGCCTCAACCATAGCCTCGCAGATGTCGCCCTCCTTGAGGAACTGGACACCGTCGATGCTCTCGCCGTTGATGGCAATCTGCTCGAAAGTCTCAGTGTGCATGAAGTTGTAGCCCATCTCGTCCTTGTAGAGGAACTGGTAGGGGCGACGCTCGATGCGCACCTCGTTGACCTTCACGCCAGAGTTCCAGGTCTTGTCAAGCACACGGCCTGTACGCACGTTCTTGAGCTTTGTACGCACGAAAGCCGGACCCTTGCCGGGCTTAACATGGAGAAATTCGACAATGAAGAAGTAGTTGCCGTCGATATCGAGGCACATGCCGTTTTTGAAATCTGCGGTCGTTGCCATAGGGGATTTGTTGGTTTGTGTATTTGTATTTTATTGATTTATGATTGATTACGTTTCTGTTGCCCACGAAACGGACATGCAAAGTTACAAAAATTATTCCATTCTGCCATACTTTGATACGTGCGCGCATGAAGTGTAGAGTCAACAAGCAAGTGCAAAATTATCTAATAGCTTTAAAGAACTCAACTTTAGGCGAGGAGAAATTCAATTTTTCTCTGGGTCTGCGGTTTATTTTTGCCTGTACGCAGTCCAGCTCGGCCTGTTCCACCAATCTGAAGTCAGTCCCTTTAGGGAAATACTGGCGCAAAAGTTTGTTGGCATTTTCCACAGCCCCCTTTTGTCTGGAACAAAACGGGTCGGCAAAATACACGACCGTACCAAGCCTGCGGGCAAGCCATCTGTGATGCATGAACTCGCTGCCGTTATCGGTGGTTATGGTAAGTACGTGCCGTTTATATGGCAGCAGAAGCCTCCATGCCGCCTCGGCGACGGTCTGCGGCTTTTTGGAGGGTATCTTTGTCTGCAGCAGCATGTTCGTGGAGCGCTCGGTCATTGTCAGCACCGCGCTTTTCTGCCCTTTCCCTATGATGAGGTCCATCTCCCAGTCGCCGAAGCGTCTGCCGTCCGCCTCCGCAGGGCGCTGATGTATGGAGACACGGTCGGGGATGAGCGTCCGGCCCGCCTCCCTGCGTCTGCGGCTTCCGTGACGGCGGTATTTCATCCTGTGGCGGCAATGTTTCCTCAACTCGCCCGTGTCATCATCCCTTATGGCCTGGTATATGCGCTCATGGCTGATATGAAGCCCTTGAATCCTCATATATCCCGAGATCTGCTTCGGCGACCATTGTTCTTCGACCAGATATTTCAAGGCTTTGTCGACGAGCCATGCCGGGGTGCGGCCGTTGGAGCATGTGCGCTCGCGCCGTTCCATCGCTTTTGTGTGGGCGAGCTGCCATGTGTATCTTCCGTGCTTGCCGCTGTTGCGTTTGAGTTCGCGACAAAGCGTTGATTGTGAAATGCCGACGCGTTCACAGATGATTTTTCTTGCGATTCCGTCTTGCAGGTACGCATATATTTGCGACCTTTGTTCTGAGGTTAGTTGTTTGTACATGAGCAATACAAAATTAATTAATCTCGGGGAGACTTCGGTCTCCTTTTTTTGTATTGCTTGATGACTTACGTTTGCGGAGGGGGCGACGAGCTTTGGAGGGCTCGCCCC
>LUJR01000013.1 GCA_001689515.1 Bacteroidales bacterium M7
TTTCATCACCCCAAATGTCCACATCGCCAAATTTTCAGCATGCAGGGTCAAGATTAATGAACAACAAACCGCACGCCTGGGGCACAGGGTGCGGTTTCTCTTTAATGGTTGGCGGAAAGACAGGGATTCGAACCCTGGGTGCCCGCAAGGGCACAACGGTTTTCGAGACCGCCCCGATCGACCACTCCGGCATCTTTCCTGATAAGTCGTTTAATTACTCTGCAAAGGTAGTCATTACATTTGGCACGTGCAAACAAATCGTTTATGGAATTTTATTTATATATGAGGGTCAACATTTGAAACTGTTAAGGAGTTTATAACTTGTCTCATGGTGTACCATGATTTGGAGATTGGAGGTAGATGAGCTAATTTTGCGATGCTCTAATCCCTACATAGCGTTATCAATTCATTATAATCATAAGTAACAGAACGTAAATGAGCGTACATCAGCAATACTCCGGTCTGACGGACAGCGAAGTGTTGGAAAGCCGCAGGCAGCACGGCATTAACATACTTACTCCTCCTGCCAAGGAACCGCTGTGGCGGCAGTTTCTCGGTAAATTTTCCGATCCCCTTATCATCATATTGCTTGTGGCAGGTGCGCTGTCGATAGGCATATCCCTCTATGAGTACTATGGATTGGATGAGGGTGCGGGAGTGTTTTTTGAGCCTGTAGGCATCTTCATCGCCATACTGCTTGCCACTGGACTGGCTTTTGTGTTTGAGATGAAAGCCGACCGTGAGTTTGCGCTGCTCAATCAGGTCAACGATGACGAGCCTTATCAGGTCATCCGTAACGGCAGTGTCACCACAGTGCCCAAGAAAGATATAGTGGTGGGCGATATCGTGTTGCTCAACACAGGCGAGGAGATTCCGGCAGACGGAAAGCTGCTGGATGCGGTGACGCTCAATGTCGACGAGTCTACCCTGACCGGCGAACCGATGTGTCACAAGACCGTCAATCCCGATGACTTTGACCCGGATGCCACATTTGCCTCCGATGAGGTGATGCGTGGCACCAAAATCATGGAGGGGCACGGAGTGATGAAGGTGACCGCTGTAGGCGACGGTACTGAGAACGGCAAGGTCTTTGTCGCCGCGCAGATTGACGATGGTGTGAAGACCCCTCTTGACGAGCAGTTGCAGCGTCTCGGCGGTGTCATATCCAAGATTGCGTATCTCTGCGCCGCATTGATTGTCGCCGGGCGTGTGTTGATATACTTCACGGCTCCCGGGATGCAGTTTGACTGGATGCAGTTTCTCGCATATCTCCTACAGACCCTTATGATTGCGGTGACCCTCGTGGTGGTGTCTGTGCCCGAAGGATTGCCGATGGCTGTCACCCTGTCGCTGGCATACTCCATGCGCCGTATGCTCAAGACCAACAATCTTGTGCGCAAGATGCATGCATGCGAGACCATGGGTGCTACCACCGTCATCTGTACCGACAAGACCGGGACTCTTACCCAAAACCAGATGCGCGTGCACAGTGCCGATTTCTACGGACTGGCTGACGGGCGGCTCGGAGCTGATGCACTGAGCCATACAATAGAGGAGGGCATTGCGGTCAATTCCACTGCTCAGCTTGACCTTTCCGTGCCTCAGAAGCCTGTGGCTCTCGGTAATCCCACGGAGGGTGCATTGCTGCTGTGGCTGCAATCGCAGGGGATAGACTACCGCAGTCTGCGTGAGAGTGTCAAGGTTGTCGAGGAGTTGCCTTTTTCCACCGAACGTAAATATATGGCTACCGTGGTCCGCGATGCTGCGGGACACCATATATTATATGTCAAGGGTGCGCCTGAGATAGTGTTCTCGCTCTGCCGTAATTTCCCTGCCGGGGTGACGCGTCAGACTGTCGACGAGCAGCTCCTCGCCTACCAGAATCAGGCTATGCGCACACTCGGTTTTGCCTATCAGGAACTTGGCGGAGATGTTGATGTCATAGCTGAGGGCAAGGTGACGGCTGGCAATCTGTCGTTCCTGGGCATAGTGGCGATAGCCGACCCGGTGCGCAAGGAGGTGCCCGATGCCGTCCGAGAGGTCATAGATGCCGGTATCAAAGTCAAGATTGTGACCGGGGACACTCCTGGCACAGCTAAAGAGATAGGCCGTCAGATAGGGCTTTGGACTCCACAAGATACTGATGCCAACATAATCACCGGACCGGAGTTTGAAAAGCTCTCCGATGAGGAGCTGAAACAACGTGTCGGCGAAATGAAAATCATAGCCCGTGCCCGTCCGCTTGACAAAAAGCGTCTTGTGGAGGCATTGCAAGCCAACAATGAGGTGGTGGCAGTCACTGGCGACGGCACTAATGATGCCCCGGCGCTCAAAGCGGCGCAGGTCGGTCTCTCCATGGGCGACGGCACTTCGGTAGCCAAGGAAGCTTCGGATATAACCATTGTTGACAATTCATTTTCCTCGATAGGCAGAGCCGTCATGTGGGGACGCTCGCTTTATCAGAATATCCAGCGTTTCATCCTCTTCCAGATGACGGTCAATGTCGTGGCGAGTCTTATCGTCCTTGTGGGCGCGTTCATGGGCATGCAGTCTCCGCTGACTGTGACACAGATGTTGTGGGTCAATCTTATCATGGATACCTTTGCAGCTGTGGCTCTCGCTTCGCTGCCCCCGTCCCGGCGAGTCATGGAGGCGAAGCCGCGTAAGCGTTCGGCTTTCATCATCTCGCGTTCGATGTGGACGTTCATCCTGTCGACGGGGGGTATCTTCTTCCTGTTGTTGCTCGGATTGCTGTGGTATCTTGACAGCCATGTGGTGACATCGTTGCTTCACATATTCGATGCGCCTGAGGGGCTGAACGTTGTGAGTCAGTATGGTCGCACTGTGACAGAGGAACTTTCGCCATACGAGCTTAGTCTTTTCTTCTCGATATTCGTGTTCTTGCAGTTCTGGAACCTCTTCAATGCCCGGTCATTCGCAAGCGGACGTTCGGCGTTTCATTTCCAGGGCTGCCAGGGCTTTCTGCTGATTGCCTTGATAATATTGGTCGGGCAGATAGGCATAGTGCAGCTCGGAGGGGCGTTTTTCAATGTGTCACCCCTCGGCATCACCGACTGGCTTCTTATCATCGGTTGCACTTCGCCGGTGCTCTGGATAGGGGAGCTGGTGCATCTGATAGCCGGACGTCGCCACCATATGTAAAAATCCTTACTTTTGGGTATTGCGTAACGGTCATGACGGCAGTAACTTTGCAACACCATAACAGTTGGAATTTTTACTTCATAATTACGTCAGCCACAAAAGGTGCTTTCGCTGCGAAGCGGATAGCACCTTTTTCATAAAAAATCACTACCTTTGAGGCGTAATAACACAACACTTCATCACTTATGAGCCAGAAAACTAAACGATTCATACTTCCCGAAAACGAGATTCCAACCCATTGGTACAACATCCAGGCTGATATGGTCACAAAACCGATGCCTCCGCTCAACCCTGCCACCAAGGAGCCGCTGAAGCCCGAGGACATGTATCCAATATTTGCCGAGGAGCTGTGCCGTCAGGAGCTTAACCAGACCGACCAGTGGATAGAAATCCCTGAGGAGGTGCGCGAGATGTACAAATACTACCGTTCGACTCCGCTGGTACGTGCCTATGGACTGGAGAAGGCTCTCGGCACTCCGGCGCATATCTATTTCAAGAACGAGAGCGTAAGCCCCATGGGGTCCCACAAGCTCAACTCCGCCATCCCCCAGGCATATTACTGCAAGAAAGAGGGTGTAAAGAATGTCACCACCGAGACCGGCGCGGGGCAGTGGGGCGCATCGTTGGCGTATGCGGCGCGTCTCTTCGGACTTGAAGCAGCCGTGTATCAGGTTAAGATTTCCTATGAGCAGAAGCCTTACCGCCGCTCCATCATGCAGACATTTGGTGCGCAGGTGACACCTTCGCCCTCTATGTCGACACGTGCCGGCAAGGATATCCTGACCGCGCATCCCAACCATCAGGGATCTCTCGGCACTGCCATCTCTGAAGCTATCGAGCTTGCCCGTACTACGCCTGACTGCAAATACACCCTCGGCTCCGTGCTGAGCCATGTGACACTCCACCAGACCGTCATTGGTCTTGAGGCAGAGAAGCAGATGGAGCTCGCCGGCGAATACCCCGACATGGTGATAGCCTGCTTCGGCGGCGGCAGCAATTTCGGCGGCATCGCGTTCCCGTTTATGCGTCATAACATACTTGAAGGTAAAAAGACACGCTTCATCGCAGCTGAGCCGGCTTCGTGCCCCAAGCTTACACGCGGCAAGTTCCGCTATGACTTCGGCGATGAGGCTGGATATACGCCCTTGCTGCCTATGTACACTCTCGGACACAACTTCGCTCCCGCCAATATCCACGCTGGTGGTCTCCGCTATCATGGCGCAGGTGTTATCGTGTCGCAGCTCCTGAAGGACGGTCTGATGGAGGCTGTGGACATCCAGCAGCTTGAATCGTTTGATGCCGGTGCGTTGTTTGCCCGTGTCGAGGGCATCATCCCTGCGCCTGAGTCATGCCACGCCATCGCTGCCACCATCCGTGAAGCCAACAAGTGCAAGGAGACCGGCGAGGAGAAAGTCATCCTCTTCAATCTCTCGGGACACGGTCTGATAGACATGGCAAGCTACGACAAATATTTCAACGGCGACCTCATCAATTATCCCCTTGACCAGGGCGAGATAGACCGCAATATCGCCGAACTTGACCAGATGGGGCTGTAAGCATCATCCAACCTGTAGGGACATGCCGTGGCATGTCCGCCCGCGCACAATATGTCACCGCCTGTGGATGCGGACATGCCACGGCATGTCCCTACAGGGATGGTATTTTCTCAATTGATTGGTAAAAAATATGAAAGACAATGAACTTTTTATAAATTTCAAGCATTATTCATATTGATTATCTAACTTTTCATTTACCTCATAGTTTTTACTAATCTGATGAAAAAAATTCTTTACGTTGCCGTCGTAGCTGTGGCTGCCACTCTGGCATCTTGTTCCGGCACAAAACAGGCAGAAGACAAGGGTGCAGATCTCAAATCCAAGATTGAAAACTGCACCAATCCCGACTCACTGAAGCTCTACGTACAGCAGGCTCAGGAATATGCGCAGAAACTCATCGCCGAGGGCAAAGACAAGGAAGCCCAGGCTTATCTTGACGAGGTGACACCGGCTGTTACTGCCAAAGATCCCTCGCTTGTCAACGTCCTCAAGGCTCAGGGTGACTCTGTAGCCGCCGACCTTAAGGTGGCAGCATCGGCAGTTGCCGACAGCGCGTCAGCCAAGGCTGGTGAAATCAAGGACAGCATCGCTTCCAAGGGCTCAAAAGCCGTTGAAGCAACCAAGGATGCAGCCAAAAATGCCGCCGGTGCAGTCAGTGACGCAGCCCAGAAGGGTGCCGACAAGGTCAAAGACCTCGTAGGCGGCAACAACTAATCGATTACTCTGCAATCTACACAGAACACATCCTTATCGCCAGCGGGGCGGTGCCTGGACTCAGGCACCGCCCCGCCTATTTTTTGATTTAACGTCTCTGTTAGTTTAAATCTCGGGGCTAACACCGCGAGCCTTAAGAGACCAGCTTCATGGCATGTCCCTACAAAAATTGGATGGTGGTGATTCAGGGGGGGGTTAGTGGATCATCAGGGCTTTGATGACGGGGGCGCCTACGGCATCGTTGAGGAGCTGGATGATGCGGGGCTTGAGGAATTCGAGTTCGCTCTTGAGGGGGGCTGATGAGATGTAGACGTGCATCACGCCGTGGTCCACGAAGCGGCGCGTGGTGCGGCGGTTGATCTGTGGACCTACTACCTCTGGCCACAGGAAGCATGCTTTCTGTTCGTTAAAGGTATCGTCAAGATTGTTCTGGCGAAGCACCTCGTCGAAAATCTCGCCTATTGACTGGGCTTCCGTGCGTTTCATGGTTCAATGGGGGTAAACTCGCCGTCTTCTACGCTCCAAAGTCTGACTTCCTCTGATGTGGCTGAAAATATCTCGTTGAGATGCTTGCGGTTGGTGTCGGTGATGAATATCTGGCCGAAGCGGTCGCCCGATACCATGCGGATGATGCGCTCCACCCTGACCGAATCGAGCTTGTCGAAGATGTCATCGAGCAGCAGCAGCGGGCGAAGGTGCGTGGCGAGCGAGAGGAACTCATACTGTGCCAGTCGAAGGGCTATCGTGAAGGTCTTGCATTGCCCCTCGGAGGCGGTGCGGCGGACATCCATGCCCCCAAGGGTCATGATGATGTCGTCACGGTGGGGTCCTGACGAAGTGTGCTTGATGATGCAGTCCTTGGCGCGGTTCTGCTCCAGCAGCCGCTCCATGGTCATGTCCGGCTCATTGAGTTCGCTGTCATAGCTCAGCGTCACTTCCTCGTCATCGCCAGCCATCAGGCGATGGTACCGGCTGAATATTTCACCGAGCTGGGTGACAAAGCCCGAGCGGGCGCGGTGGATGGTTTCGGCTGCGCTTGCCATCATCATCTCGTTGACCTCCAGCAATGTGGGGTCATAGACGCCGTCGCGAAGCATGCGGTTGCGCTGCTCCAGGGCGGCGTTATAACGCATCAGGCCATCAAGATAGGTGGCATCGCTCTGCGATATGACCATGTCCATCCACCGGCGGCGGTCAGTGCCTGTGCCACGGATGAGGTCAATGTCTCGCGGTGACATCATCACGAGCGGAAACAGTCCGATATGCTCCGATATGCGTTTGTACTCTTTCCCCTTGCGCTTGAGGCTCTTGCGCCTCCCTGCGGCATAACCGAGGGTGAGTTCTTCAGGCTGCCCCTGGCGCATGTATGTGCCTTTTATCATAAAGAGGTCACATCCGCGGCGAGCCAGCATGCGGTCTTGCGCCCCGGTGAAACTCTTGGTGAACGAGAGGGCGTAGATGGCATCGAGCAGATTGCTTTTGCCCATGCCGTTGAGTCCGAGAAACCCGTTGAAGCGTGGTGACAGCTCCAAGGATGTCTCGGGAATATTTTTGAAATCGGTGATGGTGAGGCTTACAAGTTGCATCTGATTGCCATAGAAAGGAATACAAATTTAACAAAAACATTTTGAAATATTTGGCAGATAGAGAGAAAATTACTTACTTTGCAAACTGTTTTGCGGCCTCATCCTACGAAAGTGTCTAAGAATGATGCACTTGGCGCGATATGAGAAATGGAAGCGGCCTGAAATGTCACCTAATAAGCCCCGTGCTTTACAGTTTTACAAAACCAACCACAAGAGATAGATTTAATTGAACAGCCATGTCAAAGATTTGTCAAATCACAGGTAAACAGGCTATGGTGGGCAACAACGTTTCCCACTCGAAGCGCCGCACAAAGCGTAAGTTCAACGTCAACCTCTTCAACAAGAAATTCTATTGGGTTGAAGAAGACGCTTGGATTACTTTGACCCTCTCTGCCGCAGGCCTCCGTGTCATCAACAAGAAGGGCCTCAACGCTGCTCTGCTTGATGCAGCCAAGAAGGGTTATCTCACCGAAGTCAAATATTTAGACCTCTAATCAGCAACAATGGCAAAGAAAGCTAAAGGCAATCGAGTGCAGGTGATCCTCGAATGCACCGAACATAAGGCGAGCGGCATGCCCGGCACTTCACGCTACATCACCACCAAGAACCGTAAAAACACCACCGAACGTCTTGAGCTCAAGAAATACAATCCCATCCTCAAGAAGGTGACTGTTCACAAGGAGATCAAATAACATAAGTTTCACCCCACGGTAGAGACCCTACTTTACAAAATCCAACGATATGGCAAAGAAAACAGTCGCTTCGCTGCAGAAGGGTGAAGGACGTACATACAGCAAAGTCATCAAGATGGTGAAATCACCCAAGACAGGTGCTTACACTTTCCAGGAGACTATGGTGCCCAACGACGCTGTCAAGGACGCACTCAAGTAATATCCTCCACGACTGATACAAACAACAAAAACACAAGAGACAGCAGCCGCGACCGCTCCACGGCGGTAATGGCAAGCATAGCCTCTTTAGCATAACTTCGGCATGCTCCGCATGATGGCTCACAAGCCCCATGCGGAGCATACTGCATATTTCAGGGTATAAGTTTTATAAATGTTATAAGACTTATAAAACTTATAAGAATCACGGATAAAATTTCGTAACTTAGCGACTTTCAAATACATGGATTGATGGCATCTCCTACTTTTGCTTCGCTTCGTAATGACGTACGTCACCGCAGCCTCCAGCCTGTCTATATACTGGCAGGTCAGGAGGGGTATTACATAGACCGTCTGGTCGATGCTTTCGAGGGGGTGATTGACGAGGCTGACCGTGACTTCAACCTGTTTGTGGTCTATGGTTCGCAACAGCTCGATGTGGCTACTGTGGTCGAGACGGCGCGCCGCTATCCCATGATGTCTGACCGCCAGGTGGTGATACTCAAGGAGGCACAGACCATGAGAGCCGACCAGCTTGACAAGCTCGCCGGTTATATCATGTCTCCTTCGCCTACTACCGTATTGGTGGTGTGCTTCCGTGGCGATAAGCCCAAGGGCAAGGCGATGATGGATGCCGCCAAGAGGTGCGCGGTAATTTTTACAGCCGAGCGTCCCAAGCCCAAGGATCTGCCGCAGTGCATCAAGGCTATTGTCGATGATCACGGATTGGCGATAGAGGTCAAGGCTTTGACAATGATAAAGGACTACCTCGGAGCAGACCTGTCAAAGGTGCACAATGCCGTTGCCAAGCTCGCCATGGTGCTTCCGCCCAAGGCTACCATTACGCCTGAGGCGATAGAGCGCAACATCGGCATCTCCAAGGACTTCAACAGCTATGAACTGACCGATGCCATAATATCACGCAATTTCCGCAAAAGCATGCAGATAGTGGAGTATTTCAAAGCCAACCCCAAGGCTAATCCTCCGCAGGCTGTGGCAAGCAGTCTGTTCACGCTGTTTTCCAATCTTCTGGTATATCATTTCACGCCCGACAAGAGTCCAGCGTCGCTGATGGCTGCTATGGGACTGAGCCAGTCGTGGCAGCTGCGTAACTATGAGGCGGCTGCACGTAACTTTAATGCTTTTCAGACAGCTGAGCTGGTTTCTGCCATACGTGACTTCGATGTCAAATCCAAGGGTGTCGGCAGCCGTCAGGATGCTTCGGAGATGCTGCGTGACCTCATGTACCGCATTTTCACTGCCCGCGGTGTGCTACCCTCATAATATAGAGGCTGTTTAAAAACAAAGTTTAAATTCTGAGTGGTGTATCTTTTGATTAAATGCCTGTATGTGAGGAGGGAGCATAGCGGGGCTATGTGACCGACGAGCATCAGGCAGTTAACAAAAGAGACACCAAGGCGAGAGTAATATAAAAATTCAATAGATTTTCAATATCTATAGGCGGCATAAAGATACCATTTTGACCGCGACTTTTGAGCGTATTCGGCTCTTTGCCTCAGTCACATAGCTCGCTATGCTCCCTCGGCGCAGACCCGAATCCATCTCAAAATTCACGGCTCAGAATTTAAACTTTGTTTTTAAACAACCTCTTACAAGATTTATTAGTAACTTTGTGGCGGTATGTCACTGAATCTTACCATCGATCAAGGTAATACGGTAGCCAAGATGGCTCTGTGGGACGGCACCGGGCTTGTTGATATAGTCAATGAGCCGCATTTGTGTGCGCAGACTGTCGAGCAGTTCACCAGCGGACGCGGTACCATCGATGCAGCCATATATTGCTCGGTATCGGATGACGGCAGGGCGGTTTTGGAGAGTATAAAGCATATTGCCAAGCGCGTGTGCCGGTTGTCGAGCCGATGCCGGCTGCCCATCAAGATAGACTATGGCACTCCCGGTACACTCGGGGCAGACCGCATCGCGGCGGCAGTAGGAGCTGTCTCGCTCCACCCTGACCAGAATCTGCTTGTGGTGGATGCCGGGACTGCTGTCACTTATGATTTCGTTACAGCTGACGGTACGTTTCGCGGAGGCAATATCACGCCTGGGCTAAAGATGCGACTTGATGCCCTGCACCGTTACACCGCGCGTCTGCCCCAGCTTGAAGTGCCGGCAAGCATCGACCACCAGAGGGTACTCGGCAAGGATACTGCCGATGCCATGATACTCGGCGCGGTCTATGGCATAGTCGGCGCGGTCAGCTTCTATATGAGCAAACTCCGTGACACCAAGGTGGTCATGACCGGCGGCAATGCACCGTTGCTGAGTCCGCTGCTCGATTTCGAGGTGGATGTCGACGAACATCTTGTAAGCAAAGGATTAAACAGAATATTATTATATAATGAAGATAAGAAATAGAATCATAGCGCTTGTGGCAGCGGTCATTGCTCTGTCCGCAGGGTCAGCAGGCGTATCGGCGCAGACTCCGTATTCAAAATTCGGCTACGGCATGCTGCGTGACAATGCCACATCGGCGCAGCGTCAGATGGGCGGAGTAGGCTATGCTATGTCATCAGGCCGTCAGATCAATGTGATGAATCCGGCGAGCTATGCCGCAAGGGATTCGCTGACATTCCTGTTTGACATGGGTCTTGATTTTACCAACATCTGGTCAAGCGAGACTCTGCAACATACCGGAGAGACCAACAAGCAGCACAACTATGGCGGAGGTCTTGACTATGTGACCATGGCTTTCCCGATCAGCAAGCGTCTGGGCATGTCGATAGGCCTGCTGCCGTATTCGTCGGTGGGATATTCGTTCGGCTCAAAGATTGACAACGGCTCAGCATCGCGTCAAGGCTCTGGCGGTCTCAACCTGCTCTACCTCGGTGCCGGATTCAACATAGTCAAGGGTCTCAACGTGGGTATGAATTTTGCCTATTTCTTCGGCACTACATATAATGACGTGTACGCTATCCCAGCTTCGACAGGCACCATGTCGCTTTTCGAGCAGATCATACAGGTGCGTGACTTCCATATGGATTTCGGCATACAGTATGGCGTGGAAGTGGCTCCGCGTCAGCGTCTTACCGCTGGCTTGACATTCTCGCCCGGCAAAGCATTGCTTGGCAAAAGCATGGTGCTGCAGTTTGACGAGGTTACATCGGCAGGGTCGAGCGGCCACGTAGGCGATACGATAGCCAGCGAGTCGCTCCGCCATCATTTCGCCATCCCTGCCACATGGGGTGTGGGTCTCAACTATGAGCGTAACCGCAATTTCATGGCTGAGGTGGATTTCACCTATCAGGGCTGGAAAAATGCCAAATTTGAACCTAACGATAATTTCATAGGCACGAAATTCCAGAACCGCTACCGCATAGGTGCCGGTCTGCAGTGGGTGCCGGATCCTCGCGGAAGCTATTTCCGCCGTGTCGCCTACCGTTTCGGCGGATACTACAACCGCGATTACATCACTGTCAACACCAACTCGGTCAAGGACTTCGGGCTGTCATGCGGTTTCGGCTTCCCGGCTGTGGCTGGGAAGACGGTTGTCAATCTCGGCTTCGAGTACAAGCACCGCTCCACTTCGCCTACGAAGCTGCTGACTGAGAATTATTTCAACATCACTCTCGGCGTGAACTTCAACGAACGCTGGTTCATGCAGAGCAAGATCCGTTGATATATTACGGTAAATGAGACAGTTGCTGTCATCGGTCGTAGTCCTCATAACCATAATGGCGATCACGGCGTGCAAGGAGGAGAAGAAGGAATTTCTGTCGGGACGTATCGATCCCGAGATATTCCCGACCATGATGACGCGCGACGTGGAGACGCTCATAAGTGATTCGGGCATAACGCGTTATCGCATAATCTCCCCGTTGTGGCTCGTGTTTGATGAGTCCAAGGTGCCTCATTGGCGGTTTCCCGACGGTCTGAACTTAGAGAAATTCGATGACCTGATGCGCCGCGATGCTACTGTCAGATGCGATTCTGCCACGTATTTCAAACTTGAGCAACTCTGGCGTCTCGACGGCAATGTGCGTATAGCCAATGTGGCGAAAGAGAAATTTCTTACCAACCAGCTTTTCTGGGACCAGCAGAACCATAAGATCTACAGCGACTCTTTCATACACATCGAGAAAAGCGACCGTGTCATCGAGGGCTACGGATTTGTCAGCGATGAACAGATGACCAATTATACGGTCAATAAT
This sequence comes from Bacteroidales bacterium M7, assembly GCA_001689515.1. Taxonomy (GTDB): domain Bacteria; phylum Bacteroidota; class Bacteroidia; order Bacteroidales; family Muribaculaceae; genus Amulumruptor. Next base: position 12,078 of record LUJR01000013.1, read on the forward strand.
GTGTCGGGCATATTTCCTGTCGGAGAAGAAGGACCCATGGGTGCAGGAACGCAACCCTCGGAAGATACTGCTGCCGGCAATGATACTGTGGCAGCTGTAAGGACTCCGCCGCAGCGTACATCAGAGAAGCCGCGACCTGCATCATCGGGCAGCAACCAGAATGTCAACCAGCTGATGCCTGTGCCCGGACGTCAGGCTGGAGGCACACTGCAGCCCAAACGGCCTGTGACATCGCTGGGCAGATAAAACGGACGTAACACTCACGAACATATAATATATATATAGGCGTATGCTTGTATTGACCATCATAACACTTCTGTTTTCGGCTCTTTTCTCAGGAGTAGAAATCGCTTACGTCACGGCTGACCGTGTGCGTACGCAGCTCGATGTGGAAAGAGGGGGGCTGATAGCCCGTATCATAGACCGTTACTATGCTTCATCGCAGATGTTTATTTCCACGATATTGGTAGGTAACAATATCATGCTTGTAATCTACGGTATGGGGGCAGCTGCCATTCTGACCGAGCCAATAAAAAGCTGGGGTGTGCATAACGAGGCTCTGATATTGCTGCTTCAGACTGTGATATCCACAATGGTGATACTGCTTACGGGCGAGTTTATACCCAAAACGGTTTTCCGCATCAACCCTAACAGTTATCTGCGTGTATTCGCCGTGCCGGTATGGATATTCTATGTAATATTATATCCGATATCATGGTTTACTACCAAGCTGTCACAGTGGCTGATGAAGCTTGTAGGCGTGAAGGGGGAAGATGCTCCGCCAGCCACGCTCTCGATAGCCGACCTCAACCAGTATCTCGAACGCACCATAGAGGAGAGCGAGCGTGACAGCACGGAAGCCCAGGTGGAGACCGAGGTCAAGATATTTCACAATGCTCTCGACTTCTCCACGATACATCTGCGTGACTGCATGGTGCCGCGCAACGAGATTGTGGCTGTGGACATAGATGGAACGTCACGCGAACAGTTGTCGGAGCTTTTCACCTCCTCAGGGCGCAGCAAGATAATAGTCTACCGTGAGGATATCGACAATATCGTGGGGTATATCCATGTGTCGGAGCTGTTCATACCGGATGTTGACTGGACCAGCAAAATAAAGCCGGTGCTCTTTGCTCCCGAGGCATTGCTGGCTCATAAGATGATGAAACGGCTGCTCGGCGAAAAACGCTCTGTGGCGATAGTAATCGATGAGTTCGGAGGCACTTCGGGTCTTGTAACCCTTGAAGACCTGGTGGAGGAGATATGCGGAGATATCCGTGACGAGCATGACAAGGCTGAGGAGATTGTCAAGGAGACCGCTCCTGGAGTGTATGAATGCTCGGGACGAGTAGAGGTGGAGACCCTGCGTGACACATATCATCTGGAAATCCCCGAGGACAGTGAATACCAGACGGTGGCTGGATACATACTTTACAACACCGGCACCATTCCTGTCAAAGGGGAGACGGTCATCATCGGAGACCTCAGTTTCACAATATTGCACCGCACATCCACCCGGCTGGAACTTATACGCATCGAACCTGCTCCCAAGCAGGATTGATAGCGGAGATAAAAGCAACGGCACGCGTCCCGATGAGGTCGCGTGCCGTTTTGTCGTTGTGGTGTTAAGGTCGGATCAGTCGTCGACGTCGATGATGACCAGATTGCCGTTGAGGTCAAATATCAGCTCCTGTGAAGCCAACGAAGCGGTCTCCACCTTGATGAGCTTACCGTTCTGGTATGTGAAATCTATGGATTCCACATTATTTGCCTGACCGTTGCTTTTCAGTTTGTCATACATCTTGCGTCCTACGAGGTCGCGGACAAGTCCTGGTTTGAGCACGGCATTGTCAGGTGCGTCGATTTCAAGAATTTTGCCCTTTGAGTCAAATTCAATCTCGGTGCCGTCTGCCATGTCCACTTCGAAGGTGTTGGGGATGTAGTCGCGTTTGACCTTTGATACGTTGACACCCTTGTAGTAGTGGCTCAGGAATTTCAGAGCCGGCTGAGGCAGGTCGCTGATGGATGTGCTTTCGCTGCTGACGGCGATTCCCGGGTTGCCGCCGTATTCGCGTGGCATCTGTTGCTGCTGCGCGTTAGCTACGGTAGGTATGGCAAGAGCCATGGCGAGGACGCCTGAGAGGAATAGTTTTGTAGTTTTCATATCTTAAAAATTTTTATGTTTGTTATTACTCGTTGCCGAGTTCGGGTAGAAGTTTCACATGACCTCCTGCATTGACCCTGTAGCGGGCTGACGTGTGCAGAGTGAGGTTGGCTACTGTGAATACATAGTTCTCTATCTCATTGTTGCCGCTGTCGGGGTTGCGGTAATAATGGAAGAATGAGGGGTTTTCTTCCAGGCTTGCATCTGCACGCCCGGCATATGTGTTTCCCTCGCCTTTAAGACCGGAATATGCCGTGGCAATGGCTTGCTCGACGTTTCTAAATCCCTGACCTGTATAGTGATATATTTCGTGACCTGAGGTGTTGGTGATTTTGACATCTATGAGATTTGTGGGATGGATGACATTTGCTTGCATAATCATATTGATTAGTATTGACATTTATATGTATAACAAGCATATAGGCATAAAGTAGGTTGGCAGCACGTTAATTAACAGAAAATCACTAAATTTGCGAATATAACACAGATATGATGTGCGATAAGGCTGATGAATTATTTCCGATAGTCGACGAAGACGGCTCGGTGGTCGGATCGGCTACCCGAGGAGCGTGCCATAGCGGGTCGATGTTGCTTCACCCCGTGGTGCATCTCCACGTGTTTGACCGGTCAGGACGCTTATATTTGCAGAAGCGTCCGGAGTGGAAGGACATTCAGCCAGGCAAGTGGGACACAGCTGTGGGCGGACATGTGGATCTGGGTGAGACTGTGTCTGATGCGCTGTCACGCGAGGTACGTGAAGAGATAGGGCTGGAGTCGTTTGCTCCGGTCTTCATCTCCAGATATGTTTTTGAATCCGAACGTGAGAGGGAGCTGGTGCATGTGTTTGCAGCCGTTGTGCCAGATGATGCTCTGATAGTTCCATCGGAGGAACTTGACGGAGGGCGTTTTTGGGCTGTTTCAGACATCGAGGGTCAGATAGGCAGCGATATATTCACTCCTAATTTCGAGAACGAGTATGTCAATGTCTTGAAGCCGAAGCTGCCGGAGGTCATGGCTATGACCAAGGACATATGAAGATATGGAAAAATCAAGAAAAAAGTTGAGGATATAAAGCTTTGGTAATCAGATGATTGAACAAAGAGAGTAAAAATATTTACAAAAAAATGTGCTTGCTGTGAACCATTTTAGCCATCTGACGTTTTATTGGTACATAGCAAGATTACTTTTTCCATTGCNNAAATGTGATAATGATTGGTTTATTATCAGATGAGGAGACTCTGTGAAGCGTCTCCTCATCTGGCGTTTATACCCATGGGTTTCAATGTTGTCCCGATGGTCGCATTTCAAACCGCCCATACATCGCTATTATTAAAAGTTTACCTATATTTGCATCATGCTTATCCTAAGGTGTATGCGCAGATGGGCTGTTGCTGCGGCGATGGCTATGGCGGCTGTGGTGACGAGCCACGGTCAGATACTGAATATCCCTGACGCTCCAAAGCTCAATACCGATTCCATAAAGCGTGATTTTGATCTCGGACCTTATTTCGGTCTCTACAAGGACAACTATTTTATAGTAGGAGCACCTGTAGGATATAAAGCGACTAAGGAAAATTCCGATGTGAAGTTCCAGATATCCATATCGCAGAGGTTGACCCGTGCGACTCTGCCTTGGGGGACTTATCTGTATCTGTTTTACACGCAGAAATGTTTTTGGAACGTGTTCCAAAACTCGATGCCGATGACTGACCTGAATTTCAATCCCGGTATCGGATGGTCCAAGCCTCTTTTTGCGCGTGACCGTTTCATAGGCAAGGTCACTCTTATTCTTGAACATGAGAGCAACGGACGTGACGGGCTGCAGTCGCGGTCGTGGAACAAAATCTCGCTTGCCACCAATATAATAATAGATCCTACCCTGACAGTCCACGGCAAGGTATGGATTCCGATTATCGATGGCGGTCAGAACAAGGATATTCTCGACTACTGCGGCATATATCAGGTCGGGACATCGTTTACATCGATCAACCGCCGCTTCGGTCTGTCAGTGCTGCTGACCAAACGCCGCGGCTGGAATCTCAACTACAACACTACGGTAGAACTCAGTTACCGTATATTCCCACGTGACAACCAGTTTCTGTTCATGCAATATTATAATGGTTACGGGGAGGGACTGCTGGCGTTTAAGGAGTTCCACTCGATGTTACGTGTGGGTATCTGCATAAAGCCGCGACTGTTCACTGAATACTGATTATTTAAACCATATTTCCATACATACCTATGGCTCTTCCTGGTTCTAATCCTCGTGTCCCGCTGCTGGAGTATCCTCTCAAGCACTCGGTACCTGTGCAGATAAGGTTCAGCGACATCGACATTCTCGGGCATGTCAACAATAATGCCTACATGAGTTACCTTGACCTCGGCAAGACCCGTTATATGATCGATGTGATACCGGGTGGCGAGGGCATGCGCAATGTCGATGCGGTGATTGTCAATATCAATGTCGATTTTGTAGGTCCGACCTATTTCCATGACCATATTGAAGTCAATACGGCGGTGGTCGCCATCTCCGAGCGCAGCCTCGTGATGGATCAGCGTATAGTCTGCCCCGAAACGTCTGATGTCAGGTGCATAGCACGTACGGTGCTTGTGGGTTTTGACATGGCTACTGCTACTTCGCAGCCCATAAGTCGTGAGTGGGTCGATGCGATCGAACTTTATGAGGGACGTAAACTGACCCGATGAGACGCGCGCATCTAAGTGTCATATTGTTTCTCCTGACCGTATTGTGCGTGGTGCATGCGGAAATCAGACGGTTGACCATCCCATCTTCCTTCTTGTCAGAGCCTGGGCGAGTGGTCGTGGCTGTGCCTGATTCAGAGGCTCCTGCCGATGGTTGGCGTACGCTCTATCTCCTCAATGGCTACAGCGGCAATGAGGAAACTTGGGTGAAACAGGTGCCGCTTGATTTGCTCGCCAATGCTTATTCCTTGGTAATTGTCTGTCCTGATGGGCGTGATTCGTTCTATTGGGACGTCGAGGACTCCATTGCGCCGGGTTTGAAGATGGAAAGCTTCATCACTCGTGAGCTTGTTCCAAAGATTGACAGCATCTATCCTGTCGATACGCTTTCTCGCTCTATTGCCGGCTACAGCATGGGCGGTCATGGCGCGCTTTATCTGACCGCGCGGCATCCGCATATGTTCAGGACGGCAGTGTCGCTCAGCGGAGCTTTTGACATCGCTAATCTCAAGGCTTTTCCTTGGATTAAGATTCCATCTTTGCTCGGTGGTTATGACCATGACGTATGGGAGGCGCATTCGGTGTTTGCCTCCGTGGATTCTCTGGCTCTGTATTCGCCGCGGATTATGCTTGTGTGTGGCAAGAGTGATGCATTTCTCCCCGACAACAGGCGGCTTCATGATGCTCTGGATCGCCATGGAGTCTCCCATACCTATAAAGTGCTTCCTGGCGACCATAACTGGAAGTTTTGGCGTCGTGGGCTGCCGGGATTGCTTGACTTCGTAACTTCTGATACATGCAAATGACCGCTGGAAAGTCCGGACTCCCGCTGCCCGAGGGATTTGTAGATTCGTTGTCGGTGCTTGACGATAAGGGTGTCGTGTTGCGTGACGCATTGCTGCTGACGGAGCCGTCGGTGTCTGTCCGGAGTAATTCACGAAAACCGTCTCCGTCGTATGCCGATATGCCCTTTGACGGCGATGTGCCTTGGTGCGCCGAGGGACGTTATCTGTCATCGCGCCCGTCGTTTACGCTTGATCCTGCGCTTCATCAGGGACGTTATTATGTGCAGGACGCTTCGTCGATGTTTCTTAGCCACGTGGTGAGATGTCTGATGGACGGTTCGGAGTCACCAGTCCTCGCTCTGGATGCCTGTGCAGCGCCAGGAGGAAAGACGACAGCGCTTATTGACGCGCTGCCTGACGGGTCGGTTGTCGTGGCAAATGAATATGTGCCCAAGCGCGCTGCCATACTTAAGGAAAACATCATCAAATGGGGCTATCCGAGGGTGATTGTCACGCGCGATGATACGGCACGCATTCCGAGTGCGTGTTCGGGATTCGATATAATCGTGGCTGATGTGCCATGTTCGGGTGAGGGGATGATGCGCAAGGATCGTACTGCCGTAGAGCAGTGGTCGCCGGCTCTTGTCGATGAATGTGCCACACGTCAGCGCGAGATTGTGGCTAATCTGTGGGAAGCATTGGCTCCGGGAGGCTATATGATATATAGCACCTGCACCTTCAACCGTCAGGAAAACGAGCTGATAGTGGAGCATCTGGTGCGTGACTTCGGAGCTGAAAGCGTTGAAATACCGGTCAATGCCGAGTGGGAGATTACTCCTGGAATCGGCACTGCATGCCATTGCTATCGGTTTCTCCCTGGGCTGATACGTGGTGAAGGGTTGTTCATGGCTGTTTTGCGTAAGCCGGGAGGTCCGACAAGTGGAGATGCCCTTTTGTCAGTGAATACGAGACGGCAGGGAGGTAAAAAAGCGTCACGTAAGTCGTCTCAGGTATCTTCGGCGAGTGAAAAGTCACTGCTGCCTGCTGTCGCCAAGTGGCTTGACGGCAGTGGTGATTACGAGTTGGAGGTCAGCGGCGGCCGTATAAATGCGGTGCCTAAAGCCATGATGGCGTTGGCGTCCGCTCTGTCGGATCGTCTCAATGTGATTCACCATGGAGTATGTGTGGGGGAGATAAAAGGAAACTCGGTGGTCCCGTCACATGCCCTTGCGATGTCGCAGGCGTTGGCTGAAGATGCATTCCCTCGGGTCGAGCTGTCGCGCGAAGACGCTCTCCGTTATCTTCGTCGGGAAGCGTTGACGCTTCCTGGCGGTACTCCCAAAGGGTTCGTGCTTGTGTGCTATGACTCTGTACCTCTCGGTTTCGTGAAAAATCTCGGGTCTCGGGCTAATAATCTCTATCCATCCGAGTGGCGAATCCTCACGCAGAAAGACTCCTGATTATATCCTGAACGTATATAGCATTGAAGCCTCAAAGCGGGGCAGCGCGTCAAGCAATAAGATGCGCCTTGACGGGTCGGCAGGAGGCAGCGTGTCGTCTTTGACTATTTTAATATGCTCCACAGCCGTCTCAAGAGCGTTGCCTATGGTTTTGAGAGCCACCGCCGGGGTATTGTTGTCATGGCTGAGGTGGCATAGAAACACGCGCTGGAGCTGGTCGCTGCTTGTAGCTAATTCGGCCACAAACTGAGCCGTGACATTGTTGTCAAGATGTCCGTTGGCTGCGGCTATTCTTGCTTTCAGAAATTCGGGATAGGGGCCGTGGGCAAGCATGTCGGCATCATAGTTGGCTTCGATGATGATATTGCGGGCTTGTGACATGTAGTGGCGTACGCGGTCGGTGATACACCCTAAGTCGGTGGCGATGGCTATGCGCTGGTCGCCGTTGGTCATGAAGAAGCCTGCATTGTCGGTGCCGTCGTGGCTCACCTCGAATGCGGTAATCTCCCAGTTGCCTATTTTAAATGGGAATTCCTTGTATATCGCCTGGAAATAGTCTTTCAGGCGGCGCGATACGCTGTGGCGGCGCATGATGCCCCCGAAAGCCTTCGGGGTGCAGTAAAGGCGTATGTGCTTGTGGTAACGGACTATCTTGTAGACATTTCTGACGTGATCGCCGTGGTCGTGCGTCAGCAGTATCCCCTTGACGCAGTCCATCGAGTAGCCGTTGCGGGCGAGTGACCGCTCTACATGGTCGGTGTCTACGCCGGCATCGATGAGTAGCCCCGTGGTGCCGTCGGTCAGAAATGCGCAGTTGCCGCTCGAACCGCTTCCGAAACTCATGAAGCGTATCATCGGGGCTCGTCTGGCGACAGTCGGACTGATTTCCTCCATTATAGACGTGCCGGAGAGCTCGCTGTCGTCAAACAGTGAAGGCATCGAGCGGTAGGCATCCGCGCTGTAACGTCTGATTTGTTTTGCCATCGGCTACTTGTAGAGGAGGAATATGGTGGGAGTCTTGTCGTAATTATATGTCGATTTCGCCCAGGTGGATATTGTGCGTGTTATTATGCTCTCGTTTGGTCCGGTGATATCACTTGCCACGCACAGTCTTGTGGAGTCGTGGAGTGTGCGCGTCAGAGTGTCGATCAGTTTATTGTTGCGGTAGGGGGTCTCAATGAATATCTGCGTCTGGTCATCGGTTTGTATCAGCCGCTCCATTCGTCTCAGATATGCCTGCCGTTCGTCTGGTTTGATAGGCAGGTATCCGCGGAAAGCAAAGCTCTGTCCGTTGAATCCCGACCCCATAAGAGCCATGAGTATGCTTGACGGTCCCACTAACGGCACCACTTTCAGCCCTTTGCGCTGTGCCGCCGCCACTGCGAGGGCACCAGGGTCAGCCACAGCCGGGCAACCAGCTTCGCTGATGATTGCCATGTCATGCCCCTTGGTCAGCGGCGTGATCATCTCGTCCACGCTTTCGGCTGGTGTATCTACATTGAGCACCTCGAAATGCAACTCGTCAATCACGATGGAAGGGTCGCACCGTTTGAGGAACCGCCGTGCAGAGCGGATGTTTTCCACGATGAAATACTTCACCTTGCTCGCTAACTCGATATTCCGCGCGGGGAGCACCGACAAAGGTGACGCATCACTCATTGGTACGGGCATCAGATACAGAGTCCCATGGGTGGGACAGCCATTGCTGGCGTCTCCTCCCGAAGCATTATCTATAATATCGTGAGTCTCCATACCTTTCATGATTCATGCAATATAATTTCCTATCTACAAATTTACACACTTCCCCTCGCATTTCCAACAAAATCTCCACCTAACGCGCGCAGCTCATAGGTCTTATAAGATTTATAAGA
>LUJR01000014.1 GCA_001689515.1 Bacteroidales bacterium M7
TGGGGGTCAATTTGTTGGGAATTTCCATTCAGGCGAGGAGTGGAACGAAACATAGAGATAATGGGTGAGGCTATGAATCAGGTATTGAAGTTGACCCCTGATATCCCTATTACAGCAGCAAGGAAGGTTGTTGATACGCGCAATTTCGTAATTCATGCTTACGATTCTCTAAAGCCCGACATCCTTTGGGGTATTGTGATTAATCATATGCCCAAGCTTAAGGAGGAGGTGGAGGCTTTACTGCAACGTTAATTATACATTTGCCAAAAATATAGGGGTCTGACATACAGTATGTCAGACCCCTATATTTTTTGAGTATTAAAGTAAGGGTGTTAGTCGTCGCGGGTGTCGACTTTGAGGTCGACGAGACGCTGGTTTACGCGGTCGATGAAGTTGAGGATGTTTTCGCGCTCGGGGCTGGGCTCTACGTCGTTTTCGATGCGGCGCACGGCGTTGAAGATTGATGTGCCGCTCTGGTAGACGTGGCGGTATGCCTTGGCGATGTCATCGATCTGGTGCATGGTGAAGCCGTGACGTGCCATCACTACGGCGTTCACGCCGTCATATTCAGCAGGGTTATGGGCGAATACGGTGTAGGGGGGCACGTTGTTGCCGATGCGGCAGCCGCCCTTGATGAGCACCCAGTCACCGATCTTGCACCGCTCGTGGAGCATGGTGTTGGATGACATGATGGTGCATTCGCCTACTTCGGCGTCGCCGGCGATGGTCACGCCGTTGCCAAGCACGGTCTTGCCCTTTATGACTGAGTCGTGGCCTATATGGCTCTTGGCGAGCACATATACCTCATTGCCTATGGTGGTCGCCTGGCCTTCGCGGATCGAGCGGTTGATGATGACGTTTTCGCGTATCACGCAGTTGTCTCCGATGACACACAGACCTTTTTCTCCCTTCCAGCGGAAGTCCTGAGGGTCTGCCCCGATGACGGCATATTGGTAGACTTTTGTGTTTTTGCCGATACGGGTGTCATGTATGATGGATGCGTAAGGCATTATTTCACATCCGTCGCCGATTTCCACGTCGGCATCGATATAGGCGAAGGCGTGTATGATCACATCATTGCCTATCTTAGCCGAGGGGTCGATATGAGCCAATTGGCTTATTCCTTTTCCCATGGTGGTGTTATGTATTTGATTATAGATATAAGGATTTCGGGATTAACGGCCACCGCCGAGGTTCTGATAGAGGTTGATCAGAGCGCGCTCGCGGGTCAGACGGCAGGTGATTTCTCCTATCTGTGACGAGAGGAGTGCCTGCTGGGCGGTGAGGACCTCAAGGTAGGTCGAGGTACCATACTGGAGGAGTTCCTGGTTGTACTCTACAGCCTTGGAGTAGTTGTCGGTCTGGTCGGCGAGGTATTCCTGCTTTTCGGTCGCTTTCTGATAGGTCAACATCGCATCCGATACCTCGGCTGCTGCTGACATGAGGGTGTACTCGAAGTTGTTGAGTGCCTGCTGCTGCTGAGCCTTGGCAATCTTGAGGTTTGCGATGTTCTGACCGCGAGAGAAGAGGGGAGCGGCGAGCTGTCCGGCAAGGTTGAGGAGCCATCCGCCAGGGTTGGTCACAAGAGAGCCGAAGCTATTGGTGAATGCGCCTGTGCCGGTGATATTGAGCGAAGGATAGAACGCCGAGCGAGCCGAATTGGTGGCATAGTAGGCTGTGGCGAGAGCGTATTCAGACGCTTTCACATCGGGGCGCGATGCCAGTTCGACCATAGGGATTGACTCGCGTACGATATTGGGCATCAGGGCTGTGTGCTGAGCCGGGATGTCCCACTTCTGAGGCATAGTGTTGAGAAGCAGCGACAGTGAGTTGTATGCACTGCGCAGATTGACCTCAATGTCGGTGATAGAGGCGAGTATGGAATAATACTGTGCGGTTGACTGTACTACAGCAGCCTCGTTGACGCGTCCTGCCAGCTTGAGGTTTTTCATAACCTCCACACTTTCGCCCCAGAGGGTGGCGGTGTTGCGTGAAAGTTCGAGCTGGCTTTCAAGAGAGGAGATGGTGTAGTACATCGCAGCTACAGATGCGATAATCTGGCTGCGTACTGCCTGCTCGTATGACTCGCTCTGGAGCAGTGCCATCTTGGCTCCGCGCTTGGAGTTGAGCAGACGGGCGAATATGTCAACCTCCCAGTTGACCGACAGAGGTATGCTGTAGGTCCAGTCAGAGCCGTTCATGTCGCCGCCGTGGAGCTTAGTCCATGATTTGCCGCCCTGAGGTGCGAGTGCCACAGAGGGGAAATATGCCAGTTTCGCTCCCTGCAGACGAGCTTGTGCTGCATCGACATTGAGCTTGGCGTTCTGTAGGTCGGTATTGTTGTCAAGAGCCTGCTGTATCAGACCTGCAAGCACCGGATCTGTGAAGACCTGCTGCCACTGGAGATTGCCGTAGGCTTCGGGGTTGCGTGTCACCGAGTCGGCTTTGACATACTGTGATGTCAGGGCTGTGTCGGTAGGCATCTCGAATTTCTTGTAGATGTTGCAGCCAGTCATTGCTGATGCGCCGATGGCAGCTGCCACAATCCATGATATATGCTTGATATTCATTGAGCGTATATGGAAGTTGTCAGTAATGAAAAATAGGGGAGAGAGGAGGATGAGCAGAGTGAGGTTATCGTGAGTACTGTTCGATTTCGCTTTCGAGACCCTCGTTGGATGTATCCTTCCACTTCATAGGAGTAATCTTCTCCTGGATGAGCTGGAATGTCACGAACAGGGCAGGCACGATGAAAATCTGGAGTATCATACCTATCAACATACCGCCGATAGAGCCTACGCCGAGGGCGCGGTTACCGTTGGCACCTACACCGTGGGCAAACATCAGAGGCAACAGACCGATGATGAGAGCCAGAGAGGTCATGAGGATCGGTCGGAGACGCGCCACTGCACCGTCAATCGCTGCATTGAGCACCGACATGCCCGTGCGGCGGCGTTCGAGCGCGAACTCCACGATAAGGATGGCGTTTTTGGCAAGAAGACCGATAAGCATGATGAGCGCAATCTGGAGATAGATGTTGTTGTCGACACCGAATATCTGTGCGAAGATAAATGAGCCCATCAGACCGAACGGTATCGAGAAGATAACTGCCAGCGGCAGGATGTAGCTCTCATACTGCGCCGAGAGAAGCAGGTAGACGAACAGGAGGCAGAGACCGAAGATGATGGCTGTGGCGCTGCCGCTTGAGCTGCTGCCCTCCTCACGTGTCATACCGGCATACTCATAGCCGTAACCTGCGGGGAGGGTCTGTGCCGCCACGCGTGAGATGGCTTCAAGTGCCTGACCTGAAGAGTATCCGGCAGCCGGGCTACCAGTCACGGAGATTGAGGTGAACATGTTGAAGCGGTTCATCAAGTCAGGAGCGAATACTCGCTCGAGGGTGACGAAGTTGCTGATGCTTGCCATAGTGCCTGATGAGTTGCGCACCTTGATGGCAGAAAGTGTCTCTGGTGAGATACGGCTTTCGGCACCAGCCTGCATCATAACGCGGTAGATTTTACCGAAACGGTTGAAGTTAGACACGTACAGACCGCCATAATAACCTTGCAGTGTGCTCAGGATGGTCTGTGGGCTGATACCTGCCTGCTTTGCCTTGGCGGCATCGATGTCTACGAGGTACTGGGGGAATGTGGGGTTGAAGGTCGTATAAGCTACCTGAATCTCAGGCTGCTGATTGAGCTGGGCAAGGAAGCCCTGCACGATGCCGAAGAACTGGTTGATGTCGCCGCCGGTCTTGTCCTGCATCTTGATTTCGAAACCGTTGGTCATAGAGTAACCCGAAATCATAGGTGGAGCGAAGGCTACGACACGGCCGTCCTTGACAAACTGACCCGTCACGCCGTAGATTTTCATCAGGATTGCATCGGCGGACTCGTCCTTGGCAGTACGTTCATCCCAGTTTTTGAGCTTGACGATGAATGTGCCGTATGTGGCACCCTGTCCGGCAAGGAAGCTGTAGCCCACAATCTTCTGGCGGTATTCGATGCCAGGGATGTTGGCAATGGCGGCATCCACCTGATTGAGGGTCTCCTCTGTACGCTCCTGGGATGTGCCCGGAGGCATGTCGACCATGACGAATAGGACGCCGGTATCCTCATTGGGCACGAGGGCACTCGGGGTGATGTTCATAAGCCATACGAGGATGGCGATGGCGCCAAGCACTGTGCCGAAGCTTGAAATCTTGTGTCGGGCAAAGAATGCGACGATGCGCTTATAACCACCGATGAGCGAGTTATAGCCGGCTTCAAATGCTTCGTGGAAACGCTTGGTAAACAGACCTGCCACGGTGACAATTGCCACGGCTATAGCGATGACAAGTTTCACGATGCTTGCGGTGCTGAACCATCCAGCCACCATGCAGTAGATGGTGAAAGCGAGGAGTGCCACCACGATGAGCGGATGGAGCGAGAATGATTTCTTATACTTGCCGACAACAGCCTCTGTAGAAGCCTTGTATGCCTCTGCCACGCGCTCTTTAAGAGGTTGGTCGGGGTTGTGTGGCTTAAGGAACAGGGCGCAGAGTGCCGGCGAGAGGGTAAGGGCGTTAAGAGCCGAGAAGCCGATGGCAATCGCCATGGTCAGACCAAACTGCTGGTAGAAGATACCTGCGGTGCCGGGCATGAACGACACAGGGATGAACACGAGCATCATGACGAGCGTGATGGATATAATCGCGCCGCCGATTTCGTTCATGGCATCTATGGCAGCCCTTCGCGAACTCTTGTACCCGACATCGAGTTTGGCGTGGACAGCCTCGACGACGACTATGGCGTCGTCGACCACAATCGCAATCGCCAAGACTAACGCCGAGAGTGTGATGAGGTTGACCGAGAAGCCGATTAGGTTCATCACGAAGAATGTGCCGACGAGGGCGACGGGGATGGCGATAGCAGGGATGATGGTGGAGCGGAAGTCGCTCAGGAAGATGTACACCACAAGGAACACGAGCACGAATGCCTCGATGAGGGTCTTGATAACCTCGTGGATTGAGGCGTAGAGGAAGTCGTTGTTGTTAAGAGGCACGGCTATCTGGAGACCGTTGGGAAGTTCCTCTTTCAGCTTGTCTACGTAACCGAGACAGTCGTTGATGATGGTCGTAGCGTTGGAGCCCGGGGTCTGGAACACGATACACATCGTGGAGGGGTAACCGTTGAGCGAGTTGGAGAAACCGTAGGTCACACGTCCCAGCTCCACGTCGGCAACATCTTTGAGGTAGAGTGTTTCGCCGTTGGGGAGGGCGCGTACCACGATCTTGTCAAACTCCTCGGGAGTGGACAGACGGCCTTTGTAGCGCATGGTGTACTGGAAGCTCTGGTTACCCTGCTCGCCAAATGCACCGGGAGCTGCCTCAAGGTTCTGCTCGGCAAGAGCGGAAGCCACATCAGAGGGCATGAGATTGTACTGCGCGAGTACTTCGGGCTTGAGCCATACACGCATGGAGTAGTCGGCGCCGAAGCTCATCACGTCGCCCACACCGTTGATACGCTGCAGCTCCGGAATCATGTTGATTTTAGCGTAGTTGTCGAGGAACTCGCCGTCATAGTTGCCCGAGGTGTCATAGAGGGCTATGCCCACAAGCATTGACGACTGGCGTTTCTGTGTCAGTACGCCCACCTGGAGTACTTCCGAGGGGAGTAGGTTCTGGGCTTTGGCGACACGGTTCTGTACATCGACGGCTGCCATGTTGGGGTCAAAGCCCTGACGGAAGTAGACGTTGATGGTAGCACTACCTGTATTGGTGGCGGTAGACTCCATGTAGGTCATGCCTTCGGCACCGTTGATTGACTCTTCAAGAGGGGCAATCACAGAGTTGAGCACAGCCTGGGCATTTGCACCCTGATAGGTGGTAGACACCTGTATGGTTGGGGGAGCGATGTCGGGATACTGGGTCACGGGCAGGGACACGAGACCGATCAGACCCAACAGCACTATGAAGATTGATATAACCGTCGATAGCACCGGGCGGTTAATAAAGGTATCAAGTTTCATTGGTGGTGAATAGTCTTACGAAAAAGTAATGTATGTGGAGTGAGTTATAGCCGTATCAGGCTCGGTGTTATTTGGCGGCTGGCTGCTGCTGCTGAGCTGCGCCCTGCTGAGCCATGGCGGCAGCTTTGGCAGCTGCATCTACTGGTTTGATTTCCACACCGTCACGGACAGAAATGCCCACGCCTTCGACTGCGATGCGGTCGCCGGGCTTCAGACCTGAAGTGACCACGAAGTTGCTGCCGTCATTGAGGGGTGAAACTGTGATGGGGGTAGCGACAACCTTGTTGGAGTCGTTGACCACATAGGCAAAGCGGCGATCCTGAAGCTCGTTTGTGGCTTTCTGGGGGATGACAATTACGTCATTGAAGGTACGTGGGATAATTACACGGCCTGTAGAACCGCTTCGGAGCATGCCGCTCGGGTTGGGGAATATGGCTCGTACGCTTGCTGCGCCTGTGCTGCTGTCGATGACACCTGAGATGGTGGAAACCTTGCCCTTGGAGCTGTAGGTGGATCCGTCGGCGAGTTCAAGTTCTACCTCGGGCATCTGTGTGATGGCAGTGTTGATGTTACGGCTGCCGTTGTCAGTCATGGCGAGGATGTCCTTTTCGGTAAGGGAGAAGTAGGCGTAGATGTCGCTGATGTCGCTGATAGTGGTCAGCGGGGTCTGGCTTGAGGGTGATGCCAGTGAGCCTTCGCGGTTAGGTATGGAGCCTACCACGCCGCTGCTGGGGGCAGTAACCACTGTGTATGCCAGATTTTTCTTGGCTGTCACGAGGGCGGCGTTAGCCTGGGCGAGAGCCGCCTTGGCATTCTGGAGGTCGTTGTCGGCAAGCTGCCACTCATATTCGCTTATGATGTTTTTGTCATAGAGGCGGCGCTTGTTGTCAGCGGTGAGCTGGGCGGTGCTGACGGCTGTCTTGGCTGTGGCTACCTGAGCCTGAGCCTGGTCGACGGCTGCCTGGAACTGCACCTGGTCAAGGGTGAAAAGTACCTGTCCCTTGTGGACCTGCTGTCCTTCGTCGACGTGTACTTTGGTTATGAAGCCTGTTACTTGCGGACGGATGTCGATGTCTGTTTTACCACGGAGTGTGGCTGGATATGACTGCTGCAGGGTGGTGTTGGTGTCGCCTACTGTCATGACGGCAATCTCGGGGGCACCTGCCTGCTGCTGTTGCTGCTGTCCGCCACAAGAGGTGAGGAGTGACCCTGCGATGACTGTGGAGAGAGCGTACAGGGTTGCTGATTTCAACGTGATAGCTTTCATCTGCTAATTAGGAAATAATGTAAATATGTGATAGGTTTGTTGTTAATTCTCGCTTGTGCATAGTAATCAAGGTGCAAATATACGATTTTTTTGTGTCTAAAATCCGTTTTGGGATTCCATAATGGTAAAAATAGGACAAAATACACGTAAAATTGTGATGTTTTGACCAATCAAAAAGCGGGCTTTATGGGGTGAGAGTCGTGGCATTTGGGAGGCATGACACGCGCATAAAGCGAAAAAATATTCGTAAATTTGCCATGTCTTTTCTAACTGACGGTTTCCAATACGAATGGTTTAATCATCTGATCTCTCATAATGTCACGCAGAGTGCTTTATACGGTTTCCATGCTCTACCTGTGGCTTCCCTTGGCGATATTTCTCGTGGGGTGGACATACTGGTGGATCGCTGTGTTGCCGCTTCTGCTCGGTTTGTGGGTGTCGGTAGCGCCGTTCAGACATGTCAGCGGCAGCGTGAATTTTGCTTCGGCTTGGAAGGAGATTCTGATAGCCTTCTTTGTGCTGTTTTGGACTGCGAACGCCGGCATAGGAGGGCTGATGTGGCAGGATCCGGTGGACCATATATTCCGTAATGCTGTTTTTAACGATCTGGTGTCCAATCCGTGGCCTGTGATTACTGGAGGGCAGATGCTCAATTACTATTTCGGGTTCTGGTTGCCGGCGGCAGTGGCTGCCAAACTGTTCCATAGCATCGAGTTGGGTAATATATGCCAGCTGCTTTATGCTGCATCAGGCATATGGCTTGGTCTGAGGATGATGTATGAGCGGATCGGGAGTGTCACACTGCCTACGTTGTTGGTGCTCATTTTGTTTTCAGGATTTGATGCGATGGGGGTTGCCATATACAGCAACTTTTTCCCTGACATGCATTTCACCATATACAGGGGGCTTTGGGGCTATTCGCCGGCTGGGTTTACTGCTCCAAACATGGCTCTGATGGGTTTCATCTTCAATCAGTACATCCCGGCATTTCTTGCTACGATGATGATACTCACCCGTCCGTGCAAGGGATATGCTCCTGCAGTGCTCGCTCTGATGGCGATAAGTTCTCCCATAGCAGCCTTTTCGCTGTTGCCGTTAGTGGTGTGGATGTTATATAAGGAGATGTCGGAGTGTCAAGGTCTGTCATCAAAAATGTGCGTGTTGTTTTCGCCGTTGAATATTGCTTCGGTAATCATAGTCATACCGGTGGCTGCATTTCTCTCTCTTAACAATGCCGCCGGACACGTAGGATGGTATCCGGCAGGTGAAGGACCTGTGGTGATCCAACGCATCAAGATGATAGTACATATCTTGATCATAATCACGCTGCAGATGGTGGTGTGGATGCCTGTGCTATGGAAACGCATAGGTCGCATGCCGGAGTTCTGGCTGCTTTTTATCCCGAGTGCCATAGCCTTCTTCATACAGGTAGGATATTCTGCCGATTTCGGATCAAGGATGCAGATGGCAGTGCAGACGCTCCTTACGCTTGAAGTCGCCATATTTGTCAACAGATGGAAATCCCATACGCGCAGGTTGCGCAGGGCTTTTGTCGTGGTGTCTCTGCTGTGTCTCGTTTCCACTGGATGGGAGGTGGCGAGGCGCATATATTTCGGATCTACAGTGCCTGTGGAGGAATGGAGGTCGTGTCAGTTGCCCAACGTGTTTGTCGAGAACCGTTGTACGGCAAATTTCACCTCGGATGCTTCCCTGTGGCATCTTGGTCCTAATGACGTGGTGTCGCCTCGGCTCGATGATTTTTTCCGCCGTCATCCCGAGGGCAGGATATATCGTGATTATTTGGCGCACCCATTGGATGAGGAGTGAAAACTTAAAGACATACATATATATATAAGGTGTAATAACAGTTACTATGAATGAACCTCAATCGTCCATGCCTCTTGGCGATATAATGGATTTCTGTAGCGAATATGCGTCATACATGTTCGGTTGCGGGGTGCATACCTCGAGGGTGGTGCGATGCACCGAGAGGATAGCGCGTTCGCTCCACGTAGAGGTAGAGATATCGTACACCCTGCGGCATTTTGTCATATCGATGCGTGACCCTTCGGACGGCACGGTGCTGACACGTGTGGGCACGGTGGAACTTCTGCCCATCAGCTTTCTGCGCAATTCAGACCTCAGCGGTCTGTCATGGCAGGCTGTAGATGAGAAGTTGACCCTTGAAGAGCTCCGGGCGCAGTTTGCCCGTCTCACATTGAAGCCGCGTATCAATCCGCAGCTCGTGCTGGTGCTTGTGGGGCTTGCCAATGCTTGTTTTTGCCGTCTTTTTGGAGGTGACGCTCTGGCAATGCTTGTGGTGTTTGTGGCGACCATTATCGGATTCGGACTGCGGCAGTATATGCAGAAGCGTCATGTCAACCATTTCATAGTGTTTGTCGTTGCTGCGTATGTGGCTTCTATGTGTGCTTCGGTGTCGTTGCTGTTTGACTGCACGGCTCAGATTGCCATAGCTACCAGCCCGCTGTTTCTGATACCGGGAGTGCCGCTAATCAACAGTTTTGTCGATGTGCTTGACGGACATGTCCTCGTAGGTTTCAGCAGGTTGGTAAGCACTTTGCTGCTGATAATGTGCATAGCCATAGGGCTTTCGTTTACGCTGTTGCTCATCAAGGGTTCGCTTTTATAAATCGTATATGTCATGACAGATATAATCGTTGATGTATTGCTTGACGGCATGTTTGCCGCAGTAGCTGCGATAGGATTCGGGGCTATATCCGATCCGGGAGTGCGGACGTTTCCTTTTATAGCGTTGCTTGCCGCAGTGGGGCATGCCTTGCGTTTCTCCCTGATCAACTATGCCGGGGTGGACATAGTGACTGCCAGTCTTGCCGCTTCGGTGTCGATGGGCATGCTGTCGCTGCCGTTGGGGCGCGCATGCCATACTCCTATGACTTGTCTGCTCATACCAGCATTGTTGCCGATGGTTCCAGGTATGTATGCCTATAAATCGGTGTTCGCCCTTATATTGCTGATTCAGAACATCGACAGCAACGTACAGCTTCTTGACTACCTCGAGCAGTTTGTCGCCAATTCGGCTGTCACGGGCATGGTCATCGGAGTGCTCGCCGGAGGTGCCACCATCCCGGTGCTGATATTCAAGAAACAGGCGTTTTCCATGACCCGGGGACGCTATAAGAGCGTTGATAAATAAAATATATTAAGCATTTAATACATAGACATGAATATAAAGAATATTTCAGACCGTGTGATATACTGCGGCGTCAATGACCGTACGACAGATCTTTTTGAAAGTCTGTGGGATCTGCCGCTCGGTGTCAGCTATAACAGCTACATAGTAAAAGGCAGCGAAGCCTCTGCCATCATAGATGCGAGCGATTCGGGTCATGCCCCTGAATACCTCCGCCACATTGAGGACACATTGGACGGACGTAATCCCGACTACCTTGTCATCAATCATATTGAACCTGACCATAGCGGAGTGCTGCCCATGCTGCTCGACCGCTATCCTGACTTGCAGATCGTGGGCAATGCCAAGACTGTCGATATGCTCAAAGGTTTCTACGGTGTGGAATCTAACATCAAGGTCATGGCAGAGGGCGAGACGCTCAGTCTCGGCGACCGGACACTACAGTTTATCATGACCCCTATGGTGCACTGGCCTGAGACTATGTTTACATACCTTCAGGAAGAGGGAATCCTGTTTACGGGAGATGCTTTCGGCTGTTTCGGGGCTTTGAACGGTGCGGTCATCGACGACGACATGATGGTGGAGCATTATTTCCGCGAAGCGTACCGTTACTATGGATGCATAGTGGCGAAATACGGCACATTCGTAGAGAAGGCATTCGCCAAGATAGCGCATCTGACCGTAAACTATCTGTGCACTACTCACGGTCCGGTATGGCATAGCCGCAGAGAGGAAATAGGAGGGCAGTATGCGCGCATGGCTCGCTGGGAAGGCGATGCCGGCGTAGTGGTGGCTTATGGCTCTATGTATGGTAATACGACAGCCATGGCTGAGGAGATAGCTTCCAATCTTGCTGCTAATGGAGTCAAGGACATCGTGATGTTTGATGTGTCACGTACGCCTTTGAGCCATGTGCTGGGTGAGGTCATGAGGCTCAAGGGACTCGTGCTTGTCAGCCCCACATATAACTCCGAGATATATCCGCCTGTGGCTCATCTTGCCGATGCCCTTGTGGCACGCGGAGTCAAGAACAGAGTCATCGGCATAGCCGGCTCTTATGCGTGGGGCTCGCAGTCTGTGCGCAAACTTGTAGCTAAATTTGACGGTAAACCTGTGGATGTGATAGCTCCCACTGCCGAGATGAAGCAGGCTCAGATGCCCACTGTGGCAGATGCCTTGTCAGAGATGGCTGCTGTAATGGCATCCAGATTATAGGAAGTGGAGCATCAGCATGGATGACACAGCCATGTAGATGATCATGCCCACGATGTCGTTGGTGATGGATATGAAGGGTCCCGTGGCAAGCGCGGGGTCTACCTTGAATCGTTCGAGCGTCAGAGGCACGAAGGTGCCGAATACCGAGGCGAACATCACCACGCAGAAGAGCGCGATGCTCACCGACATGGTGGTCATGGTGATGGCATGCCCGTCTCCGAGACGGAAGAAGTTGTAGATGAGCACCAGCAGTGATATGATGGCGCCGTTGATGAGACCGACGCCAAGTTCTTTGAGTATCTGGCGTCCGGCATGCTTGATGTCAAGCGATCCGTTGGCAAGACCCTGCACCACTATGGCTGATGACTGAGTGCCGACATTGCCGCCTGTGCCGCCTATGAGGGGGATGAACAGAGCCAGTGTCGGGTCAGCCACGAAGCCCTCTTCCCAGTGCCCGAGGATTATGGAGTTGCTCAGACCGCCTATCATACCTATGAGCAGCCATGGCAGACGCGCTTTGGTCTGTGCTATCAGTTTGTCATCGCCTTCCACGTCGCTTGACAGACCCGATGCCAGCTGGTAGTCTCGTTCGCTTGACTCGCGCACCTCGTCCATCACGTCATCGACGGTGATGCAACCTACCAGACGTCCGATTTCGTCGATGACCGGCATAGCCACAAGGTCATACTTCTCAAAGTCCAGAGCCACATCGTCTACCGGTGTGTCTGCTCTTACAGCCACAGGGTCGGTCTCCATGATGTGCTTGATTTTTGATACTGAGGGATGGGTGATGAGCGTCTTCAGAGGCAGCACGCCGCGGAGCTTGTTGTCGTTGTCGACCACGTACACATTATATACATCGTCCATGTCCTCTGCCTGCATGCGGAGCTGCTTGATGCACTCGGGCATGCTCCAGTTTTCGTTGACTACCAGCATCTCGCGTCCCATGAGACCGCCGGCGGTGTCCTCGTCATATTTAAGCAGGTCGATGATGTCGCCAGCCTGCTCCACGTCATCCATGTGGGTGAGGATTTCCTCACGGTCTTCCTCGTCGAGTTCCTGGATGATGTCTACGGCATCGTCAGTGTCGAGATTGTCGATGAGCTGCTTGGCGATTTCCTCAGCCGGCATGCTGTGGAGAAGCTTGCGTCGGTCATCCTCGTCAAGTTCCATCAGCACATCGGCTGCCGTCTCGGGGTCAAGGAGACGGTACAGGTATTCAGCCTCCTCCAGATCAAGATCCTGGTAGAGGTCGGCGATATCGGCGGGGTGCAATCCTTCAAGCAGCTTGCGGGCCGCTGCCTCGTCCTTGGAGGAAATTATTGACCGGATGTGCTCAAGATCTTCGGGCGAATATTCTTTCATGTGACGATAAATCCGGGGTTGTGGCTGATGATTGGTATTATTCGGTTTGCTGGAGGCGAGAGGCAGCGATGAGGTTGGTCAGCTCGATGAACTGCTCTACCGTCAGTTGCTCAGGACGCAGAGCCATCATCGGAGTGTCGGGCAGAGATGCTCCCGGGGCAAGAAGTCCACGCAGGGAGTTGCGCAGGGTCTTGCGTCGCTGACCGAAAGAGGTCTTTACGACGGTCTTGAACAGACGTACGTCACAACCCGGGTCGGTGACTCCGTTACGTGTCATCTTTATAACGCCGCTTTTGACCTTGGGCGGAGGGTTGAACACGTTTTCGTCGACGGTGAAAAGATACTCCACGTCATACCACATCTGCAGCAACACGCTCAGTATGCCGCGGGATTTGGTGCCGGCAGGGGCGGCGAGCCGTTCGGCTACCTCTCGCTGGAGCATGCCGGAGCAGCAGGTCACCCTGTCGCGGTATTCGAGCACGTGGAAAAATATCTGCGACGATATGTTGTAGGGATAGTTGCCTATCACGCAGAATTGTCCTTCGCCTGGTACAGCCTCGTTGAGGTCGAGCTTGAGGAAGTCGGCATCGATTATGCGGTCAGACAGTTCGGGATATTCCTCTTTGAGGTAGTCTACGCTTTCGCCGTCGATTTCCACGACTTTCACATCATGACCCTGTGACAGCAGAAACTGGGTCAGGACACCCATGCCAGGTCCTACTTCGATGACTGGCAGACCCTTGTAATCGTCAAGAGTGGCTGCAATACGCTGGGCTACTGACAGGTCGGTCAGAAAATGCTGCCCTAAGGCCTTTTTAGGTTTGACATTGCGTGGCATGGAGATAGGTTTTAGGATGTAAAATCAGACAAATTTAGCACTTTTTCATCAGGTCGGCAAGTGCGTTTTGCAGCTCTGCCTCGGTGGTGGTGAGCCGCGAGCGGCATTCCGACAGCAGTTCGGCAGCGCGGCGTGTGTAGAGGCTCAGCATGTCGATGTCGCAGCTGTCGCTCTGCATGGTGCGCAGGATTTGTTCCAGTTCGGCTACTGCCTGATTGTATGTGAGATCTTTTACGGGCTTGAATGTTGGTGTGTCCATGATTAACTTGTTACGGTGCTGGTGACCTCGCCAGAAGCGAAGATCGTGGATATGGTGTCGCCGATGGAGAGGGTCGCTGCATCCGTTACGGCGTGTCCGTTAAGCCGGGTGATTGAATAGCCGCGGTTGAGGGTAGCTTGCGGCGAAAGGGCATCCAGAAGCCTGGCATCTGAGTCAAGACGGTCGCGTAGGCTTGCGAGGCGTGAAGCGACCGCGGCTTCGAGTCGCGGCAGATATGACTGTAGACGCATTCGCTCGGGACCTATGCGGCGGTCACCTGACTGGGAGAGTGTCATGGCGGCGAGATTCAGGCGTTCGCGTCCGCGCTCTACAGCACGTAGGGGAGCTGTGGGGAGTATGCCCTCAAAGTATGCAAGCTGTTGCAGACAGCCCGAGATGCGTTCGCTGACGGTGGATGCTATAGTGGCAGCGGTCAGCTGTAATCGGTTGAGGGCATCTGCCCCTCGGGCTATCAGCCACTCCGCGGCAGCTGTAGGTGTCTTGACGCGCATATTTGCCACGTAGTCGAGCACGGTGATGTCACGCTCGTGTCCTATGCCTATGATGACAGGGAGTGGAAACTGGGCTATGCTCGCGGCGAGGTCGTAATCTTCAAATGCCTGCAAGTCGCTCGTTGCTCCGCCACCGCGTATGATGACCACGCACTGGCGCGTACGGTCCTCTGCGAGAATATCCTCAAGAGAGGCGATGATGGATGCAGGTGCTTTCTCGCCCTGCATGATGGCAGGAAAAAGCTTTACATCGAAGCGGAGGTGATGCTGATTGTTGAAGAGCTGGTTGATGAAATCTCCGTAGCCGGCTGCTCCTGGGGCGGATATGACGGCGATGCGTTGCGGCACGTCGGGCAAGCTCAGATTGCGGTTGTCTTCCAGAATGCCTTCGGCTTTGAGGCGTTTGAGGATTTCCATGCGGCGGCGCATCAGGTCGCCCATGGTGTACTCCGGGTTGACCGCGCTGATGATGAGCGATAGCCCGAACACCGGGTGGAACGTAGCCGATGCGCGTACCATCAGCTTGATGCCCGAGGCAAATTGCTGTCCTGTGGCAGCCATGAATCCTCCAGCGATAGTGGGATAGAGGTTTGCCCAGATGATTCCGCGCGCTTTGGCTATCTGTCTGCCTGTCGCAGGGTCTTTCTGTAACAGCTCGAGATAGCAGTGCCCACCACGTACTGCCACATCGCTCAGCTCGGCTGTCACCCAGACATTTTGGGTGGCATCGGTGGTGATGAGTGCGCCGATTAGCCTGTTGAGCGACTCAAGGGTCAGGGCATCGTCTATGGTGTGACCTCTCACAGTGTCAGTCCTTTATTTTGGAAAATTTTCTGCCGTCCCAACGGTAGGATAGAGACGGGAGCATGTAATCCTTGACGAAACTGTAGATGTCGTCGGTCAGGAACTCCTTGGTATTGTTGGTGAGAGTGAGGATGTTGCTTGATGGATCCCAAGTGTAGCTTATCAGCAGAAACGGCACCATGGCTTCTACGTCTCCGCGGTTTTTCTTGCCCTGCTGGCTCAGCCAGTCAGTCAGCACAGGCTTCTCAAACAACTTGGCAGTCTGAATCTCCTTCCAGTCCCTGCCATAGAATGAGATGTGGCTGTCATGGGCAGGTGTGGCTACGGTGCTTATGACGGCTATGATGGAATCGCCTGCGGCAGCCGGGAGGATGATGACATCGCAGCTCGATGCCGGGGTCAGATCCACGCTTACCATCTTGTCAGACAGGGCGGTGATGCGGCTGCGACCGTCCAGCCGGTTGGGCGAAGGGGTGGTGAGGTTGCTGTTATAGTAGTCGATCATGTCGAGCCTCGTGTTGGCATCAAGAAGCGGGAACACGTTCTGGGGGGCGGTGGCGAAAGCTTTTGAGGCTGTCAGCGATGCCCGTGCAGAGGGTGCGATGAGTGCTACTGCGGCGGCAGCGACAATCAGGAGTATGACGGATTTCATCATGGCGTGTGGTCGGTAGTTGGATTTAAATTAAAGACTGGGGCAG
Organism: Bacteroidales bacterium M7; assembly: GCA_001689515.1. Taxonomy (GTDB): domain Bacteria; phylum Bacteroidota; class Bacteroidia; order Bacteroidales; family Muribaculaceae; genus Amulumruptor. The sequence goes on from LUJR01000014.1 coordinate 16,140, forward strand.
TCGGATGTCATCGTATATAACGTCTGCTGTCAAAGCAAAGTTAGTCATTACAGAGCCATTGTCCAAAACTTAGATTAGTTAAATATGGATATGGGGCGACATGTAGGGACATGCCATGGCATGTCTGAATCGGGTATCTGTAGCTGCTGGAACATTGCATGTAGGAGCTGACATGCCATGGCATGTCCCTACAAGGCGAAAGATTGCTATTTGTTGCGATACCCTCTCTGCATTTACTGCGACAGATCAATGCTGGGTTTTCTTGCCCAGGATGAAGCGCAGGGGACGATCCACTCTTGCTGCCCATGATGTCTCGGTATGTGCGCCGCCATGGTCTATGTAGGTCTGAAGAGTTTCAGGTGTGTCATATCCGCAGGTCTTGATCAGTCCTATCATCATCTCTTCCCACGGACCGTAGAGGCTGTCGAGGGTTTCGGTTCCATGGTCGAGGTACAGCTTGTGTTTGCCGTCGCGGGGCAGATTCTTGTCAAGATAGTGGTACATGGCATTGGCAAACGTGGCAGCATGGTCGGGGTTGCCTATCCAATGGGTCGACATGCAGATGGCGTTGCCGAATACCTCAGGGTATTCGCTCATGGCGTATATCGACATCAGTCCGCCCATACTTGACCCCATGACGGTATTGTTGGGTGCGTCAGGCAGAGTGCGGTAGATGGAATCTATCTGCGGTTTGAGCGTCTCCACGATAAATCGTGCATAGGCATCGCCTCTTATGGGTATGCCTCCCATGAGACTGTCGAGCTGGGCTTGAGGAATTCGTGCGTCTGCTACTGCTTTTTGTGGCATAAGATCTCCCTTGCGGGTGTCGGCATGGCTGTGGACACCTACGATTATAGGTGACTGGATAATACCATTGGCGATAAGCGAACCGGTCACGGAGTCCATCTCCCATGCCTGATGGTTCCATGTGGTCTCTGCATCAAATAGATTCTGCCCGTCATGCATATATATCACCGGGTAGCGGGTGTTTGGGTCAGAGGTATAACTGTCAGGAAGCCATACGTCTATAGTCCAGTTTTCTCCTAATTGCGGCGAATAGACATATTGTCGGTCGATGCTTCCTGACGTGGCTTGCTGGATAGGAGGTAATGTGTGGCTGGGGGTGTCATCGGCACCATGTGCGCTTATGACGCACATCGCTCCTGTGATGAGGGACAGGCATGTATGTTTCATGGCGTATCGTGGATTTTTTATGTTTAACTGATATATTCGCAAAAATAAGCATTAACGCTCCATCTGCCAAAAAACATTTGCTGAATTTCTGATAGGAAAGATCCCAGTGGCTATGTTTCAGAAAATATGCTTAAATTTGTGGTGCAAGAACCTTTCACACATATCATATATAGGATTATATACAGGATGCTTTGATAGCATTCAGGATAATTGAGCTATGGAACACACTTTTGATTTCGACAAGATTATTGACCAGTCGGGTACCTGTGCTATGAAATACGAGCAGCTTGAGCCGCTGTTCGGGCGATGTGATTTGCGCCCACTGTGGATTGCCGATATGGATTTTGCCTGCCATCCCGCTATCCAGGAGGCTATGATGAAGCGCTTCGCACATCCTATCTATGGATATACCGCTACTCCGGATTCATATTGGCAGTCGATAATCGATTGGCTCTCCGAACGTCACGGAGTGGAAGTCAGTCGTGAAGAGCTGACGTTTGCCCCCGGAGTTGTCAAGGCTCTGGCTTTCTGTGTCAATTTCTTTACGAAGCCAGGTGACCATATTATAATACAGGAACCGGTCTACCATCCGTTCCGCATGGTTATAGAGGGGAACGGAAGGGTCGTTTCCAACAACCGTCTCATTCATCTGTCGGCAGGTGACTATGTGATTGATTATTACGATCTGGAGGAGAAGATGGCAGACCCCCGGGTCAAGATGATGATACTGTGCAATCCCCACAATCCCGCGGGAGTGCAGTGGACTCAGGAATCGTTGCAGCGTGTGGCACGTATGGCAAAGAAGCATGGAGTCAAGGTTGTGAGCGACGAAATCCATGGCGACCTGATGCTGTGGGGACAGAAGCATCAGCCGTTTTTGGAAAGCTGTCCCGAGGCAGCCGAAGTGGGCATATGGCTGGGAGCGCCGTCAAAGACGTTTAATATCCCCGGTTTTGCAAGTTCGTGGATAGTGATACGCAACGAGGAGATGCGTCGACCATTCTATGCATGGCTTGAAACCAACGAACTATCCGACCCTACATTTACTGCAACATTGGCTGCTGAAACGGCTTACAGGTATGGAGGTGAGTGGCTTGATGCCTTGATACCCTATTTGCAGGACAATATCATCGCTGTGGAGGAATTTATGGCTCAGAGGATGCCTCAGGTCAAGGTGCACCGTCCGCAGGCGAGCTTCCTCGTGTGGCTTGACATGAGAGGACTGGGGATGACCCACGAGCGCATTGTCGACACGATAGTCAATAAAGCACACCTCGCGCTCAACAGCGGCAAGATGTTCGGCGAGAACGGAGCCGGATTCGTGCGCCTCAATGTGGCTACGCCGCGCAAGTGCCTCATGGAAGCCCTTGAGGCTATGGCTGAGGCTTTTTCATGATTTGTTGGGAAAATTTCAGACAAATTCAGCCAAATTAAGAGGTTGTTTAATAACAAAGATTGAATCTTGAGTGGTGTATCTTTTGATTAAATGCCTGTATGTGAGGAGGGAGCATAGCGGTGCTATGTGACCGACGAGTATCAGGCAGTTAACAAAAGAGACACCAAGGCGATGGTAACTGATAAAAATACTAAATTTGCAAACCCCGTTAATGATAAAAAGATGCCATTTTGTCCGAGACTTTTGAGCGTCTTCGGCTCTTTGCCTCAGTCACATAGCTCGCTATGCTCCCTTGGCGCAGACCCGAATCCATCTCAAATTTCTCGGCTCAGGATTTAACCTTTGTTATTAAACAACCTCTAAAACATCCTAAATCATCATGCATTCAAGCGTGATGTAAGGAGATATTTTGCTAATTTTGGCGAGAACAGTTTAGCGGGTCTGAATAAAATCAATTATGAAACACATTCTCGTCATCACCATATTAGTCTTGTCAGGCACCATCGCGTCAGTGTCGCAGAATATCTTGCCCCAGCTCAAACGTGAAACCCCCGACATGGAGCAGATAAAGCGTGAAATCAATGACCGCGGAAGCCAATACTATTACCCACGGCTGATGAAGGAATTTCAGCGTAACGATACGCTGATGAAGATTGACAAATTCCGCCGCCTGTATCTCGGCTATATGCTTCAGGAGGACTATGACCCTTATCGTCCCTCTCCGGTGAAAAAAGATTTGTCTGCGCTTTATAATGCCAAGCAGCCTCTGACCCGAGAGCAGTGTGACACTGTGGCTAAGTATGCCCGTCTTTCGCTTGACAACAATCCGTTTGATCTCCGCAGCATGGCGCTTCTCATACAGGCGCTGCGTGACAAGGGCGACATCAACGCCGCGAAGGTGTGGCAATACAAGCTTAACTACATACTGATGGCGATTGTCTCCACCGGCACCGGCTCTGATGACGATGAGGCATGGTGGGTGGTAGAGCCGCAACATGAGTATGTGTTGCTCAACATGATGGGTTTCACGGTGGTGGACCATGCGTTTATAGCGCCGTATTTTGAACGCATCAAGGTCCGTGACAGCCACGGACGTGATGCCGGCGAATTTTACTTCAACATCCAGACCGTCCTTGACGAGCACTACCGCAAATACCCCGAAGAGGAGTAGCCGCCCTAAGGCACTTGTAAGGAATCGTAAAAATGTAGGGACATGCCGTGGCATGTCCGCCAATCAGGCGTTGTATTTGCGAGTGCTGCTGAAAGCGGACATGCCATGGCATGTCCCTACGAGATTTATACGGTGTTTTAGCATAGCAAGTTGAGACAATACCATCTCGTCAGCTCTACGCGGCAAAAGATTGACAAGTAATAAGTGCATCCCAACATGTAATGGGGGGATAGGAAAGGCTTAATCGGCTGAAAATGCGAAGCTTTAAGCATTTTTCACCCATAATAAGGAAATTTTTCGCTAATAAAGTGTTGTTATTGCAAAAACAAAGAAGTAACTTTGCATCAGTGATAAAAGATGTATGCGTGGCGACGCATATGACGCGACACTGATGTTCCCCTGTTTGCCGTCAGCTTATGGCGGTAATCCTACCCAGAAGCAAGTACAATTATCTTTCGTAAATAACTACTTTAAAAGTGTTTTCCAACAATCATGAGTAACATCGATTTGACTCAGTATGGTATCACCGGCGCAAAGGTGGTACACAATCCCAGCTGGGACCAGCTTTTCATTGACGAGACCAATCCCTCTCTGACAGGCTACGAAAAGGGCCAGAACACAGAGCTCGGTGCGGTTAACGTGATGACCGGTATCTACACTGGCCGTTCACCCAAGGACAAGTTCTTCGTGATGGATGATACATCCAAGGATACCATCTGGTGGACCAGCGATGAATACAAGAACGACAACAAGCCTATCACTCCCAAAACTTGGGATGCTCTCAAGGCTATCGCTGACAAGGAGCTTTCTGACAAGACTCTTTACGTGGTTGACGCATTCTGCGGCACCAACGCTGACACCCGTCTTGCTGTCCGCTTCATCATGGAAGTAGCATGGCAGGCTCACTTCGTGACCAACATGTTCATCCGTCCTACTGAAGACGAACTCAAGAACTTCAAGCCCGACTTCGTAGTGCTCAACGCTTCTAAGGCTAAGGTTGAGAACTGGAAGGAACTCGGCATCAACTCTGAGACATGCGTGGCTTTCAACCTCACAGAGCGCATGCAGCTTATCATCAACACATGGTATGGCGGCGAGATGAAGAAGGGTATGTTCTCTATCATGAACTACTACCTTCCCCTCAAGGGCATGGCTTCTATGCACTGCTCTGCCAACACCGACAAGAACGGCGAAAACACAGCCATCTTCTTCGGTCTCTCTGGCACAGGTAAGACCACCCTTTCTACCGATCCTAAGCGTCTGCTTATCGGTGACGACGAACACGGCTGGGACAACAACGGCGTGTTTAACTTCGAGGGTGGCTGCTATGCAAAGGTTATTAACCTTGACAAGGAAAGCGAGCCCGATATCTACAACGCCATCACACGTGACGCCCTCCTCGAGAACGTTACTGTTGACAAGGACGGCAAGATCGACTTCACCGATAAGTCAGTTACAGAGAACACTCGTGTAAGCTATCCTATCGACCACATCAAGAACATCGTTAAGCCCAGCCGCGGTCCTGCCGCCAAGAACGTCATCTTCCTGTCGGCTGACGCATTCGGTGTGCTTCCTCCCGTATCAATCCTGACACCCGAGCAGACCAAATACTACTTCCTGAGCGGTTTCACCAGCAAGCTCGCCGGTACAGAGCGCGGTATCACCGAGCCTACTCCCACATTCTCTGCTTGCTTCGGTGCTGCGTTCCTTTCGCTCCACCCCACCAAGTATGCTGAGGAGCTCGTCAAGAAGATGAACGAGAGCGGTGCTAAGGCTTATCTCGTCAACACTGGCTGGAACGGTTCGGGCAAGCGTATCTCTATCAAGGATACACGTGGTATCATCGATGCTATCCTCGACGGCGCTATCCTCAAGGCTCCCACCAAGCAGATACCTATCTTCGACTTCACAGTGCCCACCGAACTTCCTGGTGTAGATCCCAAGATTCTTGATCCCCGCGACACATACGCTGACGTTCAGGAGTGGAACACCAAGGCAGAGAAGCTCGCTGACATGTTCATCAACAACTTCAAGAAGTTTGAGAACAACGAAGCCGGCAAGGCTCTCGTAGCTGCTGGTCCCCAGCTCTGATAATAATTATGGACAGTGCGGCAAGCATGACCGCCTGAACATAATCCGCTGATATCAATAGAGGCGTTGACCCGTATTTTGCGGGCAATGCCTCTGTTTTTTTGCCGCAGCATTGTTGTAGGGACATGCCGCAATGCTGTTCACTTAAGGCTCTGATGCGGATAGATACGTCGGAGACGTATCAGTCGTGCGAAACCCCATGCACGGAGCGTCAGCGAACGTACATGGGGTCAGATGATATGCGATTATGATCAACCTCGGAGAGGTTGTGGCATACCCACGTCCCTGCACCGCCATTCTCATTTCCCACTTTAAATCAATGACTTACATACATAATCATGTGTTCCACAACCTCTCCGAGGTTGATTTATATGGGCATCATGTCCCCCCCCATGTACGTTCGCTGACGCTCCGTGCATGGGGTTTCGCACGGCTGGCACGTCTCCGATGTACCTCCTATATTGGATTCACTGACCATGCTTAAGTGAACAGCATTGGGACATGCCATGGCATGTCCCTACAGGTTGAGGCATTCCCAGCTCTGCAACTCCCTCCCTACAGTTGTATTTGTCAATGCTTAAAATCTGATCAGTTGAAAAATATGTGGGGATTATATATCTAATAATAAATAAAATAAGTATCTTTGTGGAAACTAAATTGTAGGAGACTGCGATTGGTTTTACAGCCATGAATTTCACATATCCGAGTTCTTAACAACATCATATCTTAATTTTATTTTATCACATCTTTTTGCACCATGAAATTTTTTAAGCAATCATTGCTCGTCCTTGCAGCAATGCTGATGGCTTTCTTCGGTGCTGAAGCCAAGCCGGGTTGGCCCGCCAACTATCAGGGTGTCATGCTCCAGGGTTTCTATTGGGATTCCTTCAAAGACACCAATTGGGCTAACCTCGAGTCACAGGCTGACGAACTCAGCCAGTATTTCACCCTCATATGGGTTCCTAACAGCGGAAGAGCTGCCTCTAATCCAGGCATGGGATATGACCCGGTGTACTGGTTTACCAACCACAACTCGTCATTTGGCACAGAGGCTCAGCTCCGCAGCATGATCAAGACCTTTAAAGAAAAAGGCACAGGCATCATAGAGGACGTGGTCATAAACCATCGCAGCGGTGCCACCAACTGGACTGACTTCCCAGCTGAAAAGTGGAATGGTCAGACATGGAAAATCGGTACGGACGGCATATGCAGCACTGATGAGGTCGCCAATGCTCCCGGTCAGGCAAAACCTACAGGCGCACCCGACACCGGTGAAGACTTCAATGGCTCGCGTGACCTTGACCACACCAATGCCAATGTGCAGAACAACTGCAAGGCATATTGCAAGTTCCTCCTTGAAGATATGGGTTATGCAGGTTTCCGCTATGACATGGTGAAAGGTTACGGCGGTCAATATACCAAGATCTACAACGAGTATTCTCAGCCCGAATTCAGCGTAGGTGAATACTGGGACGGCAGTTATGATGCCGTAAAGGGTTGGATTGAAGCAACCGGTAAGACATCGGCTGCATTTGACTTCCCCTGCAAGTACCAGATCAATAAGGCTTTCGCTGACAATAATATGGGTGAGCTGGTATGGAAAGCTAACGGCACGACCGATCAGCCCGCAGGCATGATACATTTTGGCTATCCTCAGTATGCCGTGACTTTTGTGGACAATCACGACACTTACCGTGATGGCAGCAAGTTTGCCAGCGACAAGGTGGTTGCGGCAAATGCCTTCATACTCTTCAGCCCCGGTACACCGTGTATCTTCCTTCCTCACTGGAAGCAGTATAAAGCTGAGCTCAAGAAACTCATAGCTCTGCGTAATGCTGTTGGCATCCACAACATGTCAAAAGTCAATGTGCTCAAGTCGGCAACCAACTGCTACATGGCGGAAATCACAGGTACCAAAGGCAAGGCTGTCGTGAAAATCGGTCCCTCTATGGACTCTCCTTCAGGCTACACTGACTCTGACATCAAAGCGTCAGGCGACAACTACTGCGTATGGTCAAAGGTCAATGGCGGTGGTGACGACCCCACTCCCCAGCCTACCGTACCGGATCAGCTCTATCTTCTCGGCAACCTTGAGGGTGCTGCAGGTTGGGCAGATACTCCTGGCGAAGGCATCGCGATGACAAAGAACGGCACCACATTTACTGTCAAAGGCGCCAAGTTTGTGCTTGCAAGCGCCACAGAGACCAAATGCTATTTCAACCTGACTGACTTCGTGGCTTCCACATGGGATGACCTCAACATAGATGCTAACCGTTATGGTGCGTCTACCGAAGGTGAAGCTATAACTTTAGGCACAGCAAGCACCATCACACCGTATCTCAAGGATGTGGATGCTTCGGGATGCAAATCCTGGACTATCGCCCCTGGTACATATGATATCACTGCCGATTTCGCCACCATGAAGCTCACAGTGGTCAATTCAGGCGATGAGCCGATTCCTGCAAAGCCTGTGGTAAGCGCAAATCCCGCTTCTGGCACACGCTTTGAAACTTCTGTCACGGTTTCTCTTAGCGTCAGCCCCGAGGCTACCATCTATTACACTCTCGATGGTGCTGTTCCTACAGCGTCTTCTTCCAAGTACACTGCACCTATCGCCCTGTCAGAGACTACGACTATCAAGACTCTCGCTGTTACAGCCGATGGTGTGGAGAGCAATGTCCAGGCATTCACATACACCAAGAAGCAGGGCGGCGATGATCCGACCACGCTTACCATCTACTATGACAACAGTGTGACATCGTGGAGCAAGGTCCTCTGCTACAGTTTTGCAAATGATGCTGCCAATGGTGCCGCATGGCCTGGCTCGGACATGTCCAAGGTTGAGGGTGACATCTGGAAGACGACAGTACCCGCAGGTTCGTCGGTGGTGTTCAACAATGGTTCTGGCACACAGACTGTCGATGTCGTCGGGGTAGAAAACAACCACGTCTACAAAGGATCCAACGAGGCTGGCAATGCCAAAGGCCACAAGAAGTGCACCGATGAAGGCGTATATCAGGGTGGCGATGATCCTACCCCTATTCCTGGCGAATCATGGTATTTCGTAGGTTCAATGACTGGCTGGGGACTTGACAAATCACTTAAGTTTACCCAGAACGGCAATGTGTATACCCTCACTCTTCCCAACGGCATCAAAGATCCTGCCGGTACCACTGCTGACAACAAGGGCTGGAAGATATGGGATGGCTCATGGGATAGCAAGAACTTCGGAGCCGGAGATGAAACTTCTGCTCCCAGCGGTGTGGAAATTGATGCCTGGTATTGGGGCGGAAACAACTTCACCTATGAAACCGAAGGTGAGACAACCATCGTGTTCACTCTCATGCCTGGCTCGGATGTGGCTGATTCGACCATACCGTCTAAAATCAAGGTGATATATAATGGCGGCGATGATCCGCAGCCAGAGGTACCTGCGACCTTCGGTGTATTATCCACTCCATGGGGAGGTAATACTGCAAATGAGATTGTAGTAACAGCTATGACCCGTGCCGAAAATGTGTGGAGCATTGAAAACTACACTGTAGGTGCAGTGCCTGCTGCAGTCGGTGAAGCACCCTCGACCGATGGCTATGTGCAGTTTGCAGTAAATACCGAAGCTACTACATGGCCAGACCTCAGTGCCAGTGACCGTTACGGTGCTGCCGTGGAGGGTACAGCTATCAGATTCAGCGGACTCTATGCCACTAATGCTGTCAAACGCTTCACCAACGATGCTGCCGATGAAGCCGATATGTCTGGTGCCTGCAATGCGTTCAAGATAGCCCCGGGCACATATGACTTCAAAGTCACATTCAATGCCGACAAGACCATAACCCTTGACAGCAAGATGCATGCTTCAGGCGTGGAAAATGTAGGTGTTGATGCTGATGATGAAGCAGCTGCCGAATACTTTAACCTCCAGGGCGTGAGGGTTGAAAACCCGTCAAACGGTGTCTATATCCGTCGTGCCAACGGCAAGGTTTCAAAAGTATTTGTCAAGTGAGAAATTGCTTGATAACGCGATAAAAGGAAGCGGGACCCGAACCAGGGTCCCGCTTCTTGATTTATATGTCAGTCGGTTGCAGATGTCGGCTTGGTGTTCAGGCTTTGCGGATGTAGTCCACAATCCATGCGCCTACCTCCTTGGTGCCGTATTTGGCTCCGCCTTCCACCTGGATTTCGGGTGTGCGGACATTGGCATCAAGCGAAGCGTTGACGGCATCACGGATGAGTTTGCCCTCGGCTTTGAGGTCGAAGTATTCAAACAGCATGGCTACCGAAAGAATCTGGGCAAGTGGGTTGGCTATGTTGAGACCTTTTGCCTGGGGCCATGAACCGTGGATAGGCTCGAATACGGGAGTTTCCTCGCCGGTAGAAGCCGAGGGAAGCAGACCCATTGAGCCGGAGATTACAGAACCCTCGTCGGTGAGGATGTCACCGAATGTGTTTTCGGTAACCATCACGTCAAAGAAGCGGGGCTCCTGGATCATGCGCATGGCGGCATTGTCGACATACATGAAGTCGGTGGTCACATCGGGATACTGCGGAGCCATCTCCTGTCCGATTTTGCGCCACAGACGTGATGAAGCGAGCACATTGGCTTTGTCTACGATGGTGAGGTGCTTGTTGCGGCGGCGGGCATATTCAAATCCTACCTTGAGGATGCGTTCGATTTCGGGACGTGTGTAGGCGTTTGTGTCATAGGCACGGTCATCGCTCTCGAATTTCTCGCCGAAGTACATGCCACCGGTGAGTTCGCGGATGCACACGAAGTCGGCACCCTCTACCAGTTCGGCTTTCAGGGGCGACTTGTGGATGAGGCACTTGAACGTTTCCACAGGGCGGATGTTGGCAAACAGACCGAGCTTCTTACGCATGGCGAGCAGACCCTGCTCGGGACGTACCTTGGCGTTGGGATTATTGTCAAACTTCGGGTCGCCTACGGCTGAGAAAAGCACGGCATCAGCCCAGAGACAGGTCTGGTATGTTTCTTCGGGGAAGGGATCGCCTACCTTATCGATGGCATCGGCACCGCAGAGAGCATCTTTATATTCTACCTTGTGGCCGAATTTTTCGCATACGGCAGTCATTACGTCGACACCCTGCTTCGATATCTCGGGTCCTATGCCGTCACCGGCAAGCACTGCAATTTTGAAGTCCATTTTTCTATTGTTCAGTTTTTTATGTTGATGTTATTTAATGTCTTTTTGTCGGCTGTGATTTGCATGAATGGTAGGTCGCAACCTCTCCGAGGTTGATATTGCTGGCGTTTCTTATACCCCATGTACGTTCGCTGACGCTCCGTGCATAGGGTTACGCACGGCTGGCACGTCTCCGACGTGCCTCACTTATTTGATTCACGCATGCCTGACAGGTCTCCTAAGTGTCTCTATCATTGGATTCAAATATTTCAGATTCAACAGCTTTGCGATGCGTCCATGCGTTTATTTGGATAATCAGTCGTAGCTCTCGATGATGTTGAGCATCTTTAGGGTCGCGCTGATGGCGCTTTCGGTCTGATCGCCGTCAAGTCCACGGGTCTTGATGATGCGTCCGTCGTAGTCCCACGTGATGGTGGTATGCACGAGCGCGTCTGACCGTCCGCCCGGAGGTATGTTGACCGTGTAGTTTGTCAGCACTGGGAATGTGCGTTTGAGTTTGGTACGGTATATGCTGCGGAGTGCACGGACGAAAGCATCATATTGTCCGTCACCCGAGGCATTGGCTTCATACTCCACGCCGTCTACGCTCAGCCTCACCATCGCCATCGGTTGCAGACCTTTGCTGGCGCTGATGGCATAGTTGACGAGCTGCACTGTGGAGGGGAGGGTGGCATGCTTGATGACATCCGCCACGATGAATGGGAGGTCGCTTTGGGTGACTATCTCCTTCTTGTCGCCTAGGGCGATGACGCGGTCTGTAACCGTCTTGACATGCTCCTCGCTCAGCTCTATGCCGAGAACTTCGAGATTCTTGCGTATGTTGGCTTTGCCCGAAGTCTTGCCAAGCGCATATTCGCGTTCGCGTCCGAAGCGTTCGGGGAGCAGGTCGTTGTAGTAGAGCTGCTTCTTGTTGTCGCCATCGGAGTGGATGCCGGCGCACTGTGTAAACACGCTGTCGCCGATGATGGGCTTGTTGGGGGGCACCATGATGCCTGAGAATGACTCGACGATGTGGCTGACCTTATTGATTTTGCTCTCGTCAACCCCTGTGGTCATGTGGAGCTGGTCGTGGATGACGGCAAGCGCACTTGACAGTGCGGCGTTGCCGGCTCGTTCGCCCAGACCGTTGACAGTGGTATGCACGCCCTTTGCGCCCCCCTTTATGGCAGCAAACAGATTGGCTGTGGCGAGGTCGTAGTCATTGTGGGCATGGAAGTCGAAGTGGAGCTTCGGATAGGTCTTAACCATGCGGTGCACATATGACAGGGTATCATAGGGGTTGAGGATGCCCAGTGTGTCAGGGAGCATGAACCGCTCTATGGGGAGGTCCATCAGCGCATCCACCATGTTGAACACATACTCCGGCGAGTGCTTCATACCGTTGCTCCAGTCCTCGAGATAGAGATTGACTTTCAGTCCGGCTTCGCGGGCGCGGAGCACCTCGTTGCGTATGGCTTCGATATGTTGCTGGGGAGTCTGTTTGAGCTGGTAGCGGCAGTGTTTTTCCGAGCCCTTTGACAGAAGGTTGATGACACGTCCGCCCACGGCTCGTACCCAGTCGATGGATACTCCGCGGTCAATGAAGCCGAGCACTTCTATGGCATCTATCAGCCCGGCGCGTTCGCTCCATCGGCACACATCCTCCACTGACTGACGTTCGCCCTCCGAGACGCGCGCAGAGGCGATTTCGATGCGCGGCACGTGAAGCTCGGTGAGGAGCAGACGTGTGATGGTCAGCTTCTCAGATGGAGTAAACGACACTCCCGAGGTCTGTTCGCCGTCGCGGAGTGTCGTGTCCATTATCTCAACATGCGCCATGGCTTGCTTCAAAGGCTTCGATGTCGGCTTTCTTGGTCAGGAGATACTCGATGTCATCGAGACCCTGACCGAGACACTGCTTTTTATAAGCATTGATGTCAAAGTTTTCGCTTTTGCCGGTGGCAAGGTTGGTGATGGTCTGGGTGGGGAGATCTACGCGCACCTCTGTATTGGGATCTTTGGCGATGGAGTCAAATAGCTCGGCAAGGAACTCTTCGCTGACCACAACAGGGAGCACGAAGTTGTTAAGTTCGTTGTTTTTGTGGATGTCGGCAAAGAAACTGCTGACCACTACGCGAAATCCGTAGTCGGCGATAGCCCATGCGGCGTGTTCGCGTGACGAGCCGCTGCCGAAGTTCTTGCCAGCCACGAGCACGCATCCGCTGTAGGTCGGATCGTTGAGCACGAAGTCGGGGTTGGGGTTGCCGTCCTTGTCATAACGCCAGTCACGGAAGAGATTGTCGCCGAAGCCCTCGCGGCTGGTGGCTTTGAGGAATCGGGCAGGGATGATCTGGTCGGTATCCACATTCTCTATGGGCAGAGGTATGCAGGTGGAGGTTATGGTGGTGAATTTTTCTTTCATAGTGAAAAGGTGGAATGTTGGTCAGATAAATGGCTTAGAGGTCAGAAGGCTCAGAGAGCACACCTGTGATGGCGGTGGCAGCAGCCACGAGCGGTCCGGCGAGGATGGTGCGCGAGCCTGGACCCTGACGACCCTCGAAGTTGCGGTTAGATGTGCTGACGGCAAGTTTGCCTTCAGGTATCTTGTCCTCGTTCATTGCCAGGCATGCTGAGCATCCGGGCTGACGCAGCTCAAAACCTGCCTCTGCGAGTATTTTGTCAAGACCCTCAGCCTTGATCTGGTCGCTCACGAGCCAAGATCCTGGCACGAGCCAAGCTGTGATGTTATCGGCTTTCTTCTTGCCCTTGACTATCTCGGCAAATGCGCGGAAGTCCTCGATTCTGCCGTTGGTACAGCTTCCGAGGAACACGTAGTCTACGGGTATGCCTTTGAGTTTCTGACCTTCATGGAATCCCATGTAGGAGAGTGACTTCTCGTAGCTCTGACGTGCGGTGTCGTCATCGCCTTCAAATGCAGGGATAGCATCGTTGATACCCATGCCGAGTCCGGGGTTGGTGCCGTAGGTGATGCGAGGCTCTATGTCGGCTGCATCAAAGTTGATTTCGGCATCAAACACTGCATCCTCGTCGCTGTAGAGGGTCTTCCAGTAGGCGAGAGCCTTGTCCCAATCCTCTCCCTGGGGAGCGAATTCGCGCCCCTTGACATAATCAAATGTGGTCTCATCGGGAGCAATCATGCCGCCGCGTGCACCCATCTCTATCGAGAGGTTGCAGACGGTCATGCGACCCTCCATAGAGAGGTTACGGATAGCATCACCAGCATATTCCACAAAGTAGCCCGTGGCTCCGCTGGTGGTCATCTTGGCTATGATATAGAGGGCTATGTCCTTGGCTGTCACGCCTGGGCGGAGCTTGCCGTTGACATTGATACGCATCTTCTTGGGCTTGGGCTGGAGGATGCACTGCGATGCGAGCACCATCTCCACCTCGCTGGTACCGATGCCGAACGCTACCGCGCCGAATGCTCCGTGGGTAGAGGTATGGCTGTCGCCACACACGATGGTGTAGCCCGGAAGTGTCAGGCCGTTTTCCGGACCTATGACATGTATGATACCGTTCTTGCGGTGTCCCAGTCCGTAGAGTGTCACACCAAATTCGCGGGCATTGCGGGTGAGGGTGTCCACCTGGTTACGGCTCACTGGATCAGCGATGGGCTGATCCTGATGGAGTGTAGGTATGTTGTGGTCGGGAGAGCAGTAGGTGCGTTCGGGACGCATGACTTTGAGACCGCGCTGGCGGAGTCCGTCAAACGCCTGGGGCGATGTCACTTCGTGGCAGTAGTGGCGGTCGATATAGAGTTGGTCGGGACCGTCTTCGATGTGGTTGACCACGTGGGCATCCCAGATTTTGTCAAACAATGTCTTTGCCATGTATCTGTATAATGTTGTATTGGTTTGATTTCGTGATGATTAGTGTACAAATTTGTTGATGGCGTCAAGGAATGCTTCGGCAGAGGCTGCTACGATGTCGGTGTTGGCAGAGAAGCCGTTGTAGTGAGCTCCTTCGTATTCTACGGTCATATGCACCTTGCCTACGTCGTTACTTCCCTTGTTGATGGCTTGGATGAGGAATTCCTTGAGAAGCATCTTGCGGCGGATGATGATCTTGATGGCGTTGATTGCAGCATCTACAGGACCATTGCCCGATGCGGCTGCTTCGAATTTTTCGCCGGCGATGTCGAGACCGACGCTGGCAACAGAGCGGATGCCCACGCCAGAGGTGACTTGCAGGAAGTCGAGCTTGATGCGGCTGCGGGCTTTATGGTGCTCGCCGGCGAGCATCAGCACGTCATCGTCGTTGATTTCCTTCTTGCGGTCGGCAAGTTTAAGGAACTGCTCATATGCCTTGTCGAGTGCTTCGGTGTCGAGATTGATGCCGAGGGTATGCAGACGGTGTTTGAGGGCGGCGCGTCCGCTGCGGGCTGTGAGCACGATGGAATTTTCGTCCACGCCCACATCCTTGGGGTCGATGATTTCGTAGCTTTCGCGGTTTTTGAGCACACCGTCCTGATGTATGCCCGATGAGTGGGCGAATGCGTTGCGACCCACAATAGCCTTGTTGGGCTGTACGGGCATGTTCATCAGCGATGACACCATGCGGCTTGTCGAGGCTATCTTTGTGGCATTGATGTTGGTGTCTATGCCGAGTTCCTTGTGGGAGCGGAGGGTCATGACTACCTCCTCGAGGGCAGTGTTTCCGGCGCGTTCGCCTATGCCGTTGATGGTCACTTCCACCTGACGGGCACCGTTGATGACACCCATGACAGTGTTGGCTGTCGCCATGCCGAGGTCGTTATGGCAGTGGGTGGAGAGTATAGCCTTGTCAATGTTGCTGACATGCTCCATCAGGTAGCGGATTTTGGCTCCGTATTCCTCAGGCAGGCAGTAGCCTGTGGTGTCGGGAATATTGACCACGGTGGCTCCGGCGGCTATGACAGCTTCCACTACCCGGGCGAGATACTCGTTGTCGGTGCGTCCGGCATCCTCACAGTAAAACTCCACATCGTCAACGAATTTGCGAGCATAGGCAACAGCTGCCACGCCACGCTCGAGGATGTCCTCGCGGTTGGAGTTGAACTTGTATTTGATATGTGAGTCACTTGTGCCTATGCCAGTGTGGATACGCTTGCGCTTGGCATATTGCAGCGCGTCGGCTGCCACGCGGATGTCGTTTTCCACGGCGCGTGTCAGAGCGCAGATTGTAGGCCATGTCACGGCTTTGGATATTTCCACTACGGAGTTGAAGTCTCCAGGACTTGACACGGGGAAGCCGGCTTCGATTACATCCACTCCGAGGGCTTCGAGGGCTTTTGCCACTTCGATTTTCTCCACGGTGTTAAGCTGACATCCCGGCACCTGCTCGCCATCGCGCAGAGTGGTGTCGAATATATACAGTCGGTCGCTCATAAAATATGACTATCTTTTTTACCTTATATAAATGAAGTGTGACACGCTTTGATGATGCGTGTGTGATGAGGATGTGCAAAGGTACAGATAATAATTGATGTGCGCAACAATATTATAATCCCGATTGCTGATTTGATTACAAAATGTTACCGTTTGGTTTGTGAATCATTTGAGATTGCAATGTCACCAATGCTCTTTTAACTAAAAACTATGTTGTATAACACAAAAATCCTCCAAATGTGTATAAGTATATACACCTATATTAAATAATAAATAATTGAGGAAAAATTTCCGTAATTCAAAATGATAGTTTAAATTTGCCATCGGATATTAACCTAACGTTTTCAACAGATATGATGGAACAACGAAATCTAAAAATCCGAGATCTGACGTTGCGTGACGGTCAGCAGTCGCTGTTTGCCACGCGTATGACCCAGCAGACTATCGATCGCCTGCTCCCTTACTATGAAAATGCAGGATTCTATATAATGGAGGTGTGGGGCGGAGCCGTCCCTGACTCGGTGATGAGATATCTTGACGAGTCGCCTTGGACACGCCTGCGCACCATTAGCGAGGCGATGAAGGGCAAGTCGCTCCTGTCGGCTTTGTCACGCGGTCGCAACCTATTCGGCTATGTGCCTTATCCTAATTCGGTCCTTGAAGGATTCTACAAGGAGGCAATCAAGAATGGTCTTAATGTGATGCGTATCTTTGATGCCCTCAACGACATCGATAATGTCAAGGACTCGATACGCATGATCAATGAGCTTGGCGGCATCGCTGACGGCGCGGTGTGCTATACTGTCGACCCCAAGGACGAAGCTCCCCAGCAGCCCGCGGGATTTGGCGCAAAATTTAAATCGCTTTTCGGCTCCAAACCGGCAGCCCCGCGTAAGATATTTACTGACGAATACTTTGTCAGCAAGGCTAAGGAGATGGAGGCTCTCGGGGCTAAGATCATCACTCTTAAAGATATGGCAGGGCTGGTCAATCCGCTCCGTGCCGCCTCTATCATCTCACGACTCAAAGCCGAACTTAAAGTACCCGTGGATTTCCATACCCACTGTACACCCGGCTATGGTCTGGCTTCATCGGTGATGGCTATCATCAACGGCGTGGATATTCTCGACACCAACATATGGTGGTTTGGCGGCGGCTCGGCTGCCCCGGCTATAGAGCTTGTGTATGTTTTCGCCAAGAAGCTCGGTGTCAACGTTGAGGTCAACATGGAGGCTGTCGGCGAGATTCGCAAGGAGCTGCTTGAGGCGCGCAAGGCTCTCAAGGAGTTTGACCTTGCCAAACAGATGCCCAAGGATTTTGATCCTCTCAAGGACACGCTCCCGGCAGAGGTCGATGCTCTGTTTGACAAGGCTATAGATGCCGCGAAGAGAGGTGACGAGCAGGCTTTGCTTGATGCATGCCATGCCATAGAAGACTATTTCGGATTCCCGAAGCCCAACCAGCTTGTCAAGGATGCTGAGGTGCCGGGCGGTATGTATAGCAACATGGTGGCTCAGCTCAAGGCTCTCGGAGCAAGCGAACTGCTTGACGATGCCATGGCTCTGATACCCAAGGTACGCCGTGACGCAGGTCTGGTACCTCTCGTTACTCCGACCAGCCAGATTGTAGGCAGCCAGGCTGTGAGTCTCGCGCTTGACCGCAAGAAAGGCAACAAGGACTACAGCAATCCATCAAACCAGTTTATATCGCTCATCAAGGGTGAATACGGTCATACGCCTGTGGCTGTGGACCCCGCTTTCCGTGAGATGATAACAGGCAGTCCTGTAGAGAAGGCTTATGATGTGTCATCATATAAAAAGCCTGAAAATCCTGTGCTTGAAGAGTTTGGAGGCGTGAAGCTTGCCGCCAATGACGAGGAATACCTATTGCTTGAACTTCTCCCCTCGGTAGCTGTCAACTTCCTGAAAAACCGTCGTCGTGAGGAGTATGAGGCTCAGCATGCCGATGAAATCAAGGCTGCCCAGGCTGAGGCTGAAGCAAAGGCACAGGAGGATGCGATTCCTGTGACAGGTCCCACTATATCAGCTCCTATGGGTGGTAAGGTCATCGCTGTCAATGTCAAGCCCGGACAGAAAGTCAAGAAGGGCGATGTGGTGCTTGTCTATGAGGCGATGAAGATGGAAAACGACGTCGAGGCTCCAGCCGACGGGGTGGTAAAGCGCCTGTTTGTGGATGTCAACGATGTCGTTGGCACGGACGCTCTGCTCGTAGAATTCCAGGAGTGACGTAAGTCGCTTAAAGACTATAATTTAAGTCGTATAATTCTTATAAATCGTATAAATCTTATAAGAATTATACGACTTGCTTTATTCGGACGGGCATAAAAAAACTGTTGGCATCTCACGATGCCAACAGTTTATCATAATCTACAATCTATAAAAACATATATATTTTTGGAAAAATGCTCTCAAAGCAGTAGTATCAATAATCCTTCTTGCTTTGTGATTACAAAGGTAAAGGGAATTTCTGTAAAATTCAAAAAATTATTGTTAATAAAGCATAAATCAATTTTGTTGTGTTCCTTAGTATCCTCTCTGGGCTGGTTGAATGACTGTAGGAAACGGCTCTTTAAGCATCAATCTTTGGTCGGATTTGACTGCGTCAAGCTGCTTTATAGCATTCTCAGGGCTGCTGACGGTGTCGGCAGCTACAAAGTAGCGAGGTTCTGAGTTTTGAAATACCATGGCATTTTGATAGCCGTAGCCCTGGAGCCTGGCGCACATCTCACGGGCATTGAAACGTTGCTTGAATTGCCCGACTATGATGCAAAACGGTTTGCCCGAAAGGGAAGGGCGTCCAGGAGTGGCATCGGTTGCTGTCGGTTTTGTAGGCGTGGAACTCTTGTCTATGACGGGGCGTATCCACTCTACACGATATGACAGGATGGTGTCGCCAACGTGCATGATAGCTGGGCGTCCGCCAGTCTGCATTGCTGCGCGAGCCGTCGAGTCAAGATACTCCTCCTCACCGGAGTGGCGTGCCTTGATGGTGGTTTCGTAAGCCTCTCGGTAATGCTTCTCCGATGGCTTGCAGCTGAATAGTCCGCCGATGGTAGCTGTGCAAAAAATAACCAGTATGGCTGTTTTTGTTGTTTTCAATGTTTAGATACTATTTGTAGGGACATGCCACGGCATGTCTGCCTTGTGTTGCTGGTCGAACCGTTGCTATATGCTGACATGCCATGGCATGTCCCTACAGGTGTCAATATGGGTTATAAAATGGCATCAGTTCTCGAGGATGTAAAGCTCGCGGGGACCGAATGTCATTTCGGGGGTGATGGTGACTTTCTTGTCGGTTAGCATGTCGGTCAGGGTGGTGCCGTAGGGGAGGATTTCGGCGGTCTGCTCCATATTCATGGTTTTGGGTGCATCATTGCCGTTCATCATCACCACTACCTGCTTGTCGCCAAGGCGGCGTTCGTAGACATACACACCCTGTTGCGGCATGAAATGCTTGAGCGAGCCTTTGGCTACGACATCATTACCTTTGCGCCAGTTGAGCACCTTGCGCATGAAGTCAAGAGCCTCTTTCTGCTTGTCAGAGAGTCCTTCGCCGGTAAATACGTTGACATCCTTGTCGCCGGGGAATCCGCCTGGCATATCCTTGCGCACGAATCCGTCACTGCCTTCCTTGGAGCCGTTCATGAGGATTTCGGTGCCGTAGTAGAGCTGAGGTATGCCGCGGGTGGTGAGGAGGAATGCTATCGCCTGTTTCCACCATCCGAGGTTTTCGGGCTCTTCAAGCAAGAAACGGTCGGTGTCGTGGTTGTCAAGGAAAGTGAGAATCTTAGACGGGTTGGGGAAGAGGTAGTCAAGTGCCAGGTGGTCATACATCTCGTTGAGTCCGTTCCAGGGGTCGGTCTGTGACGAGAACGCATTACGGGCTTTGATCGAGAGCACGAAGTCCATGACCGTCTCAAGTTCGGAGTCGCCGTGAGGATTGACCTTGGAGCCTTTCTGCCAGTATGCTTCGCCGCCCTCGGTGCCGTACCAGCACTCGCCTACGATATTAAACAAGGGGTATTCCTTGCGTACATCGCGTAGCCACTGTGCCATAGCATTGAAGTCGGCATAGGGGTGGGTATCCATGCGTATGCCATCGATCTTTGCATCCTCTATCCACCATATCGAATTTTGGGTGAGGTACTTGGCGAGATGCTTGTTGCGCTGGTTGAGATCGGGCATCGCCTCGACAAACCATCCGTCCACTGTGCGGCCATAGTCATAATCGCTCACATAGGGGTCGTGGACGGTAGAGAGGCGGTAGTTGGTCTGGATGTAGTTGTCGGAATTGTTGTACCAGTCGGCGGTCGGAGCATCCTTGCGCCAGGGATGGTTGGATCCGGAATGGTTGAATATCATATCCATCACCACCTTGATGCCGCGTTTATGCGCTTCTTCGATGAAAGCTTTCCACTCCTCGTTTGTGCCGAAACGCGGGTCAATGCGGTAGTAGTTTGTGGTGGCGTATCCGTGATATGAGCCTCCGGGCATGTCGTTTTCAAGCACAGGGCATACCCACACGGCTGTCACGCCGAGAGAGTCTATGTAGTCAAGGTGCTTTTGCAAGCCTCCGATATTGCCGCCGTGACGTGCGTTAGGGTCGGTGCGGTCGGCAGTGATGGGGTAGTCGAGGTCTTTGACGGCTTTGTCCTCTTTTCTGCCGTCAGATGCGAAGCGGTCAGGCATCACGAGATACAGCACATCTGATGAGTCGAAGCCTTTGTAATCTTCCGGAGCATTGGTACGGGCTTTGAGTTCGTAGGGGAGGGTTTTCGACTTCTTGCCGTCCTTGAATTTCAGATCCATCGTGCCGGGTTGGGCATCTTTGCCTATAGCGAGATAGAGCAGAAGGTAGTTGGGGCTTTCGAGACGTACCTGCTCGGCTAATCGTACGTCAGGATAGTCTACGGTGACGAGACTGTTGCCGATGTCCTTGCCGTGTACCATGACTTGCAGCGTGTCCTGCTGCATGCCAGTCCACCAATAAGGCGGTTCTACGCGGTCTATAGTAAGATTGGCTGCTGAGCATAGCCCGGCGGTTGACATTGCCGCGCATGCGAGAGATGTGAGGATTTTCTTCATAAGGATTGAAGGTCGCAGATAGATGATAGGTATTAGTTATTATATATTAATGTGTGGCAAGAGCCTTTACAAAGATACGAAATAATCTGATAGCACGTAATATAGGTTGTAAAGTTATTAACAATGGGGAAAGTTATTAACATTTCAGAAAAAGTTATCAACATTTCTGTGGAGTTATTGACATTGCATTAACATTCGTGGGCTTTTTATCAACATTAGTGCGATAGACACGCTTAACACTCTGACTTAACATGTTTTAAGTTGGTGAAATCTTATATCTGTTAAAAAAAGTGTAAATTTGCGCCTTGTATGCTAAAAAGTCTCTTTTATATATTCATCATATTAGTAGCTTGCTTTTGCAGCGGATGCAGCAACGACCTCGGTGATTCTGTCGGGGCAGCCGATGCTGGTTTCATTACGCCTCATGTGTATGTGACGGGAGATGATGCTCCCGATGCTGCGTTGTTTTCTCTCTCTTTGACTGATGGCTTGGCAAAAGAGCATACATGGACAAACATAGGGGCTTTCTCTACCAAACAGGGTTTCCGTCCGGGGCGTTACGTCATGTCCGCATCATATGGGGCTGAGAATTCTGAAGGCTTCGGGAAGCCTTACTATACGGGGAGCACATCGTTTGACGTGGTCTCAAATGAGACTGTTGACGTGGCTATCCATTGTAAAAGGATAAATGTTGCCGTCTCATTGGATATTGAAGAGTCGTTTTCTTCGCGGATGCGTGATTACAGGGTGATATTCCATTCAGAGGGAGGCAGCTATTTTGAATACGCATCCGAGTCTGATGGACCGTTGTATGTCCGAGCTGGCGAAGTGGAGATGTTCCTCCATTTCACGCTTGCTGACGGCAGCTCGACATCAGTGTTGTTGTACCGCTTGCAGGCTTCAGAGGGCGAGAATATATCATGTGCACTGTCGGCAGATGAGGGTGCTGTCATGCTTGATGCGGCAGGTCACGGAACGCGTGTGTTAGAGTTGACGTCCGAGCTGTTTTCTGCGTCAGCTCCCGATATAACTCCTACAGGTTTCATGCCTGAGACTCCTCTGCCGGTGGTAGAGGGAGTCACGCCTGCCGAGCCGGTAGTGTTTAATGTCACATCATCACATCTGCTCGGTGAAGTTGTGTTCACGGTACAACCCCCGTCCTTGCTTGCTTTGGGCATAGCCCGTGAGATAAATCTGTTAGATGCCGATGCCTCGGTCATGGAGATGCTGAGACAGTATGGAGCGATATGTGCAGTCAGCAATGACGGTAAGTCGCTGACGCTTGATATAACAGGTCTGCTCACACATCTTAAAGCTGCCGACATGCCGGCTATCAATGATGCCTCCAGACGGCAGATGTTGCCTACATTCTCCCTCATAGCCATCAATGACCTCGGACAGGTCAGCCTTCCGGTGACACTTAAGGTGGATTTACGCCCTATGGAGATAGAGGTGCTTCCGCCAGACCGTGTGGAAGCCGGGGCTTCTACAGCTACAGTCAGGGTCAAGGCTACATCAGGCGAATTTGTCAACCATCTCGGGATATTTACGTCTGATAACGGTGGTGACAACTGGAATCCCCAGACAGTTATACGGTCAACCAAGGTGTCTGACGGATTGTATGAAGTGACCTTTAGCCTCCCTGAGTCGTTATATCCCTCTGTCAAGGTGCGCATGGATTACCTCGGGCAGACTGCGGCTTCGTTTGATCTGTATTTCACCACGCCGCCATATACTATCGATGTCGATGCCTTCGCGTCGCATCTGGCGGTGAGAATCAACGGCGAGTCTCCGCGGTCCACGCGTGCCATAGCTTCGTCGGCTTACGTGTATGTCAACGGCACGCCTGCCAATATATATATGCGTGACGCAGATAACGGTCTTGTATATGTCACTGGTCTCACCCCATCGACCACCTATGATGTCGCTTCCACTATATTCCGTCACCCTGACAGCGATGATTTCACACCGTCGGTGCGTGTGACCACTGAAGATGTCATACAGCTGCCCAACGGGGCGTTTGAAGAGACAGAGGAAGTCATAAACTGGGAAGACCTGCCGATGGGAGGACTGTATTCGCAGAATGCCATGCCGCTGTTCAATCGTCAGAACCGCGCTGATGTGACAGCGAGCCAGCCCAAGGCTCCGTGGGCATCGGTCAATGACAAGACTTTTTATCTCGGGGCATCCAATCCCAATACATGGTACATGCAGCCCTCGACCATGGAGAGCGCGAACATCATAAGTGGAGCGGTTTCCATAAAACTCGTCAGTGTTGCATTTGACCCCGCGGGAGTGAAAATATCACCATACCGTCAGGTATCGGCTCCGTTCATCGACTATAATCCCAATATCCCCAATATACGCTATAGGGCTGCCGGCAAGATATTTCTTGGCTCGTATGCCTATAACGGCAGTGAGGAGGAATATCAGCAAGGGTATCCGTTTGCCTCACGCCCCTCGGCGATCAACGGCATCTACCGTTATTATCCCGGCGGCGGTTCGCCCGAAGATTGCGGACGTGTGGATGTGTCGTTGTGGGGAACGGTCAACGGACAATACCGCGAACTGACACATGCTACCGGCAAACTTTATCCGAGCGCTACAAATGCATCATTCAGCGTCCCCATACGCTATCCGATATTCGGGGCAAAGGCTTCGACCATAATGGTGATGATATCTTCATCATATGACATCGGCGACATCGAATACGAGTCGCAGCATATCGTCACCACACCTGACGCCCCGACTGCCTCTTCTTTAGGAAGCATCCTGGAAGTAGATGAGCTGACGCTGTCATACTGACGCTGACATGACTGTATTGGATAGGGCAATAGATGATACAATAGGAAACAATAACTAAGCACATATAGACACACAACATCTTTTTATGTTTGACATCCGACATCTTATGTTAGGCTGCCGAGTCATGGCTCTGGCTGCCGTGGCGTGGATTCCGACGCTTGCCATAGGGCAGGAGACGCCGGTGGCGATGCAGCCGGCAGATGCTGCTTCTTCCGCGACAACCACTGACACCATCCCGGTATTTGAACGAGGCATACAGCAACTCAAATTCATCCCCAAGGGGCAATGGATCGCAGGTGTGAGCGTCAGCTATGCTCAGGAACATGCCGACAATTATACTTTCTTCGTACTGGAAAACCTCAACGGTGACACCTACTCGTTTAAGGTGAGCCCGACGGTGCTCTATGCCTTCAAGGACAATCTGGCGATCGGCGGACGTTTCGCTTACCAGCGTACACGTACCCAGCTTGACTCCGGATTGCTCAATCTCGGCGAGGGTACGAACTTTGACGTGGACCATCTCTACAGCATAGGGCATAACTTCTATGTGGCAGGCGTGTTTCGCAACTACCTGTCGATAGGCAGCAGCATGCGTTTCGGTTTCTTCAACGAGGTGCAGTTGCAGCTGGGAGGCGGTCAGTCAAAGCTTACCAACGGCGTTGGCGATGATTTCACCGGCACCTATGAGACAAACTTCTCTCTCAGCGTGGGTCTCCAGCCGGGCATGGTCGTGTTTCTCAACAACTACTCGGCTGTGGAAGTCAACGTAGGTGTGCTCGGATTTAACTACCGCCATACTAACTCCACACGTGACCAGATATACGACTCGCATCACAACAGCAAGTCGGCTAATTTCCGTATCAACCTGTTTTCAATCCAGTTTGGCGCAACATTCTACATATGAAAACCTCCACTTTTATCCGTCGCGTGACATGCGCCATAGTGATAGCGGCATCGGCTTATACAGTTGCCTATGCCGATGAGCGCCCTGCCTCCAAGAGTCCCGAGGTGCAGTATCCTATACGTAAGAAAGACAAGACCCCGGCATTTGAGCCTCTGCCTGATCTGGTGATAGTCAATGGCGATACCGTAAGCATGATATTGCCCGAGCGTAACTGGGGGCGTTTTGACCGCGGTCTGTTCAACTATCTGTTTCTGCCGAAAGGTCAGTGGATGGCTGGTCTCAACGCCAGCTATGCCAGCTTCGATGCCGAGAATGTCGCCATCCTCGATGTCCTCAAGGATTTTGATTTCAATGGCGAGACATATTCCATACGCCCTTATATCTCCTATGTGTTCAGTAACAACAACACCGTAGGTCTGAAATTCAATTATATCCGTTCGGATGCCCGTCTGGGCAATCTGTCGGTGGAATTTGACGAGGACACCAACTTCGACATACGTGATGTGCATTACTATGACCAGTCGTTTGGCGCATCGGTGTTCTACCGTCATTACATAGGGTTGAGCCGTGCCAAGCGTTTCGGCGTGTTCAATGAGGTGGATTTGTCGTTCAACTCCGGCTCCGGGCGTTTCCGTCGCACTATAGGCGGGGTCAGCAAGGAGACCTCGACCACCACTACATCTGTGGCTCTCAACTTCTCGCCCGGTCTGACTGTGTTTGTCATGGACTATGTGTCGTTTAATATCTCGTTCGGTGTGTTTGGTGTGCATATGACTAACCAGCATCAGATGACCGACGGTGTCGACGAGGGGTCAAGATTCTCGTCAGGCGCAAATTTCAAGTTTAATATCTTCAATATCAACTTCGGGCTCGGAGTGCACATCTGATTATAATACATTACCATTATGCGTAAGATACATATTCCGGGTGCATCGGCACTCGCCGCCATATCGCTTCTCGCAGTCACGATGGTCGGCTGCATAAAAAATGACATACCTTATGCGCGTATTGTGCCGGTGTTCACCGTCTTTGCGGTTGAGCATCAGATGCGTGACGCGCAGATTGACTCGGCTACCCGTTCCATAGTTGTCACGCTTGACGAGTATGCCGATATATATAATGTAGTGGTGTCGGACTATGCCCTTTCGACTGGCGAACTGACCAATCCGTCAAGCCTGTCGGGTGCCATAGACCTCTCATCCCCCTATATGGTGTCTACACAGCTCTATCAGACTTATGACTGGACCATAACCGCAGTACAGGACATAGAGCGGCGTTTCGCCATCGAAGACCAGATCGGAGCTTCGGAGATAGATGCTGTCACTCATACTGTCAAGGCTCTATATCCGAGCATCAAGGATATAGCGGCTGTCAAGGTCACCGATATCAAACTCGCAGGTCCTGAAGCTGTGATGACTCCTGACCTTAATGGTCAGACTGTGGATTTCACAGATCCTGTTTCTGTTACTGTCGATGAGTTCGGCCGTCAGACCGTCTGGACCATTACTGTAGAGCCTACGGACATGGTGGTGTCGATTAACTCTGTGGATGCCTGGACTCAGGTGGCATGGGTTTACGCTTCGGCTCAGGAGGGTTTGGATGTGACATTTAACTACCGTCAGGAGGGGCAGCCGCAGTGGTATGCGGCTCCGGCTTCATGGGTCACAGTGGAGGGTGGTGCATTGACATGCTGTCTGCGTCATCTATCGCCGTTGACTAACTACGAGGTGCAGGCTGTCAGCGGCGATGACAAGTCGCTTGTGACCAAGTTCTCCACTGGCGATAATCCTCAGGTGCCTAACAACCGCTTTGACAACTGGTGGAAAAACGGCAAGATATGGAATCCCTGGGCTGAAGGCGGCGAGTCATGGTGGGATACAGGCAACAAGGGTGCTACGACCCTCGGCGAAAGCAACACCGTGCCCACTGATGACACTTCTGACGGTGTAGGTCAGGCAGCCAAGCTGATGAGCCGCTTCGTAGGCATCGGTCCGTTGGGCAAACTGGCTGCCGGAAACATCTATGCCGGCGTGTTTGTGCGTGTTGACGGTACAAACGGCATCCTCAACATGGGACGTCCGTTCACTGCTCGTCCCACACGTCTCCATGGATATTTCAAATATGAGGGTGGCGCCATCAACCGCACATCCACAGACTTCAAAGATCTCAAGGGACAGCCTGACGAAGGTATCGTATGGGTAGCGCTCATTGATGCCGACGAGCCTTATGAGATACGCACCAATCCGTCAAACCGACGCCTCTTTGACCGCAACGACCCGTGTGTCATAGCCTACGGCGAGATGATACAACAGGAGAATGTTGATGCCTACCGCGAGTTCTACGTGGATTTCAACTACAATTCAACATCCCGTGTGCCCAAATATATCCTCATAACCGCATCGGCAAGCAAGCTCGGCGACTATTTCACCGGCTGCGACCAGGCTACCATGTGGCTTGACAACATTGAGCTGGTTTACGACTACGAGGACTGATATTATATTTATTGGACTGGCTGTAGGGACATGCCGTGGCATGTCCGCCTCCCATACGATGCTACTATGGCTTTTGTGGCATGCGGACATGCCAGGGCATGTCCCTACAACCAGGCGATAATGACCGAAGTAAATAACGTGACCCTACAGGTTTGAAAATTATTTTGTAAATTTGTCAAAATAATATTTGCCCACGACAAGCAATGATAGACAAGATAAATGCGCTGCGCAATGAAATCGCAGCACTCACAGCCTCTGATGCAGCCCAGGTAGAGGAGCTGCGTATCAAATATCTGAGCAAGAAAGGTTCGGTATCGGCTTTGTTCAACGACTTCCGCACTGTCCCTGCTGACCAGAAACGTCAGATAGGTCAGGCTCTTAACGAGCTCAAGAATCTCGCCACTGACAAAATCAACTCTCTGCGTGAGGCTCTTGAAAACGCTGACACGGTGGACGTTGACATAGACCTGACCCGCACATCGGCTCCTCGCCAGCTCGGCAGCCGACATCCGCTGTCGATAGTGCGCGATGACATCATCGCCATCTTTGACCGTCTTGGCTTCTCTATAGCCGAGGGTCCTGAGATCGAGGATGACTGGCATGTGTTCTCGTCGCTCAATTTTGCTGCCGACCACCCTGCGCGTGATATGCAGGATACATTCTTCATCGCCCGCAACCCTGAGGTGCTGCTCCGCACTCACACTTCGTCAGTACAGTCGCGTGTGATGGAGACCACCAAACCTCCCATCCGCATCATCTGCCCGGGACGTGTGTATCGCAATGAGGCGATTTCTGCGCGTGCCCACTGCTTCTTCCATCAGGTGGAGGCTCTCTACGTTGACCGCAACGTGTCATTTGCTGATCTGCGCCAGACTCTTCTCTACTTCGCCCGTGAGATGTTCGGACCTGACACCAAAATCCGTCTCCGTCCGAGCTATTTCCCCTTCACCGAACCGTCGGCGGAGATGGACATCTCATGCAACCTTTGCGGGGGCAAGGGATGTTCGTTCTGCAAGGGGACAGGCTGGGTGGAAATCCTCGGTTGCGGTATGGTGGATCCCAACGTGCTTGAGGCATGTGGCATTGACAGCAAGGAATATACAGGCTTCGCCCTTGGCATGGGTGTAGAGCGTATCACCAACCTGAAGTATCAGGTCAAGGACCTGCGCCTGTTCTCTGAAAACGACCGCCGTTTCCTTCTCCAGTTCCGCAGCGCCCGCTGATACCGACTGCTTCATATGACTTTCCTCAATATCATAGGTGATTGTGCACTCGTGGCTCTCGGAGGAGGGTTAGGGGCGTTGTCACGTTATGGTGTGGAGCAGTTGCCGTTTCTTGACCACGACAAATATTATTTCACGGTTGCCATCAATATCACTGGCTGTCTGCTGATAGGCTTTCTGTGGGCATTGTTTCAGCATCTTGGGCTGCCCAAATGTGTATATCTCGTGGCTCTGACCGGTTTCCTGGGGGGGTACACCACCTATTCGGCTTTTACGCTTGATGCCATGCAGCTGATACAGAACGGTCGTATCGGCGAGATGCTCTTCTATGTGGCTATCACTGTGCTGGGCGGTCTCGGAGCATGTGCGTTAGGCCTGTTCGGCACGGAGAAACTGCTGCGAATGATATAATACAAGGAGGCTGACATGACTGTAAAGGAGCGTTTTGAGGGTATCATTGATTACTTCCTTGAGGCTATGCCTGAGGCAGCCACCGAGCTGCACTATGATAATCCATATCAGTTGCTTGTCGCTGTAATCCTATCGGCGCAATGCACCGATAAGCGGGTCAATATGATTACCCCTCCGCTTTTTGAGGCGTTTCCCACGCCTCAGGCGATGGCACAAGCTCAGCTTGATGACATATACCCCTACATCAAATCGGTATCCTACCCCAACAATAAGACCAAGTCGCTCCTCGGCATGGCTAAGACTCTTGTCGAGAAATATGACGGTCAGGTCCCTTCATCGATTGACGAACTGATGACCATTCCTGGGGTGGGACGCAAGACTGCCAATGTGATTCTTGCCGTGGTCTATGACAAACCAGCCATGGCGGTTGATACCCATGTGTTCAGAGTGAGCGAACGCATCGGGCTGACCACAGATTCCCGCAGTCCGCTGCAAACGGAGCAACAGCTTGTCAAATATATACCTGAAGAACTTGTCACCCGGGCGCACCATTGGCTCATACTCCATGGCAGATATGTGTGCAAGGCGCGTCGTCCTGACTGCATGGAGTGCGGAATACGATCCTACTGCCGCCACTACAATTCGTCACAGAAATAAACCAACATACACATTATCCACATACACGCTATGAAACAGGTCAAACGTAAGGATTTGATGCAGTTTGTCAGATACCTGCTGGTCGGTGTCATCAACACATTGGTCACCCTGGTAATCATTTATGTATGCAAAGGCATCATCGGCGTAAATCCTTGGGTGTCTAATTTCATCGGCTATGTAGGCGGTGTCATCAATTCGTTTCTGTGGAACAAGCTATGGGTATTTAACAGCCACAGCCACGGATGGCAGGGTGAGGGTCTGAAATTTCTCGTAGGTTTCGCACTCTGCTACGGACTCCAGTTTGCCGCTACCTGGCTGCTGACCACTTATGTCATTTACGATGATTTCCTTGTGACGATTGCAGGGTTCTCCTTCTCAGGCTACGGTGTCGCCACAGTCATAGGCATGATGGTATATACTATCGCCAATTTCATCTATAACCGCCTTGTCACTTTCCGCCAGATCAGCATGTGAGGCATAAAAAGTGTTAAAATGCAGATGGCGTTTAGGATTCTATAAGCTTAATAATCAAATTTTTGTTTATTTTGCATGACTTAACTTACGCCATGCAAAGACATCTTTTGACATTCATACTGCTCATGGTGTGCGGTACTGTGAGCCTGCGTGCATCTAACAGCATTCTCGGGGAGGCGATGGTGCTTCCTGAGGATATGTGCGAATTTGTGCGTCAGCATAATCCCGATTTTTCTATGGAGATAGCCGAAGCCTACTATGAGATAGGCTCGCGCTATGGCATACGCGGTGATGTGGCTCTGTGCCAGGCTATTATAGAGACCGGATGGTTCAAATTTCGTGACGGTACCGCCGTCACCCCCGACCAGTATAATTTTTGCGGCTTAGGTGTCACACGTCTCGGTGTCAAGGGCAACGCTTTCAGCTCCATCCAGGAGGGTGTTACCGCTCAAATACAGCATCTCTATGCCTATGCTACCCGTAGCAGTCTGCCCGACGGCGAGGAATTGGTAGATGCCCGCTTCAAGCTCGTCAGCCGCGGATGCGCTCCCACGTGGGAGGGGTTGAGTGGACGCTGGGCTGCCAACAAGTCATATGGCAAAGACATCCTCAACCTTTACAGCAAGATGTCATCGCGCTATGCTGGCAGCAAAAAGAAAAAATCCGATAAAAAACCACAAGATAAGCCTGTTGAAATCATAACCCCTGTCCAGCCGGAAATCATCGTCAACGATGAATCCCTCATGGCATCTTCATCATATGAGGGCGATAGCCGCATGCAGGTGCTTGACGGATTGGGGATAGAGACGGACCCGCTACTGACATCGGAAGAGTCCTCTGCTGAAGTAGTGCGCCAAGCATTCGCTAACGTCTCTGCCGACGAAGCGGATGCCTCCCATTGCCAGCCCGTATTCCCCGCCGTACCCGCACGTCTCATCCCGTACTTCATGGAGAAAGCCACCATCCACGCCCCCGCCGACTGAGGTCGTATGGACATGCCGTGGCATGTCCGCTTCCCTGACGATGTGGCTATTTATGCTGACATGCCATGGCATGTCCCTACATCCCAATTCATAATCATATCATGATTAAATCATTAACTACAATCTTGCTAATACTTGCTATGCCCTTACTCTCGTCAGCCGAGACTGCCAATGACCCACAATCCTCTTCGCGTTATACCCATTCGCTCGGTGTCAAGGGCGCATTTGATCTCAACCTTCCTGGGAAATGGACTTCAACTGATCCCGATGCAGTCAACGAAGACAATTTCGGTTACGGAGGAGCGGCAGGTGTGGTCTATCGCGTGATGCGTGACCGCCATTGGTTTTTAGAGCCTGGTCTGCTTTTCTCCTACAATGACTTCGGCATAGATCTGCAAGCAGATAGTTACGTGACATCAGCCCGGATATCGAAATTTGACATCATCATCCCATTGACAATAGGCTATCAGTTCGGCTTGTTTGACGACAAGCGGATGAACGTCATGACCGGTTTTGAGGGCACCGTATGTCTCGGAGGCAGTATCTCTGAGCCGACCGACGAAATGTCGTACTCCCTTTTCGGCACCGACGGCATATGGCGACGCGGGGATCTCAAATGGGATTTCGGCGCAGGTTTTGTCTTTGATAATGTGGAAATCAACGCCATGTCATATCTCGGTCTTATCAACCAGCTCCGTCGCTCCGACATCTCCACCGCCCGCGTCATCAACGAAAACACCGTCCGCATCTCCCTGACCTACTACTGCCAGTGAGATGTAACAATCAGATCCAGATTTGTAGAGTCGCTACATAATGCTGTTCACAGAGCCAGAGATGACACAATACTGATCCCGGCGGGGTCGCGTATATTAGGCATGAGTGGTGCAGAACTCCCAAAAATCGCGGCAAAGCCTGTAGGGACATGCCATGGCACACAGCTGTCCGGGGAAAATATTAACAAT
>LUJR01000015.1 GCA_001689515.1 Bacteroidales bacterium M7
TTTTTGCACTTCGGTTTTGAATCTACATGCGCGCATGAAGAGCGACGGCAGGTTTTGTTAATTTTTCTTTAATGACTCATTTTATCTGCCAAATTGTTGTGTCAAACCATAATTTTCTCTAATTTTGCCAGCAAATAATCCAATAGGGTTATAATCTACAAACGATGAAGCGATTTAGCACATATTACTTTTATTCTTATTTTTATTTCGGCAAGAGATAAGAAAGGGATTTTATATGTGCCTACAGACTTCCGACAGTTACACAGCCTCAAGCCATGAGGCGACAACGATATAAAATCCCGACCGCAGCGAGCGGCACGGGATTTTTTATTAACATCACAATCTCATATGACACAACCATCAGACGACACATCAGCCTCAGCCCTCAGAGTGGGCATACAGGGGGTGCCAGGATGCTATCACGATGCAGCCGCACACCTCTATTTTGCCGACCGCGACATAATGCCGGTAGCGTTTGACACGTTTGACGCTGAGTTTGACCATCTTGCCAATGATGCGTCGATGGTGGGAGCCGTGGCGATAGAAAACACCATAGCCGGCGCACTGCTCCAGAACCACGAACTGCTCCGCAAGAGCAACCTCGTCATCGTGGGCGAGCACAAGATGCGCATATCGCACACCCTGTGCGCGCTGCCCGGACAGCGGATAGACCAACTGACAGAGGTCAATTCACATCCGATGGCATTGATGCAGTGTGCCAACTACCTCAACCTGCACCCCAACCTGCGCAAGGTAGAAAAATTTGACACTGCCGGGAGTGCCAAGGAGATTTCCGAACAGATCCTGACGGGACATGCAGCCGTGTGCGGCGAATATGCCGCAGAGCTTTACGGTCTTGAAATCCTCGACCGCGGCATAGAGACCAACAAGCGCAACTTCACCCGCTTCCTCTTCGTATGCGACCCGCTGATGGCTCATGAGCTGGCTCCGCGTCCCGAGGACACCGACAAGGCATCGATAGTGTTCACCATACCCCACGCCAAAGGCTCTCTGTGCCACATACTGACCATACTGTCATTCTACGACATCAATATGAGCAAAATCCAGTCAATGCCCATCATAGGGCGCGAATGGGAATACCGCTTCTACGTCGATGTGACATATGACAGCTATGTGCGCTACCGCCAGAGCATAGAGGCTGTGCGTCCCCTGCTCAACGACCTGCGAATCCTCGGCGAATATAAAGAATGTAAAAACGAAATATGAAAGACATCATACCAGCTGACCGCGTAAGCCAGGTCAAAGAATACTACTTCTCACGCAAACTGCGTGAGATAGCCCAGATGAAAGCCACAGGGCTTGACATCATATCGCTCGGCGTAGGAGGTCCCGACCTTCCGCCGGCACAGTCAGTCATCGACACTCTGAGCCAGCAGGCTTCGCGTCCCGACACCCATTCATACCAGCCCTACGTGGGCATCCCGGAGCTGCGTCAGGCTTTCGCCAGCTGGTATGACCGTTATTACGGGGTCAAACTCGATCCGGCTACCGAAATACAGCCCCTCATCGGGTCAAAGGAGGGCATACTCCACGTGTCGCTGGCATTTCTCAACCCCGGCGACGGCGTGCTCGTGCCCAATCCCGGCTATCCGACCTACACCAGTGTCAGCCGCCTTGTCGGTGCTGAGATACACAGCTACGACCTGACCGAGGAGGGCGGTTGGATGCCCGACTTCGACGCCATGGAGCGTCTGCCACTCGACCGCATCAAACTGATGTGGGTCAACTATCCCAATATGCCTACAGGCACTCCGGCATCGGCAGAGCTGTTTGAGAAACTCGTGGCATTCGGCAAAAAACACGGCATCGTCATAGTCCATGACAATCCCTACAGCTTCATACTCAACGAGCATCCGCTGAGCATACTCTCCATCCCCGGTGCAAAGGATATAGCCATAGAGTTCAATTCGCTCTCCAAGAGCCACAACATGTCAGGATGGCGCATAGCCATGGTGGCAGCCAACCCGACCTTCATCTCGTGGATACTCAAGGTCAAGAGCAATATCGACTCCGGACAGTTCCGCCCGATGATGCTTGCAGCTGTCGAAGCCCTGAGCCAGCCCGACAGCTGGTATGCCGAGGTCAACCGCGTGTACCGCGAACGACGCGAAGTAGCCGAAAAGATAGCTACCGCAGCCGGCTGCACCTTCGATCCGCGCCAGCAGGGACTGTTTGTGTGGGCGCGTATCCCCGATAGCTGCGAGTCAGCCGAGGCGATGTCAGACCGCCTGCTCTATGACGCACACGTGTTTGTCACCCCCGGCAGCATATTCGGCAGCAACGGCGACCGATACATTCGCCTGTCACTCTGCACACCGCGCGAACGGATGGAGGAAGCCCTGATGCGCGTACAGAATCTCAACAAGTAATCAAATAAATAAAAAACATATCATCTTATGAAAGATCTCAAACCCATCGTCGACGACATCAAACCCCTTATAATAGCCGGTCCGTGCAGTGCCGAGACCGAAAAGCAGGTCATGGAGACCGCAGCCCAGCTTGCCGAAAACGGCATCAAGATATTCCGCGCCGGCATCTGGAAGCCCCGCACCAAGCCCGGAGGTTTCGAGGGCGTAGGTGCAGAAGGTCTCGGCTGGATGCGCCGCGTCAAGGAGGAGCTCGGCATGCTCACAGCCACCGAAGTAGCCACACGCCAGCATGTCAAGGAAGCTCTCGATGCCGGCATAGACATACTCTGGATCGGAGCCCGCACCTCAGCCAACCCCTTTGCCATGCAGGAGATAGCCGACACCCTCGCCGAGGCTCAGGTACCCGACCTGCCTGTGCTGGTCAAGAACCCCGTCAATCCCGACCTCGAGCTGTGGATCGGTGCGCTCCAGCGCATCTACAATGCCGGCATCCGCCGACTCGGAGCGATACACCGCGGTTTCTCGGTCTATGGCAAGCATCTCTACCGCAACATGCCCCAGTGGCACATACCCATCGAGCTTCGCCGCCGCATGCCCGAACTCACCATCGTATGCGACCCCAGCCACATCAGCGGCAAGCGCGAACTCATCGCCCCGCTGTCACAGCAGAGCATGAACATGGGTTTTGACGGTCTCATCATCGAGAGCCATTGCGACCCAGACTGCGCCTGGAGCGACGCATCACAGCAGGTGACTCCCGAGACACTGGGTCTTATCCTCAACACACTCGTGACACCTACTTCATCGCAGAGCACCGAGAGCCTTGCAGCCCTGCGCCAGCAGATTGACAGCATCGACAACGAACTTGTAGAACTTCTGTCAAAGCGCATGAGAGTGTCACGCGAAATCGGTCAGTACAAGAAGGAACACAGCATGCCCGTGCTGCAGATCGGACGCCATGACGAAATC
This sequence comes from Bacteroidales bacterium M7, assembly GCA_001689515.1. Classification (GTDB taxonomy): domain Bacteria; phylum Bacteroidota; class Bacteroidia; order Bacteroidales; family Muribaculaceae; genus Amulumruptor. Next base: position 3,360 of record LUJR01000015.1, read on the forward strand.
ATGCAGACACGTGCACGGCTTGCCGAGGAGATGGGCATGGCGGCAGAATTCATGCGCACAGTCCTCTCAGCCATCCACGAGGAGTCAGTGCGCCAGCAGGTAGAAATATTCAACAACAACCGCGGATAACAGGAGATATGACATCAAATGTAGGGACGCGGCGTGCCGCGTCATCGCATGAGGCGATGCGTATTGCGTTTAATGACGCGGCACGCCGCGTCCCTACATGTAAATAATATACTGATTAATTGGCCATGAAGATATTGATAATGGGAGCCGGCAAGATGGGGTCGTTTTTCGCCGATCTCCTCTCTGCCACCCACGATGTGGCGGTCTATGACCCCAACCCTGACAAACTCCGATTCACATTCGGTGTGCGCCGCTTCGCATCTCTTGAAGAGGTGGATGAGTTTGCCCCGGAGCTGGTCATCAACGCATCGACGGTCAAATACACTCTTGATGCATTCCGACAGATACTGCCTCACATACCTGACAGCTGCATCATCTCAGACATAGCATCCGTAAAGACAGGGTTGCCAGAATTTTATGCAGAGTGCGGGCATCCATATGTCAGCACCCACCCGATGTTTGGTCCGACCTTCGCATCGCTTTCCAACCTCAGCAACGAAAACGCCATCATCATCTCCGAAGGCGACCATCTCGGCAAGATATTCTTCCGCGATGTCTACCAGAGGCTCAACCTCCATATCGAGGAGTACACCTTTGAGCAACACGATGAAACGATAGCCTATTCGCTGTCGATTCCGTTTGCGTCAACCCTTGTGTTCGGAAGCATAATGAAGCACCAGGATGCGCCGGGCACCACGTTCAAGCGTCATCTGGCGATAGCCCACGGACTTATGAGCGAGGACGACTACCTGCTGAGCGAAATCCTCTTCAACCCCAGCACCCCCGACCAGCTCAAGCGCATCAGCGAACGACTCGAAGAGCTCCGCGCCATCGTCGAACGCCGCGACTCGGATGCCATGCAGCGATACCTCGACTCGGTGCGAGACAACCTCAAGTAGTCAACACAGAGAGAAGAGGAATGAAATGTAAACGTTGCAGGACTCATGTAATTCACACAGTGTAGGGACATGCCATGGCATGTCAGACTGGTGGGATGTCTTGGATCACGCCATATTGGGGCTGACATGCCATGGCATGCCCCTACAATCCATAGTCACCTATAGCAGTAAGGACTACGAGAAACGAAACGGGCAGCCGACTTATCAGAGGTCGGCTGCCCGGATTTTTTGTCTGATAATTTGATCAGATGGCGCGGAAATTGATGCGGAATGTCAGTGTGGGATAGACTTTGAGGGCGTTGGATATTTTCTCAAATGTGTTGTCGTCTTCTACGAGAGACTGGTCTATCTCGCCGTAGTCGGTGTAGAGTTTCGGTTTGCCTTCAAACTGCACACCCAGTTCGCATGAGAAATTGACCAGCTTGCCAGGTATCATGCGTCCCCAGCCCAGACCGAGATACGGACGGAAGCCGTTGACCTTGAAACCACCTTTGATGTCACCGTTTCCATCGGCAGGAATCTTGTAATCGCCGATGATGGCTTCACCAGCGTTTTTGAGATCATCGCTGTGTCCTGTGATTTTCAGCAGCTTGTTGCCTCCGAAATAAGCTCCTGCTGCCACATAGAAAGGCACTTTGGGTACAGGGTAGACATTGAAGATGATTTCGCCCTGCACTCTGCCGAGGTCGCCTTTGAGCTGGACAGTGCCGTCATACTCACGGTCGATGCCTGTAGTGGCATCAGGCGCCCAGTAGGTGAAGTCGGCATCGGCATTGAATGTGATGCCGGGCATCCATGACAGACCTGCACGCATCTGCACAAAAGAAGTGATGGGTGTAGCGACCTCAAAAGTCACACCGGTGGTGCCGACACCTACGCCCGCTCCGAGCTTGTTGAAGATATCGGGACCGATGGCAGAAGCCGACAGCGTAGCTAACCCCAACATAGCGAGAGTAAAAAACTTTTTCATAAGCAATGATTGATAAAACAATAATGATAGGAATACTAATGTGAAATGACGATTTAAGTGTCTTAAATAAATTTTATGCAAATATATGTATAAAATCGCTTTTATTAACAACGGTTGCGTAATCTTCCTAACCCTATCCGCTATAAAAAGGCACATAACCGTAAATTATATTTTATATATCATGAAAAAACTCAGACTCCGAACCCTTAGCCAAGTAGCCACGGGTCAGAGCCTGAGTCCTTCCTTGTTTTGGTGATATGAGGGAGTAGGCAAGGCGCCGCGGAAGGTGACGGCGTAGATGCCCTGCGCTATTTCTTTAGGTTAGCGTGCCACAAATGCCATGGGACTGAGCTGGCCTACGGTCTGCTTATATGCAGTCAGACCGGCTTCGTCGAGGCTTACAATCTGCGAAGCGCCGTCAACACCAGGCAGAGCCACGTGTGTGTCATCTACAAATGTCATCAGGGGATAGGTCTGACCGTCGACAGTAACGTCCCACTCACGCATCTCCTCGTCAAAATCGAGGCGCACGATCTGCTTGTCACTTTCAGAGGTGATAGTGTAGCCTTTGCCGTCACATTCCACAAGATAATTGTCGTTCTCGCCCTTGATGACCTTGGTGCCGGATGCCACGGGATTACTTCCGCTCCAGAATTCGATGCTGTTGATGACAAGGATGTCAGCCAATGCGGAAACTTCATATACGGGCAGAATCCAGAATGCGAAAAACACGAGTTCGTTGACGAATTTGTTGCCGATAGTGCGGTTCCATGTAAGGAGCTTGTTGGTAAGAGCAAACTGGCCTATGCACGATGACATCGTGAGACTGGAAACGACGGCAAGGACTATGCACGTGCGGGAAATACCTTTGTTCATAAATAATAATGTGTGAAAAATAGAGTGTAATGGTTATGTAATTAAAGATCTGAGTGTCTTCTGTTACTTTTGAAAATGCTAAATTAAAGAATTTTCAATCATCAAACAAGAAATTAACAGATTTTGTTTAACATACATTAATCAAATTTACAGCTACAGACATGAAAGCAGGGACGCAGCGCAATGCTACGTCCCTGCCTCATCATGTTTCATCCATCAAAGTCACCTGCAGATGCCGCGGATTACGTCGTCGAAGGCTGAGAGGGCTGCCTTGGCACCCTCGCCCATGGCTATGACGATCTGCTTGTAGGGGACATTGCTGACATCTCCGGCGGCATATACGCCCTTGACAGCCGTGCGGCATGCGGAGTCGACCACTATCTCGCCAATGCGGGTGGTGTCGAGCTGGTCACGGAACGGGGCGCTGTTGGCACTCAATCCGATCTGGATAAACACGCCGTCAAGGCTGATGGTGCGCTCCTCGCCGCTCTGGCGGTTGCGCACGGTGATGCCTGTGACTTTTTTGCCGTCACCGTCGATGCTGACAGTCTCGGTGGATGTATAGATATCGATATTTGGAGCGGCGCGGAGCTTATCCTGAAGCACACCGTCGGCTTTGAGAGAGTCAAGGAACTCTATGACAGTCACATGGCTGCATATGGCTGAGAGATCCAACGCCGCCTCGATGCCCGAATTGCCGCCACCGATGACGGCGACAGGCTTGCCAGCATAGAAAGGTCCGTCACAGTGGGGGCAGAACGCCACACCGCGCCCGGTGTAGTCCTTTTCACCAGGCACATTAAGGTGCCGCCATCCCGCTCCGGTGGCTATAATCACCTGCGGAGCGCGGAACTGTTCGCCACCTTTGACATTGATTTCCTTGACATCCTCTATCAGATTGACCTGCTCTATCTCGCGGTCTTCGAAGAGTTCCACAGGATAGTATCCGATATGGTTGCGCAGGTCGTCGGCGAGCTTAGCCCCGGTGGTCTGCGGCACAGAGATAAGATTCTCGATGCCCACGGTTTCCTTGACCTGTCCGCCTATGCGCTTGGCTATGACAGCGGTGCGACGTCCCTTGCGTGCGCTGTAGATGGCGGCAGCCGCTCCGGCAGGTCCGCCACCGAGCACTATCACATCGTAGTCGTGCACGGGAGCTTCGCCAGGGTCAGTCTCTGCCATGCCGAATTTCTCTTCCAGCATGCCTACGAGTTCGCCAAGCGTACTGCGACCCACATGGAGCATCTCGCCATTGGCATATACTGTAGGCACAGCCTGGATGTTGAGTTCCTTGACCCTGTCGGGATAGTAGCCGCCATCAATCATCGCATTGGTGATGTCGGGGTTATAGAGAGCCACTATGTTGAGAGCCTGCACGATATCAGGGCAATTGGTACATGTCAGGCTGACATACGAGTCAAGCCTGACTGGACCTTTGATTGCAGCGATGCGCCGCGCGAGGCTGTCATCGGGCAGATTCTTCCCCTTGCCGTCAGCATTGAGCACGGCGAGGAGCATGGAGGTAAACTCATGCCCGTTAGGGATGCCCATGAAGATTATGCGGGTTTCTATCCCGTCACGGAGAAGCTCGGTACGCAGCGGCGTCCCGGGGGCTTCTACGGTCTCCACATCAATCTTGTCGGATGTAGAAGCCACATCGCCGAAAAATTCCTTGACTTCCGCCAGATGCGTATCGCCGGCATCTGACGCGATACGGAAGGTATATTTATGAGCAAGCGCGGCAAATATACCGCGCACCTGCCCTAAAGTGTTCTGATCTAACATAGTGTGTCAGGTCATGTGTTAGAGGTTATACAAATCAGATTTTGCCCACAAGGTCGATGTTGGGCTTGAGGGTTTCAGCTCCCTCTTTCCATTTGGCAGGGCATACCATGTCGGGGTGTGCTGCCACGAACAGGGCAGCCTCGACCTTGCGGAGGAGTTCGTCGGCGTTACGTCCTATGCTGTTGTCCTGCACCTCGGCGATTTTCACCTTGCCTTCGGGGTCCACGACAAATGTGCCGCGGTAAGCCATGCCGTCCTCCTCGATCATCACGCCGAAAGCGCGGGCAAGCAGACCGGTAGGGTCGGCAAGCATCGGGTAGTTGATTTTCTTGATGCTGTCGGAAGCATCGTGCCATGCCTTGTGGACGAAGTGTGTGTCGCAGCTGACAGAGTAGACCTCCACGCCACGTTTCTTAAACTCGTCATACTTCTCGGCGAGATCCACGAGTTCGGTCGGACATACGAAGGTGAAGTCAGCGGGATAGAAGAAGAATACAGCCCAGTGCCCCTTGATGTCCTCGTTGGTGACATCTATAAAATTGCCGTTGTGGTAAGCCTTTACTTTGAATTCGGGAAGCTGGGAATTGATGATAGATTCCATAGTGTCTATAGGTTTTAGTTGGTTAACATTCATATCGGCAGCAGACTGAAAGAGCCTCAGCCCACTGTCAATTAAACGCCGGTATGCGCCCTAAAGTTCAGTCACCGATCACATGGGCTGTACGACTATTCATGGTTTGAATCTTATTTTAGGATTTGCCTTTTTTAGAAGTTCGCCAAAACGCTTTATTTCATCGTCGGTCATATAGCGAGCATTCTTTGAATCACGAATCCATCGTCCTTTGGCATCTTTCCTCCAACTTTGCACATGTACAACACCATATTGAAAACGAGAGCCATCTCTATTGGCATGTGGATGGTCCCAATCAAAGTCAACGACAGGATCGCGTGAATTATAGACACGCGCCTGAACAATCGCACCCTCTTGATTCATTTTAAGGTACACCTCACCCGTGTTAGAGTGTATGGGCAGTCCGTCATAAGCCGTACCATCTATTTTCTCAACAATTCTTCCCACAACTCCATTGGATGCAACAATAGAGTCTCTTTTCTGCCTATATAGGAATGAAGAGAAACCGCCCGTTCCTAAATATTGTCTTTGACTTCCCATAGAGATTACATGTAGTCGTTATTTGCATCATAACTGATGCCTGAATAATCTTGCTCCTTAAGCCATTCGCCAACTGTGACATGGCGATGTATGAACTGATCCAAATCTTGAGTCAAGAAAAAGAAAAGTCCAGAAAATTCTTCGCATGCTCCAACCATATATCCGTCCAGGATTTTTCCGACCTGAAAATCATCAGTCCCGACTCTCAAGATGTAGATTCCATCTTTATTGTTATTGTCATGCATGATGATGTCGTTACTGGCTGCTGTTTCATGCAGTATCTTATACCTCATCTTCTCAAAGAAGATTTTCTCATTGTGGGTTTCAGCATTAGCTATGGCATGTTCAAATTCCTCTGGGGTATCACTTATGAACTCCCATAGATTTTGTTCTACATTTCTCATAAGCATCTGAGTTTAGGGATATAGCTTGGATATGTCCTCACCTCCACGGGAACATCAAAGTTCAACGGGGCTCCGAATACTATCAATCCGATGGGTTGCTTTTCTTCTATGAATTTCTCAAGAGCATACCTGTACAGGCGTTGCTCACTCCTGTTACCAACACGCTGGTGACCAAGAGCCGTCCAACTGTTTGATGCCAATCCATCAAACGCATATCCTAATGAATCTGCATTGCCCCACGATACTGATTGTATCGTAGGGACTCCGTTGTCTTGCCAAAACCTGGTCAGAGTCCTGTTACGACGAAGTTGTTCAATATTCTCACACACGAGTCCATCACAAAATACTGTGAAATCAGGAACTGCCGCAACCTTATATCTACGTACTTTCATCAAACCCTTGTAAGGCTGATTCCATGTTGATAAAATCCTATAATCGTCAAGATGACAATACACGCCCTTTTGATTTGAATGCTCAGGCACCTTAGCATTGTATGGCACAAACGCATCAGGAATATCCCCCTTGTAGGCATCAACTTTAGGCATCTGGAATAGACCTTCTACCTCTAAATTCGCATTCAAAAGATGCTTGTTAAGAATCATCTTTTTCCGATGATGGAGCACAGAACCCTTAGTCATTGGATTGGCTTCCGTTTCCTCAAAAATAAATCTTGGAGCTTTGCTATATCTCTCCATTGTAAATTAGGAAGTTAAACTTAGTTCATTTAATCGCAACCTTCAACTTGGGGAAATGGATAGCACGTACCGCTGCTATAAGCGCATTCTGAAGTATAGGACATTTCAAATTCAATCTCCCAAGGTTGCTCAAGGGTTGCTTCCGAGCAACGTTGCCGTTAGATACCACTGAAAACTTGAGTATTCACTCAGAGCTCGATTTCAGTAGTCACACTGCAAAGTTAATATCTCAAAAAGCCGTTGTCAAGGGGATGGGGGAATTTTTTGCGAGGCAATGTGAGATTATCGGGGAAACTTGGGGGTGGCAGGGTGCAAAATCCGCGAGATGTGCGTATCTTTGTGGGTATGAAAATAGAGAAGACCAATGCGGCACGGCTGCTTGACAAGGCGGGGATAGCCTACGAGCTGATTCCGTATGCCGTGGATCCTGACAATCTGGCGGCTGACCATGTGGCAGCAGAGTTGGGCGAGGACATCAACAAGGTGTTCAAGACCTTAGTGCTCGAAGGCGATAAAGCAGGGCATTTCGTCTGCGTTATCCCGGGCAATGCGGAAGTCGACCTCAAAAAGGCAGCCAAAGCAGCCGGAGCCAAGAAGGCAGACCTCATACCCATGAAAGAGCTGCTGCCTCTGACAGGCTACATGCGCGGAGGGTGCACAGCCATAGGGATGAAGAAGCCCTTTCCGGTATTTATCCACACCACAGCCACCGACTACGACACCATATATGTATCGGCTGGCAAACGCGGGTTGCAGCTCCACCTCTCCCCTGCCGACCTTATCAACTATACCGGTGCGACTGTCACTGACCTAACTAAATCCTGACCAACGATGAACTCATTCGGACAGATATTCAGACTCACATCATTCGGCGAATCCCACGGCGCAGCCATAGGGGGCGTCATCGACGGCATGCCCGCAGGCATCTCCATAGACCTCGAGGAGGTGCAGCGACAGCTCAACCGCCGCCGTCCGGGACAGTCACGCATCGTCACCGCCCGCGACGAAAAGGACCGTGTAGAGGTGCTATCAGGACTCATGGACGGCGTGACCACCGGCACTCCGATAGGATTCATAGTGCGCAATGCCGACCAGCACAGCAGCGACTACGAAAATATGCGCCATCTCTACCGTCCGAGCCATGCCGACTACACCTACCAAACGAAATACGGCATACGCGACCATCGCGGCGGAGGCAGAAGCAGCGCCCGCGAGACCATAGCGCGTGTGGTGGCAGGAGCTTTCGCCATGCAGGCTCTCTCACATGCCGGCATCAACGTGACGGCATACACCAGCGCGGTGGGACCACTGCAGTTAGATGCCTCCTACCGCGACCTTGACATGGCAGAAATAGAGAGCAATCCTGTGCGCTGTCCTGACCCCGACATGGCATCGCGCATGGAGGAGCTGATAATGGACGTCAGAAAAGATGGCGACACAATCGGCGGTGTGGTTACCTGCATAATAGCCGGAGCACCTGCCGGACTGGGGCAACCAGTATTCGACAAGTTAAATGTCACCCTCGGAGCGGCAATGCTCAGCATCAACGCAGTCAAGGGCGTAGAGTTCGGCATGGGTTTTGAGGGAAGCACCCATCGCGGCAGCGAGGTGCTTGACAACTGGCAATACAACCATACCGCACGCCGAGCATACACCCTCACAAACCATTCGGGCGGCATACAGGGAGGTCTGAGCAACGGCATGGACATCACCATGCGCGTGGCTTTCAAGCCCGTAGCCACACTGCTCCGCGAAGTCGAGACCATCGACGACGAGGGGCGCGAAGCTGTGCTCAAAGCGCGCGGACGTCACGACCCTTGCGTTGTGCCTCGAGCCGTGCCTGTGGTGGAAGCCATGGCTGCAATGGCTATGCTTGACGCATACCTGCTCAACAAAGCCACGCGCCTCTGACCGGAAGCGATGTCACAGCCAGCCAAACCATACCGTGACTACGCAGATCTGCTCCGCGAACTGTTTCCGTGGAAGATGCAAAAGCTGTCGGTCAACGCCGGTTTCTCGTGTCCAAACCGTGACGGGTCGATAGGACGCGGAGGCTGTACGTATTGCAACAACGCATCATTTTCCCCGGCATACTGCGATCCCTCCGACTCGGTAACTGTACAACTGGAAAAAGGAAAAGCATTTTTCGGCAAGAAATATGCTGACATGCGTTATCTTGCCTATTTCCAGACCTATACCAACACGCTTGCAGGAAACCAGCAGTTGCTTCAGCTCTACAACGAAGCTCTGTCGGTTGATAAAGTCGAGGGCATTGTCATCGGCACCCGTCCTGACTGCATACCCCCACAGCTGCTTGAAGAGCTGGCAGAGATCAACCGTCCACAGCGAGGACGCGTCATGATAGAACTGGGAGCGGAGTCAAGCCATGATGCCACATTGGAGCGCATCAACCGCTGCCACACGTGGGCAGACACCGCTGGGGCAGCGACAGCCATACATGCCGCCGGCATCCCCGTGGACTTGCATCTGATAATGGGGCTGCCCGGTGAGACCCGCGCCGACATGCTCGCCACGATAGATGCCGTCAATGCTCTCCCGGTCGACATGGTCAAGATCCACCAGCTCCAGATACTCAGGGGGACGCGCATGGCTCGCGAATATGCTACGCCCGGCACCGACATCGGTGTGTTCGAGCTTGAAGCTTATCTTGACCTCTGTTGTGACATCGTGCACCGTCTGCGTCCCGATATAGCTATCGATCGCTTTGTCAGCCAGTCGCCAGCCGACCTGCTCATAGCCCCGCGCTGGGGTCTGAAAAATTACCAGTTCACACATCTGCTACACCGCCGCCTCGGAAATGCGTAGATACATGCCGTGGCATATCCGTTGCTGCCAGTTTTCGCAAACACAACGCCTGATGTGGCGGACATGCCACGGCATGTCCCTACGGATAACGCATCGTTTGACGTAAAATCAATACGAATTCTTCGTCACGCCGCGTCCCTACGTCCATGTGATTTACTACGTCTGCAAACGGTTTGTATCGCTTGAAAAACTTCCTGTTTTCAATAATTTTTCGTAACTTTGTTAGGTCAAAAACGCCGGGTTTCCATTCCCGTTTTTAGAGTATAAAAAGATATGTCAGAGAATATAGAAGACCAGAACTCCAAAGAATACAGTGCCAGTAACATCCAGGTGCTTGAGGGCCTTGAAGCCGTAAGAAAACGTCCTGCCATGTACATCGGCGACATCAGCATCAAGGGTCTCCACCACCTTGTATATGAGGTAGTTGACAACTCTATCGACGAAGCTCTCGCCGGATACGCATCCGACATCGAGGTCACCATCAACGAGGATGATTCGATCACCGTCGTCGACAACGGCCGCGGCATCCCCGTGGACATGCACGAAAAGGAACACAAAAGCGCCCTCGAAGTGGTGCTCACCGTGCTACATGCCGGAGGTAAGTTTGACAAGGGTTCCTATAAGGTTTCCGGCGGTCTGCACGGTGTAGGCGTATCGTGCGTCAACGCGCTCTCGACCTATCTACGCGCCGAGGTACACCGCAACGGCAAAGCCTACATGCAAGAATACTCATGTGGCAAGCCCACCACCGAACTACAAATCATCGGTGACAGCACCCACACCGGCACAAGCATCACTTTCAAGCCCGATGGCTCCATATTCACCGTCACCAAATACGAGTATGACATACTTGCCAACCGTCTGCGCGACCTCGCATACCTCAACGCCGGCATCAAGCTAACGCTCACCGACCGCCGCGACAAAGATGCCGAGGGCAATTTCCGCAGCGAAGTGTTCTACAGCAAGGACGGTCTGCGCGAATTCGTACAGTATATCGACAGCAACAAGGTATCGCTCATCGATGACGTAATACACCTCAACACCGACAAGCAGGGCATCCCTGTAGAGGTGGCTCTGACCTACAATAACACCTTCAACGAGAACGTCTACTCCTTCGTCAACAACATCAACACCATCGAGGGCGGCACACATCTGACCGGCTTCCGTCGCGGACTGACCACGACCCTCAAGAAGTATGCCGAAGACAACAAGATGCTTGAGAAAGCCAAGGTGGAAATTTCAAGCGATGACTTCCGCGAGGGTCTGACTGCGGTGGTTTCGGTCAAGGTAATGGAACCCCAGTTTGAAGGACAGACCAAGACCAAGCTCGGCAACAGCGAGGTGTCCGGTGCCGTGCAATCGGCTGTAAGCGAGGCACTCCGCACATATCTTGAAGAGCATCCGCGCCAGGCAAAGACCATCGTAGAGAAGGTCATTCTCGCCGCACAGGCGCGCCACGCAGCCTACAACGCACGTGTCAAGATACAACGCAAGTCACCGCTTAGCGGAGGCGGTCTGCCCGGTAAACTCGCCGACTGCTCCAGCCGCACAGCTGAGGACTGCGAGCTCTTCCTCGTCGAGGGTGACTCGGCAGGCGGTACAGCCAAGCAGGGTCGCGACCGCACATTCCAAGCCATCCTACCCCTCCGAGGCAAAATCCTCAACGTGGAGAAAGCCATGGATCACAAAATCCTTGAAAACCAGGAAATCACAAGCCTTTTCAAAGCCATGCGCGTCACCATCGGCACCGAGGATGACCCCAAGGAGGTCAACATCTCCAAGCTCGCATATCACAAGATCATCATCATGACCGATGCCGACGTGGACGGAAGCCACATCGCCACGCTGCTGATGACATTCTTCTTCCGCCGCATGCGACCCGTCATCGAAAACGGCTATCTCTACCTCGCCACTCCGCCGCTCTACAAGTGCAAGATGCGTGGTGTGGAGGAATATTGCTGGACCGATGCCCAGGTGGCACAGTTCATAGCCAAACACGGCGAGCGCACCGAGGTGCAGCGTTACAAAGGTCTCGGTGAGATGAGCGACAAGGAGCTCCGCGACACCACCATGAGTCCAGAGCACCGTCTGCTCAAGCGTGTCACCATCAGCGACGCCGCAGAAGCTGACCGCATCTTCTCCATGCTCATGGGCGAGGACGTGGCACCGCGCCGAGACTTCATCGAAGCCAACGCCAACTACGCCAATATCGACGCATAGCTCCGATTTCATAGAGACCTTAAAGTCTTTAAGGGCACTCCTCCTTACAGCAACATTACTCCCTCCCGGAGCGTTAATTAAAGAGTAACAGCTTTATAATCACATATTCCATCCATGGCAAAGTCTTCATCAGATAACAAATCCCTGCGTCAGCAGGTGCGCGACTATATCAACCAGCAGGGACGTGGCACATTCAACTACAAACAGATAGCCGCAGCCCTCGGAGTAACCGCGCAGTCACAACTGCGCAACATCGCCATGACTCTTGCCGAGATGGACTTTGACGGCGACCTGCTGCAGGTATCTCCAGGCAAATACAAACTGCCTCAGCGCAGCAATGTAACTACAGGCACATTCGTGCGCCGCAGCAACGGCAAAAACTCCGTAATCACCGATGCCGACGGGGAGTCGATATTCGTAGCCGAGCGCAATTCACTCCACGCACTCAACGGTGACAAGGTGAAGGTCATCGTAGCCGCACGGCGTCAGGGCGTGGAACCCGAAGCCGAGGTGATCGAAATCACCGAACCGCTTGACCAGACCTTTATAGGCACCCTACATGTAGACAAGACTCTGTCATATCTCAGCACCGACTCAAAATTCCTTGCCAACGACATCATCATCCCCCGCAACAAACTTAAGGGCGGAGTGACAGGCGATAAAGCGGTGGTTAAAATAACATCCTGGCCAGATGATGCCAAGAATCCCGAAGGGGAGGTAATAGATATCCTCGGCAAAACAGGCGAGAACAATGCCGAAATTCACGCCATTCTCGCCGAATTCGGACTTCCATACCGCTATCCCAAAAACGTGGATAGCGCCGCCAAGAAAATCGATGCAGGCATCACTCCCGAGGAGATTGCCAAGCGCGAGGACATGCGTGATGTGCTGACATTTACCATCGACCCCAAGGATGCCAAGGATTTTGACGATGCACTGTCGTTTCGTCTGCTTGCCAACGGCAATTATGAAATAGGCGTGCACATCGCCGATGTGACGCATTATGTTCATCCCGACACCATACTTGACCGCGAGGCGCAGAAACGTGCCACTTCGGTCTACCTCGTGGACCGCGTAGTCCCCATGCTCCCCGAGCATCTCAGCAACGGTATCTGCTCGTTGCGTCCAAATGAGGAGAAACTGACGTTTTCATGCATATTTGAGATGGACTCTGCCGCACGTGTCCTCAACAGCCGCATAGGCCGCACAGTCATATGCAGCGACCGCCGTTATGCCTATGAGGAGGCTCAGGAAATCATCGAGACAGGCAAAGGGGATTATGTGGAGGAAATAACTACGCTCAACAACCTTGCCAAAATCATGCGCAAGGAGCGATTCCAGAACGGCTCGGTAGAGTTTGACCGCGCAGAGGTCAAATTTGATATTGACAAAGAAGGTCATCCAACCGGCGTGTATTTCAAGGAGTCGAAGGATGCCAACAAGCTCATAGAAGAGTTCATGCTACTGGCTAACCGCACCGTTGCCACATACATAGGCAGAGGACAGACTAAGAAGAAGCCCAAAGCTTTCGTATATCGTGTACATGACCAGCCAGACCCTGGCAAACTCCAAGATCTTGCCACTGTGGCACGTGCATTCGGATATAAGATCAAGACTTCAGGCTCTGCAAAGGAGGTCAATCGTTCCATCAACAAGATGCTTGCAGATGTCAAGGGACGTGCCGAGGAAAATTACCTCTCCACTCTCGCCATCCGTTCGATGGCGAAGGCAGTATATTCTACCGACAATATAGGCCACTATGGGCTCGGATTTGACTACTACACCCACTTCACATCACCCATACGCCGTTTCCCTGACATGATGGTGCACCGTCTGCTTGAGAAATATCTCGCCGGCGGACGCAGCGCAAGCCTCGAAAAGCTCAACGAGCAGTGCTCGCACTCATCGACCATGGAGCAGCTTGCAGCCAATGCCGAACGCGCGTCTATCAAATACAAGCAGGTGGAATACATGGCTGACCATCTTGGCGATGTCTACACAGGGGTGATTTCCGGCGTGACCGAGTGGGGTCTGTATGTCGAACTGGAGGAGAACCTCTGCGAAGGACTTGTCCCCGTGCGCGACCTCGCCGACGACTATTACGATTTTGACGAAAAGAACTACTCGCTCGTGGGACGCCGCCGCGGTACCCGCTACCGTCTCGGTGACAGAGTGATAGTGAAAGTGGCACGTGCCGACCTCGACCGCAAGCAGCTTGACTTCATCCTCGTTGACGACCAGGGCAACCCCCTCTTCGAGCAACGCGACCGCTCCCACTCCCCCCGCAACGGCAAAAAATCCCGCAAAGACCCACACACCGACGAGCGCCACGGCAAAAAACGCCGCCGCTAAACACTCCCTTCAATAGGAATATTTCCTGACAAAAAATAATAGAGAAATATGTCTCCTAATCCGAGAACTACGGATTAGGAGATTTTATATACACCCTTACTTTCCCCAACGGGATGGAGTCAGCAGCTTCATGAATCTTGGAATACCCATAACTGCGTATGAGTGAGTCATGCTCCGTTGTAAAAGTATAGACAATATCGGCACGCCTACTTTTCAATGCGTTGTATTGACCTTTTTTCATTTCCTCATGCGCACCATTCTGTTTAAACCAATATTTATTTGCAGGGAGAGCTTCCACCTTCATCCCTATTCCTACATCTAAACATTCATAGCAAAGTATAGTCGGCATGTTGTCGCCACTAAAATATCCATTTAAGGTGCGGTCAATAGAATCCACATCAACAAAATCGCGATCAGTATGGTATATGGGATACAAGGTGTGGAGATAGATAACACCTATCGCGGTACATAATCCATAAAACACAATATTTGCCACAGGCATCGCTTTATAAGACCATACCATGGCTATCCATATCAGACCAAGCTCAGCAAACGACAGAGATGCCTGTAAATAATATAACCAATGGTTTCTAAAACTCCCGATAGCGAAAAATATGCAACAACACAACGGCAAAAGCCATTTAATCCAGCCATTACGCCGAAACAGCATATATGATCCAGGCAATGCGAGCAATATTGTCATCATACTGATAGGCGAATGGTAAATCCTACGAGCCTGATTAAGATAGAACCCAACGGCATCAAAAGATTCGCCAACTCCAACTGTAGTAGACGTTGCCATAAAATATTCCTGCCAGAACGGGACAAAAGCTCCGACACAGATTAAATACGCCATAACTGGGAGAGCCAGGATTACCGCTCCGCCGATAAAAGCCGCCAATGAGACGAGAAGTTTCTTTCCGGATTTCAATGACAGGAGGAGCACTGCCAGACACAGAGACATCATCATCGCGGCAATTGACCACTTAATCAGCAGACACGCCATAACCGATACACCGAGCATGGCTCCCTCGGTCACAGTCAACGACGGCACATAACCATTAGATTTTTGCTTTATCAACCTGACTACCAAATATATCCCATAGGAAACCGGGAGGTTGCACCATGTTTCGGCACGTGTCTCCAAGAACGAGAAACCAAGAAAATAAGGAATCGCCATCGTCATCGCCACACACAATGACAGTCGCGGACGTCGCAACACCTGCATAGCTGTCAGCCAGCAGACATAGAAGGTCAATGTCATCACGATTACAGACAGCACCCATACGCCATGGTAATCGGTCGGCGAAATCCAGTATCCGACCATCTCTATAAACCACAGGAGGGGACCCTTGCTGTCTGAGAAATCCACATAAGGTATGAGCCCGTTAGCCCATGCCTTTCCAGACATGAAGAATATCGCAGAATCCACATGGTTATTGATGCTTGCAAGCGGCGAATCATTGCTTACAAACAACATCACAACAAATGTGTAAAGCGACAATATAGCCAGAGCTTTCAGTTGCAGACGGCAGCAAGGTGGTAATGATGGCATCGTAGAGATAGTGTTAATGTATACGAAAAAGATATGCAAATATAATACATTTCACCCGACTACCTCATCAATACTCTACTGATAAGACCCGACTTGTTAAAAAAACATAGAAGTAACGCAGCCCTTACAATATAAGCGAAACCGGAGCGTTAAACATGGCAGTGAGACTCAAGCCATACATATCCGCACTTATCGCTATTGCCATGACAATGGCGGTATCGCTCATGGTCACGCACCATCACCATGAGGGCAATGTATGCGCAAGCCTATATTCACAATGCGACACGCCAGCCGACCCATCGTCATCCCATGCCAGCCAATGCGGTCCGGAATCGGATGTCGACAAGGCTCCTGCCACCACCTCGGTTGACAGAGCCCCCACTCTACACGTATGGATTCTTGACCTGCTGTGTTACGATCTTGCTGACGCCTCTTCTGTCCATGATGTCTCGCCCCATGTCAGCCGCTCCGTGCCTATATACACAGCATACAGCCTGACACATTCACCGCTACGCGCACCGCCTGCGAAGGCAGTGGCATAACCGTCGGTTATCCCCTATATTTTTTTACGATTACTACACCGTACCCGTGCATGGCAACCAATTGCCATATCTGCACAGGTTCCTAATACGCATACATATTCAATATTACATAATGTTTGAAAAACTCATAAAATTTTCAATACAGCACAAGCTCATAATCGGCATCTTGACGGTGGTGCTGATGGCGTGGGGAGGATACTCGCTGTCACAGCTGCCCTTTGACTCCACCCCCGACATCACCAACAACCAGGTGCAGGTGATAACCACCGCACCGTCGTTAGGGGCACAGGAGGTTGAGCAATACATCACCACGCCTGTGGAAATGTCGCTTGCCAACATACCAAAAGTCATAGAGCGGCGCAGCATCAGCCGCAGCGGGCTGTCAGTTATAACACTTGTATTCAAAGAGAGTGCCGACATATACTGGGCACGCGAGCAGGTCAATCAGGCTCTCAAGGAAGCCGAAAGCTCGCTGGCCGCCGGCAAAGCCGACATAGGGATGGCTCCCATCACCACCGGTCTCGGCGAGATATACCACTACACCATCCGCCAAGCTCCGGGATACGAGGACAAATACACCCTCTCCGACCTGCGCACACTCCAGGACTGGGTGGTGCGCAAACAGCTCTCGGGCACAGAGGGCGTAGCCGAGGTGAGCGGCTGGGGCGGCTTTGTCAAGCAATATGAGGTAGCTATCGACGCTGACCGCCTCAACGCCGCCGGCATCACCCTGCCTGAAGTCTATGCAGCCCTTGAAGCCAACAATGCCAATACCGGCGGCAGCTATATAGAGAAAAACAGCAACCAGTACTTCATACGCGGGCTCGGAGTGGTCAACTCTCTCGATGATATACGCCGCATCCCCGTCAAAACCTCCGGCGGCATATCCACCTTGGTCAGCGATGTCGCCGATGTGAACCTCGGCTCGTCGACACGCTACGGAGCCGTCACACGCAACGGCGAAGGGGAGGTGGTGGCAGGAATCTCGCTGATGCTGAAAGGCGAGAATTTCCAGCATGTCAGCGAAAACGTCAAGCAGAGGATAGCTGAAATCCAGAAGACCCTGCCCGAAGGGGTGGTCATAGAGCCGTTCATCGACCGCACCCAGCTCGTCGACAGAGTGACAGGAACCATATCCAAAAACCTCATCGAGGGCGGTCTCATCGTAGTGTTCATCCTCGTACTCTTCCTGGGCAATTTCCGCGCCGGTCTCATAGTGGCATCGGTCATACCGCTCTCCATGCTGTTTGCGTTCGGTATGATGCGGGCTTTCGGAGTCAGCGGCAATCTCATGAGTCTCGGAGCCATAGACTTCGGGCTCATAGTCGACGGAGCTGTCATAATAGTCGAGGCTGTGTGCCGCCACATATTCCTCAGCCGCGACAAGTACGCCGGACGCATGCTCACCCAGCAGGAGATGGACCGCGAAGTCTACACCTCGGCATCCAAGATACGTAACAGCGCGGCATTTGGCGAAATCATAATAATGATAGTATATCTGCCGCTGCTGACGCTCCGGGGCATCGAGGGCAAGCTGTTCCAGCCCATGGCACTGACCATATTCTTCGCTATTCTCGGAGCATTCATATTGTCGCTGACCTATGTACCCATGGCAAGTGCGCTGTTTCTCAGCAAGAAGACCAGCCACAAGCCTAACATTTCTGACCGCATGATGGCTGTACTGCACCGCTGGTATGCACCCGTGCTAAGCGCGTGTCTCAACCGCCGCAAGACCATCATAGCATCCATGGCAGCACTGTTCGGAGTGAGCATATGGGTATTTGGACGTCTCGGAGGCGAATTTATCCCTAACCTCGAGGAGGGTGACTTCGCTGCCGAAATCAGCATGGCACAAGGCACCTCCCTGTCACAGATGGTCAAGACCACATCGATGGCAGAGAAGATTCTCAAAGAGCAGTTTCCCGAAGTCAAGCAAGCCGTCACACGCATAGGTAGTGCCGAGATACCCACCGACCCCATGCCTGTCGAACGCGCCGACATGCTTATTTCCCTCATCCCCAAAAAAGAGTGGACCTCGGCACGCACTAAGGACGAGCTCATGGAGAAGATGGAGCATGCCCTGAGTGCCATCCCGGGCATGGAAGCCGAGATGACGCAACCCATACAGATGCGTAACAACGAGCTTATCACCGGCATAAAACAGGACGTGGCAGTTAAAATCTATGGCAGCAATCTCGATGTGCTCTCAACTAATGCCGAGAAAGTGGCACGCCTCATACGCGACGTGCCCGGGGTGTCCGAGCCTTTCGTAGAAAAAGTGCAGGGACTGCCCCAGATACAGGTGTCGTATGACCGTGCGCGACTTGCGCAATACGGCATCTCCATACAGCAGGCAAATGATGTGCTTGAGACGGCATTTGCCGGCAGAACCGCCGGCAGCGTCTATGAGGGCGACCGCAAATTCGACCTCGTGTTGCGCATGGACCACGACCTGCGCAACGACATCGAAGCCATACGTAACCTCCACGTACCTGTACCCGGAGGCGGTTCGGTGCCTATGAACCAGATAGCCGAAATCGGATTCAAGGATGCCCCGGCTCAGATCACCCACGACGAAGGGCAACGCCGCATCTATGTCGGATTCAATGTGCGCGGACGCGATGTACAGTCGACCGTCGACGACATCCAGCGCATACTCGACAGCGAGCTCCGCCTACCCCCAGGGTACCGCTATTCATATGGCGGCCAGTTCCAGAACCTCCAGGAAGCTACTGGACGTCTCGCCATCGCAGTGCCCATAGCCCTCGTGCTCATCCTCTGTCTGCTCTATGCAACTCTGCGCAATGTCCGCGAGACGCTCTTCGTATTCTCAGCCATACCGCTCTCGCTGATCGGGGGAATATTCGCCCTGCTTCTCAGGGGGATGCCCTTCAGCATCTCGGCGGGCGTGGGATTCATAGCCCTGTTCGGAGTAGCCGTGCTCAACGGCATAGTGCTCGTAGGGCAATTCAACGCATTGGAGAAGAACGGTATCGCCGACATCCGCCAGCGCGTCATGCAAGGATGCCAGAGCCGCCTGCGCCCGGTGCTGATGACCGCTCTTGTGGCATCGCTCGGATTCCTGCCCATGGCACTATCCCATGGCGACGGCGCAGAGGTGCAGCGACCGCTTGCCACTGTGGTGATAGGCGGACTCCTTACAGCAACCGTACTGACGCTTGTGGTGCTCCCAGCCATCTACGAAACATTCACAAAAAGACAATGAAAATGAACATACGACACATCATACCAGCCCTGCTCGCCGCAGCCGTGGCGACACTGACAGCCCGTGCGCAGTCAGACACCGCGCCCCATGTGCTGACGCTGGAGCAGTGCATCGGCATAGCCATCGCCGACAATCCAGGGCTGAGGGCAGCCAAACTTTCAGTAGAAAAAGCCCATGACATGCAGGGAGCGTCACTTGACCTGCCTCCCACCGCCATCACCCTGAGCCAGGACGCCACAGGGGGCGGAGGGCCAGAAAACGGCATAAACTTCAGCCAGGATTTCGAATTTCCGACTGTCTACGTGGCGAAGAACAAAGCACTTAAAGCCGAGACCGAACTGGAGCGCATAAAATCCCAAGCCGCCTCCAACGACCTCGTGCGCGATGTCACAAGCACGTACCACTCCATGCTCTATACCCGCCAGATCGTTAAAATAAGGGAGATGCAAGACAGCGTCTACTCCGCATTTCTCAGCTACGCAGCTGCCCGCTATGCTGCCGGAGAGACCAGCCGCTTGGAGGAGATCAACGCCAGCCAGATGCTCAGCCAGAACCGCATCGAGCTCGCCAACGCCCGTGACGAATACAAGGCGCGTCAAGCCGACATGCAGAGGCTCCTCAACACCGACAGTCCGATAGTGCCAGCCGACAGCACTCTGGCTGTCATGGATGCACCCGCTCTCGGCATAGACTTCTCGTCGACACCTCAGGGGCTGCTTGCCGCCGGAGAGGTAGCGGTCAACCAGCGTAATCTCACAGTGGCACGCCAGGCATTTCTCCCGGGATTCACCGTCGGAGCCACTACTCAGGCGGTCATAAGCGGATTCAACCCCTACGGAGTTGACCGACAGCGGTTTGACAAGGGCAACTTCATGAGTTTCGAGGTAGGCATCACTGTGCCGCTCTTCTTCGGAGCGCAACGCGCCAAAGCCAAAGCCGCGCGGCGCGACGTAGAGATAGCCCGCGCCAACCAGCTGCAGACTCAGCTTGACACCGACAACACCCTCAAATCGTATCTCGCCCAGCTCGCCACCGCCCGTCAGACACTTGACTACTACATCGCCGAAGGACTGCCGCAAGCCGATGAAATCTCACGTCTGTCATCTGCTTCCTACCGCCTCGGTGAAATCGGATATGCCGAATATATCCAGAACATCGAGACCTCGGCACGGATACGCACCAACTATGCCGCAGCAGTCAACACCTATAACCAGACAGTAATATCAATCAATCACCTACAAGGCACACTATGAAAAAGACCGCATACTTCACCCTGCTGGCAGCCATGGTTACGCTTGCCACCGCATGCTCCACTACTGGCAGCACACACCCCGACACTGACGATCACACTACCACTGACACCGACCAGACCCACGACGACATAGAACTGACCTCCACACAGCTCAATACCGTAGGCATCACGCTCGGTTCCGTAGAGCAGCGGCAGATGAGCAGCGTCATACGTGCTAACGGTACGCTCGCCGTGGATCCCAAGGACGCAGCCGAGGTCTCCCCACTCATCGCCGGAATCATCAAGCAGATCAGCGTAATCGAAGGGCAGGCAGTCAAAGCCGGGCAGACCGTGGCATACCTTGAGAACACCGACATCGTGTCCATGCAGCAGTCATACCTGACCGCCGTAGAGGAGGCTGCCCTCGCTTCCACCGAGCTAAAGCGGCAGCAGGCACTCAATGCCCAGGGAGCCGGAGTGCTCAAAAATCTCCAGCAGGCAGAAGCATCGTCACAGATGGCTGAAACCAAAAAGAGCGCCCTGCGCCAGCAGCTGGCGCAGATAGGCATAGACCCCTCACGCGTATCTGACAGCAACATAGCCACACGCATCCCGGTCAGAGCCCCCATATCCGGCATAATCAACAAAATCAACGCCCGTACCGGCAGCTTCGCCGACATGCAGACACCTCTGATAACTATCGCCAACAACTCCGCCCTCTATTGCAACCTCCGCATTTTCGAGCAGGATGTCAACCTCGTAAACCCCGGACAGACAGTGGACATACAGCTCACCAACCAGCCCGACATCACCCTTCATGGCAGCGTGGCAGCAGTCAACCGCAGCATGAATCCCGAAAACAAATCAATCGACGTCAGAGTCAAGCTCACATCAGACTACCATGCCAAGGCATCACTCATACCCGGCATGGCTGTCACCGGCATGATCAGCCGCAGCAGCGACAAGACCGAAGCCCTGCCCGACGATGCCATCGTGGCTGCCGAGGGACACCACTACATATTCGTGCTTGAAAGCAAGACCCCCGGCAACGACGGCGACACACTCTACCACTTCGCCCGTATGCAGGTAATACCCGGAGTCTCCCAGCTCGGCTACACCGGTATAACCCCCTCCGAGCCGCTTCCCGAAGGCGCAACGGTAGTCACCTCCAATGCCTTCTACATAGCATCGATGGCAGCCGACCATGGCGAACATACACATTAGTCCACTTTTATCGCTTTTCTTGCTCCAATAACGCGGAAAAATATGTAAGTTTGTAGTTATTTAACATACGAATGAGCATGACACCCGAAGAAGAGGATAAACTGGTACAACAGGAGTTTCAAGATTTGCTCAACGGCTATCTTTCGAGTAACCACCGCAAGAAAGTCGAGATAATAGAGCGTGCCTTCAAATTTGCCAAGGAAGCCCACAAGGGTGTCAGACGGCGCTCCGGCGAGCCTTACATCCTCCACCCCATTGCTGTCGCTAAGATTGCGAGCCAGGAGATAGGGCTTGGCTCCACGAGTATCTGCGCCGCGCTGCTACATGACGTGGTAGAGGACACCGACTATACTGTAGAGGACATCGAGCAGCATTTCGGCAAGAAGATAGCACAGATAGTCGACGGACTGACCAAAATTTCAGGCGGCAAATTCGGTGACCGCGCTTCAGTCCAAGCCGAAAATTTCCGCAAGCTACTGCTGACTATGAGCGAAGACATACGCGTCGTACTACTGAAGATGGCTGACCGCCTGCACAACATGCGCACCCTCGGCAGCATGGCTCCCAACAAGCAGTATAAAATCGCCGGAGAGACATTATATATATATGCGCCTCTGGCTCACCGATTGGGACTGTATGCCATCAAGACCGAACTGGAGGATCTCAGTTTCAAGTACGAACACCCTGCAGCCTACGAGCGTATCACACGCCAGATCGAAGAGTCGGAAGGTCGCCGCACAGCCGTCTATAACGATTTCTCCGCCCCCATCACCCAGAAGCTGTCAGAAATGGGCATCAAATTTGAAGCACGTGCCCGTCTCAAGAGCGTCTACTCCATATGGCGCAAGATGGAGACAAAGCACATCCCCTTTGAGGAGGTGTACGATCTCTATGCCATGCGCATAATATACGACTGCGATGATCCCTCTATTGAGAAATCAATCTGCTGGAACATATACTCTGCGCTGACTGACCTCTATAAGATACATCCCGAACGGACACGTGACTGGATTTCCGTTCCCAAAGCCAACGGCTACCAGGCTCTGCACGTGACGCTGATGGGGCCCGACGGCAACTGGGTGGAGGTGCAGATACGCTCACGCCGCATGGACGATATCGCCGAGAAGGGATTTGCAGCCCACTGGCGCTACAAAATCGGTGAAGGTGACGAGGAAAGCGAACTCACCGTGTGGCTCAAGACCATCAAGGATGTGCTTGACGACCCCAACCCCAACGCCCTCGATTTCCTCGACACTCTCAAGCTCAACCTCTTTGCCAACGAGATTGTGGTATTCACCCCCAAGGGCGAACTCATCACGCTGCCCACCAACTCCACCGTGCTCGATGTCGCATACCACCTCCACTCCGAGCTTGGCAACAAATGCATCGCCGGCAAAGTCAACCACAAACTCGTCCCCCTCTCCCACCGTCTGATGAGCGGTGACCAGGTAGAAGTACTGACATCCCAGTCACAGAAACCGAGTCCTGACTGGCTTAAATTTCTCGCTACAGCGAAGGCTAAGACACGGCTTCGCAATGCACTGCGCCGCGAACGCATGCCGGTAATAGAGCGAGGTCACAAAATCTACGACGACTACCTGACGCGCAACGGCATCACCGACAGCAACGAGGTAACTACCAAGCTCCTGGGACATTTCCACGTACCTAACAAAGACGAACTGTTCTACAGCCTCGGAGCCGAGGAAATAGAGCTTGACGACTATATCATACGTTCATTCAAGTCTCCGCAAGACGAGAAAAAGACCGCCGAGAAGAAAGCATTCATCGGCAGGCTGTGGCCATTTGGACGTGGCAACGCCGGGAAAGTCCCTAAGACATCCATGACAACGGTCCCGGTCAAAATCAACCCCAAGGAGACCTACATGCTGATCGACAACGGCAGAGAGCGCAATTTCATCATATGCGACTGCTGTTCGCCCGTCCCTGGCGATGATGTAATGGGCTTCGTCAACACCGCAGACAAGGTAGAGGTACACGCCTTGGACTGTCCGAGAGCCGCCGCGCTCAAAGCCACCTACGGTCCGCGTATCATTGCCACCAAGTGGCAGGATGTAAGTGCGTCATTCCGTGCCACCATCCACATGGAGGGTATCGACCGTCGCGGCATCCTTCAGGAAATCACTGGCGTGATCTCCAAAATCGCCCATGTCGACATACGCGGACTAAGCATCGAGGCAAGCAACGAGGTGTTTACCGGCGACCTGACAGTGCTGACCACCGACACCTCGGCAATAGAGGATATAACATCGCGTCTGCTCAAAGTCAAAGGCATAATGAGCGCAGTCAGAGTAAATTCATAATCACACATGAAAGATAAGAGTTTCTGGGCAAAATGCCTGCTTTTTGTCTGCTCGGTGTTTCTGATTATCTACTTCCAGCCCGAAGCTGACGAGAACCACTATGTCTATGAAGTGTCACGTCCGTGGAACTATCCGCTGCTGACTGCTCCCTACGACATCCCCATACATCTCGACTCCGTGAGCGCCCGCATGGTCAAGGACAGCATCGACCGCACATTTGACCCTGTGTACACACGCGACACCGGAATGGAGCTGCGCGTCGAGAACGATTATGCACGTCGTCTGAGTAACCACAGCAGCAATTCTGCCGAGCGCAAGAGCCTCAACCTGCTCATCTCACAGCTCAAAAAGCTCTACAACCAGGGTATCGTAGACCAGGCGACCTACGCAGAAATCGAAGCCGGACGCCTGCCGCGTGTGCGCTTCATCGTCAACAATTCTGCTATCTCGGCATCCACATCGGGGTATCTGTCGGTGCGTCAGGCATATGCGGCTCTTGACAGCGCCCTGCGGCAGCACAACCTGCAAGGCTCCCTCACCCCAGCCGAACTCGCCGCCGCCCTCCAGCCCAACATCACATACGACTCCATAGAAAGCCAGCGCATACTCCAACAGCTCTATCAGAAGGCGATGGCACCGATAGGCGTCATACAGCAGGGCGAACGCATCATAGACCAGGGCGACATCGTCACTCCACAGCTTGAGTCAATCCTCAACACATTCGAGCAGCTACAGCAAGAGCGGAGCCACGCGGCTGTGACCGACCACTTCTACCCCGTGCTCGGTCAGGTACTCTATGTGGTCATACTCCTGAGCGCACTGTATGTATTTCTCGCATTTTTCCGCCCCGACTACTTCGCCAATGTCAGGATGATGACATTCCTGATGGTGACGCTGACAGCATTTGCTTTTGTCAGCTTCATCATGAACGCCACCGTGACCAGCGGACTCTACGTAATGCCCCTGACCATACTGCCCATCATGGTGCTCATATTTGCCGACTCACGCACGGCTATGTTCATCTTCCTGATCATGGTGCTCATAGTGGCGACTGCGG
Organism: Bacteroidales bacterium M7; assembly: GCA_001689515.1. Taxonomy (GTDB): domain Bacteria; phylum Bacteroidota; class Bacteroidia; order Bacteroidales; family Muribaculaceae; genus Amulumruptor. Next base: position 28,843 of record LUJR01000015.1, read on the forward strand.
CAGCTGCGCCATTGGAGTTTGTCATGGTACAGTTTGTGGCAGGCGTGGCAGCCATCACCTCCATACGCGAGCTGTCAAAGCGAAGCCACCTCGTGCGCACCGCCGTGTTCATATTCCTTGCCTACGCCATCAGCTACGTAGCCTTCGAACTCCTGCATCTCGGCACACTTGACAAACTCAGCACACACATGTTTGTGGCATTCGGCTTCAACGCCCTGCTCATATCATTCGCCTACTTCCTGATTTTCATATTCGAGAAAGTATTCGGCTTCACGTCACGAGTGACCCTCGTGGAACTGAGCGACATCAACAATTCCATACTCCGTGAGCTGTCAGAAGAGTGCCCAGGTACCTTCCAGCACTCCATGGCTGTCAGCAATCTCGCATCTGCAGCAGCCGTACGTATCGGAGCCAATGTACAGCTCGTCCGTGCAGGTGCCTTGTATCATGACATAGGCAAAATCAACAATCCCGCCTTCTTTACCGAAAACCAGCACGGTGTCAACCCCCACGATGTGCTTGACCCAGTGCAGAGCGCGCGCATAGTCATCAACCATGTCTCTGACGGTCTCAAGCTCGCCGACAAGCACAAACTGCCGCAGGTGATACGCGACTTCATATCCGAACACCATGGTCGAGGGCTGGCAAAATACTTCTACACTACCTATTGCCAGTCACATCCTGACGAGGAGGTAGACCCCACGCCGTTCACCTATCCGGGTCCCAATCCACGAAGCCGCGAGACATCGCTCCTGATGATGGCAGATGCCGTGGAAGCGGCATCACGTTCGCTCAAAGACCACTCGGCACAAGCCATATCAGACCTTGTCAACCGCATAATCGACCAGCAGATAGCCGACGGGCTCCACAACGACTCTCCGCTGAGTTTCCGCGACATAAAGATGGTCAAAGAGATATTCACACAACGTCTGCGCACCATCTACCACTCCCGTGTGTCATATCCCGAAGCTGTCAAGCCAAAAGACACCAATACTGACGAATCTGCAACTACACCCCCTTCCCCACAATGAACATAACCGTTTACTGCTCCTCACGCAGCGGACTGCGTGAATCTTTTGACGAAAGCGCCATCAAAATAGGCAGCTGGATAGGCGAAAACCACCATACCCTCATCTACGGCGGCATAGGTATCGGCGACATGAAACTGGTAGCCGAAAGCTGCAAAAACGCCGGCGGCAAAGTCATAGGCGTGGTGCCGTCATCGCGCCACAGCGACAAATGGGACGGCAACGAAGAAAACCTCTTTCCCGAAGACCTCAACCAGCGCAAAGACATAATGATCAACCTCGGCGAGCGGTTCATAGCCCTGCCGGGAGGTTACGGCACCCTTGACGAAATCCTCGCCACACTTGCCATGATGTCATTTACCATCACTGATCCCGCCCGACGCATCATGATAGTCAACATCGACGGTATATACGACCATCTGATAGACCAGTTTGAAAAAATGGCAGACATCGGTCTCCTTGACCGCAAAATCCTGACACGCATAGAGATTGTCTCATCTACCGCAGAGGCTCTGGAGCATCTGCCACAATTTTGCGAGTAAGCGATGGAGGTTACGATCGCCCCAGCCATAGCATCGGCTTGCCCTGATTATAAAATGCTGCTGCTGACCGCCGATGTGGTCAACGGTCCCACTCCTGAGGAACTTACCGCAGCTATCAACCGCTACGGCGAGTCAGTAATTGCGCTCTTTGAGATGCCCGACATAGCGCGACGCCCGGGCATCGCAGCCACACGCGCCATCTACAAAGCTCTTGGCAAAGAGCCAAACCGTTACCGCCCGAGCCAGGAGCAGATGATGCGCCGCTTCCTCAAGGGACAGGGGCTCTACACAGTAAGTGCGCTCGTCGACACAGGCAACCTGCTGTCGCTGATGTCCGGTTACTCCGTAGGGGTGTTTGACGCAGACAAGATTGTCGGAGACACACTGCGCATAGATGTAGGGCGCGCCGGGCAACCCTACGAAGGCATAGGACGCGGTCCGGTCAACATAGAGGGGCTGCCGGTAGTCTGCGATGCCGACGGGCCCATAGGTTCTCCCACCACCGACAACGAGCGCACCAAGACATCACTCTCCACCTCGCGCATCGCCGTCACCATCCACGCCTTCGGCTCCGACATGCCCTTAGACACTGCCGCCGACCTCGCCAGCCACCTCTTCACCCTCTACTGCCAAGCCGCCAACATCACCCTCTCCGTCCACACCCCTTAGACCATTAATACCGTTACGCCGCGTCCAAAAGCTGTCACTTAGCACAGATATCACATGTACGTAGGGACGCGGCGTGCCGCACAGCTGTC
>LUJR01000016.1 GCA_001689515.1 Bacteroidales bacterium M7
ATTCAACCGGCTTTTGCTACTGACCCCTATATTCCCCATTCTGCATAACAAGATAGTTATGTTCTTCTCCATCTCTACTATTCGTCACTTGGGCAGTTCTCGTTGAACTATCAAGACGATAGTAAATACCTCCAATTTTGACTGCAGCCAATGAAGTAAATGACATAAGTAGCGACATCATCAATAGGGCAATTCGCACAAATGCTTTTTCCATTTCTGATTTTCATCTCGTCATCCCCTCTGAGATCTTTTTAGTATTACAAAAACGGAATGCGTGGGGAATCTTACTGTTGCCCGTTCCGCTTATAGAGGCTTCTCGCATTGCCTGTCACCGTCGGAACGAGCAACGCCAGAAGCCCACGCATCATATGTAAATAGCCCATTAGGGCCGCATCCTGACACGGATACGCCCATTGGGGTGAATTTACACTCGCCATGAGCATCTATCGTTGCCTCATCCTTGACGGTGACGAAATTTTGCGAGAATTCCTATGAGCCAAGAATCAAGCGTCAATAAACGCTTCCATAAACTATTACGTCTGCCGCCCTCCCACATGACCCACGAACCGGGCTTCTGCGAGACGGTCGGCAATCGCAAAGTTAACAAACGTCAACGACAATTGCAACAGTCGATTGAAGAAGCGTTGAAGAAGCGTTGAAGAAGCGAGAATTTTCTGCCTGAGCAAGTGGGTACATCGGCGATGTGCCAGCTGTGAGTAAAACCCCATGCACGGGAGCGTCAGCGACCGTACATGGGGACTGCGAGAGGCTTCATAGAGGAAAACCTCGGAGAGGTTTCGGCATATACTATGGCGTAATTCCACTGCTTGTGTGCCAAAACCTCTCCGAGGTTTTTATTGTGATGGCATCCTCATGCCCCATGTACGTCCGCTGACGCTCCCGTGCATGGGGTTACGCACAGCTGCCACGTCTCCGACGTGCCTCCTCTAATGGACTCATCGTTCTTGCCTAATTTAACGGCATTGGGATGCTCCTGGTACACCCAATGCTGTTGAGCTAAGGCTCGCGGTGTTAACCGCGAGGGGAGTAATAGCCACATGCAAGCAGACCGTCAGGTCTGTGCAGCTTGTGGAAAACGGATTGCAAGGGAAACCGGCGGCGTAGCTGCCGGGGCAACCGTACGCATCAGCCCTGGCAGCTACGCCGCCGGAATATGGTGGGATGGCATTTGACCACAAGCTGCGCAGACCTGACGGTCTGCTTGCATGTGGCTATTGCTCCCTTCGCGGCTCTGCCGCGAAATCTTTCCAGCATCCGATAGCTTTTTACTGAAAAAAGATTAAACGTTTGGAGTACGAAACTTTAAATAAATAAATTTAACAATCTGCGCATACAAGGAAATTGTTATAAAGTATAATTTTGTGTCTGTTATGGGATATTTATGTCCTATCCCTCTCATCACACTCCTATGCGGCATCAGCCAACCGAAAGATTGACCGCCACACTGACAGAGAAATCTAAAAATACAATCACAATAGGAAAAAACTCTAATTATGACCGATCAGGTAGACATCAGACAATTAGGCGACCTCGTGGCATCTAAGAGCAATTTCATGCATCTTGTCACACAAGGTATGGACCAGACAATCGTCGGACAGAAACACCTCATAGATTCGCTGCTTATAGCCCTGCTTGCCAACGGACACGTGCTGCTCGAAGGCGTTCCCGGACTTGCCAAGACTCTTGCCATCAAGACTCTCGCACAGGTAATCGACGCAAAATACAGCCGCATACAGTTTACCCCCGACCTTCTCCCTGCCGATGTCATAGGCACTATGATATACAGCGTGAAAAACGAGAAGTTTGAGATCAAGAAGGGTCCGATTTTCGCCAACTTCGTGTTGGCTGACGAAATCAACCGCGCCCCGGCAAAGGTGCAGAGCGCACTGCTTGAGGCGATGCAGGAACGTCAGGTGACTCTCGGGGACCGCACATTCCGTCTTGATGATCCCTTCCTGGTCATGGCTACACAGAACCCCATCGAACAAGAAGGCACATATCCCCTCCCCGAGGCGCAGGTTGACCGTTTCCTGCTAAAAGTCATCATCAGCTACCCGACCAAAGAGGAGGAGAAGATCATCATCCGCCAGAACATCGCCGCCGACAAGAAAGAGGTGCGCCCCCTGCTCCGCCCCGAGGAAATCATAGAAGTGCAAGAAGTGGTCAAGAAGATCTACCTCGACGAGAAGATAGAGCGTTACATCATCGATATCGTGTTTGCGACACGTAACCCCGAAGATGCCGGACTCGAAGATCTGAAGAACATCATTGCCTTCGGAGCTTCGCCCCGTGCATCCATCTCGCTGGCACGTGCATCGCGCGCCTACGCCTTCCTCCGCGGCAGAGGCTATGTCATCCCCGAGGACGTACGCGCCGTATGCCACGACGTGCTCCGCCACCGTATCGGTCTGACCTACGAGGCTGAGGCCAACAACATCACTACCGACGAAATCATCTCCAATATCCTTGACAAGGTAGAGGTGCCCTGACACCGTGCCTCGGCATTCTTATTATGGAAGCCAACGAACTTCTTAAAAAGGTACGCAAGATCGAGATCAAGACTCGGGGCTTGTCGCAGAACATATTTGCAGGCGAATACCACAGTGCCTTCAAAGGACGCGGTATGACCTTTGCCGAGGTGCGCGAGTACCAGTATGGCGACGATATCCGCGACATTGACTGGAACGTGACAGCGCGCCATAACAAGCCCTACGTCAAGGTCTACGAGGAAGAGCGCGAGCTGACGGTCATGCTGCTCGTTGATGTCTCACGCAGCCGCCTCTTCGGTGCGGTGGGCGATGAGAAACGCGAGATTATGGCTGAAATCGCTGCAACGATAGCTTACAGTGCCATCACCAACAACGACAAGATAGGCGTACTCTTCTTCTCTGACCGCATAGAGAAATTCATACCTCCTAAAAAAGGTCGCCGCCACGTGCTTTTCATCATCCGCGAGCTCCTCGATTTCCAGCCTCAGGGAGTAGGTACCGATATAGCCGCTGCATTGCGGTACTTCACCGATGCACTGAAGAAGCGCACCACTACCTTCCTGATAAGCGATTTCATCGATACCCACGATTACTCGCAGGCACTGTCCATAGCCTCCAACCGACATGATGTCATAGGCATACAAGTCTATGACAAGCGCGACACATCGCTGCCTTCGGTAGGTCTCGTGCGCATGTGCGACCTGGAGACAGGAGCCGAGCGATGGGTCGACACATCAAGCTCTGCAGTGCGCAAAGCCTACGGACGCTGGTGGTACGAACGGCAGCAGCGCATGGATGCAGTGTTCAAACGCTCACGCATCGACATGGCATCCATAGCCACCGACGAGGATTTCGTCAAAGCCCTCATGGGTCTGTTCAAGCGCAGAGGCGCCGGACGATGACAATCGTCCATTTTCAATCACAAGATCTTCAAGATATGTTGACAAAAGCACTTCCCCATATTCCCACATGCCGCAGGCTCCTATCTGCCATAGGTGTAGCTTTCTTATTGACGGCAGCTCCCTCTATGCGCGGACAGAGTGTCAGGATAGAGTCAAAACTCGACTCAGCCACATTGCTGATGGGACGTGTCACCGCGCTCAACGTGACAGTGGTCAAACCTACAGCTGAGCGTGGCAGCATCATCATACCGCGAGATTCAATGACCGCCAACGTGGAAATCGTGGGCGAAGCCTCTGCCGATACTTCCAACCTCGGCAACGGCATCGAAGAAATCAAGCGGCGCATCATACTCCAGTCATTTGACTCGGGTGTCTATGTGCTCAAACCTATACTCTATGTCAGTACACTCGGCGACACCATAGCGTCTGACCGCCCTGTCCTGAAGGTAATCCCTGCCAATGTGGATTCACTGACCACCATACATGACTATGCTGATGCGCAGGAGGGCGAACATAAGTTTTTCGACTTCCTTCCCGATTTCATGTCCACATGGTGGTTTTGGCTGATAGTGGGCGTGGTACTCGCCACAGCTGGCATAATCCTGTATTTCCACTACGTCCGCAAAGGCAAAATCAGCATCAAGCTCCGCACCAAACCTGAGGAACCGCCCTATGACCGCGCAGTCCGCTCGCTCAATGACCTGCGCGCCCAGCATCTGTGCGAACAGGGGCGCGAGAAGGAGTTCTACACCCGGCTTACCGACATACTTCGAGTATATCTCGACAAACGTTTTCATATCAACGCCATGGAGATGACATCTTCGCAGATTCTCCGTGCGCTTGAGGGTAATGAAGCAACCAGATTGCCCAAGCTCCACATGAGCCAGCTCCTCGAAATAGCCGACTTCGTCAAATTCGCCGCGCAGCGACCACTGCCCGACGATAACGCCAAGGCATTTAACAACGCCATGCAATTTGTCGAAGATACCAAGCCCATAGAAGAGCCTAAGGACTCCCCTGCCGACCAGACCTCCTCGCCATCAACCCCCTCATCCAAACAAAGTTGACAACCCATACTTCCACCCCATATGCAGCTCGCTAATCCGCATTATCTATGGCTGTTCCTGGTGTTCATACCTATCATCATCTGGTACATCAGGATAATACCCCGCAGCAACGCATCGCTCGGGGTCTCAACGCTGCAACCGCTTGCCAAGATGCCCCGGTCATGGAAAGTGTATATGCTCCATCTATGCTTTCTGTTCAAGCTCCTCGCCATAGCATGCCTCATCATAGTTTTGTGTCGTCCGCAGAAACGTGACAGCTGGAGCTCTTCGAGTGTCTACGGCTCTGATCTGGTCATCGCCATGGACATATCGGGCAGTATGCTTGCCCGCGACTTCAAGCCTGACCGCTTCGAGGCTGCCAAGGAGGTAGCCAAGAAATTCATCGCCGGGCGCGAGAGCGACAACATCGGTGTTGTGATATTCGCTGGCGAAAGTTTCACAGCCGTCCCCATGACCAACGACCGCGCCGTGCTCTCCAACTATATCAACGACATCAAGATGGGCATGATAGCCGACGGCACTGCCATCGGTGACGGTCTGGCTACCTCCATCAACCGCATCCGCGAGGGCAAAGCAAAGTCCAAAGCCATCATCCTGCTCACTGACGGCAGCAACAACACTGGAGTCGTAGCTCCTCTCACCGCTGCCGAGATTGCCAAGAAATATGGAATCAAGGTATATACTATAGGTATCGGCACAAACGGCAACGCTCTCTTTCCGCAGCAGAATGCCTTCGGCCGCATAGAATATGTCCCCATGCCCGTCGTGATTGACGAAGTGACGCTCCGCAAGATAGCCTCGACCACCGGCGGCAAATATTTCCGCGCCACCGACAACAAGGCTCTTTCGGAGATATTCGCCCAGATAGACTCCATGGAGAAGACCAAACTCGATGTGCACAACTACTCTGCCACCGAAGATGACTACATGCTGTGGATGGCTCTCGCGATAGGGTTGTTCGCACTGTCCATCATTCTGCGCCACTCGGTAGTACGCACCATCCCCTGACACATTCATATTAACACAACCAAGAGGTTAACCATATACAATCACATATGATCAGTTTTGTCTATCCCGGTCTGCTCTACCTGTTGCTGCTAATCCCGGCAATAGTCGGACTGTGGCTGTGGGCCAGATGGTCAGGCAAGCGCAATCTCCGCAAATTCGGCCAGATATCCATACTCCGCCACCTGATGACCGACGCGTCAAAATACATGGGAGGTATCAAACTCGCCGTCGAGATGGTGGCTCTCGCTGCCATGATCATCGCCCTTGCACGCCCCATCGCCAAGAACGCCAGTGCCGAAGGGACCAACGAGACTGTCACTTCGCGAGGCATAGAGCTGATGGTGTGTCTTGACGTATCAAACTCGATGCTTGCATCATCGACCAACAATCCTTCGGGTCAGAGCCGCCTTAACAAGGCAAAAAACATACTTGAGAAAATCATCGACAAGATGAGCAACGACAAAATCGGGCTCATAGTGTTTGCCGGAGATGCCTACATGCAGCTGCCCATCACGTCAGACTATATCTCTGCCAAGATGTTCCTCTCCAGCATCAACACCGGCATAGTCCCCACCCAGGGCACAGCCATCGGAGCGGCTATAGACATGGCAGCTTCATCGTTTACCCCTGACTCCGACATGCCCAAGGCGATAGTGGTCATCACCGATGCCGAGAATTTCGAGGATGATGCTGTAGGAGCTGCAAAATCAGCCGAAAAGTCAGGTATCAGGGTCGATGTAGTCGGTGTAGGCACACCCGAGGGTGCACCCATCCCCCTCAACAGCCAGCATACCGAGTTTATGCGCGATGACAGCGGACAGGAAGTCATCACAGCCCTTAACGAGACCATGGGCGAGGAAATCGCCAAGGCTGGAGGCGGCATATATCTCAATGCCAACAATCCCTCTGTCGTCACCGACCTTGATGACAATCTCGACAATCTGGGCAATGCAGAGTTTACCCGCAAACACCACAGCCCCGCAGCCGAGCAGTTCAACATCCCCGCATGGCTCGCCCTCATATTAGTGGTAGTCGATCTCTTCATCCTCAACCGTAAGATAAAGTGGCTTACACGCTACAATTTCTTCTCCAAACACTGAAATCCCACATGATGAGCCGTATATTATCATACATCCTTGTTGTCAGCATGCTTGCCGGAGGTATCCCCTACGTCTGCGCTGCTTCAGACCAGACGCAGACACAGGAATACAAGTCCAACAAGCAGGAACGAAACTTCATTGCCGCCGGCAACAAGCTCTACCGCGACAAGCGATTTGCAGAGGCAGAGGTACAATACCGCAAAGCCATCGAAGCCAACCAGGCATCGGAGACAGCTGTCTTCAATCTCGCAGCCTCATTGATACGTCAGGGAGGCACCAACTCACCCGACGCTCCCAACAAGACCATACAGGAAGCACAGCAGTTACTCTCTGCGCTGAGCACTTCGGCTCGTGATGCCCATCTTGCCGAACTGGCAGCATATAACCTCGGCAACCTTGCCTATAATGCCGAGCAATACCAGCCAGCCATCGACCACTACAAGAACGCCCTGCGACGCAACCCTGATAACGACAAAGCCCGTCAAAATCTGCGCCTTGCACAGAAGAAGCTCCAAGAGCAACAGAATCAGGACAAGAACCAGGACAAGGACAAAGATAAAGACAAGGAGCAGCAACAAGACAAGCAAGACCAGCAACAGGACCAAAACAAAGATAAAAACGAAGACAAAAACAACCAGAACCAGCAGCAACAGCAGCAGCAACAAGACCAGCAAAACAAACAGCAGGGAGGCATCAGCGATAACAACGCCGAACAGATACTAAAGGCAATGGAAAACGAGGAGAAAGCCACCCGAGCCCGCATCAATGCCGAGAAGGGCAAAGAAGCCAACGCCAACCGACGCCAAGTAGCCAAACCCTGGTAAGCATCCTGACAACCCCACGATATGAAACGACTGATATTCCTGACATTTATCACTATATTATCCATAGCAAGCCTGTCGGCGCAGCAGGTGAGCTTTGAGGCGATAGGACCTCGGGGGATGGTAAGAGAAGGCGACAAGTTCGCTCTCACTCTCCGCCTCAACAATGCTTCGGCGTCTGCTCCCCGGCAGCCACAGCTCAGCGGGTGCACATTCATCTACGGACCTGCCACATCAAGCCGCTCAAGCTACTCGGTCATCAACGGCTCTGTGACCTCATCGTCAAGCACCGATTACGTATTCACATACCGCGCCGACAAAGCCGGCACAGTATCAGTCCCCTCGCTCAGTGTAGTGGTTGACGGGAAGAAATACAGCTCGCGTCCGATTGAGTTCAAGATCGGCAACGCCATCCCGGGGCAGCAGAACCCGCAGCAGGGAGGCAACAGCCGTGGCAACTATCCCCCGGTAGACATGGACGACATAGCCACCCAGAGCAGCGGCAGAGCTGTCAACGCCAACGATGTATTCGTCCGCATCATTCTCTCCAAATCCCAGGCATACGAGCAGGAAGCAATAGTATGCACCATCAAGCTCTACACCAAGTATCAGATATCATCGTTCATGCCCACGCTGCAACCGTCGTTTGACGGATTCCTCATCCAGGAACTCGACGTACAGCCCGCACTCAACGAGGTCGAGAGCCTCAACGGTCACAACTACATGACCGCAGTGCTCAAGAAGTGCATCCTCTTCCCCCAGCGCAGCGGCAAACTCACCATCAACTCAGGCAATTATGACATCACAGTGGTGCAGTACGAACGCATCAATATGGGTCTGATGACAGTGAGCAATCCGACCGAGAAGCAAATCAAAGTCAGCAGCAACACAGCATCGGCCAACATCCTCCCGCTCCCTACCCCACAGCCGGCAGGATTCTCAGGCGCGGTGGGCACATTTAAGGTAGACAGCCGTCTGGTAGGCACCACATTCCGCACCGACGATGCCGCCACACTTATATACACAATCTCAGGCACGGGCAACATCAAGTACCTCAAGGAACCCACCCTTGACTTCCCCTCTGAATTTGAGCTGTATGAACCCCAAAGCGATATTGACACCCGGGTACAGGGCAGCAACGTCTCTGGCACAATGACCATCAACTATACCTTCGTGCCACGCCAGGTGGGACAGTTCCGCATCGGCAGTGACAAATTCATCTATTTTGACCCAGCCAAGCGGCAATACGTCACCTTGACGACCCAGCCGTTTGACATAAAGGTCACCCAAGGCTCTGGAGCTGCTGCCGCATCACATCAGGACATCGCATCCAAAAACACCGACATACGCCATATCCATCTCCACGGAGCATCCCCCTCCCACGGCAACAACCTTGTCATAGAAAAAGTATGGTACTGGCTGCTCTACCTCATAGCCATGGGTGCTCTCGGAGGCGTGTTCTACGCCAACCGCCGACATATGCGTATGGCTGCCGACGTGACAGGCACACGCATGGCGCGCGCAAGCAAAGAGGCGCGCAAGCGTCTCCGCTCAGCCCGCGGATATATGGACGCACATGACAGCGACAAGTTCTATGAGGCAGTTCTGCAAGCCATGTGGGGATTCCTCAGCGACAAGCTATCCATGCCGGCATCGCAGCTCTCACGCGAGAATGTCAGCGAAAAACTCCACGATTTCGGAGCTGACGACACCGTCACCGACAAGCTGATCAATGTGCTTGACCGATGCGAGATGGCACGCTACACCCCTATGGGCAGCGATGAGCAGATGGGAAGCCTGTATCAGGAAGCCTCTGAGGTCATCAACACCCTCTCCTCCATCCGCCGCAAATAATCCAATCCATAGCCCCGACACGACATGAAACTCCATATCATACTTGCATCGCTCATAATAGCTGCAACAGCGCCTCTTATACATGCAGCCCAGCCAGCCATCATCCAGCAAGCTGACTCGGCATATACAGCCGACAACTACATAGAGGCTGCCACGCTCTACCAGCAAGCCATCGACAGCCTTGGCACCTCGACCGACCTCTACTACAACCTCGGTAATGCCCTCTATCGCATGGGCAAACCCGGACAAGCCATCGTGGCATACGATCGTGCGCTCCGTCTCGACCCCACCAATGCCGATGCCCGCACCAACCTTGAGTTTGTCAACTCGCGTCTCATCGACCGTCCTGCCGAACGCGGCATTCTCATAGGCAATATGCTTGACACCGCATCGCTCTCGCTCCACAGCAACGCCTGGGCATGGATAGCATTCGGATGCTTCATGGTGTTTCTCGGAGCTATAGCCCTCTACATATTCTGCCCTTCGATCCTGTGGCGCAAGGTCGGTTTCTTCGGAGGCTTTGTAGTGCTGATTGTTGCTGTAATATCAGGATTCATGTCGGCGCGCAATGCCGCATTATGCCAAGCCTCCGACAAGGCGGTCATCACCGTCCCGTCTACCATATTGTCGACATCGCCACGTGCACCGCGTGACCGCAGCGAGGAGGCTATCCTGCTCCACGAAGGCACCAAGATGCACATCCTTGACAGCGTATCTAACCGCACCGACTCAGTCCCGTCAGTATGGCTCGATGTGGAGATTGACAACCAGCATCGTGCATGGATTGACCGCAAAGCAGTTGAAATCATCTAACGCTTTATATATAAGTCACATACACCTGCATATTGAAACAAATCGTAGGAATATGCTATAAAACATATAAAAATATTCGCAAAAAGATTTGCTTTTTCCGACGAATCATCCTATATTGTCAAAGCATAAACAAAGCAGAGGTCTACCGACAGACCACAACTAACTTATTTCTAATATCCAACTCTTAAATACTCTAAGTATCATGACAAAAACCATCACTTTCAACGATCTCCGCCGCCTCAAAGACAGCCTGCCCGACGGTAGCATGCACCGCATCGCCGACAAGCTCAACATCACTGTGCAGACCGTGCGCAACTACTTCGGCGGCAGCAACTACCAGTTTGGCAAAAACTGCGGTGTGCACATCGAACCCGGACCTGGCGGTGGCATCGTAGTGCTCGATGACACTACAATATATGATATGGCTTGCGACATACTCCGTGAGACGGAGTCGGCGTAAAGCCATTTTTGTTTACCCTTCAAAAAAACAGACCCTACATAGCAGTGCGCAATGAACCTGACAGCATCATTGCGCATTGTTATTATATATTTATACAAAACATCAGTATATGGAAGACCGACTCATCACCATCGCGATACACACTTACGAAAAAGCACTCGTGCTCAAGTCACTGCTTGAGTCGGAAGGCATCAAGGTGACGCTACAAAATGTCAACCTGCTCCAGCCGGTTGTCTCGTCAGGCGTGAGAGTGCGCATCAAGGAGTCGGATCTTCCGTTGGCACTTCGCATCATAGAGAGCAGCGACTCGTTATGTCCTGGCACAGGCGACACCGCAGTGTCAGCCTCGTCTGACAGTGACCCCGTGATCATAGTGCCTGTCGACGAAAGCCCAGCACCACAGGCTGCCATATCATTGGCGTTTAAAATCGCGGCCGCTCATAATGCCCGCATAGTGCTGCTCCATGCATACCTGATTCCACCAGTCGGCATAAACAACCCCCTCAATGACGCGTTGACATTCTCAAGCGAAATCGCTCAGAACAAGGAAACCCTCGACATGGAGACCATGGCTCACACTCTGATGGGGCATGTCAGCGAAGATGTCCGCCAGCGCATCAAAGACGGCACTCTGCCTCCGGCAAGATTCTCCACCAGGGTGGAGGAAGGCGTACCCGAGGAGGTGATACGCCAGACTGCCCGCGAACTCAATCCCATGCTTATAGTCATGGGCATTCGCAGTTCCTCGCAGAAGCAGCGCGAAATGCTCGGCAGCGTAACCGCCGAAGTCATAGACACGTGCCGCTACACTGTCCTCACCGTCCCTGACGACACCACTCCGACGGATCCCGAACTGACCCCGTCGGCACTCTTTTTCGGCAACATGGACCAGACCGACCTCCTGGCTCTTGACGAGCTGAACCGACTGTTTGGCTCGTCACCATTGGATGTCACCATAGTCAATGTCACATCAAAGAAATCGGCGAAATCATCATCCGAAAGCATGACCGCACTGATAAAATATTGCTCCGAGCATTTCCAGACATTCCGCTGCAAGCCTGCCGAAATACGCCAAAGCAGCGTAGCCGACGATCTCACCACCCTCCTCCGGGAATACCGCGTAGATTTCATATCCATCCCCAACAAACGCCGCAACGCCTTCACCCGCATCTTCAACCCCTCACTCGCCCACCGTCTCCTCTACGACGCCAATCTCCCCATGCTCGTCATCCCCGTCTGACCTTGCCACCGTAGCAAATTAACATGACATCCTCGCATAAGATTGTTCATTGAACAATTAGGGGATTTAATGCGTGTGTTGAAAAGGCAGCCAACATTGTAGGGACATGCCATGGCATGTCTGAATATGCCATCTCATTGCAAACTAAATGACTGAAAAATCGGCTGACATGCCATGGCATGTCCCTACAAGTTGAGGATTTCCCAGATTCGCAACACTTCTCATTCTATCTAACGTGGGACGCTAAACACCGCGTCGCTACAAATTGGTACGACTGAAAGAGCGCTGTAGCATGTTCTTACAGGTGTTTCAGCAGGCGCTTGCGGCGGATGCGCTTGTGCTGAAACGAGAGGATGCGGTAGGCACACTCGTCAGGGTCGGCACCGGTGAGGGCATGGTAACAGCCGACGAAATCACGGATGATCCAGACGTTGACACCGAGCTGGGCTAGTGATTTCATGGCATCTGAGAGAGTGGGATGGCATCCGACGCCGAGACGGTTGATGTCAATAAGCGAAAATGTCAGTTTACCGCTCTCGTTGTCTCGGTAATAGAAGATATTGTCCATATTGAAGTCGCGCGGCACTATGCCACGAGAGTGCAAATCCACAAGAAACGCCACCAGTTCGCGCTGGATTTCTGCCCGCTCTGCCTCCGATACTTTCTCAGGCATGAACATATCCTTCACGGTATCATATGGCAGATATGAACTGATAAAATAACCGGCATGGAATATACCCATGCGCCGCTCCTCAATGTAGGCTATCGGAAAAGCGGTGTCTACACCCTGACTAAGCAGATACAAGGCATTTTCATACGCACGCCGAGCCTTGGATTTGCGGAAAAATGTATAAATCAATCCCTTAAAGAATCCTACTGGCTTGAAACGTTTGACGATAACCTCGAAGCCATCGGGGGCTTTGACACGCTCTACGATATTGCGCCTGTTCCAGCATACCTCCTCTTCGGCATAGCCATGAGATGGAATGCTACGCACAAATGCCTCAAGATGCTTATAATCCGGATGCAGAGTCAGTCTCATTTCTCAGCCTTAAGATAGTTGTCAAGTCCGTTTTCACATCTAATTCGACCGCTCTGACGTGTCTCCGCAAGCAGACGGTTGTTCCGGTCAAAGGATTCCGCCTCTTTGGACGACGGATGCCACATGTGGTAGCATACTGCCACATGGCGCAGAGTCAGGAACCTCACTCCATTGTTGATCAGACGCGCCACAAGGTCATGGTCCTCGCAACCCCAACCGCTGTAGTTCTCGTCATAGCCATTGACAGCCACAAGGTCGTCACGCCAGAATGCCATGTTGCATCCACGGTATTTCAGCCGACCGGATGCAATGCTGCCGACCACGGATGCAAGCATCGGTGAGCGTAGAGCATTTTTACGATTAAGTATGCCGGATGTCAATGGAGTGATTTTGCGGATGCCGTCACGTAAGATTTCATTGGTCAACCTCTCGCCGAGAAGCACCCTGCTTCCACAGGCAAATGCTCCACTGCGGGCATACCGCCGATGGTCCTCCACAAAGCGTGGATGGAGCAATATATCGCCGTCAATCTGCACTATATAATCACCTTCCGCGGCTGCTATGGCTTTGTTGCGGATGGCTCCGAGACGGAAACCGTTGTCCTCATGCCAAACATGCCTGACGGCAAACGGAGCCGATGCAGCAAACGTCCGGACCACCTCGGCGGTCTCCTCGGTCGATCCGTCATCAGCCACAATCACCTCGTGGGGATATTCCGTCTGCCCTGCCACGCCCTCCAAGGTGCGCAGCAAAGCCACCGGCGAATTATATGTAGAAATTATCAGCGATACCAACATAACAATCAATTAATCGATTTGACTAAACCTGTAGGGACATGCCGTGGCATGTCCGCCTCATCGCTACAAACAATTGTAACTGCATTTGGTGACGCGGCACGCCGCGTCCCTACAAGTGGATGTGTCGTCTGACACTCCTTATGCACCTCTTTGACAGTCTCAATCATACAGATGCGAGAAGTTAAAGCATTTGTCAAGTTCGTAGAGCATCATAAGGGCTGTTGCATTCCGCCATCCGTCATCTCCCAGCAGCGTCTCAAATCCGCTCCGTATTTCGGCATTACATCGTGGCGACAACGACGGAAAACGACGCAGACGCTTCAACGTGCGCCCAGCCAGCACTTTCCGCTGCATGTGCGTCAAATCCAGAAAGTCAGCCATGCGGTTGATAACGCCGAAACCCTCGGTATATGTCAACCCCTCCTTTGATGCCGAAGGGGACACCTTAAGGGCATGCTGCCGAAAATGGTTATGACGCTCCATGACCCGTATGGCACTGCCACGCCTTACCAACTCCGACCAAAACCACCAATCACCACAAAAGCGCATCGCAGTCAACCGAGCGTCTATCTCGGGAGCGGAATCCCAGCGGAATACAGCCATCGAAGCATTATAGATGCCGTTGTTCATCAGCAGATTGCGACGTGTCATGGTTTTCGGCTCCAGCACTTCCACTTTCGGAGCTTTTGAGTCCATGCGGTCCCAATCAGCCCCAGGTATCACCTGACCATCAGCATCAATGATATGAGACCCGCAGTATGCCACGACAGCCTCGTGATGCGACTCCAGAAGCGGCACCAACGTTGACAGGAAACTGCTATCGGCACTGTCGTCGCTCTCGGCAATCCATACGTATCTGCCACACGCCAATCCGAGTCCGCGTTTCCATTGAGCAAAAGTAGAGCCTGAGTTGTTATCATTGCATACGATATGGCTCACCTTTGGATGACCGCGGTAACTGTCTATGACGTCACGGCTGCTGTCAGTGGAGCAGTCATCCAAGAGTATCACCTCCATATCGTCCATCTCCTGGCTGAGCACACTCTCTATGCGCTCCCTCAGAAACGGAGCGTGATTGTAATTGGGTATAATCACCGATACTAACGGCGTATGTGGCACAGATGACTGCTGCATAATGACAAAAGTACAAAATAATTCGTAAATTCGCATATATGAATTCATCCGACCGCCTCTCTGTGATCATATGCAGCATCGACCCTGACAAGTGTCGCGACTGCACCGATTCGCTAAGACGCACCGCTGGCATCGACCTTGAGATACGCGTTATAGACAACCGCGGAGATTCCCGCCCCATTGCCGACATATATAACGAAGGCGCAGAACTGACATCTGCGCCCTACCTCCTGTTTATACACGAGGATGTCGTCATCGCAAGCAACGGATGGGGATGGCAGCTCATCCAGAAACTGTCCGAGCCCTCCACAGGAGTTATCGGCTTTGCCGGCAGCACACTTCGTGTGCCAGTCCCCGGAGGATGGGACCAAGGTGGTCCGGAATATATGCGTGCATCTCTGCGCCACGTCGAGGATGGCGTATGCCACGAAGTGTCTGCAGGTGCCGTATCTGGCGAAACGTTCCGTCAGGTCATTACAGTCGATGGTCTCGCCATGGCTGTGCGTCGTGACGTATGGGCAGACTATCCATTTGACCAGCATGTGCTTGACGGATTCCACTGCTACGACATCGATTTCTCGGTAGAGATAGCAGCCGCTGGCTACAAAAACTACGTGATGTATGGAGTAGATGTGCTGCATCTGTCATCCGGAAGCTACAACGAGCCTTGGATGCGCGCGACCCTCGATATGTTCTACACCAAGTGGTCACGTATACCCGTCATGTCAGTCGACCCCATTGATACCAAGTCTGTCAACGACGCCAAGTGCCGCTGCCTCTACGGCTTCATATTCAAAGCCATCCGCTCCGCCATCTCCGATGGAGCCGTGCGCCGTCTTATGCAGCTCTACCGCGATCTTCCCTCCTCCGCCAGCCACTACTACCGCCACCTCCTCACCTTAAAATGGCAACAACTCCGCTACCGCGACTGACATGAGAAGATTGGTTAATTATACCTTTTCGAGTATGTAAACGGGAGAAGTCTTAGAAGTAGTAACGAAAAGTCAGAACTCAGATTTAAGGAAGTCCCGTAGATTTACATGATTGATACCCGGATATTCCCCAAAGCTCCCGCAGACTGAATCCAAAGTAACAACATACTTCGGATAATTATCTTTTATGGCGGCAAGATTGCCGAATTCTCGCTTGACAGTTTCCTCAGAGGCGAGAAGATATGCGACCTGAATGTATATACGTTTTTCCCCTTTGGTTGCGACAAAATCTATCTCACCTACGCGAAGGATGCCCACCGTCACATCAAAACCCTGACGCCGAAGATGGTTCCAGACCACATTTTCCATAATTTTCTCAATACCACCACGGAAATTGGCACCGCAAAGGTAATTACGTATACCATGGTCGGAAAAATAGTGCTTGTTGTTTGACTCAAGAAGCACCTTCCCATGTATATCAAATCTTTGGATAGGGATGGCAAGGAAAGCATCCTTAAGATAACGGAGATAATTCGAAATTGTCTCATCACTGATTTTCTCACCCTTGGATGTCATATATCTGGCAATATTGGTGATGGATGTGGGCTTGCCAATGTTGTCAGCCACAAATCGGGTGATGTTTTCAAGCTGGGTCACATTGCGAACTCTTTCTCTCCTGACGATATCCTTAATGAGAATGGTATTATAGACACCTTCAAGATAATCGTTGATTTGCACTAATTCTTCTGGCTTAAAGGTGAACAGACCAGGCAATCCCCCGATTCTGAGATAGTCGATGACAGCCTTGTCGCTGTCTTCTATGTTGTGGAATCGCAAAAATTCGAGGTAGGAAAGATTGTAAACCTTTATCTCAATGTAACGTCCGGAGAGATGCGTGCCCAGTTCGCCTGAGAAGATGTAGGCGTTACTCCCGGTAGCTATTACCTGACAGCGCTCTTCTGCATGAAAGCTACGCAGGGCATTTTCATAACCCTCGATATCTTGAACTTCATCGATAAGAAGATAATTATCACCTCCACGAGGTAGGCGGGAGGTGACATAATCATACAACTGCTCAGCCGTGACAACGTCACGGAACTCATGAAACTCTTTATTGATATATATAATGTTAGCGCCCGCGCGGTTATGCTCGAGCCAGTCCTTGCACAGTTCAAGTACCTTGCTCTTCCCCACACGACGTTGTCCGACAAGGATGAGCATCATACCACGGTTGATCAGGGAAGCAATCTTTTCCGTATATTGAGGACGAGGAATAAGTTCCATATCTTTAAAGTTTTTTACAAAAATATCAAATCAAACCCAGGAAAACAAACAAAAATGCACAAATTCCCGACTATACTCGGGAAAATACTCAGATATACAAGAGTTTCACTATCATAATCGGGAAAATCATTAATTTAAATATACAATATAAGGAGCTACCATGACAACCTGTCTTTATGAGAAGTCAGCTATCTACCTCTTGATCCATTTTTGACCCTCAAATGGCAACAACTCCGCTACCGCGACTGACCATAAGCTTGTCCATATTTAATCTTGAAGCAATCAAGAGTAACAACGGTTTAGATTCGGTGCTTTATCTGCTGATTATATGAAATACGCGGGATATTGAGTATCTTTGCAGATGGATTAGCACTCAACAACTCTCGTCGCTCTATATGCCAAAAGTCTCGGTGATAGTACCTAACTACAATTACGGTCAATACCTCACGCGAAGGATTGACTCGATACTGCGTCAGACTTTCCAAGACTTTGAGATAATCATCCTTGACGACTGCTCAACCGACAATTCCCGAGAAATCATCGAACGCTATAAGGACCACCCCAAATTCAGCCATATAGTGTACAATGACGAGAACTCTGGTTCTCCTTTCACACAGTGGGACAAAGGGATATCTATGGTATCAGGCAGTTACATATGGATAGCCGAATCTGACGATATGGCTGATGACACATTTCTGCACCGAACCGTCAGTGTCCTTGACAGTCATGCCGGTGTAGCTGTGGCATACACATTGTCACGATTAATCGACCCTGCGGATAATGTGATAGACAACCATATCGAGAAGACAGTCTATTCTCCCTACGATCCACCCCAAGCCACAGGCGAGACAGTGGTCTATGACGGTGCATCATACTTTGCATCGAGGCTCATAGCCCATAATGTGATATACAATGCCAGTATGGCTTTGTTACGCGCCGAGACATTCAGGAATCTTGACATCCGACTATACAAACAGCTCCGCTACATCGGCGACTGGGCATTCTGGTCGGCGATGTCGCTCAAAGGCGATGTCGCAGAAATCAGGGTCAGACTCAACTCGTTCAGACAGCATCAATCATCCACCACTAAACTGTCACTCAGCGACCGCAGGGAGGAACTATTGCGCGAAGAAGATGCCTTCGGGAGCGTGTTTTCTCCCATCGCTTCCGAGATACTTGCCGCCAATGCCGCCCAGCCCCGTCTCGGTCTGGCATATGCCGACTATCTGCGGTCATATGCACCGCCCAAGCACAAAAAACGCCGCTATGTCAAGCATCTACTGTCATCCCTGGCAAGAGCGGCAAGCGGTCGCCCTCCTCACAAGCCATCCCTTACATATCTCCTCAGCATCTCCTCCCCTACAGTACTGGATATCATACCGTCAAAGCCATGACATCAGACTCAAACTCCCATAAGCCAGCCCGAATCATAGCGTTCTATCTGCCACAGTTCCACCCCGTCCCCGAAAACGATGTTTTTTGGGAGAAAGGGTTCACCGAATGGACCAATGTAGGCAAGGCAAAACCTCTATACAAAGGCCACAAACAGCCCAAACTTCCTACCGAACTCGGCTATTACGACCTCCGAGTCCCGGAAGTCAGGGAACGGCAGGCTGATCTCGCAAGGCAATACGGCATCGAGGGTTTCTGTTACTGGCACTATTGGTTCGGCCACGGCAAACAGATGCTTCAACGTCCCCTGCAGGAAGTGGTGGCAAGCGGCAAACCTGATTTTCCTTTCTGCATAGGATGGGCAAACGAGTCATGGCATGGGTTTGACCACGGACTTAAGACCAAATCATATCTTATACAGCAGACCTATCCAGGCGAGGAGGACGACAGGGCACATTTCATGTCATTGCTGCCGATGTTCAGCGATCCGCGTTATATCACTGTAGGAGGCAAACTGCTGTTTGTAATATACCATCCCCTTGACAACCCTGAGGCTATCCGCAACAAGATAAGCCTGTGGCGCCGACTTGCCACCGAACACGGTCTACCAGGGTTTCACTTTGTCGGCATCTCTTATTTCCCTGACGATGAAAAGGCAGACATGCTGTCATTGGGCATCGATGCCATAAATGTGTGCCGTTTCCACGACTTCAAGGAGAAGAAAAAGGGGCTGTATAAGCAAGCCAAACTTAAATCCCGTCTGTTTCATCGTCCCATAGTGGTACCATATCGTGAAGTAATCGACACTATGGTGACAGCTGATGACAGTGCCTCAGGCATATATCCTACAGTCTACAGCAACTGGGACCACACACCACGCAGCGGTCTCCGCGGTGTGGTATTTGAGGGCAGCACTCCTGAGCTGTTCGGTTCGCTGCTTGACAATGCCATCGCTGCCGTAAAAGACCGCGATGAAGACCACCGTCTCGTGTTCCTCAAATCGTGGAATGAATGGGGCGAAGGCAACTACATCGAGCCCGACCGTGAGTTTGGCAGAGGTTATCTTGAAGCAGTCGCCCAGAGGATACATCCGCAGGCTGATTCAGATGCACCTAAAGTATCTGTCCTCATAGCCGCATATGGTCAGGAAAAATATCTCGCAGAAACATTGCAGTCACTCATTGACCAGACCTACGCCAATTGGGAGGCAATAGTGGTGGATGACGGTTCACCTGATGGGGTGGCAGACGTTGCTACCGAATGGGCAGCCCGTGACCAGCGCATCAGATTCTACCATACTGACAACCATGGTGTCAGTGCGGCACGCAATTACGCTGCAAACAAAGCCACCGGTAAATACGTCATGAGCCTTGACGGCGATGACATGATACTGCCCACCTACATAGAAAAGTGCGTGGATGTACTGGAAACACTTCCCGACATCAAGGTCGTATATGCCAACTGGAAATTTTTCGGAGCCGACACCCATACCACCGAACTCGCTTATACCGATTTCCGCGAAGAACTCCTGCATAACAATATCCATGTCTCAGCCATGTTGCGTCTGGATGACTATCGCAAAGTTGGTGGATTTGACGAAAACATGCGTACAGCCATGGAAGACTGGGAATTCTGGATAAGAGTGCTCGGCGATGAGATACCGAATCAGGTCAGACTGATACCCGACCGTCTGCTGCTGTATCGTCAGAAAGTGCGCTCCCGCAACAATTCAATAACCGTCGATACCGCCCGCACGAAGGAGTGCCAGGAATATGTGTTCAATAAGCACCGTGAGAAATACATGCGCCATTTCGGCAAGCATATATCGGCTGATATGCTCATGTTTGTTGGTAACGACCTTATGGATGTTTTGACTTGCACGGAGCGTTTCCACGAAATACAGGATAAAGATCAGCTGCTGCGTCAGGGCCTCAGGGCTGCCAAGAAACTCGCACGACTCAGAGGCATAGACCCGGCTATCAACCTCAAATACATCACCAAGGTAGCCGACGAGTTGTCACACATCAAAGATGAAGCGAAATCGCTGCTCGGCAATAAACAATACTCACGCTATAAGCTCCTCACCGCCAACCCTCGCAAATTCATGGAAAAAATGAGGCGTTCGCAAGCGATGATGCCCAAAAACTGGGGACGCAAAGAAATCAGATACCGATAAACCCTATCAACTCCAACCAGCAACTACTAACTATCAGACATATATGGACTCTAACAAACAGCCTCAGAAACTATCTATCGACACAATATGCGTGCAGGGCGGATGGCAACCGGGCAACGGCGAACCTCGCCAGGTACCCATCATCCAGAGCACGACATTCAAGTATGACAACACCGAGGAGATGGCAGACCTCTTCGACCTGAAGAAGTCGGGCTATTTCTACACACGCCTTCAAAACCCTACCAATGATGCCGTCGCTGCCAAAATCGCCGCCCTCGAAGGTGGCTCGGCTGCGGTGCTGACATCAAGCGGACAGGCGGCTAACTTCTACGCCATCTTCAATATTGCCGAAGCGGGCGACCATATCATAGCCTCCAACGAAATATACGGAGGCACATACAATCTCTTTGCCGTCACGCTGCCCAAGCTCGGCATACAGTGCTCTATGCTCTCGCCCGATGCCTCGGAGGAGGAAATCATGGCAGCAGTGCGCCCCGAGACCAAGGCTTTCTTCGGCGAGACCATCTCCAATCCCGGCTGCAAGGTGTTTGACATAGAGCGTTGGGCTGCCCTTGCCCACAAGGTCGGGGTGCCTCTGATTGTCGACAACACTTTTGCCACCCCAATCAACTGCCGCCCTCTCGAATGGGGCGCAGACATTGTCACCCACTCCACTACCAAATATATGGACGGGCACGGCGCACAGGTCGGCGGAGTGGTAGTCGACGGCGGACGCTTTGACTGGGATGCCCACACCGACCGTTTCCTCGGGCTTACAACCCCCGATGCCTCATATCATGGGTTGACTTATACCAAAGCGTTCGGCGACCAGGCATATGCGGTCAAGCTCACTGCCCAGCTGATGCGTGACCTCGGCTCGATACCGAGTCCTCAGAACGCTTTCATCCTCAACCTCGGACTGGAGTCGATGCACCTGCGTGTGCCGCGTCACTGCGAAAACGCTCAGAAGGTAGCCGAGTTTCTCGCTTCCGATCCACGAGTGGCATGGGTCAACTACTGCGGTCTGTCCGACAACCCTGACTACGCCAAGGCTCAGAAATATCTCCCCAATGGTTCCTGCGGTGTGCTATGCCTCGGGCTCAAGGGTGACCGCGCTGCAGCCATACGCTTCATGGACTCGCTCAAACTCATCGCCATAGCCACCCACGTGGCTGATGCCCGCAGCTGTGTGCTCCACCCTGCCAGCCACACCCACCGCCAGCTCTCTGACGAGCAGCTTCGCGAAGCCGGCATAGCCCCCGACCTCATCCGCCTCTCCGTGGGCATAGAGAGTGCCGATGACATCATCGCCGACATCCGCCAAGCGCTTGACAAAATCTGACCGATAAACCTAACACGTCTCAACATTGTTGTAGGGACATGCCGCGGCATGTCCGCCCGTCATCATATATCAATCTCTCATCCCATGACTCTCAACGACATCAAATCACCTGCTGACATCAAGGCCCTGTCATCCGAAACCTTGAAATTCATTGCCTCCGACATGCGCAAGGCTCTCATCACCAAACTGAGCCAGACCGGAGGTCATGTTGCCCCCAACCTCGGCGTAGTAGAAGCCACCATCGCCCTCCACAAGGTGTTTGACGCGCCCGCTGACAAACTCGTGTTTGACGTGTCACACCAGAGCTACGTCCACAAGATGCTTACAGGCAGAGTCCTGTCATTCACCGACCCTGCACACTATCGCGACTCGTCGGGATACACCGACATCGACGAACGTCCCGACTATGACCTCTTCACTATCGGTCACACCTCCACCTCAATCAGCCTCGCGACAGGTCTCGCCAAGCAACGCGACCTCAACGGTGAGAACTACAACGTAATCGCATTCATAGGTGACGGCTCTATGAGCGGTGGCGAGGCGTTTGAAGGACTTGACACCGTAGGCGAGATGACAAGCAATTTCATCGTCGTATTCAATGACAACCAGATGTCTATCGCCGAAAACCATGGCGGCATCTACAAGAATTTCGCTTCTCTGCGCTCTACCGATGGTGCCGACCCATGCAATTTCTTCAAATCATTCGGCATAGCAGATTACCGCTTCGTCCCCGACGGCAACGACATCGATGCCCTTATCAAGGTATTTGAGAAAGTGAAAGATATCGACCATCCTGTCGTGGTGCATATCTCCACGCTCAAGGGCGACGGCTACAAACCTGCCGAGGATGACAAGGAAACTTTCCACTACTCCATGCCATTTGACATAGCCACAGGTGACCCCAAGAGCATCCCCTCCGACGACAACTATTTTGACATCTTCGGCAAACATATGCTTGATCTGATGAACTCCGATCCGCGCGTCAGCGTCATCACCGCAGGCACTCCGGGAGCCATCGGCTTCCCGCCTGACCGCCGCCACCGTGCAGGCAAGCGGTTCATCGACGTAGGCATAGCCGAGCAGACAGCCGTAGCGATGGCTTCAGGCATGTCGAAAGCCGGCGGACGCCCCGTCATGGGAGTCGTCTCCACCTTCCTCCAGCGCGCATATGACCAGCTCATACAGGACGTAGCCATCAACCGCACCGCGCCGGTGCTAAATATCTTCTACGGCGGTGTGATAGGCATGAACGACGTGACCCACGTAGGCTGGTATGACATACCCGAAATCATAAACATCCCCGGATGGGTGTACCTTGCCCCGACATGCAAGGAGGAATATATCTCAATGCTCGACTGGGCAGTCAACCAGACTGACCACCCTGTAGCCATCCGTGTCCCCGGCATGGAGGTCGTCACCACAGGTCAGCGTTATCCTGCCGACTATGGCGACATCAACACATCAGTCATCACCCACATGGGCACCAATGTAGCCATAATAGCCGCCGGAAGTTTCTACCGCATCGGCGAACGCACACGCGACCTGCTCAAAGAGAAGGGAGTAGATGCCACACTCATCAATCCGCGCTATCTCTCAGGTCTTGACGAACAGATGCTTGAATCCCTGAAAAAAGACCACCGCCTCGTAGTCACCATCGAGGACGGCATGCTTGATGGTGGCTACGGAGAGAAAGTAGCCCGATTCTACGGACCCACCCCCATGATGGTCAAGTGCTACGGATTACCCAAACAGTTCCGAGACCGCTACAATGCCTCCGAACTGATGAAGGAATGCCACCTCGACCCCACCCTAATCGCCGCCGACATCGCCTCCCTCCTACCCTGGTAGGCAACTGAATCAAACAAAAGCTAAGTCGCATGAATCTTATAAGACTTATAAAACTTATAAGATTTATGCGACTTATATGTCTAATATGCCGACCTTTACTGTACGAGGTCGCGGAAGATGTCCAGTGCCTGACGGATCTTGTCTTCGGGTACTATGCTGTCGAGATGGACTTTGCCGGGAGCTTCGAGGAGCGAGAAATTGATGTCAGTGCCTGAGACGTTTTTCTTGTCGTGGTGCATGTAGTCAATCAAGGCATCATAGTCATTGCATGTGATGGGGAGTGTGCCGTAGAGTTCGCGGAGAGTTGCGGCATACTGTTGCAGCACTGCGGAGTCAAATCCGTAGAGCATATGCGATAGTATCAGGTCAACGAGCAGACCGAAAGCCACTGCGTAACCATGGGGTATGGGCTTCTGGCGGCGCATCGCCCACGATTCGAAGGCATGCGCTGGGGTATGTCCGAGATTAAGAGCCTTGCGCAGACCGCGCTCCGTAGGGTCTTCCTCGACCACTCTGCGCTTGACATCCACATTCTCCTCCAAGATAGGAAGCAGAGCCTTCATGTCACGGGCAGTGACATCATATGCCATGAGCTTGTTGAATGAATCCAGCGATTCCAACAGTCCGTGTTTGAGCATCTCTCCATAACCCGAAAGCAGTTCCTCCACCGGGAGGGTGTCAAAATATGTAGTGGATATAATCACCGCATCGGCCTGCGAGAACACCCCTATCTCGTTTTTGAGTCCATGGAAATTTATGCCTGTCTTGCCACCAACCGACGCATCCACAGCAGCAAGAAGCGTCGTAGGCATATTGACGAAACGGATGCCGCGCTTGAAAGTAGAAGCGGCAAAACCGCCTATATCCGTCACCATGCCGCCTCCGAGGTTGATCATCAGAGACTTGCGGGTAGCGCCACCGTCAACCAGACAATCCCATATATGGGCAAGCGAATCAAGTGACTTGTTGACATCGCCTGAAGGGATGGTTATTACCTGAGCCTGACGGGCTATGTAACTCTCCTCGCTCAGCCGTGGCAACACGAGCGATGCCGTGTGGTCATCAGTGAGTATGAATATACGTCCTGTCGGATCTATGTCGCCTACTACTCGGTCAAGCTCGAGTGCAGGACTGTCTGTGAAGATAAGTTGCTGTGACATATATGATTGCGATTATGAGTTGTAAGCACGGAGATCGGCTATAAGCCCTGGAAGAGCCTTGACAAAAGCCCCCATCGAATCAAAAGCTATGGCTGCACCTGCCGCCATCAGATCATCAAGAGGGATAGGACCTGTCGCCACTCCCACGGTGAACGCTCCGGCTCGTGCACCGGCACGGACTCCGCACGGCGCATTCTCCACGACTATCGACTGCCATGGCTTGACATCGACTAATCTCATCGCTTTGAGATACGGTTCAGGGTCAGGCTTGCCGTGCGCCACGCTGCGCGAAGTGATGAAGTTGTCAGGCTTGAATGCCCCGGGATAGTCATGGCTGATGCGCTCTATAAGCGATGTCTGACCCGAACCGGTCACCAGCACTCGCTCCATACCTTCGCGAGTGAATATACCAAGCATCTTGTCGGCATCCTTCATCAGTGGGGC
Source organism: Bacteroidales bacterium M7 (assembly GCA_001689515.1). GTDB lineage: Bacteria > Bacteroidota > Bacteroidia > Bacteroidales > Muribaculaceae > Amulumruptor. Next base: position 25,327 of record LUJR01000016.1, read on the forward strand.
CTCACCCTGGGCATGAAAATTCTCAGTCTTCTCCTTGTAGAGGGCAGCGACCTCGTCGGCTGTGGCATTGCGACCGTATTCGCGCTCAAACAGCAGGTTGATTGTTGCAGCCCCTGTCATGCCCTCGTAGCCGAAAAACTCGTCACGGGTAGCCTTGATGCCGTGGGCGGTCACCATGTCATACCAAGCCGATGCATGGAGGGGCATGGAGTCGTAGAGCACCCCGTCCATATCTATGAGAGCTGCCCGAGGATCAAACTGTGTATATTGATGCGCTTCCATGAAACGCTTTATAGCTGATTTTATCTGTGTCATAACTGTATCTGATGTATCTCTTGGTGTTTATTTAGACGGAGAGGGTGGCGGCGGCAGGAGTCCTTCCTTTACGAATACTGCCGAATCAGCAGCAGAGATGGTATCACTATTGACATCATCAATTCGCAGCATATCGCCTGGCTTGTTGCCACGCGCATTGAGGCTCTTCAAGCGGGCTTTGCGCACACCGCGGCGGAATACGCGGTCCATCTCCTTGACGAGGTTGATACGGGTGGTGTCAACCAGCGTAACCCTCTCTACCACCATGTTTTCTTTGACCTTAGCCCCTCCGAGACGTATCTTCATGTCCTCCGGCGTACCCTTGATGTTGATGCCGAATTTAAACGGTATGGGCGATTTGAGCACCGAAACATGATAGTTGAGATTCATGGCAAGGTCATTGTTGCCCATCAGACCGAGTTTGTAACGGTCAAAATTGAAGATGAAAGGGTATATCTCCAATTGGTTGTTCTCGATGGCGACCTGTGCCGATATACTGTCGATCATGTTGCGGTTTTTGTTCTTGAACATCAACCACTTGCTTATCGTCTTGTAGGTGTCAGGATCAATGACCACCAAGGAGTCCCCCTTGATGGTAAGCAATGCGCTGAGCGACCCAAGATTGATATCCATATTAGGGAATATGTCGGTCGTAGCCACCATCTCGGCGTTGATACGTCCAGATATAGTGTTGAGTGCAGGCAAGATGGAGTCGACCGTCGGGAAAAGCTTGTTGAATTTCTCTATGTAGAAATTCGTCAGCACGAGCCCCATTCCGAAGGTCATCTCATCTTTTGTCGGTGCCGAATATAGCGCATTGAGATTCACTCGTCCGGCATCAGTGGTCGCACCCAGTTCGGTCAGCTTGATAGCACCTTCGTGCATCATCGCTACTCCGCGGAAATCATGGAGGGTCAGACCCTCATAGAGCACCACCTTTGACGACATGTTGAAATCAGCGTCAAGATTCATCGGCACAAGCAGCGGTCCCGTTACACTGTCGGCAGCCGTGCTTTCCACCTGCTTCTCCAGCTTATCATCGCTGACATCATCACCCATCCTGACGGCGGACGTCGCTCCTTCTGCTACCTTCTCGGCATATGCCGCTCCATAGAACGAGGCATTGACAAGCTGGTTGATATCAATGGTGTCGCCTGACAGATTAAGACGGAGATTCATCGCCGCATTCTTCCGCAGCATCGCATTGGTGTAGTTGCTGATGACACCGTTGACCGTCAGCGAGCTGCGCCCGACTTTAAGCTTGGTGTTATGAATCACCAATGAATCCATGTCAAACGAGATATCCATATCCCTGACCACATTACGCAACGGATAATACGGTGTCAGCACCCGACCGCGCTTGGCTGTGATGCGTCCGGATGCATCCCACCACATCAGCAGCGAACGGGTCTCCTTGTCAGCGCGGAGGTCAAGCACATCAGTGCTGTCACGCTGAGCACGAGGTTTGTTGGCAGCAGCGGCACGTCTGCGCTTGCGCATGGCAGCCAGTTCCTGACGTGCCAACGCATACACCGAATCTGCGCGGAGTGACGGACGCGCCACAGATATGGAATCAAATATAGCTCCAAGACGTTTGTTCATGCGTGGTCGTGAGTTGAGATGCAACCGCAGCTGTACCTGCGGGTCACGCAACGATATCCGCCCTTCGGGGCTGCGGTAGCGTAGGACATCTGATGAGATCCGCGTCATCATCATCGGACGCTTCTTACTGTCCTTGTAGCGCGTGATGACACCACCTACTTTCGGAGACTTCAGCATCACGCTGCTGCTGTCTGACATGTTGATGTAGCGCAGACGCTGGGCACTGATATTGAGACCGAGCGGGATGACGACCGCCGTATCAGCCGATGCAGCCTTATTGCTCACGCCAAGGCCCATACGCATGTCGCTGCCAGTCAACCCGAGACTATCCATCATGTATGACGCAGTATCGACTTTCAGCGACACCGTGAGCAACGAGTCTATCCGATGACCATCCTTGGCGGTGATAGTAGACGACGAGCCAAATTTGAGCGTTGCATACCGGGCATAGATATCTCCCGTAGAGTCATTCATGTGCAGTATGAAATCAGTCAGCGTAGCATTGCCGTCAATCTTAAGCTTGTGGAAATTCAAACGGTCAAAATAGCTTGGGCGAAGGTCAAGATCGGCATCCATCATCAACCGCCCTTTGAGCGTAAAAGGCAGCATGCCCATCAACGACGACGGCAGCTTGGCAAAGCCCACTCCGCCCTTGAATACACCTTTGATTATAGGATCGCTCAACAGCCGAGTGGCTGTGCCGGTGAATCTGAAGCCTATACCCTCTCCTACAGCCACCAGACGCTTAACATCGATGGAACTGCGGTCTATGTCATGACCGTCAAAATGCCCTGCCGCCTCCAATCCGAAGGTTTTGAGCACCATCTGCTGATATGATAGTGAACCGTCAGGCACATCAATTGAGAAGTTAACCGATGGCAAATCCTTGCCCCCTAAATCATATGGATCAGTCAAATTAGCCGACAATGCCACTTTGAGGTCTGTTTTCATGCCTGATAGCGAAGACACATATTCTTGCGGAAGCCAATCAACCACCGACATGACCGACACTTCAGGCATCTGCATGTCAAATGACTTGACCACCAAATCCCTGGCAAAATCAAGCTGTGTATTGACCGTTGCTTCCACCGGTCCTAATCCGACATTAAAGTCTTCCAGTCCTAACTCATAAGGCTGATGGCTTTCCCATACAATCCTGCCGTCAAGTTTGAAATCGACCGACGGCGGCAGTGCCACTCCGGCTATTTCCAACCGGGCATTTCCACCTGTGGATACCGAATATGTAGACTTGTCATCAGTAGCAAACTGTGACGGAGTAACCACCAACCGCATGTCCGTGGTATCAGCGGCATTGAAATAAGCTGCCTTGAGACCTCCGGGAAGCGAAAACCTGTTGATGGTGATATCAGGCATAGAAGTGGTGTCAGTATCTTCCTCCGAAGGGGGAAGTATGTCAAAGTTATTGACAGAGTCATTAAGACATACTATATTGACCACCGGACGGTCAAGCACTATATCCTCCAACTGCACCTTCATCAGCATCAACGAGGGAATATTGACCTTGCCCTGAAGCGATGTGAAACTCAGCAGCGAGTCGGCATCCGATGGGAGGCGGTCACGGTAAGCTGCACTTAGACCTTTCAAGGAATGGCTGACTATATTCAGGGAATCAACCTTGACATGGAGCTGGGGGAATGTGCTCCAGTACGTCAGCTCGACACGACCTATGGTGACATCGGCATTGAGATACTCCGTAGCGACACGCTCCACTATCGGAGTCAGTTTCTTAGGGGTCAGAATCCACACTGCTACCCCCAACACGCCAAGCACAAGCAGCCCCAATGCTACAACCGTCAGCAACACCCATTTTATCAGACGCAGCCACAACGGGCGGCGACGCTTGGAGGGCTTTCCATCACCTGATGCCGGTGTGGCAAGGTGGGTTGCTTTATTGTCTTGAGGCTGAGTATCCACGATTAAGATTGTATGAATATGGTATATACTAAGTAAGGTACCGGAAGCCCGATTTGTTCGCCACTCTGACGGCTACAGGCGGCTTTTCAGTCACGCTTACGGGCGGTGATATGGTAGCATGGCTGCTGCCGCTCGAATTTTATATAGCACCAGCCCTCTTTGCGCAGACCGTAGAGCACCTCGCCGAGCAGATTCTTAAGATCTTCGGCACTGCGGCGTGGCTGTGACGAGTCACTGCATGCAAACCGCGAGTAGGTGATATCAAATGTGGTGCCGAGCTGATGCACCGACGAGTCTACTGCATTGCGGTTACGACGGCGCAGACGTGACACGCTTTCGGGAGTGCGCAGCACACTGGTGACTCGTATGCGATAGGCACCTCCGCCACGGGAGGCAAGACTGTCGTTAAACCGCCGTCCTATCTCATGGAGCAGCGTTGCAGCCTCAGGCACGAGGTAGGGAGAGGAATATGTCAGTTCATCTACATAGAAATCTCGGCATGACACCACCTTGACCAGATCGCGCCCAGGCTCGAAATGTGACCGCGTATCGGTAAGAGGCTTGATACCGATACTCTCTGCTGCCGCCCAATGCACCTGATTGCTGTCATTGAACACCTCGCGCAGATGTCCTATGATATTGATGCGTATCTTGCGCGTATTGCCTGGCATCTCTTCGAGCACTCTGTTCCATCCAGCCGATGAATCGGCAAGCATATTGATGTCGAAATCCACCGTCTGCTGGCGCAGGTGTGGACGCCCTGTGACCACCCCGGCATTGGTGTGGTCAGTCAGTGCAAGCGAGGCTATGAATACAGCCATCGCCACTCCTATTATCACCAGCAATATTTTACGCATCTTATCTGCAGTTTCTTAACGCACTACCTGACGGCGGAACCGCTCTTTAACCGTGTCGACGACATTGATTATATAGTCGCCCATGCGCTCTATGTCGCTAACGAGATCCATATAATAGATGCCGCTCTGATATTCGTAGACGCGGTTATTGATATTGTTGACATTCTCGCCGCGCAGCTGGTTGCGCATGTTGTTAAGTTCACGCTCACGGTTATACGATGATATTATGTCAGTTTCATGGACGTGCTCTATGTCACCGAGCAGCTTAAGCATATTCGCCATTGCTGCCGACACCTGAGCAAACATGTTGTCCACGTTGTCATATATCTCCTGATTGAACTCGGCATTGCTCTCATGCTTGCGGAGCATAATCTTACCCGCTCCGTAGCAGCAGTCGGCTATGCTCTCGATTTCGGCGACAATGCTGAGCATGGCGGCGATATGGAGCTTGCCTTCGTTTGACAGGCGACCCTCGGCGCATCGGTTGAGATAGTGGGCTATCTCTATCTCCATGCGGTCGGATATCTCCTCATATTTCTCAAGGCGCGAGAACCGTTTGGTAAACTCGTCTGTGCCCTCCTTGGTGTGCACAAGTTCCTGAGCCATGCCTATCATACGCTGCACCCGCTCGCCAAACACCGCAATCTCTTTTTCTGCCTGAGAGAGGTTGAGTTCCGAAGCATTGACCAGACCGCCTGAAATGAATTTGAGCTGGAACTCCTCGTCCTCGTTCTTGCGCGAGGGCACGAGCCACATCACCACCTTGACATAGAACTGTGTGAGCCATATCATGATGGCAACGTTGACCAGGTTAAACAATGTATGGAACATCGCCAGACCTATAGATACGCTGACCTGCAGCGATGCAACACGAGCCTGCGATGCTGCGAGCCGTTCGCTTATCTCGTTGGGCGGATTGGTGTTGAAAAGATGATTATATATATCGGGATCTGTAGCCTCAAGATGGCGCACATATTGCGACAACCCCTCGGGATTGCCCGAACCGATAGCCTCGGTGACCCACGCAGTGAGATCCACAAACGGCATGAATACGGCAAGAGTCCACACAGTGCCGAGGACATTAAAAAGCAAATGCCCCATGGCGGTGCGCTTCGCTGCGACATTACCGCTCATAGAGGCTATGATAGGTGTGATGGTAGTGCCGATATTGGATCCGAGCACCAATGCACACGACAATTCGAAATCGATCCATCCCTTCGAGCACATAATCAGCACGATAGCAAACATCGCTGCTGATGACTGGAGCACCATGGTTACGATGACTCCCACAAGCAGAAATATCAGCACCGAGCCATATCCCATGTCGGCATAGCTCTGGAGGAACGCGAACATTTCAGGATTGCTCTGCAAATCAGGTACATGCAGATTGATTTGCGCAAGTGACATGAACAGCAGCGCGAAACCTACAAGGAATTCACCAATGGACTTCGTGCGTCCTTTCTTGGCAAACAGCAGAGGCACAGCCACCGCCAAGATAGGCAGCGCGAACGCCGACACATCCACCGAGAAGCCGAGCAGCGATATAATCCACGCAGTGAACGTCGTACCGACATTAGCACCCATAATCACCGCCATGGACTGAGCGAGCGACATCAGACCGGCGTTGACAAAGCTGACCACCATCACTGTGGACGCGCTTGAACTTTGTATCAAGGCTGTGATAAGACACCCTGTAAGCAACCCGGTGAACCGGTTGCGGGTCATAGCCGAAAGGATGTTGCGGAGACGGTCGCCCGCAGCCTTCTGTAGGCCTTCACTCATGACCTTCATTCCGTAGAGGAAGAGGCCCACCGAGCCTAACAGCCCGAGAAAGTCAAGAATAGAATAATTCATCTATGTCAGGTAGAAGTATATACAATCGCAAAGTTAATGAAAATGCACAATAACTTCCCAATACATCACCCAAGATTTTTTAACACCATAGGATGGATGTGTTAAAATCACGGGATATTTATCTAATATTGCTTGCTGAATGTTATACATATATCATAGCAGTATCATACCATAAAAATACACGATATGACAAATAAGACAAATCCCAATCCCGAGTCGCCCGTAACGGCATCGGGGCGCAAGAAGATAGTGTCTACCGCCAAGGGGTCACTGACCATGGTGGCGATGGCTATCATGATCATTACATCCATACTGAGCCTGAGGGGATTGCCCTCGGAGGCGAAATTCGGCATACAATCGATTTTCTACTATATTTTTGCCGCAATAGTGTTTCTGGTGCCGTTTTCGCTCGTATGCGCCGAACTGGCATCAACCTACACCAAGGCTGGCGGTCTATACCGATGGGTGTCGGAGGCATTCGGTCCGCGCTGGGGCTGGACGGCAATGTATCTCGAATGGCAGACGATAGTGATATGGTTCCCGACGGTACTGATGTTCGGTGCTGCCTCCCTTGCCTACATCGCATGGCCCGAGAGCTTTGACGCGGCTTTGGCATCCAACAAGTTCTACACCCTGATTGTGGCGATGGTGATTTACTGGGCGGCAACGTTCAATTCATTCCGCGGTCAGAAGATGGCTAACAAGCTCAGCACGTCAGGCGGACTCTTCGGCACCATCATCCCGGGTGCTTTGCTGATTATCCTCGGTATAATATATGTGTGCGTCGGCAAACCGGTAGCATTGGCTCATGTGCCCTTCTTCCCTGACTTCTCGCATCTGAGCACCATAGTCCTTGCCGCCTCGATATTCCTATTCTATGCCGGCATGGAGATGCAGGCGGTGCATATCAACGACATGAGCAACCCTGCCAAGCAGTTCCCTAAGTCGGTGCTGATAGCGGTGATCGTCGTTGTGGCTCTGTATGCCCTCGGCACATTGGTCATCGGAGTGGTCATCCCGACTGACAACATCAATCTGCTCCAGTCGCTTCTTGTGGCTTACAAGTCGCTGTGGTCGAGCTTCGGGCTCAGCTGGCTCGGTAATGTGATGGCTCTGCTCATCATGTACGGAGTAGTCGGACAGGTGAGCGCACTGGTTACAGGTCCTGTCACGGGACTTATGGCGGTGGCACAGTCAGGCTATCTACCCCGTTCGCTCCAGAAAGTCAACAAAAACGGCATCAACAAACCCATTCTGCTGGTAGAGGGCATCTTCGTGACTGTCCTGACCCTCGTACTGCTGGTACTCCCGACAGTCGAATCGGCATACCAGATCATGTCGCAGCTCGCCACCATCATCTACCTCATCATGGTGCTGATGATCTACGCCGCATTCTTGCGTCTGCGTCACACACAGCCCAAGAAAACGCGCGGATTCAAAGTGCCAGGCGGACAAGTAGGCAAATGGATTGTGTGCATACTCGGCATCGCAGGTGCTGTCCTCGCATTGGCACTAAGCTATCTGCCGCCATCGCAGATTGCCACAGGCAGCCCGGTGGTCTACATCGGCATCCTGATACTCGGCACAGCCCTTTTCGTCGCTCTCCCTCTGATAGTCTATGCCAAGCGCAAACCGTCATGGCGTGACCCCAATGCCCATTTCTATCCCTTTGACTGGCAGATAGAGGACCGCAAGCCGTGGGAAGTATCACAATGGGAAGAGGGTTACGAACCCACAGAGCAGCAGGTCGAGGACGCCGAGACCGGAGCCATCGCCCGCCACGCCTCAGCCAAGCATATGTGACATGCACCCCATAACAGTGTGAAGGAGCAGGCAAGACGCCGTGCAACGACACCTTCAGCCCTGTACCCAGGACGCGCCCCGACCCACCCCGCCGAGGCGCGTCCTTTTTGATGTCGAGATCAAATTGGAGTGTAGATTCAAAACCGAAGTGCAAAAACTTCGGTGAAGTTTAGTCTGCATTCGGAGGGGCGAGCCCTCCAAAGCTCGTCGCCCC
>LUJR01000017.1 GCA_001689515.1 Bacteroidales bacterium M7
CTAACACAGCCTTTTTACCATGCGCCATGATATGAGCCTCATAAATGCTGAAAAATAATGAGGTTGCTGTAGAACCTACAAAATTCATGCCTGAATCTGTAGGGACATGGCATGTCTGTCGCAGCTTGAATCACGATATATGAGGGCCGACATGCCATGGCATGTCCCTACAGGTTGAGGATACTTCCAGTTATGCAACATCCTCAAAATAAAGGGCTGCCGTTCACATTTAACGGCAGCCCTTTATTTTAATGATTCTGAAGAAGTTATTCCGTAACTTCGGACTCTGTGGCGTCGGCTTCGTCGGCTACAAAGGTAGTGATACCGGCTTCGAGGAGCTGGTTGTACCACTGAAAGAGTTTTCGGATGTCGCTGCCGTAGACGCGGTCCTCGTCGTAGTCGGGCATGATGGTGGCGAAATACTCGCGAAGCTCCTTTTCGCCGCCGATAGCCTTGATGTCTATGGCTTTGCCATCGTTAGCTGTCTTGACTGCTTCAAGTACCTTGGCAAGAGGTGTATCGCCACCGTCGTTGGTATAGATGGAGATGTCACCGAGCGACATCACCTTGTCACGGGCATAGGCAGGTGTACGTTTGCCTGTGGCGAGAGATTCGACGATGAGCATGTTCTTGCCCTGGTTGACGAGACGGAATAGGCCGGGACGACCTGATATAGACAAAATTTTACGTAGCATGGTTAAATCTTAACTATGGGAATATACGTTATGACTGTTAAGTGTCGGAATCCTCCTCATAGGACTCGCACGGCTGCAAAATTAGTAATTAATCGGGATTTGTCAGCCATTTTTGCTAACTTTGTTGTGGTAACCCACAGGTACGATTATGCTCCACTTTCTCAAATGCATGCTACAGCTGGTACTCTCGCCGCGCAACGGCTGGGAGGACATATCGCTTGACGATGACCGCCGCGACTACCGCACCGCCGCGTCATATTATATGTTCATCGGCATTGTGGCAGCATCGTGGCTGATGCAATGGGCATACCACCCGGCATATTTTAATGCGGTGAAAGTGACCGAACTGGTCATAGTCACCTATGCGGTATTTTTCGTCTGCTACTTTGTCGGCACGTTCGTCATGTCAGTGGCTTTGGAAACTCTCGTCAAGCAAGGAATCGAGATTGACGAGCACCACACCCGCACCTTCACCATCTACGCGCTGGCACTCCTCGCAACTGTGCTCCTTATCGGACTGCTGCTGCCTGCATCCACTCCTGTCCTATGGTTTCTGCCCCTTTACGTACTTGTCATCATGTGGAAAGGCGCACGTTACCTGCGCATAGCCAAGGATAAGGTCAACTGGTTTGTCATCATCGCACTTACCGGTACTCTGATGCCTCCGATGCTGCTGGGGCTATTGTTTAAATCTCTACTGCTTCAATAATGAAATTCAAAGAAATCAACATAAAGAACAAACGTGCCACATATGACTATGCTATTTCCGACACCTACACAGCAGGCATAGTGCTGACAGGCACGGAAATCAAGTCGATACGTCTCGGCAAAGCAAGCTTAGCGGACACATTCTGCTACGTCAACAATGGCGAGGTATGGGTAAAAAACATGTACATCGCCGAATATTTCTACGGCACATACAACAACCATGTGGCGCGGCGTGACCGCAAACTGCTGCTCAACCGCAAGGAGATACGCGACATCGAGAAAAACGGCAAAGAGTCAGGATTCACCATCGTGCCTCTGCGGCTGTATATCAACGACCGCGGTCTGGCAAAATTAGTCATAGGCATAGCCCGAGGCAAAAAGGAATACGACAAGCGCCAGAGCATCAAAGAGCGCGAAGACAAACGCTCCATGGCGCGCCTCTTCCAGAAATAAAGAGGATATCCAACTATAGCGCCACAATGCTATATCCTTAAGGCTCTACCTAAGTGTAGGGACGCGGCGTGCCGCGTCATCAAACGAAATACAAGACCCCCACTGATATGATGACGCGGCACGCCGCGTCCCTACGTTCATGTGATTCCAGTTGGTTAAGTGAGCAACATGGATGGCGACATGCTATCGCATATCCCTAATGTTTTGGACTATCAGCGGACGAGGCTTAGGAAGGCGGCTGGGATGGGGGTGGTAAACGCCATCTCTTTGCGGGTGACGGGATGGACAAATCGCAGTGTGCGGGCATGGAGAGCCAAACGGTGTATGGGACTTGGTCCGGCTCCGTAGCGGCGGTCACCTACTATAGGGTGTCCCATTTCTTTCATGTGTACGCGTATCTGGTTCTTGCGCCCGGTGTCAAGGTCTACTTCAAGCATCGTTCTTCCTTTTCCCTTCATAAGCGTAGAGTAGCGGGTCACAGCAAGCTGGCCTTCGCCCTTTACATCGGTGGAATACACTTCATGGCGTGAGTTCTCGGTCAGATAGCTGCGTATGGTATCCGATGCATGCTCTGGAATGCCCTCAACTACGGCGAGGTACTTACGTTCGAGCACCATATTGTTCCAGTTATGCTGCAAAGCCTCCTTCGCCTCCACGTTCTTGGCAAACACCATCAGTCCAGATGTATCCCGGTCAAGGCGGTGCACGATGAAAATCTTATTGCCTGGATTGCTCCACTTAACATACTCGCGCAGTATGGAGTAAGCGGTGCCTTCCTTGATGTTGTCGGTGCTGACAGAGAGCAGTCCGTAGCCTTTGTTGACCACAAGTATGTCGTCATCTTCATATACCAGACGCAGACGCGGATTGCGGAACACATGGAAGGGTCGAGTAAAATTGACCTGCACCGTATCTCCCTGTGACAGCGGAGCGTCCCACTGGGTGACTGGTGTGGCTCCTACCTTGACCTGACCGTATTTAAGCAACGCCTTTACGGCAGTACGCGGACGAGAAGGCATCGCCGACATCAGAAACTGAAGTAGCGTAGAGTCCTCAGAGACTTCGAAAGCCTCTATGGCGTCCGGCTTGAAAGCATTACGCTGCGCTCCGGGCTTATGATTGAGTTTTGCCATTGGTCAGAATTATTTTTTTCGGCGCGCGGTCTTCTTTGCCGGCTGGTTATTGATTATATCCATGCACTCCGCGAGTGTGAGAGCCGAGGGATCTGTGACCGTCTTGGGTATCTTGTAATTGGATTTCTTATAGGAAATATAAACTCCGTAACGGCCGTTGAGAATCTGCAAATCAGGGTCTTCATCAAATGTCTTGACAACTTTCTTGCTCTCTGCATCACGCTTTGAGAGTATTAATTCTACAGCTTCGTCAAGAGTGATGGCTGCCGGCGACAGGTCGGCAGGGATAGAGACGAATTTGCCGTTATGCTTCACATACGGTCCAAATCGCCCCACAGCCACGGTCACCTCAGCATCCTCATAAGTGCCGAGAGTACGCGGAAGCTCAAACAGCTTCAAAGCCTGCTCGAGCGTGATGTCAAAGATAGACTGATCACCCTGCAAGGAAGCGAAGCGCGGCTTCTCGTCACTGTTGACATCACCGATCTGCACCACTGGTCCATATCGTCCAACCTTTACCGACACCGGTTTGCCCGACACGGGATCAGTGCCAAGGAGACGTTCACCCACCTTGTGCTCAGTGCGGGTGTTTTCGGCTTTCTCCACCTCCGGGTGGAACACATCATAGAAGCGGGCTATCTCATGATGCCACTCGGTCTTGCCTTCGGCTATGTAGTCAAACTTTTCCTCTATGTCAGCCGTAAAGTTATAGTCCAGCACATTAGGGAAATTGGAAGTGAGGAAATCGTTGACTACTATACCTATGTCGGTAGGTATCAGCTTGCCACGCTCTGCGCCGAATGTCTCGTGACGCATGGTTTCCTTGATTTTGCCACCCTTGAGGGTCATGACACGCACATCACGCGGCAAGCCTTCCTTCTCGCCCTTTTCCACATATTCACGTGCCTGGATGGTAGAGATGGTAGGTGCATAAGTCGACGGACGTCCGATGCCCAATTCCTCCATCTTCTTGACCAATGACGCCTCGGTATAGCGTGGAGGCTGCTGGGTGAAACGCTCCTGAGCCATGATTTTGTCAGCAGTAAGCATATCGCCAGGTTTGAGCGGGGGGAGCAAAGTGCTGTCGCCCAAGGTGACGGCTCCGTCACAATCTTCGTCATCGTGCCCCTCGATATAGACACGGAGAAAACCGTCAAACTTGATTACCTCGCCGTCAGTCGTAAAGCGGGCATTGACTGCATTGGCATCAGTAGATTTCGGCATGACATCCACAGTAGTGCGTTCGAGCTCTGCATCAGCCATCTGCGAAGCGATGGTACGCTTCCAGATGAGATTATAGAGTTTCTTCTCCTGTGCTGTTCCTTCGATGGAATGCTTATCAATATAGGTGGGTCGGATGGCTTCGTGAGCTTCCTGGGCACCCTTGCTGTGGGTATGGTATTTGCGTACTTTCAGATATTTTTCGCCCAAAGTATCACGGATTTCACGCGATATGGTATTGATTGCCAGCGACGACAGATTGAGCGAGTCAGTACGCATGTAGGTGATATGTCCAGCCTCGTAGAGTTTCTGTGCCACGAGCATGGTCTGACTGACAGTGAACCCTAATTTGCGCGAAGCTTCCTGCTGCAACGTCGAAGTGGTAAACGGTGGCGCAGGAGATTTCTTAACAGGCTTGACATTGATGTCAGAAACCGCAAACTCGGCACCCTTGAGAGCTTCAAGCAGTGCCACGGCATCATCATATGACGGGATACGGCGAGCCAGTTCGAGCTTCAATGGTTCTCCTCCAGGCGCGGTCATCTCGGCTGTGACACGATAATATTCCTCAGGAGTAAAAGCCTTGATTTCATTTTCCCTCTCCACAATCAGACGCACTGCCACTGACTGAACACGCCCAGCCGAAAGCGCAGGCTTGATTTTCTTCCACAGTATCGGAGAGAGCTCAAATCCGACTATGCGGTCAAGCACACGCCGCGCCTGCTGAGCATCCACAAGATTAATGTCTATGTCACGAGGATTCTCTATGGCATGAACTATCGCATCCTTGGTAATCTCATGAAACACGATACGACGTGTGTTTTCAGGCTTGAGCCCAAGCACCTCGTAGAGATGCCACGAGATAGCCTCACCCTCGCGGTCCTCATCAGATGCGAGCCATACCATTGAAGCATTTCCCGCAGCCTTCTTCAGTTCTTTGACTAATGTAAGCTTTTCCTCAGGTACCTCGTACTCCGGTTCGAAACGCCCCTTGGAGTCAATAGTGAGGTCTTTCTTGCTGAGGTCGCGGATATGTCCGCGTGATGACAACACCTGGTAGTCCTTGCCGAGAAACTTCTCGATAGTCTTCGCCTTGGCAGGTGATTCGACTATTATGAGATTTTTTGATGTAGTGCTCATGCTTGCATTGTATGCTCAACTTAATGCCGTGCCGAAAGTGTCACAATCAGGCAACAAAGAGGAGCGTTTGAGATGGAAATTCAAGAATAAATCGGCGCAAAATTAGCAAAAATTTTGCCTCTCTGCCAAATTTTTAATGGATACACATTATATATAATGTGTATGACACATGTATCCGACAGATGCACAAGTCAATACATCAACAAGTTTGCCGTCAGTTTGGTTGACCAATCACATTACCACCGATAGATAGTAGAGCAAAGCAGGCACCACAAGCAACAACGAGTCTATACGGTCAAGTATGCCGCCATGACCCGGGATGAGATGTCCGGAATCCTTGACACCGGCAGAGCGTTTCAGCATCGACTCCACGAGATCGCCCCATGTACTGAATACCGTCACGACAAGTCCCATGCCTACCGCCGCGCCTACCGACAGTCCTGACAACCAGCCATCCAGCAGGAAGTATATCGCCAAGGCACCGCCGACTGTGAAAACAAGTCCTCCGAAAAAGCCCTCCCACGATTTCTTGGGTGACAGACGCTCAAACAGCTTGTGACGACCGAACATCGACCCGGCAACATATGCCCCCGTATCGTTGAGCCATATCATGATGAACATTGCCAGAAGCAACATCGGACTATATATGTAGTACATATAGGTCATCAGAGCCAGCGGCAGCGACACGTATACCTGGGCTGCCAGTGAAGTAGTCAGTGAGTGGATAGGATCAGGCTGTTTGATATAAAGCTGAACTACCATGCGCACCACTATATAAATCAATATCGGAGAAAGGACTATACTGGCTGGCATAGGCGACATCGAATGCCAGTCAGAAGCCTGTATGGCATTGAACACCACAATAGCAGCCGCTCCCACCATGTCCCATCCGCGGGTCATGCGGTTGTCGGCATGGTCCACATTGACCATGACCTTGGCAAACTCATGCACCCCAGCGATGGCAAACAGAGCCATGAGTATCACAAAATATATGTCGCCGAAAACCAGCGATGCAATGATGGCTGCTATATAGACGATACCGGCGAGTGTGCGTGTCAACAGGTTTTTCATAGTGGATAACCGTAATGCGTTATTGAATATCCTAACGAATTACAAATTTATACCTTTTTAATGACTCTTCCAAGACAATACATGCACGGCATATATATTAAAAATTAACCGTTAATTAAATTTCGATTACTAAAAAATGCCCCTTTGTATAAAAAATGCGAAATAATTCAAAAAATTTCATTACATTTGCCACATAGTAGTAATACATTATCTTTTTACCATTCAACTATCTAACAGCTTAAATCCGATGAAAAATCTCGTAGAAAAGGCTGCATCACTCTATGATGCATTCAAAAAAGATGCTGAGGCTCAGCTCGTTAACGGCAACAAGGCAGCAGGTGCCCGCGCACGTAAAGCATCTCTTGAGCTTGAAAAAGTCATGAAAGAATTCCGCAAAGCTTCACTCGAAGCAGCCAAGAACTAATCTACTCAGCTATTTCAAGTTCTCAGATAAGACTGAAGGATTATATCCCATCAAAGCGGACTGCCTTGCAACCAATACAATGAGTGCGAGGCAGTCCGCTTTAAGTTTCCCGGGTCTGCCCCAGGATATTTCTATCGCATGATTCATGAACCCATTTAAACTCAATCCGCGACGTTTAAGGCTACTGAGACGCGTCATAAAAGGACTACGACCAGATGCAGCCTCAGTGCGTTTTCTCTACAACCATGCACGTTGGTTGTTCTTGAACAAAAACAAATGCACCAAAGTCCCCCCGCCAGTCAATCTCATTCTCGAACTGAGTGCACGATGCAACCTGCATTGCATAATGTGCGCCCGTGAATCCCGTTACGGCAAAGAGATGGATCAAGGGTTCATGCCGCCTGACAAAGCTAAGAAAATCATCGATCAGGCACTCCCCTACCTTACCTCTATCGGTCTTACCGGACTTGGCGAAACATTCCTATACCCTCATCTGGAGGAAATATGCCGCTACATCAAGGCACGCAAGCCAAACGTCGTAATCACATGCTCGACAAACGCCCATTTTCATGGATTCCTTGACAAACTTGACAAGGCAATACCATATATCGACAACCTCCAGATCTCAGTGGACGGCGTAGGGAAAGTCTATGAGACCATACGCCCCGACACCGATTTCGCATTCATACGGCAGAACATCATAAGTACCGCCGAGGCATGCCGCCGTCATAACGTGGAGTTGAAATTCAACCTCGTGGCGATGCCACAAAACATCGGCAACCTCAAGGAGGTCATAAACCTTACAAAAGAGGCTGGAGCACGCTCCCTTGAAATAAATCCCATGAATGTGGCAGGAAATACATCGGTCGGCCGCGAGTTCTACGATTTCTTCCGTTCTGCCCCGTATCTGGAAACATGCAGAGAAATCACCGCTTACGCGGCTCAAGAAGGCGTGGAGCTGTCACTGCTTCCATTTCAGGAGCGACCTGATTTCCGAGACTGCCCGTTCCCGTGGGACCATCCCTACATCACTTGGAACGGCTATCTGGTGCCCTGCTGCGGAAAACCGTTCCCAAAACTGCTCAATTTTGGTAATGTGTTCGAGACCGGAGACCTGATGTCGGTCATAAACAGTCCAGCGGCACAGGCGTTCAGGCGTCGCTGGCAACAACGCAAAGCTCCCGCATTCTGCGCCAACTGCCAGTACGTGACATTTTAAGAGGGTGTTTAATAACGAATGTTATCTCAATTTCACATAGTTGCTTAGGGTTGTATGAAATTTTTCATTAACTTTGCAACAGGTTTAATATACTCAGAATACCTAATATTTACATAACTATAATCCAACAAGCCATTATGGTAAGCTACAAAGACTTAGGTTTGGTCAACACCCGCGAGATGTTTGCCAAAGCCATCAAGGGCGGATATGCAATCCCCGCGTTCAACTTCAACAACATGGAGCAGCTTCAGGCCATCATCAAGGCAGCTGCTGAGGAAAAATCACCCGTAATCCTTCAGGTATCAAAGGGCGCACGTAACTATGCCAACGCTACACTGCTGCGCTACATGGCACAGGGTGCCGTGGCTTATGCCAAGGAACTCGGCTGGGAAAATCCCCAGATCGTGCTTCACCTCGACCATGGTGACAGCTTCGAACTTTGCAAATCTTGCATCGACAACGGCTTCTCATCTGTGATGATCGACGGCAGCCACCTTCCCTATGAGGAGAATGTAGCCCTGACAAAGCAGGTAGTAGACTACGCTCATCAGCATGATGTGACTGTAGAAGGTGAGCTCGGCGTACTCGCTGGCGTAGAAGATGAAGTATCTTCTGACCACCACACCTACACCGACCCCGAAGAGGTTATCGACTTCGCAACCCGCACAGGCTGCGACAGCCTCGCCATCTCTATCGGTACAAGCCACGGTGCTTACAAGTTTACCCCCGAGCAGTGCACACGCAACGCCGAAGGCCGTCTCGTTCCCCCGCCCTTGGCATTTGAGGTGCTCGACGCAGTAATGGAGAAACTCCCCGGCTTCCCCATCGTGCTCCACGGCTCATCTTCTGTTCCCCAGGAATACGTAGACATGATCAACGAATACGGCGGCAAGCTCCCCGACGCTATCGGCATCCCCGAAGAAGAGCTCCGCAAGGCTGCAAAGAGCGCAGTATGCAAGATCAACATCGACTCTGACAGCCGTCTTGCCATGACCGCAGCCGTGCGCAAGGTATTCCATGACAAGCCCGGTGAATTCGACCCCCGCAAGTATCTCGGTCCGGCTCGTGACGAGATGGAGAAGCTCTACAAGCACAAGATCGAAAACGTGCTCGGGTCGGCAGGCAAAGCTGAATAATCAGCACTGACACGACACTATATATATATCCCCGAAGGCACATGTGCCTTCGGGGATATATTTTGCATCAAACCCATCAGAGATACGGACATCCCGCGTCATGCGCTTGCAAATATCATGGCATCTATGATGATATCTCGTGATTTCTTTGTTATATTTGCATGTAATACACATCTAACTCGTTATGAACATCACATCATATAAGGGATTTATACGCAAAGCCATTGGTATGATCGGATTTGTCGCCGCTTCGCTGATACTTACGGAAGCATCAGCAGTGCAGGATCCCACCGCCACCAATTTCGACTACACGCAGTGTCAGGGCAGCTATATGCCATACCCGGTACCAACATCAATAATAGCCACCCCTGATTCGCTTAAGCCCGTACTCGTCAACCATGTCGGCAGACATGGAGCTCGGTACTATTCATCGCCTCGGGATGTGGAAGCTTTGCGAGAAGCTCTCGGAAATTCCTCATCCATCGGCACCATTACCCCTTTGGGCAAACGGTTGATGGCTCTGACAGATGTCATTATGGCAAAAAGCAAGGGACGCTGGGGTGCACTTGACAGTCTCGGCATGGCTGAACAGCGTGGCATAGCCGCCCGTATGGTACGTACCTACCCCGAGCTGTTTAAGGAGGGACATATCAATGCCATCTCCAGTCGCATACCCCGGTGTGTCAACAGCATGTACAGTTTCCTCTATCAGGTCACACGACTCAACAACAGCGTAGACATCAACGCGTCCTCCGGACCGCAGGAGTCATGGCTCATGCGACCTTTTGAAACCGATGAGACATACGTCGCCTGGGCAGCAGAAAAGCCATGGGAACCTATCGTGGAGGATTACACGAACGTGACCGCACCACTGACTCCGCTTATCAAGGTACTCGGAAAAAACTACCCCATACAACCCAAGGAGGCACGCGAACTGGTCATGTCCATGTACAAGGTGCTTGCCGGACTTGAGGCAATGATGCTCCCGACCGACATCAGCGAATACTTCACACGTGATGAATACAACCGCCTATGGTCATGCAACAACCTCCGTCAGTATCTCGTTCGCACTGCCTCTACTCTCTCCACCATCCCGGCAGAAATATCCATACCCCTCATCAAGGACATTATCGCCACCACTGACAAGGCTGTAGAAGCCGACAAGGCATCCAAAAGCAAGCAAGTTTCCAACTCCGATAATCCCACGGTGATATTACGCTTCGGACATGCCGAAACCATGATGCCGCTACTGTCGCAGATGCGGCTGCCTGGATGTTATTACATGACCAACTACTTCGACACAGTAGGCAAGCACTGGCAGAATTTCCATGTCGTACCGATGGCATCTAACCTACAGATCATACTTTTCCGCCACAAACGGGGCACGTATTATGTAAGGCTCCAACTCAATGAAGTGCCATTGTCACTTGACCCAGATAACCCGTCCAATATCTATATTCCCTGGGATGTCGCACGTGAGCGTCTCCAGAGATGCATTCCTTTTTATGAGCAATGAGCATTCATTATGCCGTTTGCCGTATTTTCATTAATTTTGCATCATATAACCGATGCTTACCAGCATATCCCATAGATTCCAGATTATGAAAATATCGCATACACTATGCGGCACTATCTCTGCCGCCATCCTACTATCCGTCACAGCATCCTGCTCCAAGTCCAATCAATGGAACCTGTCAGGAAATGTGAAGGACGCTCCGGAAAATACCACCCTGATTGTAGAAGCCAGCCAAAACGGCCGCTGGTATCCTCTCGACACCATCAAGACAGATGCCAACGGTGATTTCAAAGTTGACCGCGAAGCTGCCGCCCATCCAGGCATATACCGTCTGCGCATGGCTGACAAAGTCATCTATTTTCCTATCGATAGCATTGATGCAATAGCCATCAACACTACGATGGCTGCATTTGACACGGATTTCCATCTGAGCGGCACTCCAGAGGCTGAAATGATGGAAGCAGTAGATAAGCGACTGATGGACGCCGCATCAAAACGTTCTGCGCAGGATGTGGTCTCTGACAGCCTGCTCAAACGCGAATTAGGACGCAAACTCCTCGCCAATCCTTCAGGCATAGTGGCTTATTACATAATCAACAAGCAGATAGACGGTCGACAGCTTTTCAATCCATCCGACAAATTTGACAACCGTATCATCGGAGCCGTGGCAAACGCCTATGCCGACTCACGCCCCAATGACCCGCGCACAGAATATCTCCGCAAACTCTACATCAGCGGTCGTCCGGCTGCCGTCCGCAACATTGAAGCTGCTGAAGTGCCCATGTTTGACATACGCCTCTTTGACCGCAAAGGACAGGAACAGAGCCTGACCGAGACTTCCAAATCCCATAAAGTGGTAGTGCTGAACTTCACGACCTACAGTGCTCCCGAATCCACCCCCTTCAACAACGAGCTACACAAAATCTGGAAGCAGCACGAAAGTCAGGGACTCGCCATCTATCAGGTATCCGTAAGCGATGAGGAGCCATTCTGGCGCAGCGCAGCAGCTAACCTCCCATGGATTTCAGTCTACCAGAGCGCGACCGCCGATGCTACTCCCATCCTGAATTATAATGTAGCCGTCCTCCCGACCACCTACATCATCGCCAACGGCGAAATAAAAGAGCGAGTAGAGGACATCACCCGTCTCAACACAGCAGTCAGCAAATACCTCTGATATAAAATATTAAAGTTAAAAGGGACGCGGCATGCCGCGTCCCTTTTTCAATTACTTAAAAGTCGTTTTTATAGTTAACGCACAAAGTAAATATGCGTTTTGCATGCAGGCGGATATTTTGTAGGGACATGCCACGGCATGTCCCTACAATTTGCACAAAAGCTTACTGCGTTTCTATAAACAACTTCTTAATCAGAGATAATAGTTGAGATGCTTATCATAGAAAAGCATCCCCTCTCCTACCTTCTTGGCTTCGCTGTCACCTTTGGTTTCGGCAACTATGCTGAGCGCAAATACAAGAGCCGATGACGGGCCATTGGATGTCACAATATTACCTGAAACCACCACACGGCGAGGCTGGAATATGGCTTGCGGTGCTACGGATTCAAAACCGGGATAACATGTTGCTTCCTTGCCGTCAAGCAATCCGAGCTCGCCCAGGACTACTGCCGGAGCGGCACAAATGGCTGCTATATGGCCGCCTTCGGCATTATGTTTAAGCAACAGACTACACAGAGGCTTGAATTCATATAGGTTTGTCGCGCCCGGCATGCCTCCTGGAAGTATCAGCCAGTCACAATCGCTGAAATCAGCATCATCAAATGTCATATCTGCCTTGATTATCACACCATGCGCACTCTCCACATCACGTGACGAAGTTACAGAGACTGTCTTCACGTCAATGCCTGCACGGCGAAGCACATCCACAGGGGTCAATGCCTCAACCTCCTCAAATCCTGGTGCCAAAAATACATAAGAACTTTTCATAATAAGTGAATTTAAATATGCCACAAAAGGGCTGTATGGAAAAATATTGGTAACTTGCAATGCTTTAAACAAAGCTACCCAATTTTACTCTAATAGCCTCGTCTTTTATCTTAATTTTTGATGACATTGGTGCAATTATTGTTAATCTGGTCAAAAAAGACATCAGTCAGAGCATTTCTGGCTCTCTTAATCGCAACCATCATATTCAGTGCATGTACAAACTCCAGCATATACCGCACTGATGAGGGTGCGATATGGGCTACGCAATACCATATCAAATACAAAGCTCCACGCCAGATGACTGACAGCATACTCGCCACCCTCAGTCGCGTGGAGATGTCGGTGTCAGTGTTCAATGACAATTCACTGGTATCTCGCCTCAACCGCAATGAATCGTCTGTTACCGACAGCATACTCGCCACGGTATTCGAAGTGTCTCAGACTGTCAACCTTATCAGTCACGGAGCTTTTGACCCCACTCTCGGACCCCTGATAGAACTGTGGGGATTCGGACGTAACCGCCAGCTCCCAATGACTCCCGCCGACAGCCTCGTCACTAAAACGATGGAATATGTGGGCATTGCAGATTGCACCATAGACACTGAGCATGGGATTAAAAAGAAGCACCCTCTGACGCAATTCAATTTCTCGGCAATCGCCAAGGGTTTAGCCTGTGACGAAGTGGGCAGGATGATGCAGCGCAACGGCATCTCCGACTACATGATAGAGATAGGTGGCGAAGTGGCTCTCCATGGATTCAATGAACGAGGGGAGAAATGGAGACTGAGCGTGGATGCACCGATAACTGATGAAGCAGACCCTGCAGCCCATCATCGTCTGACCATGATCGATGTAACCGATTGCGGAGTGGCAACAAGCGGCAACTACCGCAACTATCACCATGTATCAGGGCATGCCGTAGGTCATACCATCAGTCCTGTGACAGGCTATCCTGTTGACAACGGCTGTCTCTCCGCTACAGTCATTGCTCCCGACTGCATGCTGGCAGATGCTCTCGCCACATCATGCATGGTCATGAATCCTGACAGTGCGATGACAATGATAGAAAGCCTTCCTGACACGGAGGTACTGATGGTCTTGTCTGGCACACCATATAAGACGGTTACATCCCGAGGTTTTCCAAAACTCCACAACTGAATCTCTATGACGCAATCTGATGCAAACACTCCCACTTTGAGCATCGTTGTGCCTGTCTACAACAGGCACCGCCTCGTCATGGATACACTTAATAGCATTGCCACTCAGAAAGAAGAACAATTTGACCTGATAGTAGTCGACAATGGCTCTACTGACGGCAGTTACGAACTACTCCAACGCGAACTGCCACAACTTGCCCACGATAACATGAGGACCCGGTTACTGCGCCAGCCTAAACCAGGCGCAGCTTGCGCCCGAAATATGGGACTTCAGGCTGTAGAGACCGACTGGACTCTGTTTTTTGACAGCGACGACCTTATGATGCCGGGACACATACACCGACTGATGGATGCAGCACGAAGCAACAAAGCTGCCGATGTCATTGGAGCTCCTGTATTATCGCATGACGGAAACAGACCTCTGAAAGTCTTGCCTTTCGAACCGACGCTTCCACCACATCTGATGCACAGCCGATGGTCAACCCAGAGGTATATGGCACGCACATCGCTGTTCAGACATGTCGGCGGATGGAACGAAAGGCTTCCCGGCTGGGATGACTTCGAATTGGGAGTAAGGTTGCTGTTGCAAAAGCCTGAAGTTGTGACCATCAAAGGTCAACCGCTCGTGAAGCAACTCCAGCATACAGCCTCCATCACCGGTCCGGATTTCAGCCACAGTCCGCTCAAATGGGAAGTGGCGTTAGACGAGATAGCCCGGCTGCTTGACGGACGCGATGAAATGAAATATGTGGCAGCACGCAATGTCATTCTGGCTGCAATTTACAGTCGCGAAGGACATCCAGAACTCGCAGCCCCACGTTACCGCTTAGGTTTGGAACAAAGCACCCCCAGCCAACGCCCGATCATCAAGCTTATCTATCACACTGTACGTCTGGCAGGTCACGGAGGATCTTTCATTGCTTTACGAACATTATAACAGACATATGACTGATTACTCAGATATAACACTTATCGTAGTTGCCGCAGGCACAGGCTCGCGATTCGGAGCTGACAAACCCAAGCAGTATCTCTCTATACACACTCCTGAGGGTGAGATGCCTGTCATCATCGCTACCCTGAGGCGATTTGCTGATATGCTGCCAGGCTCGCAGATATTGGTTGTGGTCAGCGGGATGTGGGAGTCACATATGCACTCGCTGCTTGACCGGTATGGGCTGTTGGCACGCGTTTCCATCGTACTCGGTGGGGCATCGCGCACCGAGAGCGTAAGCAATGCGCTTGATGCCGTCCGCAAAGGATGCAGATATATCGGCGTGCATGACGGCGTGCGCCCTATTGTGACTCAAACGGTAGTTCTTGAGGCTATAGAAGCTGTCAGAGACGGCGCAGGGGGTGCCATCCCTGCCATAGAGGTCACCGATTCGCTCAAGCGGCTTCAAGCAGACGGTCAATCGCTGCCAGTGGACCGCAGTCTCTACCGCGCCGTGCAAACCCCACAGTTTTTCCCCGCCCAATTGCTGACCGAATCCTATTGCCACCGCGACCCAGAAGGGATATTTACTGACGATGCCTCCGTGCTCGCCGCCGCCGGGCACACCGACATACGACTAACGCAAGGCTCTCCTTACAACATCAAGATAACCCATCCCCTTGACATCAAGATAGCGGAAATCTACCTTAGCCAATCCACGCAGTCAAAGTGAACAATCTATCGCAGCGCGACATAAAGTTTCTCAAAGGCGTAGGACCAAAACGCGCCGAGCTTCTACAAAAAGAGCTCGGCATAACTACATTCTACGACCTGCTGACCCACTATCCCACCCACTACCTCGACCGCACCAAAGTGTACCGCATACGCGAGCTTACCGAGGAGATGTCGATGGTACAGGTCAGAGGACGCTTCGTGACTTTTACGGTGCGCGGAGAGGGGGCGAAAGCGAGACTTGTGGGATTGTTTTCTGACGGACATTCCACCATGGAGGTTGTATGGTTTCGCCAGATCCGAAAGCTCAAGGACGCATATCAGACTGCCACGGAATATATACTCTTCGGCAAGCCGACATACTACAACGGCATCGCCCAGATGGTACACCCCGAAGTTGACTCGCCGTCAAGCCTCGCCGCTGTCAGCGGCCTGCGCGGTGTGTATCCGCTGACGGAGAAGCTCCGCAACGGAGGTTTTTCGTCACGCACATTCCACTCGCTGGCGATGAACGTGCTTGCCACGACACCGACCATCTATGATCCAATGCCTGCAGATATCGTCACGCGACTCGGGCTCATGCCTCTACGCGAAGCATTGACAGCCATACACAACCCTAGCTCTCACCAAGAAGCAACGCGGGCACGTGAAAGACTTAAATTTGATGAGCTGTTTTATCTACAGCTTGACATACTCCGCTACGCCAAAGGGCGGAAGCAGTCAATCGGAGGCTACAGGTTCTCGCGCATCGGCGATTATTTCAACCGCTTCTACTTCGAACAGCTACCCTTCGAACTGACAGGGGCGCAGAAGCGCGTCATCAAGGAAATCCGCGCCGACATGGGTTCCGGAAAGCAGATGAACAGGCTGCTGCAAGGAGATGTGGGCAGCGGAAAGACCCTCGTAGCCCTTCTCTGCATGCTTATAGCACTTGACAATGGCATGCAGGCATGCCTGATGGCACCGACCGAAATCCTCGCCACGCAGCATTTCGAAACCCTCCGCTCGCTGACCGCTCCGCTCGGCATCAGCGTAGCATTGCTGACCGGCTCTACCCCCACGGCTCGCCGCCGTGAGATACATGCCGGTCTGATGGACGGCTCCATACACATACTCGTCGGTACACATGCCGTGCTCGAAGACCCCGTGGAATTTGCACGTCTGGGCTTTGCCGTCATCGACGAGCAACACCGCTTCGGCGTCGCCCAGCGTGCTCGTCTATGGGGCAAAAGCCATGTGCCACCCCACGTACTGGTGATGACAGCCACCCCCATACCGCGTACCCTGGCAATGACCGTATACGGCGACCTTGATGTCAGTGTCATTGACGAACTGCCTCCTGGACGAAAACCCGTGGTCACCCTGCTGCGCTATGACGAAAACCGCGAACAGGTCTACCGCGCCATAGGATCGCAGCTCAACCAGGGGCGACAGGTCTACATAGTGCATCCGCTGATCAAAGAAAACGACAAACTCGCATTGAAAAGCCTCGAAGAGGGCTATGAGACCATCTGCAACGTGTTTCCCCATCGCAAAGTAGCATTTGTCCACGGTCAGATGAAGCCTGCCGAAAAAGATTACCAGATGCAGCTCTTTGCATCAGGAGATGCCGACATACTCGTGGCAACCACTGTCATAGAGGTCGGAGTCAATGTGCCCAACGCATCAGTGATGGTAATCGAGAACGCCGAACGTTTCGGACTCTCACAGCTCCACCAGTTGCGCGGACGCGTGGGTCGCGGTGCCGACCAGAGCTACTGCATCCTGATGAGCAAGCGCACCATAGGGCGCGACACGCGCAAACGCCTCGAAATCATGACCTCCACCTCCGACGGTTTCCTCATAGCCGAAGCCGACATGAAACTGCGCGGACCAGGTGACATCGAAGGCACCATGCAGAGCGGACTTGCCTTTGACCTCAAGATAGCCTCCCTCGCTGCCGACGGTCAGATAATGACCCTCGGCCGCCGCGAAGCCGAAACGATCTTAGACAGCGACCCCGTCCTCGCCGCCCATCCCTCCCTATCAGCCCGTCTCAAATCCCTCTTTGCCCGCAACCTCGACTGGTCCCGCATCTCCTGACCATATATTGTGAATTTTTCGCTATATTTGTGGGATAATATACCAACCGTCATCACTATGAAGCATATAACGACTGCATTGTCAATCAGCATTCTGACATCAATGAGCATTTCAGCAGCTAATCCTCTGACATATCCCGAGGCTCCCAAGGATGCCACGGTCGATGAATATTTCGGCACGAAAGTGCCCGATCCCTACCGTCCGCTTGAAAACGACACTGCCGCGGCTACAGTGGCTTGGGTCGAGGCTGAAAACCGCGTCACTAACGACTATCTGTCTAAAATCCCTTTCCGCGAGGATATACGCAAGCGTCTCACCGACCTTGCCAACTACAAAAAGATCGGCACTCCCTGGCTCGGTTACGACAACAAATATTATTACAGTGCCAACGACGGTCTACAGAACCAGTCGGTCATCTACCGCAAAGCCACTCTCGACTCTCCGGCTGAGGTTTTCTTAGACCCCAACAAACTTAGCGACGATGGCACTGTGGCTCTGACAGGTCTGTCAATGAGCCCCGACGGCAAATACATGGCATATACCATCTCACGCAGCGGCAGCGATTGGACCGAAATATATGTGATGGACACCGCGACAGGCAAGCTGCTTGACGACCACATCACGTGGGCAAAGTTCACCGGTGCGACATGGTATGGCGACGGCTTCTACTACAGCGCGTATGACCAGCCTGTGGCTGGCAAGGAGTTCAGCAACTCCAATGAAAACCATCGCATCTACTACCACAAGCTCGGCACTCCGCAGAGCGAGGACACGCTCTTCTACAGCGATCCGGAGCATCCGCTGCATTTCCACAGCGTAGGCATGCCCGAAGAGAGCGATTACATCATCCTCTCCACCGGAGGTGAAGGCATCGGCAATGCAGTGGCAGTGCGCAATCTCAAGGAAAAAGACTCGCAGTGGATAGTGCTTGAGCCGACGCAGGACTATAACATCGGCGTGGTGGACGTACGTGATGGCAAAGCAATACTCTTATCCTTTGCCGACGCTCCCAAGGGACGCATCATGGTGGCAGATCTCGCCAATCCGACGCGTGAAAACTGGAAGGTGCTCGTCCCCGAACAGGACGGCGTGCTGACCAGCATAGCCGAAGTTGGCAAAGACCATTATATCATTGAATACGAGAAGAATGCTTCGACCCATCTCTATCTCTATACCCGCGACGGCAAGATGATACGTGAGATCAAGCTACCCTCCATCGGCAGCGCAGGTGTCAGCACCGACCGCCGCAACGAGGATGTGTTTCTGTCGTTCACCTCTTTTATCCAGCCTGCCGCCTCGTATCGCTACGACATACACACCGACAAGCTCACACCATTCATCACTCCCGAGGTCAAAGGCTTCAACCCCGATGACTACGTGACAGAGCAGGTGTTCTACACCAGTGCCGACGGCACACGGGTACCAATGTCACTCACTTATAAAAAAGGTCTCAAACGCGATGGCAAAAATCCCGTATATCTCTACGGTTACGGCGGCTTCAACGTATCTCTGACCCCGAGTTTCAGCCCCTACCGTTTGCTTTGGCTCGAAAACGGTGGCATATACGCCCAGACCAATCTCCGCGGCGGTTCGGAATACGGAGAAGATTGGCATGAAGCAGGTACCAAGCAGAAGAAGCTCAACGTATTCAACGACTTCATTTCGGCAGCCGAATATATGATTAAGGAAGGATGGACCAATCCTGACATGCTCGTATGCGAGGGGGGCAGCAACGGCGGCCTGCTCATAGGCGCCACCATCAATATGCGCCCCGACCTGTTCCGCGTGGCGATACCGCGAGTAGGCGTGATGGATATGATGCGTTACCACCTCTTCACTATCGGCTGGAACTGGGCTTCAGACTACGGCACCAGTGCCGACTCGCCCGAAATGGCTACCTACCTCTTAGGCTACTCGCCGCTCCACAACATCAAAAACGACGGTACACGCTACCCCTCCATCCTTGTCACCACTGCCGACCATGACGACCGCGTAGTGCCAGCCCACTCATTTAAATATGCCGCCACTCTCCAGGCATCCGATACCGGCGACAACCCCAAACTCATCCGCATCGACAGCAAAGCAGGCCACGGTGCCGGCAAACCGATAAGCAAGGTAATCGACGAGTACACCGACATATATTCATTTATATTTGAGAACCTCGGTGTCACGCCCAAGAAATAACCGATGACCACCCGATTGGCTATATCCCCGGCAAAATACTCCCTGTCAGCATTGCTGCCCGCACTTGTGTCAGCAGCAATGCTGACAGGCTGCTATACCGCTACACACACCGCTCCAATCGGTCAAAACGAGGTCAAAAAGGAGGGCGCGTATGCCCCCTCTCCAGCCCGACAGCTCATGGCTTCCGTGTCACCGCAAGCACCGTCATCATGGCAGTCCGGAAAGCGATGGAGCATCACTGATGACCGACTGAAAGTGCTTCTGAACGCAGTTGACGGAACTATTCCAGAGACATTGGCATCAGGCGCATTAGTCTATGACAGCATGATTACCGGCAACAATATCATAGGCAATGAGTACACCGACATCATTTTCATGCTTGAGTCACCCTCGGTAAGCATCGCCAATCCGCACGTCAGAGTCTCTTATCGCGTGGATTCACCACTTGACAGCGTATTGACAAAACCATCCCTCCCCATACCCTTCACCATAGAGTCAAGCATCATCAACGATGCTGACAACCTGCTGCGAGGACGAAAACTCTATGTCATGACATCTACATGGCTCGATGACAGCGGCAACTACATCAAGCGTCGGAGATTCCTGCCTGTCACGGTCACGGCTGTCTCTGCCGGCACTCCCCAGGCACCACTGCTCGTCAGCTTCCACCTTGAGGAAGACCCGACAGTCAAGGGCAAGCTGATGCTGACCCTGCCATCACGACCTGACGCTGACGGACCGCGTGATTTTGCCTCCATGTTTTCGCTGAGCACCCCCCGCGAAACCTATAAGTCCATCTATCCCGACATATGGGAACTCATCACACGCGGACAGGTCACCGAAGGCATGACTCGTGAGGAATGCCGTCTGTCGCTCGGCAACCCTATGGAAATAAAGCGGCAAGAGATGTATGGCTATACCCGTGAGACATGGCTATATGAGGCTGGTACATATCTGGTATTTGAAGATGGCATCCTAAAAACTTCCCGTCTATGAAACTGACATTTCTCGGCACAGGCACATCTACAGGCGTACCGCAAATCAATTGTACCTGCGCCGTCTGCACATCCACCGACCCTCGTGACAAGCGCTTGCGCTCATCCGTCATGATAGAGGAGCGTGGACGCACACTGCTGATTGACTGCGGACCGGATTTCCGCGAACAGATACTCCGACACCCTGTGCCCAAGATAGACGCTCTGCTGGTCACCCACAGCCACTATGACCACGTAGGAGGCATCGATGACCTGCGACCCTTCAGCCACTCCTATACTGGACATGGCAACTTCCCGGTGTATTGCACCCGCGATGTGTCAGTAGACCTTCATTCTCGCATCCCATACTGCTTCAAACGCCACCCCTATCCAGGGGCTCCGACATTCGACATCCACGAAATATCCGCCGGGGCTCCATTGAAAATCTGCGGTATAGACGTGATGCCACTTGACGTGCTCCACTGGAAGTTGCACATACTCGGCTTCAAGATAGGCAATCTGGCATACATCACCGACTGCAAGACTCTTCCTGAAGAAACGATACGAGACATCCAGGGCATAGACACACTTGTCATAAACGCACTCCGACGCGAAGAGCACATATCGCACCTGTCACTCTCACAGGCGCTTGAGTTAATCGACATAATCAAACCACGACAGACGTATCTCACCCATATATCCGACCGTCTCGGTCGGCATGCCGATGTCGACCCTACGCTGCCAACCGGTGTGCACCTTGCATATGACGGTCTTAGCATCGAAATCTGACAAACCTAACCTATAAACCTCCATACAATGAAATCATTAAAAATCCCAGCCATGGCAATGGTAGGCGCGATGTTGCTCGGCGCATGCGCTCAAAAATCCACCGGAGCCTATGAAATCACTATTCCCCTGCCCGGACAGGATATGAACGGTACAGTAGCCTACCTTATCGACTATGACAACGGCGACAAGATGGACAGCACAGTAGTCACAAACGACTCCATCGTATTCAAGGGCACAGTAGACAAGGCTTATCTTGCGCGCATCATAGTTGACGGACAGCGCTATGGAAGTGTCATCGTGGAGCAAGGCACCGTAACCCCCGACTCTACCGGCAAGCTCACCGGCACACCCCTCAATGACATTCTCATCAAAGCCGGTGCACGGCTTGACAGCGTAGCAATGCAAGCCAATAATCTTCCCGAAGATTCTGTGGGCATGGCAAAACTTGATTCGCTCAACAACGTTTATGATAATATAGAGAAAGAAATCGTCATGCAGAATGCCGAAAATCCCGTAGGATACCTCTACTTCTTTGACCGGGCATACCGCATGGACCTTTCCGAACTTGACGAACAACTCAAGATCTACCCCTTCATGGTATCATATCAGCGCATCAAAGATCTCCGCGCAGCACTCGAAAAGAAGGCTCAGACAAGCGTGGGAAGCAAATACAAGGATTTTGAAGTCAAAAACGACAGCGTGGCAATGCGCCTGAGCCAGTTTGTAGGCAAGGACGGCAAATTTACCCTCGTGGACTTCTGGGCGAGCTGGTGTGGTCCGTGTCGACGCGAAATCCCAATCATCAAAGGGCTCTACGACAAGCATAAGGACAAAGACCTCAACGTTGTAGGCGTGGCAGTATGGGACGAACCCGCAGCCACCCTCAAAGCCATTGACGAACTCGGCATCACCTGGCCATGCATCATCGATGCCCAGAAGATACCGACTGACATCTACGGTATCTCCGGCATCCCCTGCATCATACTGATTGACCCTGACGGCACCATCGTGAGCCGCGACAAACAGGGCGACGCATTAGTTGCTGATGTCAACAATTGCATCGCACAATATCGCGAAAAACAGAAGGAAGCCAAAGAAAATGCAGCAATGACAGACTCCGCCGCTGTAAATTAACACGATTTAACTTACAAACTATTGACATAAGCCCAAAAACACGCTACCTTTGCACTCACAAAACATCGCGGGGTGGAGCAGTGGTAGNNNTTGGGCTCATAACCCAAAGGTCGTAGGTTCGAGTCCTGCCCCCGCCACCAAGCCAAGGCGGCTGATTCAAAATCTGAATCAGCCGCCTTTCCTATATCAACCTCCCTCTATGAGTCAGATATATTTGCGGGCGATGTGGACATTTGGGGTCAGTAGCAAAAGCCGGTTGAATTGTTAAAAACTACCCGAGTGAAAAAATATTTTTAGGGGTCAGTAGCAAAAGCCGGTTGAAT
>LUJR01000018.1 GCA_001689515.1 Bacteroidales bacterium M7
GGGGTTAATTTAACTGAGTTTTTCCACTTGACGGACTTGTACTCCATTCTGATCAAGGATGGCAATATCAACACTTTGGATACAGGCAGCGTCTTGAAGAACGCCATATTATCCAGAGTATGTCTCGTAAAGGGAATTGTCTTGACAACGCTATGGCAGAAAATTTCTTCGGCATAATGAAATCTGAACTTCTTTATGTCGAAAAATTTGAGTCTCCCGAGGCATTTATAAAGGCTCTGGATGAATATGTCGATTATTACAACAAGAAAAGAATTAAATCCCGGTTAAACGGAAAAAGTCCGGTACAATACCGAACTCTTCATATAACTGGATAATGTTTAACCCGTCTAACTTTTGGGGGTCACTTCAATTATGGGTTGTCGGGGTATTGTGTATAAGTTTTAATTAGAGAGCAATCATATCAATCATTCTATCCACTCCAAGTTCTATTGCTTTTTCAGAAACAATTCCACCAAATGCCTTGATTGCTCGAAGCCCTTTTCGCAATATCCTTGGAGAAGAAATCTTTTTGTCTAATTCTTCTTGGAGTTCGATTAAATATTCAGCAAGTTCATCTTCATCATTCTCAACCTGTTTTTTCAAAACCGATAATTGGTTTACCAATTCTTGAATTTGTTGCTTCGATTCTGGCGAAAGAGAAATACTTGAATTGTCTCCAACAATTAAATTGCTATTGGATGACGTAATGTTTCCTGTTCCAGTATGAACTGTATTAGCATAAATTGTTTGATTCACTATTTTCGCAATTTTAGATTGTTCTTCTAATGAAATATCCAGATTAAGATCCAAATCTTTGTTGAGTTTTATTATAAAGTCCAATAACGTGGATTTTATATGGTCTATGATTCCATTTATAGACTGTGATGAAACTAATTTCCAAGCGTGAATTGTTGTGTGAGGCACACCATCCACTACATTGTCTATATATGGAAATACACATGAGGGGAGACCAACTTGAATCATCTTGCTTTTCCCATCTGAAGGATTCGCATAACCTTCTAATACAGCGATGGGTTCCGCGAAAGGAGTTGTGGCCATCAAATCTCTGACATAAGAGTCATCTATTGCATCAATAGGAATATCGAAATTTTTCCACATTCCCCCATTTAATATTAAAATATCCGCCTTAATAGTGCCTCCTCTAAGTTTTCTATATTCAGGAATAGACTCGCTGTTAGTATAACCATATTGCTCGTTTCTGAGCCATATACTAAATTCATCATTTCCCAGCAATGATGCTAACAATTGTACCTTTAGAAATATTGTTGACAAATTTTCACCTGCTGTCAACGCAATTATAATTTTTTCAGTAATGTCTTTTTTATTCATTATAATATAAATTACTATATTCCAGATGATTCTATTCTGGCTATTATTGCCGTGACGTTTTTCAATACCAGCTCAGAGTCAGGGATTGACTTATAGGCAAGAGAGGAAAGCTCATTGGTATAGATTGATGAAAGTCGTTTGTTCCATATTTCTCCGAGAGAATGAAAAAGTGGAGATTCGGACAGATTGCGTTGATTCCACCCTTCGGGATTGTCAAATATTCCACGGTCATGTTCCAGCAACATTTTCAAGTCTCCAATGAACTCATCGGAATAGAAGTATTCGGCACAATCCTTGTCCTCCATAAGATAATACAGGTCATAGAAGTGGCGAATTTTTTTTGGAAGCTCAACCTCATAATCCGGAGCCAACGAGAACCTTATCAACGATACGATTTTCTCAGTTGCAGTCCTTTTCTTATCGAGGACTTTCATTGAGAATGTCCCCATTCCATATTGCTCAATGATTTCCGGATTCCCTGAGTCTTGCAGGAAAATCCGAATGAAATTGTCAATTACGCAGTCGTCATAAGGATATGGGTTGGCGAATGAATTAATCTCAACCATAATTTGACCGAGTTTGACGGAGGTTGATTGTGGCAAATCCGTCAGTTCAGGAAGCCGGTCATAACCATAAATGGCCTTATAATAGTTGGACCCTTTGCTTGTAACACCGGAAGTCGGTATCTCAATAAGTCCGGCGGTCATAGCCTTTGCCAGCCTCTTGATTAACATCTTTCTTTGGTTCCCATTCATAGATCCGACATCGGCTATTGCCACGTCAATATCTTCGGAGAATCTCGCCCCAATAAGATGTGCCTTGGAAAGGCTGGTCCCACCCTTGAATATTCCGCGATTGTCGGTATCTACCTCCGACATAAACTTCAAAGACCGTGTAATCCAATAATCCTTCTCAACAAATATCGGATTGATCCCAAGATGCTGTGCTGCCGCAAGTACGGCATCCGTGAAAAGTTTCTTATTTTCGTGTAGGTTCATATATTCTCCAGTTTAATGATGTGGGCAGAATTTCAGCAGGAATGTTATACCAATACTTTGAGGCTCCTGAAAGAGATTTACGCAATGTGCCTGTCAAAACTTCATTTTCCCCTACATATTCTAAAATAGCACCACATAAGGCTCTGACTGACGGGGAATATCCCATAGCGCATTGCGCCATTAAAGCCTTTTGTGAGTTAGGCAAATCGGATATTACCGAAATAATCCGTTTGCAAGCCTCCTTTGTGGTTGTGGCTGGTATTTTCTTTATAAACCGTAAGCAATCAAGGATAGTCAATACATCAATGTTGTCCTCGTTAATCTCATTGGCCTGCATCACAAAGGAAATGTCGTATCCGTCGCGTTTCTTTGGTTGGCGGTACTTATTGGTGCCGATTTGAATTTTTGATGATATTTGAGTGGTCAAGGAGAATCGGGAGAACGCAGAAGTTCCTGTCAAATATCCCACACGCCTACCATCCTTGAAAATAAACTCTCTTGCGATTTGCGCAGGCGAGGGTTTTAACGGTCCGAACATGGTTGTTCGTGGTATATAATATTTCCCTTTTGCCAAAGTGGATATTTCGCCATTCCTCACCATACGCTGCAATGTCTTTGAGACCGCCTGTCTCTGCTGTAAGTCAAAATCAAAGTCATCGGCCCCAAAAACATAGTCATCCGGGAACGATTGGATAATACTCTTTATTTGCTTGGCAATGGTCATATTCAAAATAATTTCAAGTGCAAAGTTAATCAAATGTCCGATAACTCGCAAAAATAATCGGACAAAATTTGTTGATGTCAAATTTTATTATTAACTTTGCACTCAAACAACGAGAACATTGACAACCTCGGCATCCATTATTTGGGTTGGACGCAAACGCCCGTTCTGCCGATTGGCGGAAATCCCAACGCAGGATGCTGAAAATCGTTGAAATTCGCAGGTGTAAGGAGAGTTAAATCAGCCCTTCAAAACACACCTACCAACTTGATAACCACTTGGTTCTATATGAGACCCCAATACTGGTGGCACCACCAAAGACCGCTAATTCNNAATTCTCAATGAGTTAGCGGTCTTTCTTTTACCCACACTCCTAAGAGTCACCGCAAAAGCCTCCTTAGCGATACCTAACTCATTAAAACTAATTATTAAATTGCATTCAATAAATGGACGGAAAATCAAAATGGGTTTTCTACGTGAAACTCACGAAAAAGCCCTTAAAGAAGGTATTGATGAACAGACTAAGCTTCACAGAACGGGCTTAGACAAGTATTTAGCCGTAATCTTCCCTGATGTACACGATTGGGTTCACGATAAAAGCATCGGTATTATCAATGATAAAAAATATTCATATCGACCAGATTATCGTAGCGAGAAATTGAAACTTATAATAGAGTTTGATGGTACGTTACATTACCGCAACCCTAAGAATATTCTTACAGATGCCGAACGAACGAAATTGTATCATTCAGCCGGTTATAAAGTGGTCCGGATCCCATATTTCATCCAGCTTACAAATGAAGTAGTGAGAATTATGTTCGGTATAGATATTGAAGAACCTCTATTCGATAGCACAATCCCATCCATGTCGATCTTCTGGGAAAATACCCCTGCATTTATGTGCAGTTTGGGCATCAGTCGCATGGCAAAAGAATTAATTAGATATCCCGAACAGATGATGGTCAATATGAATGCGCTGAAGAACGATTCCCTTCAAGAAAATGGCATCTATTTGTCTGGTTACAACCTGCTGCTAGACGCGATGAAGAGACTGCCCAATAATCCAGTCAACTAAGTTCGAGCGTCTGGTTGTTGTAAACCTCAATGATTGGTGCTGGGTGGGGGTGTTGCGTTAAATATTTGGGAGTGCGGGGGATTTTGACTAACTTACGGTGTCAAAAGTATGTATTCTCTGTTAGACAATCTCGGATACGGCTGGGTGTACTGGGTGCTCATGGTGGCGTATGCCTTCACGATACTCGGTATAATCGTCATTGTGCTGTCGGAAAACCGCAATCCGGTCAAGTCGCTTGCTTGGATCACGGTGCTGCTGCTGTTTCCTGGCGGCGGTGCGATACTTTACATGTTTTTCGGCCGCAGCATCAAGAACACCCACATACTCTCGCGTCGCAATAAGAAGCGTCTGCGCGGTCTTCAGCTCGGCAGCGAGGTCATCAACATCCCCAAGGACCTGTCGTCAGAAAACCGCCGTCAGGTACAGCTCGCCCGCTCGCTCTCCGGTGCGGGATTCTACGAGGGCAACTCGGTGGAGGTCTTCGTCAATGCCAACGACAAGCTCAACGCCCTTGAGGAGGATCTGCGCAACGCCAAGCAATATATCCACCTCCAATATTACATCTTCGAAAACGACACGTCCGGGCAACGCATAGCCGACATCCTGATGGCTAAAGCCCGTGAGGGGGTGAAGGTGCGTGTCATCTATGACCATGTAGGTTCGTTTCACGTGGCAAGCAACTTCTTCAAGCGCATGCGTAGTGCGGGAGTGGAGATATACCCGTTTTTCCGCGTGGCATTCCCGTTCTTCGGGTCTAAAATCAATTGGCGCAACCACCGCAAACTCGTCATCATCGACGGCGAAATCGGCTATGTTGGCGGCATGAACATCGCCGACCGCTACCGCGACGGAGGTCGCAGATTCGCCTCTTGGCGCGACACGCATCTGCGCGTGTCAGGAGCCGTAGTTGCTGCCCTGCAATACAGTTTCGCCACCGACTGGGCGTTTATCGGCAAGGGTCTGCTCACCGAGAGCGCAGGCATCAGTTCGCCACATGTTCACGGCATCCGCTGTGATGCCCACCTGACTACCTCTGGACCTACCGACCAGTGGTGCAACATCGAGCTGCTGTTTCTCAAAGCCATCGGCAATGCCAAGAAGCGCATCTATATCCAAACACCTTATTTCCTGCCCACAGAGAGCCTTCTGCGAGCCCTACAGACTGCCGCGCTGTCACGTGTGGATGTCCGCGTAATGGTGCCGCGACACAGCGACTCCACGATGCTCACAGCGGCTTCCAACAGCTATATATCGGAGTGTCTCACCGCCGGCATCAAAATCTACTTCTATGACGCAGGGATGCTCCACAGCAAGATGGTGCTCGTAGACGATGATTTTTGCAGTATCGGTTCTACAAACTTCGATTTCCGCAGCTTCGAACACAATTTCGAGAGCAACCTCTTCATCTACACTCCGGAGTTTAACGAAAAGATGCGCCACATATTCCACTCCGACATGGAAAAATGCGAGCAGATACGGCTGCCCAAGTGGCGCCGCCGCCCACTACCGCGCAAAGCCTTAGAAAGCATAGTGCGGCTGCTCTCGCCGATACTATAATGCAACGCTTCAACCATCGGAAAACTCCACGTGCCTCCTGGATTGCATACAATGAAGGGATGTATTTTGTCACAGTGTGCACAAAGAATAAGAAGCACCAGTTTGGATGGATAGCTAACGGAGAGATGCATCTAACGGAAATTGGCAAAATCCTTAACTCCGAATTAGCTAATCCAAAAGCACATCACCCACATATAACGATTCCTCTATTTGTGGTAATGCCAAATCATTTTCATGCAATTATCATAGTGGAAACTCCTGTAAATATAAACCAGAGAAACGTACCCGAGGTTGCAAACGACCGATACCTCCCTCAATATATTGAGGCAAGCCAACACGTACCAGCGAGAGGAAGAAACAATCCGTTATTATCCACATACGTTGGTTCTTTAAAATCAGCGATTACAAAAAGAGCACGAAAGATAACATCGGATTTTGCATGGCAACAGCGTTACCATGACCATATGATAACCAACAATTACGAATGCAATCAAATTTCCGAATATATCACAAACAATGTGATAAGATGGGATTTAGACCGTTATAACTGCTAGCTTTCCTATCTTATGGTAGGGACGCGGCGTGCCGCGTCACCAAACACAAATACACACCGTCTGGTATGATGACGCGGCACGCCGCGTCCCTACGATTAAATAGATACGTCTTATTTCTTGCGGAAAATGGTGAAATTGACTGAGCCGTAGGCGCGGTGGCTGTCAAATTCGGGATAGTCGGAGTAGTCGTGGTCTCGGCTGTGTTCGAGTATGAAGAGAGAGTCAGAGCCCATCAGCTTGCTGTCAAGCACCATGCGGGCGATATCGCCGAAGCGGGGATGATTATATGGAGGGTCGGCGAATATGAAGTCACGCGGCGATGATGCCGACTCCACAAACCTGAACACATCGCCGGTGACGAGCTGCAAGCGGTCCTCGCAACCGAGTTTCTTAGCCACATCGGCTATGAAACGAGCCTGCACAGACGCTTTCTCTACCGCCGTCACCATCGCCGCACCACGCGAGAGCAACTCAAATGTGATGGCTCCCGTCCCGGCAAAGAGGTCCACAGCCTTTATATCCTCTATGTCAATGAGATTTTCAATCACATTGAAGATGTTTTCGCGCGCAAAATCAGTAGTGGGTCGCGCGGTGATACGTGTGGGCACGTCAAACCGACGCCGCCCGTACATGCCTCTTATTATTCGCATATCGGAAGTATCTGTAAGTCAAAATCAGTGTCGGATACCGCCGGATGGCTGACGCTACCCGGGATGATTACTGGCATGACATGGTTAACATATGTGCGGAGTGTATCCAAGACCTCATTACGTCCGGATGTGATGCCTCCGATAAACATTTCATCATTCATGACATCCATGCCTGACTGCTGGAAAAGAGCCATGATGAAGTACGCGGCATCCATCGGCGCTGATATCGGATGGGTGACGGCATGGACGAGACTGCGACGGTCCATCACCACGATATCCACGCTGTCAGCATTGACAATGGCATAAAGACGCCGACCATTACCACCGGCGGTGAACCGCGCACCGAAATAGTCTATCAACACGCTCAGCCGGTGCCGTATATCCGCATCAGGGAATGTGCGGTGCAAAAACGAGACCTCCTCACGCGGCAGCTTCATAGCGAGTTTCGCACCCTCCACCTTGAGGTCGTTGACTATGACCGCATCCCCGTCAACATCCGCATCAAGTATCCGCACCGCCATATCCTCCGCTGCTGACGGTATCAATGACATGTAGGGTGTGGTAACGATGACAGACACGCGACCGAAATCACTGAGCAACAAAGGATTGTCATAAACAGTAGCCGTCAGCAGGTCAAGACTCTTGTCTCCCGAGGGATCAAAACGAAATGTACGCACATCCCTCTCCGAACTGTCGGCGGTGTTATAGAGCAGAGCCGTCAGCCCACAGGCATCAATGCGCAGAGCCATGCGCCACAGGGCGGCATCAGTAAGTCGTGTATTGTCAGGGAGCATCGTTACTTCACACTGCCACAGGGGCTTTTATCGGGGGATACGGATCATAGTCTTCAAGCGTGAAATCCTCATACTTGAAATCAAATATATCCTTGACATCGGGATTGATCACCATGCGCGGAAGCCGACGTGGAGTGCGGCTGAGCAGTTCACGTACCTGGTCGAAATGGTTGTGATAGATATGCGTGTCGCCGAGAGTGTGGATGAATTCGCCTGGCTGGAGTCCGCACACCTGTGCCATCATCATGGTCAGCAGCGCGTAGCTTGCGATATTGAACGGCACACCGAGAAACGTGTCGGCACTTCGCTGATAGAGTTGCAGCGACAGCCGACCGTCTGCCACATAGAACTGGAAGAACGCATGACACGGCGGCAAATTCATATTCTTGATGTCACCGACATTCCATGCGCTGACTATGATGCGCCGGCTCTCCGGATTGTGCTTTATGGTCTCCACAGCCTCCTTGATCTGGTCGATGAAAGTGCCGTCATAGGCAGGCCATGACCGCCACTGGTAGCCGTAGATATGTCCGAGATTGCCATCGGCATCAGCCCACTCGTCCCATATGGTCACCTTGTGGTCATGGAGATACTTGACGTTGGTGTCACCCTGTAGAAACCACAGCAACTCATAGATGATGCTTTTGAGGTGTACTTTCTTGGTGGTGAGCAACGGGAAGCCCTCAGATAGGTCAAACCTCATCTGGTAGCCAAATATGCTGCGTGTGCCTGTGCCCGTGCGGTCACCACGGTCCACGCCTGTCTCCATGATCTTACGGAGCAAATCCTGATATTGTTTCATGACACGGTGTTGGTGGGTCGGTGAAGTCTGCGAGGAAAGAGAAATATAATCGAAAGGCTCACCATGACGGCAAGAGCCCACGGATAGTACAAGTAACGCCACGGAGCCAGAGGGGATATGCCGGCAAGTGATGTGGCGAGAAGCGTCTGCGCCCCGTAGGGGATAAGGCATTGCACGATGCACGAGCATGAATCAAGCAGCGAAGCATTCTTGCGCGGATCCACTCCGTAACGCTCCCCTATCTCACGCGAGATGCCTCCGACGGTGATAATCGCCACAGTGTTGTTGGCTGTGCAGAGGTTGGTTAGAGCTACTAAAAACGCTATGGCAGTCTGCGCCCCTCTGAGACCGCTTACGTGTCGCATCATGGCGTTGAGCAGATACGTGATGCCTCCGGCTGCCTTGATGGCACCGAGCATACCGGCGGCAAGCAGGGTGACTATGATAAGGTCGCCCATCGAGTCTATGCCGCTGCCCATATATCCAGCCATAGCTATCATATCAGTGCCGTTGAGAAGTCCAACGATGACCGAAGATGCTATGCCGAGCAGAAGCACCACTGTCACATTGATGCCCGACAAGGCTGCTGCAATCACGATCAGATATGGTATCACGAGCCAAGGATTGGCAGCGTGGATCATCTCCACAGGAGATGTATTATGACCGATGACGGCATAAATGGCAAGCGTCACCAATGCCGCAGGGACGGCTATCCAGCTGTTGGCTATGAATTTGTCACGCATCTTGCATCCCTGGCTGCGGGTAGCAGCGATGGTGGTATCGGAGATGAATGAGAGATTGTCGCCGAAAAACGCTCCTCCCATCACCACAGCAGTGTAAAACGGCACACTTGCGCCTGTGATGCCGGCAGTCTCAACCGCCAGAGGCGTAAGAGCCACCACCGTACCTACCGAAGTGCCTATGGCAAGCGAAATCAAGCATGAAGCCACAAAAAGCGCCGGGACGATATACTGCACAGGAAACAGCGACAGCGTCAGATTGACCGTCGCTGTGACAGCCCCCGTCTCCTTAGCTATGGACGCAAACGCCCCGGCGAGTATGAATATCCATATCATATATATGATATTGGAGTGACCGGCAGCCTTTGAAAACAGTTCTAATCGCTGAGTCAACCCCTTCTGGGGCATCACTGCCACACTCCATACAGCCGCGACCACGAGAGCCACGGCGAGCGGTATCTTGTAAAAATCTCCGATGATGACAGAAACCGCCACATACAGCAGCAGAAACAGAGCCACCGGCGAAAGCGCCAGCAGCCCCCGGCGGCCTGATATATGCATGGCATTGTCCATATCAGAGAGCCAGATTGTATATCTGCTCGGTATCGGCAGCCGACAGGCTATAATAGCCGCCTATCTCTGCCCCTTTGTTTTGATGCAGTTTCTTGACGAGAGTTGCTATATCAGGCTTCTCTATGCCGAGTTGGGCGAAAGTCACAGGCAGCCCGAGCGAACGGAAGAAGGCACGAAGCAGTTCCACTGCAAGCAGAGCCGCCTTGCGGTCGTCAGCCTCGGTCACACCGAGCACACGCCGTCCGAGCTGGGCAACCTTAGCAGGGCGGTGCTCCGCCATAAAGGTCATCCATGCCGGAATCATCACCGCCAGCCCTGCACCATGAGCCACATGGGTGTAGAGCGCCGAAATCTCATGCTCCATGAAGTGAGATACCCAGTCTTCCACACGACCGGTACCGCAGATGCCGTTGTGGGCGAGAGTCCCGCTCCACATGATATTGGCACGAGCCTGATAGTCATGGGGATCTGTCATCACCTTGGGAGCTTCGGTCATTATAGCCATCAACACCCCTTCGGCTACGCGGTCGGTAATCTCGACATCTGTCGTAGGAGTGAAATAACGCTCGAATATATGCGCCATCATGTCGCAGATGCCGCATGCCGTCTGAAACGGAGGCAATGTTTCCGTCAGAGCCGGATTCATCAGCGAGAATACCGGACGGAGGCACTGTGTGCGCAGGCTGAGCTTGATCATGCCGTCGGTGCGGGTGATGACCGAATTGCCAGATCCCTCGCTGCCAGCAGCAGGGATAGTAAGCACCGTAGCCACCGGGATAGATTTCTCTGCCGGCATTTTACCGCAAAAGAAGTCCCAGAAATCACCATCATACGGTATGCCTATGGCTATAGCCTTGGCGGTGTCAATTGCCGAGCCTCCGCCCACGGCTATCAGAGCGTCAATATGTTCACTCCGACCCAATTTGATACCCTCGTAGACAAGCGTATCCGTGGGATTGGGCTGGGCGCCACCAAGCGGCACGATTTCTATGCCTGCATCGCGGAGAGAGGCGCTAACTGTATCGATGAGTCCGCTACGCACCGCACTGCCCTGTCCGTATACGAGCATGACTTTCTTCCAGCCCTCGGCGGCAGCCTCTTTACCTGCCTGATGCTCCACTCCGCGTCCGAAGATGTAGCGTGTGGGGGTGCAAAATGTGAAATTTTCCATAGGTATCTGTTTAGCGTGGTCGTTTTATTGCTTGACGATCCCTGTGACAACCACTGGCTGAGATCCACGCCAGGGCACAGTGGCATAATACCGCTCATATTCAAGCGTAACCGGCTTGCCCGAGCCCTGAAGATTCTGCAACTGCTTGACAACAGTCTGGTCTGCCACCGAGAAACTGAAATCACGCGAGTAGATGCGGGTCGTATCTGTCAATGCGCTCTCGGTAATCATCTGACCCTCAAAGGTCTTGAATATCATGCCCCGACGCTCTATCTGTGTGATATAGCCTGTCACACGCGCCTCGGTGATGTAGGGATTGAAATAGCGGAAATAGCAGGTCACGCCTAGACCTATAATTATAATCGTCAATGTCCATGCCCAGAAATGCGACTTGCGCTTCTTGGGTTTGCCCTCCGCAGCCGCTTTGGCGGCATCGTCGGCTATGTCGTCAGTGAAATCCACATGCTTGTCCTCCTCAGGCTCTGACGCCGTAACAGATGGTTGTGGATTGGAGGAAGGAGTAGATGCCGGAGCATCAGCCTCGTCAAAGTAATCGTCAAAATTGTCATCTTTCATCGTAGTAATCTGTCGCTATGTGTTTCACATCTTCATTGGCTCGTCTGATTTGCCGCGAGTGCTGCGTTTGTCAATCGATATGGCGATGAAGGTGAATATGCCAAGGATTATCAGCAGCAGGGTGTTAGTGCCCATCACGAGGTTGGCAAACGACGTGCTCATGTCCTTAAACGAAACTCCGTCAGGCAATATGATGCCAGCCGAGTAGAAGCTCAACGCGAATATCACCGACCACTGCCACGGACCTATGCCGCCGTTGCTGGGCACACCCATTGATATGCTTGACAGCACGAAGGTGACAAGCACAGCCAGTATCGTATAGTCATGGATGATCTGCGTGGTGAAAGCGAAGGCGTGAAACGCTATGTAGAGCTGCGTGAAATAGCATCCCCACAGGGCAGCCGTGTACAGCAGCCAGCGCCCCTTGCCGGGCATCTTGACTATGACCGCAAAGCCTTCCCACAGTCCATTCCACAGGGACTTTATCTTCATCAACAGCTTATTGTCAGGCACACGCGTAAACAACAACCATATGCCGATCACTACTACACCTACTGCCGTCCACAGCCAAGGATTAGTCAAAACGGCGTGTACACTCGCTGCCGCATCAGGGTTCTGGGCAAGATAACGGTTCATCTCGCTGCCAGCGAGTATGAATGTGACCAATGTAAGTAACAGTACCGTCAGGGTGTCGGCAAGACGCTCTGCAACCATGGAGCCGAAGACGGTGGTAAACGATGCATCCTCTCTCTTGGCGATGAAACCGGTGCGCCACACCTCGCCGAGACGCGGAAACACGAGATTGACGGCATAAGTGCCGAAGATGCTGTAGACAAGGACATAAAGCGGCACATTGATGTCGAGAGCCTTGAGCTGGATGCGCCAGCGCATGGCGCGGAACACATGGCTGAATATGCTGACCACCCAGCCCAATCCTATCCACCAGAAATTGCAGTAGTCACGGATGATGCCTACCATCTCCTTGAAGTCTATCCCGGTAAACAGCAGGTAGCAGAGTCCCACCGTGATAATCAGCGGTACACCATAGCGGAGTATCAGCACCAATGCCGACGGCTTCTTGCCGTCAGGACTCTGGGATATTTCGGATTGTGTCATATATGTGTCAATGTTGCAGTATCACGTAGGGAC
Source organism: Bacteroidales bacterium M7 (assembly GCA_001689515.1). Classification (GTDB taxonomy): domain Bacteria; phylum Bacteroidota; class Bacteroidia; order Bacteroidales; family Muribaculaceae; genus Amulumruptor. Next base: position 12,711 of record LUJR01000018.1, read on the forward strand.
GCGGCGTGCCGCGTCATCGCATCAGGCGATATGTATTTATTTGATGACGCGGCGCGGCGCGACCCTACAATCATACGTTTTTTCTAAATCTTAATGCGCTTAGCGGCGGGGACGCGGAGCGGGATTGGGTTTTGTCGGCTTGACGCGGGCGAGGGCTTCGTAGAGGTCCCAGACCTTGACGTTGCCGTCCTCGCTGACATACTTCTTCATAGCCTTGATATTGGCATTCTCGTTGGGAGAGCCCTTGGCAGCCCAGAGCATGTCGGCGATGGAGCGCGCTATGCGGTTGTTGAGATTCTTGTCTACTATGATATACTCGTGGTTGATGACAGCATCAATATCGCCTGATGCCAGGGCGGTGATAAGAGCCTTGTATTTGTCGGTCTTAAGCTCCGCGCTGTTCCAGGTCTTGGTGTTGTCGTTGAGATATGCTATGTCGGCAGCTTCATCAGCCGAAGGTGTGGCAGTCGCAGCTGATGCCGCCGCAGTCGTTGGCTGGCTGCCAGTGGCAGCTATCTCGGCATTAAGTTCCTCTTGGGTGACCTCCTGACCGAACTCCTGCGAAGGCTCGCTGTCGGGCAACAGGAAGTAGGCGATGCCTCCGGCTATAATCAGCACGAGCATGATGACCACAAACCATAGTCCACGGTTACTGTGTTTGGAGCCGACCACGGTTTCTTCCACCGCGTCATCCACCATCTCCGACTGGCTGTCGGCTGCCACGGATATCTCTTTGTGAAGCTCACGGGCATTACGCGCCTTGTCCTTGCGCTTCTTATCCATGTCGGGCGTAGCGCGGTCAAACACCGGGGCTACGGGACGTACCGGAGCCTGGGGCTGATGGTGATGGATCGCAGCAGGCGCTTCTGTTGCACTCGTCACTGCAGGTTGCACAGCCGCTGCAACTGGTCGAGAGGGAGACTTCATATCCACATTATACACCTCCGCATTGCCAGCCACGGTCAAGCGGTGGGCACGGAAACCGTGGAAATTTCCTGAGTGGAGCTGGCTGTATTCAGGTGTGTTCTTCTCAAGCGTTATCTCCTGGGTGAATATGCGTCCGCCCCCGAAGTCCAGACGCAGGGTGATTCCTTGCTCCACCGGCTCGAGCACCAGTTCGACTTTCTCGCAGTTGATCAGTTCTGAAGGACTCTTGAGCACCTTGAGGGGTTTGTAGTTGTTGCTCGCCACCTGTATCTCGGTAGTGCTGTTGGGCGACAGGTCGCGCTCGGTTATTTCAATATACGGCTCCATCGTGTTGATGGGACGGCCGTTGACATTGATGGTATATCCGTTGACAGGTATGCCTTTTGAGGAACGCACCTCTAAGGGCACACGGCGCACAAATCCCATACCGCTCTCCGCTGCAGTCTTAACTCGCAGGGCGGGTCCCTCATAGCGCACATAGGGTGACGGGGCTCCGACCGATATGTTTTCCGACCTCGGATTAAAACCTGCTTTGGTGAATGTCAGGGTCAGACGCTCACCATCGGTGACAACGATGCGCGACGGTGTGCAACCCACAGGCGCTATTACAGTATATTCACGCTTCACAGGAGCCGTGATGCGGTCAAGCTTGCTGCCCGGACGCAATGAAGCTGTAGCCGGCACCACGAGCACGCGGTCAAAGCAGGCATATTCGACCTGTGACGGAAATGAGAGCGTAGAGTCAAGCTCGCTAGAGCTGGCATATGTGCGGTAACAGAACGGCTGCTTGGGGGCGGATGCCGAGGTCAGCGGACGCACATACTGCCATGACTTCAACCGCTCCGGCTCTGCCGGCACTCCAGCCGATACAAAGCAATGCTCTACGGCATCATCGCTGAGCGAACGGTCCTCTACGAGCATCTTTTTCAGCTCGCCCAGAAGCTGTACCGTGCGACGGCCAGAGAGAGCACACTCATTGTCAAGACGAAGCGTGAGCACGAAGCAGCTACCGTCGGGACTCGCCGGGTTAGGCGTCACGAGCGAGAAGTAATGTCCGCGTGGCGACGACCACAGCGCGTAACACTCGCGCAGATTGAGAAATTCGCGTATCGCCTTGGTGCCGTCAAACACCGCATCGGTGTCGATGTCCTCACCTGTGGGATAATTGTAGATTACGTTAGGCTCGCCGGAGATGGTTTCCGACAGCGAAACTCGTATATAGCCGTATTTTGGCATGACTCTGTTAGTGTATGATATGTTGCAAATTAGTGTATAGAGGAGGTGTAATCAACTGCAAATATAGCCAAATAAACTCTATCCGCCAAGATGATGTTATATTTGTATCTTCACACACTCTCCAAATTCAAACTGATATGTCACCCATCACTACAGACTGCGTATGCAACGCCGCCCTATCAGATATAGCTTACGCTCCACGATTAGATTTCAGGGAATTTACGCTCGCCGAGATACCGCAGATTCGTTCTCTGCTTGAGCATGCGCCTTCACGCACGTGCGATTTCACCATCGGAGGCATCTATATGTGGACCGACTATTTCCGCTACCGCCGCACCATCATTGACGACACGCTGATAGTCAGCGGTCTGAGCGAACTTGATGTCACCAAAGCAGCATTTTCGCTCCCTGTCGGACGCATGCCGCTCATACGTAGCATAGCCATGCTCCGCAACTACTGCGAATCAGAGGGGATAGAATGCCGTCTGTCAGCCATCCCTGAGGAAGCCGTGGCTTCGCTTGAAAAACTCGGAGGACGAGTGGACGCCCAACTCACCGACTGGACCGACTACCTCTATGATGCTGCTCCTTTAGCCACCCTGAGCGGCAAAAAGATGAGCAAGAAGCGTAATCATGTCAATGCCTTTGCCGCAGCCTACCCCGGCTATCGGTTTGAGCCTCTCACACCTGACAATCTGGCAGCAGTGACAAGCTTCTACAATGCCATGCATCTTGCCTCCGACAAGGGAGTCACAGCCGAAGTGGAGAGGATGCAGACACTCCGCGTCCTTGCCAATCCGTGGGCATACCCGTTCCACGGTGCAGTGTTGTCAACACCATCTGACGGCATCGTGGCTTTCACCCTCGGCGAGATAAAAGATGACACCCTTTACGTCCACATCGAGAAGATGCGCCACGACATCACCGGCGCAGGCGAGACCGTCAACAAACTGTTCGCGGCTGACATGGCGGAGCGTTATGCCATCCGCTACATCAACCGCGAAGAAGATGCCGGTGACGAAGGGCTGCGCCAAGCCAAAGAGTCATACCACCCCACCGCCATGCTCCGCAAATACGATATAGTATTTTGAATTTCATAATTCTTATAAGACTTATAAAATTTATAAGATTTATAAGAATTACCTATAAACTAAGGAGGCGCATCCGATTGTGGATGCGCCTCCTTTAAGTATCTATCGGTCAGCTATGATCAGATAGCTGTCAGAGTAGCGTGGTAGGGAACCTTGCTGAGGTCGAGGGTGACTTCGAAGGTGCCTGCAGCAGGAGCTGTAAGGTTGCCGGAACCACCGTCGCATACGAGGTCGTCCATGCCGTTACCGCCATTGCCATACTGGATGTCCCAAGCACCGTCAGCGCGGAACTTGAACTCGTCGCCTGCTGCGAATGTCACAGTAGCCTTCCAGATCTGACCGTCAACAGTGGTCATGGGGACATCAGTACCCCAGCCAGAAGCTGCGAAACCGCCGATTACGCCCCATGACTGTACGGGGCCGTAAACGGTCTCCCAAGTCATAGATACAGTGCTCATGCGCACGCAGTAGTAGCCTTCGTCAGACACTGTGAGGTTGCCTGCACCACCGTCAGTTGACAGTGTGCCAGCTTCAGCACCTGCGCCGAAGTTGATACCGTTCCAGTCTGCTTGTGTCGAGAACTTGAAGCTACCCTTCAGAGGCATCCAAGACTCATAAGCAGCACCGGTGGGTGTAGGATAGATCTTAGCCGAAGCAGGCTGGCTCCATCCGTTGGCATCACCAGGAGTGTAGAGGAAGTCATATACGGGAGCGAACTCGTAGGTCATCATCTCGAGGTTGATAACCATGACATACTTGCCGACAACGCCGTTGAGGCAGCCTGCACCGCAGTCTTCAGTAGCTGTACGACCAACGAGTTTGCCAGAGAGGGCACCGTCACCATTGGTAGCGACACCAAATGCTGCGTCATCGCCGTCAACCCAGTTGCCTGTCTCATAGGTAGACTGAGGAACGACCTTCCACCACCATTCGCTGCCGTCAAGGTCAACTACGTAGGTGAATACGGGATCGTCATATACATCCTTGCCAGAGTGGTTCATCTGGAGAGCACCGCCTACGCTCCAGCCGTTGATTGTGCCGAGGAGATAGTAAGCAGGTTCAACCACGAAGTCAGGAGGTATGGGAGCCATGTAGAAAGCCTGGGGAGCGTAGTAGTAGTCGCTGCCGTTGAGGCGGATGTTGCTGACGTTTTCGCCGTCAACATAGCCTGCGTAGCGCACCCACATTTCCTTCACTTCAGACTTGCGTCCAAACATGTTCTCATAGATAACCTGAAGGTCATCGGCTGTAGTAGTGATAACGCCGTTGTTGAGAGTGCAAGGCACTTCCTGAGCGTTAGCGAAGTTCTCGTTGTCAGCAAGCCAAGCCTTGAAGTAGAGCTTGTAGCCGGCAGGGAACTGACTCTCGTCGACAGTAACATCAGCGAGTTGGATGGGATAACCGAGCTTGCCGTAAGCATCGAGATCGATAGTAGCGAGGTCGCCTGTCTCCTCGTTAGCAGCAAGATACTGGCTTGAAGCCACGGTGATGCCGTCAACATTGAGGATCTGCTCCTCGGGAGTGACGGGAATCTGGGGATTGGGCTCCTCATACTGGCTGCAGGCTGTCATGCCTGCTGCCAGAACGAGAGCACTCAGATATGTGAGTTTTTTCATTGTGTTCGTTGTGCGTTTTTTTAGTTAACGAATGGAACTGTGTGAATTATCCAGTCCCTCAATTAGAGTGCGTGGTCAGAGAATGTTACCTTCATAGAGTTGAGGTCAACGATGATCCACATCTCACCGCCGGGCCAGGTCGGGAAGTTGAAGTTACCCTTACCATAGACAGCGTTAGCGGTTACTGTGCCGTCTGCGCCGAGAGCAACGTCCTTGTTGTCACCGTCATTGGCAGCAGCACCGATAGAAGGCAGAGAACCGTCATTGCCCCAGTCACCGAGTTCGGTGTAGAAGCGGAATCCGAGGTTAGCATCAGCTGCGATGTTGAAGTTGCCACGGTAGGTCTTGGTGCCGATTTCGTCATCAGCCTCGAAGAGCATCATGCTGCCATCGCCGATGTTCCAGCCTTGGGGTGAACCAACGAGGAAGATGTAACCAGGCTCGCGGAAGTTGATAAACCACTTAACCTGCTTGAGCTCGATAGCGTTAGAGTAGCACTTTGTGTCCTCTACGTCGCCGATCTGAGCGATAGCACGGAGATAAACCTTGGTGGGAGCAGCCTGCTCGAGGGCGCCTGTGTATACATTGCCGGCACCGTCATAGATGGTCTGGATACCGGTAGTCTTGTCAAGCACCTTGGTGAAGCCCATCAGCGATGTGATGGCGGTGGCGAGGCTCTTCTGTGTCAGCACCACTGTGTGGTTGGCTTCGCCCTTCTGTACTACGTCATAGTTGATGGTGTAGACTTCATCTTCGTTTTCCCAGTTCTGTGTCAGAGACACCTGTGCGAGGTAGTTGACAGCTGCAGGGAAGCCGTAGTCAGGCTGTGAGTATACCTGGAAATCAAAAGTAGCACCGTCAGCATTCTGGAGCTGGAGCTCCTGAGAAGCATAGACAGGATCATTGATCTGGAATGATACCGCGTTGACGTCCTGGTCAGGCAGCTGAAGCTTGGGGTCGGTGGTCGACTCGCAAGAAGCAAGCCCGAACATCGCTGCCACGCCGGCGGCAAATATTGATATTTTTTTCATTGTCTTGAAAAGCGTTGTTTGGAAGTTTATTAAACTGTTGAAACAGCCGGATTATCAATAGCCGGGGTTCTGCTTCATGCCTGCGAGCGACACGATGGTGCTGGGCAGAGGATAGAGGTTGTAGTGGGCGGGGAAATCAGAGCCCTTGAGGGTCTGGTTCTTCCA
>LUJR01000019.1 GCA_001689515.1 Bacteroidales bacterium M7
TTTCATCACCCCAAATGTCCACATCGCCGAATACTTGTATGACTTTCTTACGGATATTGTGAACGCCTCGTTGTCGCGGTGTTGCTCGAAATATCGGAGGAAGTTGCTCTCCTTTTCCTTTTTCAGCCGATAGCCCTTGCGGTCTTCAAGCATCTCCTGCTCACGCTCGAAACGGATTTTTTCGGCGAGTTGAAGTGTGTTCTTGTTCTGCTGACGCTCCTGCGCGGTGCGTGGCACGACCCATATGTAGAGGTTCAAAGCCTCGCGGCGGCGTTGGTGTCTGACGGTGTATTTCGGTTTTCCTTTCATCGCCCCTTTGGTGTAGAGAACGGGGTTGCCGTCATCGTCATATACGGGAGCCTCCGTCCTGCCGAGATAAAAGTCAAGAGCGAGGCTTGCCCGTCCGTCGCTCATTACGTGCTGCACAAGGCGCGGATTTTGTTTGAGTTTGTTTGGTAGTCTGCCCATAAATCATTAATTTTGTGTTCGTAACGCAAAGGTAGCGACGTGTTGTGAAACACGAAAATAGCCCACAACATCTATTAACAATCGAAACGGCGTGATGTTGTACTAATGTTGTACTATTTGCGAAAATAGGCGCAAAAACACGAAACTCACCGCAAAAGCCAATCGCCGTAACACACTGATAATCATTTGATTTATTTTGCTTGACTTATATCTGTTTTGCTACGCTTAAAACATACCTTGCCGAATCCCGACGGATTCAATTGCTACTTAGATGGTTAGTAAAACGTGCTTCTTGAATTAGTGGACATGGATATATGGGAAATAAATGATATGAATTGTCATTTGATGGGGAATCATATGGAAAGCGTCACAAATTAGAGGTGACTGCCGGTCTATGCAATGAAGAAAAATGTAAGTATTGGGATAATCCGTGTGCGTATAGGTACGCACAAATATAGAAGCGAATTGGATTTTGAAAGAATAATAGTCACAAAATCTTTTGTTTGCAATTGTCCTCGTATTTTCCAATATGCTAATACACAGGAATATCGGAGGTGTTTATAGCATACTTGCATGCTAAATGATTAGATAATTGAATGACTGAGTGACTGAATGATTGGTCATTCAGATGATTGACTGACTGAATGACTGGGTGATTGAATGATTTAACAACGTGTCATTCAATTTTTGGGGAAGCCGAATATAGTTCTTATACAGAAGCCTTAAATGGTATTAGAACAAGAGCAGTCCGGCGAATACCGTATTTCTACACTTTAATACAATATATTTTGAGATGAAGTTAACCCATGAAAGGCGGTGATGCCGCCTTTCATAACTCATTCTTGTCTTGATTTATAGCTAATTACAGATTATCTCCTTTTTGGCTCTATATTTGGGAGGAACGCTGTTACAATTCCTAAAAGAGGTAATAATGTGCTTATCTGAAATATAAACTCTATGCTTGTCTTGTCGGCAAGCCATCCGAAAAAGGCAGAACCTATACCTCCCAGTCCGAAATTCAAACCGAAAAACAAACCTGCCATCATACCGATTTTATTCGGCTTCAATTCAGTGGCATATACCAATATCGCCGAAAATGCCGACGAGATTACCAATCCGATTATCACGGCAAGTATTATGGTCAGAGTGAAATTTACATAAGGCAGAGCCAACGCGAATGGTGCAGCTCCGAGGATAGACCCCCAGATTACATACTTGCGCCCGTACCTGTCGCCGATACTACCTCCCAGCACCGTGCCTACGGCTACTGCTCCCATGAAAGCAAAGAGGCATAATTGAGATACTTGAATATCAACGCCAAACTTATTTATAAGGAAAAACGTGAAATAGCTGGTCATACTCGCCATATAGAAATATTTTGAGAATGTAAGCACACACAATATAAATATAGCCCAATGTATCCTGCGGTTTGACAATGCCAATACTGCCGGATTTGGTGTGATAACCTTAGACTTTATCCTGTGAAGCTGTTTTTTATACCATCTACCGACAGGGAGCAGTGTTATTCCGGCTATAAGAGCAGCTATTGAAAACCATATTATTGAATGTTGACCGAATGGAATTATATTGACAGCTGCCAATAATGGCCCTATCGCACTTCCTCCGTTTCCGCCTACTTGAAATATTGATTGTGCCAGCCCTTTTTTCACGCCTCCTGCCATCTGCGCTATGCGGGAGGCTTCCGGGTGAAATATGGATGAGCCGCAACCTATCACTCCAACAGCCAAAAGTATAAGAGCGTAATTGTTGGCAAAAGAAAGAAGGATTATGCCCAACAACGTGAATACCATACCTATGGATAATGAAAATGGCTGCGGATGCTTGTCGGCATATCTTCCTACAAACGGCTGGAGTATAGAAGATGTCATTTGGAACACCAATGTTATTATACCGATCTGACCGAATGTAAATCCGTATTTGTCTTTGATTATCGGATATATCGACGGTATGATTGACTGCATCATATCGTTGAGCAAATGCGCGAAACTGATGACAATCAGTATTTTGAAAATAGTCTTTTCTTTTATTGTGGCTTCCATAAGCAATTATCTCACATGCTTTTCCATCAATACGAGGTCAACTGTTCCACATCCGTAGAATTCGCATTTGACGATACCGATTTCCTGAAATCCGAACTTCGGGTAAAACCTGCGGGCGTTCATGTTCCTTGTCTGGGTATCTATCCTTAATTCAGTACAACCATGCCGGCGTGCGTAATCCTCATAAAATCCAAGAAATTCTGCCCCCACTCCGGTATTGGTGGCATAGGGATCAACGGCTAATGTATGTAGCACCATAACCCTATCCGGAGATGATTGAAAATTCCAATTTCCGTAGGCATATTCCGGCAACTGCAATTTATTGATAATTGCAGTTCCTACAATCCTGCCGTTATGTTCACATACAAACAGGTCGCCGGCCTTGAGATGTTCTTCCGCCAGATTTTTTGTGGGATAAACACCCCTTATCCAACCGAGGCTGTATTTTCCCGACTCGGCCATGTCATGTATGTGTTCGTATATGTTTGAAATCGCGTCTATATCGTTGATTGTCGCTTTGCGTATCATGATTATGTCTATAATTTGATTTTAGATGCTTCCCAGCCGATGATTGCGCTTTTACGTATTTCTCCCCAATGATAATTACCGATTTCTCCCGATGCCCGGATTACACGGTGACATGGGATAAGGTATGCCACCGGATTCTCGCCTATCGCGGTTCCGACAGCCCGGCAAGCACGTGGATTGTCAATCTTGGCTGCAATATCCCCGTATGTAGCATGCCGCCCATAGGTATGTGTAACAGCGCTTCCCAGACTTTCAATTGAAAATCAGTACCTTTCAGATGTAGTTTTATTTCTGTCAGCTTACTCCAGTCCTGTGTGAATATGAACAGTGCGTTTTGCTGGATTGCGTCACACACTTGACAATACCTTGCCCTTGGGAACTTTCGTTGCAATGAGTTAAAAGCTTCCATGTGGTCATCTGCGAATTCCATGCTGCAAATGCCTTTTGGAGTGGAGGCGATAAGGATGTCACCGAATGGAGTGGAAGCAAAACTATAATTTATAAACAGGTTCTCCCCGCCGTTTTTATAATCTCCGGGTGTCATACCCTCCACGGTCACAAACAGATCGTGCAAGCGTCCCGTACCGGACAGCCCGACTTCATGTGCGGTGTCAAACAATGAGGCGTGTGTTTCTTTCAATATCCTTTTGGCATATTCGACATTCAGATATTGAAGAAAGGATTTGGGTGTCACGCCTGCCCATTCTCTGAAAACCCGCTGAAAATGATACGGAGACATATTGACCGCTTCGGCTATTGCTTCCAGACTGGGCTGATCATGGCGGTTTTCACGGATAAAGCCGATTGCCTCTGCTATGCGGAGATAGTTTAATTCCTGCTGGCTCTCTTTCATAACACGTGTTCGAGTTTCAACAGATATTCTTTCGCTTCCAGACCACCGCCATAACCGGTCAACGATCTGTCGCTGCCTATGACACGATGACATGGTGCAAAAATAGACATGGAGTTTGCTCCGTTGGCATTGGCCACTGCCCGCACAGCTTTAGGCATACCTATATTACGTGCCATTTCACCATAAGAGATTGTTTTCCCATAAGGAATTTTCAGCAGTTCATTCCATACGGTTTTCTGAAAATCCGTGCCGACAAATAGTAAAGGCACATCAAATTCCTTACGTTTCCCGGCAAAATATTCATTCAACTGCCTGATTGCTTCCACAATCACAGGTGACAAGCCTTCTTTAAATTCCGCATGGAGTATCCGTTTCAGCCTGTTATCCACATGGCTGCGATGTTTCTCTACCTGCCAGTCGCACAGGCATAAATTATCGCCGATGGAGCCAAGCAAAAGCACTCCACAGGGAGATCCATATTCATACGTTATTATCTTGTTTTTCTCTTTCATACAGATTTTACACGGTCTATATCCTTTATCAAGTGCTTCTTCAACGCTGTTGAACAACTCTATATTCTTAATCAGAGGTGTTTTGGCCGGACATGACGGGTTGCACACTATGCCCGTTGTCTTTACCCCGTAATAAAACAGACCGTCAAAGTCTTTATCACGGTTGAGTATCGCCTTGATTTTTTCGTCCATTATTTTTTTGTCTTGGGAGCATAGTCCTTCATTCCTTCAACAGCACCTCCGGCGACAGCCCATATATACAGGCTCGCCACACTGCAATAAGGGGAGAATCTTCTACGGTATTTTTCAAACAGTTTCCGGTCTATCCTGCGGTGGTGATATATCATCCGTAGCCCGCGCAGTATGGCGAGATCTCCGAAACTCAATATATCGGGGCGTTGCATTGAGAAAAGCATAAGCATCTCCGCACTCCATACACCAAGGCCTTTGAGTGATGACAGGCGGTTGCAGACTTCTTCATCGGTCATGTCATTAAACGCGTTTATGTCGAATTCACCCGACAAAATCTTTTCAGCCGCCGAGCGGATATACTCGACCTTGCGGAATGAGAGTCCCACTGATTGAAGTTCCTCCGGAGTGGCCGAAAGTATGTTGTTCGGAGTGACATCACCGAACTTTTCAACAGCTTTCCGCCAGATACTTTCATGGGCTTTTGTGGAAATCTGCTGGCCGATTATGGAGTGTACGAGAGCGGCGAAAAGGTCGGGTATCACCCGCCTTTTCACCATGCCGACCTTTTCAATTATCTCGGCAAGACGTTTGTCCTTACTTTTGAGATAACTTAGTTCGGTATCCCCATATTGAAAATACTGCTCCATCAGTCGATTATATAAGCATTGCTGTCAGCGGGGGCTTCAGCCCTGTCTTCTTTTGTGTATTCACGCCTGATTTCTCCGACGGATATACGGTAATTGTCAAAAAGAGCGTCGTGACCCATTTTTTGGCTTTGACGGTGGTTCACCTGATTGCGCCAGCCTGCCGCAGCTTCGTCACTCTCCCAGAATGATAGGGAAAGAAACTTTCCGGGATTATTGACACTCTCGAAACGCTCCACGCTGATGAACCCCGGCATTTGGGAAAGTTCATTCTTCAAGGCTGCACCCATCTTGAAATAGTCCGCTTTGCCTTCGGATGTCGGCGTTACTTCAAAAATCACAGCCACTTTCTTTTTTCCGTGTCCTGTCAGAGCATTCAGTTCGTCAAGTGTCATGGTGTCGTTATATATGCCGGCACATACTGTATAGCGCATACCCGGTATCGGGCAGATATATGATATTTTGCGGACACCCTCGTTTGTTCCGGGCTTGGGCCAGATAAATTCAATCCAGCCTCCGCCTTGCATCGCTACCTCGCACAGTTCCACACCGTAGTGCTTCCCCGCCCAGTCAAGATGTTCACGGATATTGCCTCCGGTACGTTCCGGGAAACGTGGATTTGAAACGACGAGGCTGCTGTCCACATCAATTATGAACAGATATGCGTCACGGTCGTTAAATTCCGACTTTGGATCAGTCAGTATGGAGAGTGCCTCACTCCCTTTTTGTTTCAGCAATTCGACTGCCTTATGCACGTTGGCGACAACCGACTGCGGTGATTCTTCCTGTGGAAGCGCTTGCGCGGTAACAACTATGTTGCTCATATTTTGTGAAAATAAATTTAGTGTTCCGACTGCCACGGCAGCGAGAAACAGGGTTAATACTCTTTTTCTCATATCTATAATACGATTTTTATTTGACGCTGCAAAATTACAACGGCAAAAAGTCCCATACGACCCGATTCTTGCTATTTTTTTAATGACAAATAAAAAGGTATGTGGATACTATATCCTAATCGGTACAAGTAAAACAAGCAAATCGACGCAGGTAAAAATCATTAACAAGAACTAAAAATGCAAAATCTCTTTCCCTCAGATTTCCGCCAACTTCCACAAAAGTACACAATTAGTACCCACGTTCATACAAATACCTCTGATAGTCAGCTAATTTGCGTAATTTAGAAAAAATTGCTAACTTTGCGGCGGTTAATTTCCCCTGACTGCGCCCTCAGGCTGCGCATGGAGGGACTAAACGCTAAGACACGCTCTAATGGCCCAGACCAAAGTATTATTCATCTCACAGGAGATCACCCCCTATCTCGCAGAAAACCCACGCACACTCCTCGGACGCGAACTCCCACAGGGAGTGGCTGAAAGCGGCTACGAAGTGCGCACATTCATGCCCAAGTACGGGGCCATCAACGAACGCCGAAACCAGCTCCACGAAGTCATCCGCCTCTCGGGGCTCAACATACCTATCGATGACAATGACCATCCGCTGGTCATCAAGGTAGCGACACTGCTCCCTGTCAGGATGCAGGTCTACTTCATAGACAGCGATGACTACTTCCACAAGCCGCCTGTCAAGGGGCTCGAGACAGAGACCGACAAGGAGGACAATGACGAGCGGTCGATGTTCTATGTGCGCGGCGTGGCTGAAACGGTCAAGAAACTGCGATGGGAACCTGCCATCATCCAGTGTGACGGATGGATCACTGCACTGTCACCGATGTATCTCAAGCGTCTGTACAGCGACGAGCCGTCATTCTGCAACAGCAAAATAGTCTATACCCTCCACAACGATGCGTTTGAAGGTGCGTTTGACAGCCGATTCGTAGAGAAACTCCTGCAGGAAGGGCTTACCAAAAAGGACATCAAAGCTATAGCAAAAGGCGATGTGGACCACAAGGCTCTGACACGGCTCGCCATAGACTACGCCGATGCCGTCATGCAAGCCGATGCCGATGTAGACCCCGAACTTATCGAATATGCCGAGAAATCCGGCAAACCGTTCCTGAAATTCACATCTGAAGAGGAACGCACCCCACGCCTCGTGGCATTCTACGAGGAATTGCTAAAGAAGTAACACCCTATCCGCACATGAATCTTAAAGCGGCAATCATACCTGCCTTAGCCGCCTCACTCGCTCTGGCAGCCTGTGACGACGACAACAACACCATCGGTTCCTCTCTCATAGAGGATCAGGTGGAAGTGGTCAACTACACGGCGTCTGCGCCGACAGGTATCTCGGTCAGAGACGCATCCATACAGTCACGCACCATCATGCAGCTGCTCGGCAGGCTATCTGCCGATGACTACGGACGCTTAGAGTCGGAGATTTACACCCAGTACATGCCGGCAGTCGGCATCGACGAGAAATACAAGGGCAAACAGCCCGACTCGACAGTGCTCCAGCTTGCCATGTACAGCACTGCCATGACAGGCGACTCTCTTGTGCCTATGGGAGTGACAATCCACAAGCTCAACGGACCTCTACCCTCCCCTCTTTTCAGCGACCAGGACCTGTCGCAGTACGTTGACCCCACACCACTGACCTCGGCTGTCACAGTGCCGTCAGCCATCGGACTCAACAGCGACTCGCTGCTCAATCTGCCGGTGCGCTATCTACGTGTAAAGCTCCCCGACAGCTATGGCAAGAGCCTTGCCGATGACTATGTGAACAACCCCGGTCTGTTCAGCAACCTGAAATCATTCATCCAGAAGTATCCCGGCTTCTACATCACCACCACTTTCGGCAGCGGACGCGTGATGCGCTTTCAGGCTAACAGTATCCTGCTCTATTACGGCGAGGAAACGTTCATGCCCATGGCTGTATCGCCCGAAGTGCTCAACGACAGCAAGATGTCATATACCCCATCGACAGCCATCTCCAAGCTCGCTGATGACGGGAAGGCAATCCTCGTAGGTCCTGTAGGTTACAACATCGAGATGACATATCCGGGCGCGGAATTAGTGGACCACTACCGCGCAAATACCAGCTCTCTGGCTGTGATAAACGCCGTCAAGATGTCAATCCCGGCAGCCGCTATCGACAATCAGCTCGGCATACGCCCTCCGGGTTACCTGCTGATGGTGCTCAAAAGCAAAAAGGATGAGTTTTTCAGCAAAAACGCCATACCTGACAACGAAACTTCATTCTACGCCGCATTCGGCTCCTCCACCAACACCTACGAATTCTCAGACATGAGAGGTTACATCCGCTACCTCCTTGCCAAGGATGAGATAAAGCCAGAGGACATGGAGTTTGTGCTGATGCCCGTGAATGTCACCACCGAAGATGTGCAGGACTATTACTACGGCACCACCTCGTATATCACCGACGTTTCGCCCTATGTAGGCGAGCCACGCATGGCGCAACTTGACCTTGCCAATGCAAAAATTACGATGACATATAGCAAACAATCGCTGAATAATTAGTACCTTTGCACCACATCAAGCCGCAATAGCTCAGTTGGTAGAGCATTTCATTCGTAACGAAAAGGTCGTCAGTTCGAGCCTGACTTGCGGCTCAAAAGCTAAAATAAAGAAATTCAGTCAGTTAGCAAATTGGCTGAGTTTCTTTGTTTTGTTAAAACTGGTTAAAATTGCGGTAAAATAGCGGCCATGTCAAAAAATGTCCTCACTTTTGAAGAGAAATCTTTTGACGCTCTTTTGACGCTAATGAATTTAATAGGTCTTAACATTAGGTAGATTATGGCTACAATCTCACTTTGTATCGTCACTTCCCGTCCCAAGCAAGACGGAACATTTGCCATTCGATTTAAAATCACCAATGGAACAAGTGTAACCTATATCGCTACTCAATACTCCGTCGAAAAAAAGCAATGGAACGGCGGCCAGGTAGTGCGGCATCCGCAAGCTGCAATGATTAACGCCAAGTTATCGCAGATGCTGTGTGCCTATCAAACAAAGCTCGATGAACTTGACCCGCCTAAAAACATGCCAGCATCCAAGATAAGAGAGTGGTTTGAAAGCGACGCCACGCCCGACAAAGAAAGTTTCACGACACTTGCAGAAAAATATATAGCCCGACTTAAAGAAAACAATCAGAAGTCCTATGCTCAAAACATGGGATATACCGTAAAGGCCATATTTGACTGTTTCGGCGACAACGTGCGGTTGAAAGATTTCTCGTATATCGCTCTTGAATTGTTTGAAAACCACCTACGAAAAAAAGGGCAGTCTGACACTACAATCAACATCCGCATGACACATCTTAAGGCGTTGTTGAATCACGCCGTAAAGACGGGCGCGGTTGAATATAAAATACCGCCATTCGCGAACTACCGTATGCCGATGAAGAACATTCGCGAGATTTGGATAAGCAAAGACGAGTTGGGAAAGTTGCGTGAAGCGGAATTTAAAGGCGTGTCAGAGCGTCGGCATACCATCGCGAGGGATTTGTTCATGCTCTCGTTCTACTTCGCCGGAATCAACCTTACCGACCTTATGGATGCGAAGCTGGACGGTGATACCATCAACTTTGTGCGCAAAAAGACGGCGGCAAAAAAGACGGGCGAGAAAGGCGTTTCCTTGACGATACAGCCCGAAGCACGAGTAATCATCGACAAATACATCACCAGAGATGGGAGGCTTGAATTCGGCTACAATTACAGCCAATATGAGCAGTTCCGCTCTTTTGTGACCAAAGGGCTGAATAAAATCGGCGAAGATTTGGGCTTTGAGAAAAAGCTGATGTTTTACTCCGCCCGAAAAACTTTCGTGCAGTTCGGTCAGCAGCTTGGGATACCGCTTTACGTTCTTGAATATGCCATAGGACAAAGTATCAAGGATGCAAACTCTCGGCCGATATTCAACTACATGAAAGTAATGCGCTTTCAGGCTGATTTGGCAATCCGCAAGATTATAGACTTCTCGCTTAACGAGACACCCGACGATGATATGCCGATACCGGAGTGGGCGAAATGAAGCACTAATCCGATGACTGTTTCCTGCGCCCACGCTTGGGGATGATGGGCGTTTGCTCTTTTCTGCCCTCCTCGTAACCATCAATCCATGC
This sequence comes from Bacteroidales bacterium M7, assembly GCA_001689515.1. Taxonomy (GTDB): domain Bacteria; phylum Bacteroidota; class Bacteroidia; order Bacteroidales; family Muribaculaceae; genus Amulumruptor. The sequence continues at coordinate 10,298 of LUJR01000019.1, forward strand.
TATAAGCATAGCAGGTTCCATATATCGGCATACGGGAAAGCTGCGCCCGTCTACCTCTTTTAGCAGTTGGTATTCATGCGCGTGGTACCCAACTCCTCTATACACAGTCATGCCGTAGATTTCGGCGAATGCCTTTATTGATGAAAGTTGGTCCAAAGACATCATCTGTACGGGATTTATTCGTTAAATAGCAATCGGGTTCATCTCACGGCACCAACGCGACACGGTGCCTTTTTGAGGCTTGCAGCCGGAGGGCGTGGCGTAGGGGTTTATGCTCCCTTCTGCTGTTGCAAACTCGTCGTACATCTTGCCAAGTTCCTCGGTTATCTGGACTATGCCCCACCCCTCTTTGCGTTTGCGGCGGACAAATCGGACGGCCTGCGACTTCTCGCGCCAACGTATTGCCGCGTCGGTTTTGGCTGCCGCTGCGGCCTCAAGGCCCGACAGGTCATAAGGTTCGCCCTCGACGCGCTTGGGACGGCCAAATTTGGTACATATATTGCCCGACTTGCTGATGAAGCTGCCCTGCTCTTCCAATAGCTTTTTACGTGCATCCAGGCCCATTTGTGTACGCTGGCGTATGTTCTGCACTTCAATCTCTGCGGCGAGCGAGAGGGCAAATAAAAGTGCCTTTCCGCCTATGCTTTCGTTCTCTATCGTGCTGCCGTCTTTGCACTGCACGATTGTAACACCTTTCTCGCACGATTCGGTGACGATGGCGAACAAATCTGACATGTTACGGCCAAGTCGGGATAGCTCGGAGATATAGATTATATCGTCCTGCTTGCATTTGGCGAGAAGCCCGGCAAGTTTGCGCTCGGTATGCCGTACCGTGCCGGATATTTTCTCGACCACAGTTTTTGCTATGTCCTTGTCGGGGTTGACGCCGTGTTGCGTAAGATAGGTGTTTACGCAGTTCTGCTGTTGCATAAAGTCCTGCTCAATGGTGCTGCACCTCGCGTATATGTATCGTGCCATAATCTTTTATTTGCTAAATTACTGAATAGTTTTGAAATTCGTTGAGGTCTGCCAATGGAGAGAGTTCGGTCGGGGCTACCAATAAGCTGCTTCTGCCGTGGAACATTCATGTGGAACACTCATTGCGTCAAGTGTTGCGCTTGCATTGTCGAGCATCACATATCCTCCCGCTCCCAATCCTGAGCGTCGAGAACGTTGTGTGCCGCCAATGCCCCGATTTTGCGGTTTTCGTGCCGCTTCTCGCGGTTTGGGTGTGTCGGTGGCACAATCTACCGTCTGCGGAGTTTCGGGCGATTGTGGAGGCTCTATTGGAGTTGTCGGGCAATGTACTGTCAAGGTCTGATATTTCAATTTCATCCCCATCCGTTTAGTGCCGTAATTCTGCGCACCTTTGAGCGTCTTAAACCGTCTGTGTTCGGTATAATTCGGACTGTCGGAGTTTATCTGCCACAAGCATCCGCACACATACTTTTCATCGGTCGGGTCGAAGTGTATCATACACAATACGCCCGAATGCGCGTCAAAGTCGGTGTTTTCGATGCTCCAGCCTCGCTCAAAAGCATAGTCCGCATAATTCGGACATTCGTAATGCGGCATTTCTTTTGTTTCTGCCGCTTTCTCTCCCTCTGCCGATATATTTACCGTCTCGGCGGTTTCCGTGGAAATTTGGGGTGTTTCTGTGGGTTGTGCGGGCTGTGTCGGTTCGCTCTGCCAATTAGGTAAATCGTTTTTGGTTAACTTTTCGTAGAGTGCTAATTCGCGCTCCAGTCGTGCCGCCTCGCGTTTTGAGGGTCGGCAGCACATAAGTTGCCCCTCTATTGCACAGCGTAAACGCCACGCGGTTTTTGTCTCGGCCTCGCGCTCTATGTGTGTGAGGATGTTTTTCTTCATCGCCTCTATTTCGGCGGTCTTGAATCTGTAGTTTGCCATATTCGTATGATTTTATTTGTTGTTGATAGTTCCCGGCGAAAGTCGCGGGCTTTCAGAGGCCGTTAGCCTGAGCCGGTATGGGTTGATTACTTGTTTTACTTTACATTCGATCCGTCGCGTAATGCAGGGCCGAGCCATGCGATAGCGCATATTAGGGCTATTAGTATCATGTTTGTATCTGTTTAGGGGTTAGACTTGTTTTGCGTAGACTGAGGCGGGGACGGGGGTGTTATAAACGGTTTGCCATTGCTCCATTGTGCAATCATCATACAGTCCAAAGTATTTAGCCATGTTGTCTAAATAACGCTCTGCAATCGCCATCACTCGCTTCTCGTTTGCTTCATAATGCTTGTATTTCTCGCTTGCCTGTTCATCTTCTGGCACGGGGATTGGAAGGCCGGTGCGGAAGAATAAACTCCAGCCAATGCGGCTAAATTGGTCGTCTATCTGTTTCGGTGTCTTTGTTTTCATTGTCGTTATTCTTTATGCCCTGCCAATAGGGCGGTTTTACTTGTTTCTTTTGTTTCTCCCGCCGTCAGGCTGCTATATACTTAGCCATGTCCGCTATTTGGTCGGCGGGTGTCTCACAACGGTCAATCGTGTTTAGATCGTTGGCTAACTCGGCATCGTAGATAACCGTTGCATATTCATCGTAACGCTCGGCGGCTTTCTCGGCAGCTTCAAGCGACTTGTGCCAGCTTATAGGCGTGAGCGGTGCGCCTAATCTTTTGGGGCTTATCCATAATTCGTAATAGCCCGCGTAGAGGTAGTATCTTGTTTTCATGTCCGTATGGCGTTTTTGGTTGTTTTCTTGACTTCTCCCGCCGTTTCTCCCCTTGTCGGTATGTTTGACCGTCTGAGGGTTGAAACGCGGAATTTGGGGAGGTTTAGGCGGTCGTGTGTGCCATTGTGTCAAACGCATGGCGCCCGCAAAATCCGTCAACCCATATTAATAGGTCGGCTTGTAATAGCTGCTGATAGTGGCTATTGTTCTGTCCTTGTTGTCTGTCTTGACAACGGCAAAGGTTTTACCCGTAATCATGTCGGGGCGCAGTCCGTATTCCGGCATTTGGTTGTTCATAAACTCAACCACTTTGCGCATTGCTTCTTTCTGTGTCATATTCTTTTGCTTTTATTTATTATTAGCTCCCGGCGGTCGATTTGGTCGCAGCGGTCAGGAACACCGCGCCGCCGGGTGTGGGGTTAGTGTGCTTGTGCGTATATCTCCGGGGCTGCTGTTACATTGTAGATATACGAGCCACAACGCACTAATAAAGCGTTTGAACCATAATAAAGCCGCTTCATCCCTGCAATGCTGCCGGACTTGTGGAAGTTCGGAAACTGCGACAAATTAACGCGGTTGCCCTGTTCGATTGTCATGTGTTTTGTTTTCATCTTTCCTACTGTTTAAGCGTTGACAAATTCCACGTTTAACCCAAATTGCGCGAAATGGATGCAAATGGCATCGCCTATAAACTCCACGGCATCGGGAAAGGTTGAGTTATTGCACACCGCGCCGCCTGCATGGTTGACACGCCCGGCGTAACGTCCTACGTTGTATAAATCCGTTCCAACGTGGGCTATACATGTTCCGTTAATGCTGAATGTTGTAACGTTGCCACTGGCATTTGTGCGGGTGTTTATTCTGATTGTCTGCATATCTTTGTAGTGTTTATTGGTTTTACATTCTGATTCCGGCATAGTAGCACATCCACATAAATTCAATTACGATGTACCAGAAGAGAAGCCCGGCGGCAAGCATGCCGACAATCGCCGCCGTGGCTTTTAGGGTGTGTTTCATGCGAAATATTTTGTCATATCGGACACTTTCCAGTAGTTAGGCTCATATACTCCGGCCTCTTTATCGTTATCTTCGACTTGTGCCATGGCTTCACGCGCTCCGGCCTCGGTCGTATAGACATAGCCGTTTGCGGTTTCCTCCAGTTCGTCAGACCATACGGCGAACAACTTAACGCCGTTTAGTGCGAGACTGCGACCGTAGTCCGTGCCGTGGGCGTCGGTGGGTATTGCAACGGCTAACGGGCTTTCATCAAGGCGGTGCGCCATTGCGTAATTGTATGCGTCGAAAGTCGTATCGAAATCAAGCGGGCAAATTGCGGAAGTTGCAGTGTGTGACAGTTCCGAAAATTCGGGGGCGGTTGTTTCGGTGGCTGTTTCTTCTTTGAGGTAGCCAAAGCGGCGGCAGTCCTCAATATAACGGGCTATGCCATATTCGGCATCGGCGGCAGCTTCATAGGTAAACCACGCGGCGCGGGTGGCTATATTCTCCATATCTCCACGGCTAAACGCTTCAGCTTGTTTGCGGCCTATATATGCGTTAAGACGTTTCATTGCGGCGTAACGGTTTGCGGTTACTTCTTTGCCGTTAATGAAATAGCGGCGGGCGTTGATTTCGTTTGCGTTCATGGTGGAATTAACACCGGTGTTAATCTTGTTTGCTGTTGTGTTCATAATCTTGTAATTTAACTATTGTTGTAACTTAACTATTTATTACCTTTGCAGAGTAATTTAACTATTAACCGCCCTTCATCTGTGACAGACAAACGGGGCGGTTTTTCGTTTGCCTGTTGCATCTTTGCAAAGTTTGTGCTATCTTTGCGAGTGATTTAAAACCCTTTTCGGGGGTCGCTATCCTTTGGTAGCATTTTTAAACCCCCGAAGGCATTAGCGGTTGATTATGATTTTAAACCGCCATTTGCCTAACTTCCATGAGATTTCAAGCCTCATATATCAACGGGTTTTAAAGGTTATAGCCGTTTTATCGGTCGGCCTTTACACCTTTTCGCCCTCATCGGTTGCAGCCTTTGAGGGCTTTTTTCTTTCAATGTCCTATTGTAAGGCGTTCCGCTTGGTCATTCCTTACACTACAAAGGTACGGAAAATTTATGACATGTCAAACTTTTAAGCGGTTTATTTTCAGCGGGTTAACTCTCAAAATATGGCCTTGATTTTAACACTTGAAACAGAGGCTTCGCACAGAATCGCACCTAAAGCGCACAGCCTACACGCATACGGCGTTTAACACTCCAATGGCAAAAATTGAAGGCGATCACAAACCGGTGCGACACGCGAAAAGACAGAAAGCCGATTATTGAGCGTGTTAAAGTTTGTTTAATTGTTGGTGATGTGGTGGAGATGATTTATATTTGCGGAGGAATCCAAATGTAATGTGTTGAATTTCAATTATTTGCGGTTGTTTATTTAGAATCATTCAAAATAAGGGTAAAAATAGGGGTCAAAATTGAGAGTTACAGCACAGTTGCGACCGTTTATCATGTGTAACACGTTGATTTCGTGGAGTATTTGACCCCGCAAAGGGGTGCCGGGGGTGTGGAGTCGACAGGACTGAAACGGGTGGGTGCGACCCAGAAAAATTTTTTTTGCTCAAAATTTCAGTTTCTGTGCAAAATCAAACTTTTATATATTTTTAACACTTATGCACCTCAATGCAGCGGACTGAACCAGCAACTACACGGATAAAATATTGATTATTATATATTTATCTCTTTAATGTAGTAAATGAACTGAAAAACGAAAAAAATAATTCTATAAAAATATATAGTACGAGAGAAAGAGAAAAAAGTTAAATAGAAAATAGGTACACTACATTATATAGCTTGACCGCCTAATTCGCTGAGGGAGAAAGAGAAAGGGAGAAAAGAGGGCATGAAGTTGTGTAGGAGATTCAGCCGATTTTGCTCAAAATAGGGGTCAAAATCACGTCTTTTTCGGCTCTCTCGAAACTTAAACCTACATTATAGGTTTATTTGGATAATCCGCAATGTCGCTTTAACTTTGCGGTATGAACCAAGAGCCAAAAGAGCCGATATGAATAAGACAGACAACATCACCCTCCTGCGCGGCGACTGCCTTGAAATTCTGCCTACGCTTGCTGATAACAGCATAGACGCTGTAATCTGCGATTTGCCCTATGGAACAACCTCCTGCAAATGGGACGTGGTAATTCCGTTTGCTCCACTATGGGAACAACTTAATCGGGTGTGCAAGGGTGCTATCGTGCTGTTTGAGAGTGAGCCGTTCACATCGGCATTGATAGCGAGCAATTATAACGCTTTCAAGGAGAAACTGACGTGGGTAAAGCATAAGCCGAGCAATATCGGCAACGCCCGAATACGGCATCTGAAATACAGCGAGGATATTGTAGTGTTTGCCAACGGCAGATACACATTCAACCCTCAATATACCGAGCGCAAATCCGATAGGGTGCGTCAAGCGCAGAAAGGCAACAGCAAGCAGTGGCGCACAAACAAGAAGCCTACGCAGGAAGTGTCGTTTGCCACTGAGTACGCTCCAAGAGATTGGCATACGTTTGACGCCGACCGCAAATTGCAGGGCAATGTGATTACTATACCATCGGTGGTATCAAACTCAAAGGAGAAAGTCAATCATCCTACACAGAAGCCAGTCACGCTATTGGAGTATCTGATTAAAGCCTACACCAACGAGGGCGATTGCGTGCTTGACTGTACGATGGGTAGTGGCTCTACGCTTGTCGCTTGCGTGAATGCCAACCGCCGAGGCATCGGCATATAGCTGATGCAGGAGTATTACGACATTGCCGTGAAGCGTGTAAAGGACGCTCAGGCGCAACTTAAATTGGATTTAACACTATAGCTCACCACAAAAACAAGAGATATGACAAACAGAATTGCTACAACACGCGAGCAGAGCGACCGTCTGCTGAAATGCGGCGTTCCGGCTGAGAGTGCGGATATGATGATTACTCCGCATAACACGCTCTCGACCAACCCATATAAGAGTGCATTTAGAGACAGAGGGCATTCCCCTGCCTGGAGCCTCGGATGTCTGCTGGGGCTGCTGCCGAAAGAACTTGATGATTTCCCTTTTACCAAGTGGTACGAGCCGTTTCAGGACGGCTGGGAGATTTGCGACAAAGAGGATGAAAGCACTATCAACGGCGAGGTGATATTGTATTTCAGCGATGGACATTGGATTGTAGACTATGATTGGGATGGCTTTACAGGCCGCTTGCCTCAGTCTGACAACCCTATTGAGGCTTGTGTCCTCGCCATAGAGTTATTAACCGCCAACGGCTACGCACTGAACGGGATTGAGAAAGGAGGCTCGGAGCATGGAGAAGATTAACGGAATCATCAGAGAGGGCAAGATTTATGTCCCCGAACACATATTCGGACAAGACTGTGATGAATGCGCATTAGACAGGGAGAACTGCCGTGCGATATGCACTGGATTCGGAGTAGATGCAACCTTCCGCTACTCTCCCGAGCTTACGGAAAGACTGAAAGGAGGTGAGAAATGAGCGGATTATTGGATAACGCCAAGGTGGGCGACAAACTGATAATGACAAGCCGATGGAATCGAACGATTCTAACGGTTGAAAAGGTACAAAAGAACTTCGTCATTGCCAAAGGCTATAAATTCCGCAAGTCGAGCGGCACTCTTGTATCTTCTGACTGTTGGACTTCCGCAAGCGCGGAAATAGCTACGGAGGAAGATTTGGAGGATTTCAGAAAAGAGGTAAGACGGCAAAGGATGATAAGCCAATGCAGTGATATAATCTTTGAACAGCTCTCCGACTCTCAGCTGGAGCAGATATTGGAAATAGTCAACCCTAAAACGAAATAAGAATGAACCGACAGATACTTTTTCGCGGCAAACGCCTCGACAATGGAGAATGGATATACGGAGACCTCCAATTAGGCGACGGCGACCACATTCCGATGATTGGCGTAGTGCGCGGAGGGCACGACCCAGACTATTATCAAGTTGAAGAAGCTACGGTCGGTCAGTTTACAGGACTGCGTGATAAGGATTCTCGACCCATATACGAGGGCGACATAGTAGAGGCGTATGACCTCGATGAAGAACTTGCCTTTATGGGTGCAGTACGTTACGCCTTGCCGGACGCCGCCTTTGGGATTGACAAAGGTACAGGCGCATCCTTAGAGCCTTTTGAGGGAAATATGACATACAAAGTCGTGGGTAATTTCCATGACAATATTGAATCATTAAACTGCAAGTGAGATGAAAGAACAGAAAGAGCAAATCGGATTCGCACCTCTCGAACTAGGCGAGGCTATAGGCTCTCTTGCCGAAGCCGAGCGGTATCTGAGAAGTGCAATCCTAAAAATGAAAGGAATATGAAGCATTTGTTAACCCCCGAACAATCCGCCACGCTCATAGCCAAAGGCATAAGCGCGGACAAGGCGAGCGGACAAGGTGAAAGAACATACAAGACTGTTGAGCTTCAAAACGGCTCGATAAAGAGAGTATTTGACGGCTATGCGCCAATCTTCACCCTCGCAGATGTTTGCTCGTTGCTCCCGAAAGAGATTGAGCAAGACACAATCATGTGTGAGAATGACGTTTGCCCGATAAGCATGAGGTGGGATAAAAACTGCCAAAAATGGTTTGTCGGATATGACCTTGTTCCACGTCCTGTTGGTGTCGGAGTAGATTCAGAACTCATTGACGCATTATTCTCAACCCTCTGTTGGGTTATCGAAAAGAATTTTCTAAAGAAGTAAACTTCACGACCAAAAAAATATGAAACAAGAAATTCTAAAAAGAGAAATGCTCCGTGCATGGGAGCAACATCACCCAAATATGCCTATGCCGAAAGAGTTTGAGGAGGGCTTTATAGCCGGAGGTGCATCGGCAGATGATTTGAATTGGTATGATGCGAAAGTTATGCGCCCCAACCACATGCAGATTTGCTACTGCTATGACAAGTACATGGGAGGTGGCAGGGTGTATGTGTATGACGATATATCGAAGTATTGGTGTTCTGCAAACACCGAAGAACACGACCCTAACGGAGATAACCATGTGTGTGACTATGGAGATTTTCGTGTTACGCATTGGAGACCGAACCGCGAGGATAAACCGATAAGCGACAAGCGATGAAAAAGAAACACCGCAGAGCCGTGTATGATGCGACAACATGGATTATAATTCCTATCTATTGCATATTCTACTATCCTGCAACATGGATATGGAAGTTCACGAATTGGCTCAAAACAAAACTTAGAGTATATGACACCGACCCCGACTGACCAGCGACCGCAGGAGTGTGAGTATTGGTGTAATGGTATATGTGGACTCATGCCCGAATTTATTCTGCTTAATGGAGCATTTACGCTTAATGTATGGTGCCGTGGTATCTGCCCCGACTTCACCCCTAAAACCAAGAAGTCAAAATAAGCATGATTAAACCTGCTTATTTTACTTTTTGATGATAAAGTAAAATAACACAGCGCGTTATGCGCGTAAAATAAAATAAGAATGAATATAGAAGACAAGCTAAAAGAAGAACTTCATCTCCACACTTTAGCGATGAAGGAGCAAGAGAAATTAGAGGCGCGTCTGCTCGGAAAATCAGACTATTTCAACCGCATCGTAGAGATGAACACCGAGGCCGAAAGGCGGAAGATTGCGGCGCAAATCATGGCTTCAATGATGCAAAACGCTAAATGGGGCGATAAATACAGCCACATCGCATCTATGTCGGTCAGTGCCGCCGACGCTCTGATTGCGGAACTTAACAAGAAGAAAGATGAAAAATGAAATGTCGCCTTATAGGGATTCCGAGTGCAATAAGATACCTTATGGCGCACTCTTGGATTTTATATGGTGGGGAGGAGTGGACGGAACATCAGAATGCCACCTTAAATGCAGAATCCGAAAGCGCAAAAGAGGTGACATCTTTGAGTTTGTCGAGGATGAATACGGCAGGAAATGCCACTTCACACATAGAATCTCCGCTCTAAATTGGACGGAATCAGATTTACTTTTAATACAAGAATCATGAATCAAGAAGATTACTGCTCTTATGAGCTTGCCAAGAAATTGAAAGCGTGCGGATTCGATGAGCCGTGCGACCACTACTATCATATCAAAAACGGCGTACCCGAAGATGATATGTGGTTTATTCATGGTTCATGTGCGGACTTCAACAACTATAAACGCAGACCAGATGATTTCGTTTCGGCGCCTTTTTTATGGCAGGCTCAGAAGTGGCTGAGAGAAGTCAAGCATATCAGCGTCCGTGTGAGCTATATTCACTACCATAAGGTTTGGTTTGCCGATTGGCTCAACCTTGATAGCGGAGAATTCGATGATACCGACGCTACATTCGCCACCTATGAGGAAGCATTAGCGGATGGTATTAGTGTTGTGCTTGAACTGATTGAACAAGAAAACAAATGACGATATGAAACAGACGATGACAGCGATGATGGACTTACGAAAATCCATTGACGATGTATTCCGCAGCGGTCATACGATTGAGTGGGTAAAGCCTATCGGCTACCTCAAACACGAACCCACAGGCTACTCGCTCGCAGTCTACAAACCCATATCTCGATTCAAGCGCATCATGCTCAGATGGTGCTTCGGGCTAAAATTTGAGAAGATATGAATAAGACGATAGAAGAAGCGGCGAAAGAAGCCGTGAGAAAAGAATATTTCTGCGAAAAATGCGCATGGAAAGAAAATTGCGACTTTTGCGGAGGAGAAAACACAGCTTTTGATTGCTGTGAGTGTCCTGCCGATTCGTATGAGGACGGATTCAAGGCAGGAACAAACCATGTTTACGGATTACCTCTTTCACAACGTCTGACCGCCGAGGAGAAAGAGAAGGTGGGGAAAGAATATGCCAACACCTATCCGAATGACATTGATTGCGGAGTGGAGAATATACTTATCCAAGGTGTTTTGGAGCGCATCTTCGGCGCGGATTTTTTCAAGGAGGAGGAATGATATGGCAGTAGATATTAAACAGCTTAGAATCGGCTCGCATATCCTTGTCAACGGCAAGCGTGAGCGAGTGCGTGGTTTGGACGAGGACAACGGACTTATTGTGCGGTTCCCTGCGGAGTATGTGATGGCGAGTGAGGTTGAGCCGATTGAGATTACTTACTCAATCCTGAAATGGCTGGGGTTTAAGCGAGAAGAGTTGAATGTCGTAAAGTGCATCAATGAATATCTTGTTTACTTTCACCGCACAGACGCTTTTTCATGGCGCGTTGGAGTGGCAAACGCGAGTTACTATTTCGGTGGGTGCATTGTCCGCTATCTCCACGAGGCGGAGGCGTTTTTGGCGTTGCACGGAGTTGAACTGATAAAGGAGTGAGTATGACAACAAAGAAATACGAAGTCAAACATTGCATAATGACGTGTTCGGCGTGCCCGAGCCAATGGGATATTTACACCGATGATGGCGAGTACATATACGCCCGATATAGGTGGGGTGTTCTGACGTTGACGCTCAATCCGTGGCGTGATGGGCAACTTCTGTATAAAGAGCGACACGGCGAGGAATTGGACGGTGTGATGGGAACGACTGAACTTGTAGAACATACGAAATCCATATTGGATTGGAGTAAATTATATGGTTGAAATATGGCACTTGTAAGTGAATTTTTGTACCAGCATTTGTTGGATTGGCTCTGTCCTGCGATGGAGGCGGAGTACAAGCGGCTGTACTCAAAGGGCAAGGATGGAGGCAAGCTGAGAGGTCTCGGCAAATACGACAAGAACGTGTATCAGGGGCGTGTTGACCGACTGAGGGCGATTGTCCGCAACCTGATTTGCGAGGACAAGATGAAACGCTTCCTCTCGGACGGCTCAAAGAGCGCGATATATGCGTTTAACGGCGTGTGTTTCGTGCGTGTGGAGGACAGAGAGATATTCTTAAAGGAATTGCTCAAAAGAGCCTTTATCGAGCTTGATTTGGGCGAGAAGTACAATGACGAGTACCCTGCAAAGGCTATCGCCATGAGCTGCCTTGACACGATTTCGAGCAGCGACAAGTATCTGTATCGTCCGAATAGGCGTTATGTGGCGTTCAGAAACCTTGTGTATGACGTTGAGAAGCGCAAGGCGGTGAAGCCGAGTGTGGAGCAATGCCCTGCTATCGTGCTTGACCTTGAATACAAGGACAAGGACGAGCTGTATCGCGAGTGTGCCGAGAAATACGGCACTTTCGGCAATCCCTGCAAGCTGTGGGAGGAGAAAATCGCCGAGATTGTCCCGAACAAGGACGCTCGGAGCGTTTTTCAGCAGTGGTGCGGCTCTTTAATTTCTGACCGTCAGGCGTTTAAGATGGAGTATTGTCTATTCCTCTTGGGACCCGGCAGTAACGGTAAGTCCGTTGTGTCGAATGTGATAGCCTCGGTGTTCGGCAAGGAGTATTTTTCGTGCTTTTCGTTCCGTCAGCTGTTCAAGGACAGCGACCGCAACGTGAATATCGCGGCACTCGCCAACAAAGTAGCCAACTTCATAGACGATATGGACGGCAAAGAGCTTTCGGGCGGTGACTTCAAGAGGTTTGCGAGCGGAGGCGAGTTCCAGGGTCGTGTACCATACGACAAAAAGCCCGTAAAGGTTATTGCGCCGCCGCTTTTGTGTTGTGCCAACACTATGCCCGAGACTGACGATGACAGCTACGGAGGTCAGCGCAGACGATTGGTTGTTCATACGACCACACGGGCGTTTACGGGCGAGGACAGGGACACGAGTCTTACCTACAAACTGACGCGCCCCGAAGCCCTTATGTATATCTTTCATTGGATTGTGGAGGGCTACCGCATCTTTGCCAAAAACAAAGGCGACATAGTAATGGGCGAGGACATGAAGAAGTCGCAGGAGATAATCATGGCAGGGAGCAACAATATGCGCCGATGGTGGGCTGAGAACGACTACGAGGCGGTCAAGGAATACGACAAGGATTGCTGGCGCAGTCTTGCTGAGCTGTATGACGAGTATAAGGCGTTTGCCGAAGCCGAGGGGAGTAAACAGCACGCCCGACCTGAATTGTCGGCTATGCTCGCGCAGAAAGGGTGCTTCAAGCAGAGATTGCAGGTCGGCTATGGCTTTTGTTTGCGAAAACCTAAAGTGATTTTATAGAATTACTTACATAATCCACAATATAACACTATATTTGCACTTATGAAGCGTGCGAGGCTTCGGAAAAGGAATTTAACGGCTCATACAAGTACTCCGGTTCTCGCACAGCCGGGCGAAAGTTTGAGCCTTTTGTTTGAAAGATGAAAGTAACATTTGACATTCCCGAAAAGGAAATCAAAAAGAACGCCTATCTGCTAATGGCACAGGGTGATGATGCACCCGCCAACTTTGTAGAACGAGTGTTGGAAATCGAGAGTGTAGAAGTTTCGTCTGAGGTTTATGCAGATGAAAAGGAATTTGTGCAGGGAATATCCTTGCTCGCACTTGCACAAATCGCCAAACAAATGGAGGAAGAAGCATGAGCAACGAAATCAAGCAAGGCGACAAGGTGAGAGTGTCAAAGGACGCGCCGAAAGAGTTTGAAAGATTCAAAGGCGATGACATGAATTACGAGGTAGTGAGAATCAATCCCTCAAAAATTATAATCCAGCACAAAGTTGGTGGACTATATGGCTTCACGCTCGCTATCCCCCTCAAGTATCTCGTCAAGGTCGATGCGGAGGCGAAAGAGCCGAAGTTTAAGGAGGGGGATGTTGTGCGCATGAAAGACGGCTACTACAAGGAGGAGCTGTGTGGCTGTATAGGCGTTATCAGAAAGATAGATGGATGCCACATATATGTAGAAATCGACTCTACGATATACCCTGCAACAATACATAGCATCGAACCCTACACCGAGCCGACCGCCCCGACAATCAAGGTTGGGGACTTCGTTAGAGTTCTTGAAAATCTACACGAACCTATTTGCTTAGACGTGGAAAGACACTTGGAAATTACCAATATGCCTCCTCATGCTGTTTCGCAAAAGGAATGGAAGGTCATAAGCGTTGAAATGCGCCGAGATTGTGCAGGACGCATCTACACGCTGAAGCACGATGATTCATTCATCTACAATATTCCCGAAGATTGCGTGGAGCTTGTTCAGCCAACGGAGCAGGCGGAGGCGGAGAAGAAGCCTAATATCGGCTCAATCAAAATCCCCGTGGAAGTTGACCTCACGGACAGCTATTGGGACGCATACGCCGCCGACCTCGCAAAAGAGGTAGCCTTGAAAGTGGCAAACAAGTTTAACACACCCAAAGAAGTCGCCGAGTATGCCGTTTCGGTTGCCCAAGCGGTTGTGGAGGGACTGAAAGGGAAGTGAGCATGAAAACTATTCAAGTAAGCACCGAGGCACTGACGGAATACCTCATAGATAGTTGCCCCTATCTCTCTTTATCAACAGAGAATACGAAATATTGCTCCAAGAAAATCAATGAGCAGTGCAAGCTCTACGCCATCGAGAAAGACGGATGCCCGCACGACTGCCCTCGGCTCTATGCCGCGCCTACACGGTGCGAGCTGTCCGACTGCACAAGAGTCAAGAAACTTATAAAACGATTCAAGATATGAGCTATTACAAAGAATCATACACCCCGACAACCCCCGAAAGGGCGACACTTCGCCTCACAATAACAGAGCGGTGCGTTCTACGCAAATACATCTGTCTCTCGTTGGCTGCGTGCCAGCGTCTGCACGAGGACAAAGCTGACATTACCGACCCCGTATTACGCAAGCAACAGCAGTCTTACATCAAAGACAGAATAGCGGTGTTGCAGGAAGTTGTCGATATGCTCCGAGGCGAGAACAAAGAGGTTGTCTTTACAGAACGTCAGCGCGTGGAGCTTGTCGGTATGCTGAAACGGCGCATCAGAGAGATAAAGTTAAATGTGGCCGATATTGTCATGATGTCCGCAAGAGCGCGAAAGCGCGAGGGTGTGAAATGGAAAGACCAAGTGCATGAGTTGCAGGGTGACATGCAACGCCTAAAGAATATCATTGACCGCCTCGCCGTTTTTGATGTCAACTACCATCTGAAAAAGGAGAAACCGCTTTACAGAGCAATACCGAAATATTGATATGGAGACCAAGGAGCGCGAGGCGTACAGAATGAAGTGCAGATACCATTCTCCTGCAAGCGGACATTGTGGCAGGAAATCACATTGTGAGCGTATCTACGGCTTTTATTTCGCTGTGGATATTCTCTGCACTTCCGACTGCAACTGCGCGAGGATGAAACGATTTGATAAACGGAAGAAACAAGAACAGATATGACAATCAGAGAAGCGGCTGAAATATATGCCAAAGAAGTAAGGGACAATTTGTCCTTTCATGCGTCAGAACCTCACGAGGTAGAGCAGGAAGTTGAATTTGCGTTCATTGCAGGAGCGGAGAAAATGAAAGAGTATATCTTCCAACTCTATGACAATGACGGCGATATGGATTTTGTGAAGTGGAAATTAAACCAAGAGGAATTATGACCGACATCCTACTATTAATAATTGCCGTGCTGTTGTTGGCGCGGATAGTCCTGCAAATCAAGCAGGGCAAACGAGCCGTGGAGAAAGGGCATGCCGCTCCGAGTGAGGTTGAGAATGTGGTTAAGGTCGTAAACGCCGATGACCCTTTCGATATGAAACAAATGCTGGAGCGGATGTCTGCCGAGGGTTGGGAATTGGTTTCTACGCACCAGCCTAACCTCGCGCATCTTTATCTCTTTTTCACCCGAAAGAAAATCAAAACTTATTACGACTGACTATGGGCGACAAAGATACAGACAAGTTGTTCGGAAATCCCGAATTACTTATTTGCGACCCGAATGGCGAAATGAGGTCAATCGGCAAGGTGGTAGAGCGTAGCACAAGCTTTGAATCGGAGGAAGAATCCGATTATGTTCCAACAAGGGGCAGTTTTTCGCTTTCGTGTGAAATGCCGAGCCTATCCAAGTGGTTTGAGGAAAATGCGAACCTTAAACCGATACAAGAGGCGCAGAATATGCTTGACAGATTGCGCGAATATCACGCTCTGTGGCATAAATACTATGGCTTCGGTATGCGCAAGGAGCGTAGGAAGATTGAGCGCGATTTCAACGCACTCGCACAGCGTTTCGCGCTTCATTGCAAGATTTACAACATAACGATACAATCCAAAAAGACAAATGAGCATAAAGATTAAACAGCGTAAGCCTTACCTCGTGAAGGAGGTTGGCGAGTGGAAGTTCACTTTCCACTACAAGGAGGGAAGCATCGAGCGGACTTTCCTTTCGATAACGAGTACGAGCGGCATTTTCAACTGCCGTATCGGGGGTAATACTCACGCTTACGGGTATCTCCTTGCCGCCGCGAAACAAGAGCGTATAGACCAGTTGCAGGGCTACATCGTATCTCTATTCATTCCTGCAATGGCTATGACGCAAGACCAAGAACTGACAAGCGGAGTGCAGAAAGCTATTGTGGAATGGCAGAAACGCAAGGATGCCGAGGGCGCGGAGAAAGCGAAATCCGTTACCGATTCCGAAGAAATGGCAAGTGCCGCCTTTATGGAAGATATTGCCTCCGAAAGCGGCATGAGCAAGAAAGAGCTGAAAGCGAAAAGAGAGGCGGACAGAGAGCTGATGAAAGAGGTGCTTAACGAAGAGGACAATGGCGAGTAAGAACCGACCTATCATTGACAGAGGCGTAGCCCTTTCAACAATTTCCTTGATAGATTTTTGCTACCGCAAGGGGGTTGAGGACGCGCACCGCATCGGCGACGAGGGTTTGGCGAGGGAATTTCTCGACAAGGTTTCGCAGACGGGCGTGTACGGCTTTCTGAACGAGGAGGGCATTACGATGAGCTGGAAAGAGTGGACGCTTCGGCTTATGGCGCAGGCACGAATGACGAGCTGGAACGGAGCGATGACGCGTTATTTCTCGCTTATCGGAAGCCGACCTAATCAGAACTACCTCGGGGCGTTTATTCCCGTGTCGCAAGCCTTTTATGCGAAAGGGGTGCGCGATTATGTGGATAATAGACAGCAGTTCGACTATGCGCTCTTTCAAGAGAAAACGCGAGTGTTTTTGACGGCGAAGGGCTTTCAGAACGTGAACAACCGTCGCTACATTGACGAAATACAGCTATGCTGTTTCGACCTGCAACGGCGCGACAATGCGGTGTGGGAGAGCAAAACGCACTATGAAGCGAACAAACTCGGAGCGATGAAGCCGATGCAGTTTGATTGGTATATCCGTGCTGTGGGGTTGGCATTGACATCTAATAAGGATTGAGTATGGCAAAGAAATCGGCAAACGTATATTCCACACTCGGAGCAAGCAATCACGCCGCTGGAGAAAGGGCGCAGTACGACTTGTATTGCACACATCCGAAAGCAGTGGAGGAATTGCTGAAACTTGAACAGTCCTCACATCAAATATGGGAGCCGTGTGATGGATTAGGACATATTTCTGACACGCTTGCCAAGAACGGTTATGATGTGCGCAGGAGCGACATAATTACGCGGAATAGAGATATTGAGCAACTTGATTTTCTCGCTTACAACGGAGAAGAATGGCATGGTGAAATAGTGACTAATCCTCCATATTCTTGTGCTACGGATATGGTGCGTAAAGCATTGTCGGTTGTCGCAGACGGATGCAAGGTTGCAATGTGGCTGCGCATATTGTTCCTTGAAAGCAAGCATAGGCAGGAGCTTTTCAGAGAATTTCCACCGAAGCGAATTTGGGTGTCATCTTCAAGAATACCGTGTAGCGATCGTGATGGGAATTTCAGAGGGAGTGCGCAGGGATATGCGTGGTATGTGTGGGAGAAAGGATATAAATGTGAAACGAGAATAGACTGGTTCTGAATATGCCCCGACCTATAAAGATACAGCACCCTACCCCTCAGACGAGAAGTGTGGCACAAGTTGTACTACCGATAGGACTCTACTGTAACCAAACATTGCAAGCTGCGAAAATCGGCGACGTGGTGCAATTCCATTGCGAATGGCGAAAGGACAAGCGCGTAATCACCAACATCTGCCGTTTCCGCATCAACTCGCCCGAATTTACCTTTATGCTCCGCAGCATTTATGGCGAGAGTATGACAATCGCAAAGCTGATGGAGCGTTGGGAGGCGTGGGCTGTCGTGGAGGGGATAGGGAAAGATGGTATTGACAAGGAGCAGTGTATCATTGTGGAGGTAAGCGAAGAATGAAAACGATTATTAACGGAAAGGGCATAATCGAGTACGACCCAAATCAAAAGTTTGATTGGTCTGTTGAGGTGCGGTTTGATATGAGCCGCCTTACACCCGAGCAACAACTGACTGCTTGGGCGATAATTGAAAAGCATAAGGGCACTCCGTTACTCCATTATTGGGCATTGCTCAACGAATTATCGCATAATGGATTCGGCGGTGAAATACAAAGAGGTGTCGGTTTCGAGCCAATGACAATTAAACTGAGAAGCAAAACATCTAATTTAGAATGATTACAAATAAGCAATGAAGTCCACTGAGGAGATATGCCGCGATGCCGCCCAATATGTCAAACGACAGCGAGAGATGGGCTACGATTATGACGCATTATTCATAAGTAATGCCGAGTTGAGAGAGCGGATAAGCAAGCATTTGGGCGTAGAGTGTAAGCCAATCAAAACCTTTCATGTCAGATTGTTTAACGCTTTAATGGAAAGATATGGATAAGAAATTAAAGAAAGGCGATAAAGCCCGTATGAGAAGAACCGTGTGCTTTGACTACATAACCTTTGAAAAGGGTTGTGTGGGCGAAGTGTCAGCGGACGAGGACAATAAAGGTTTTTGCCGAATAAGGATGAAAAACGTGGAAAGCGGTGAAATGACAGAACATTTTATATGTGCTTGCAATTTAGAACCGATAGACCCCAAGACCGCTTTTCTCTCGGAACTGAAAGAGCTGTTGGTTAAATACCATGCGCGATTTGAGGTAGATTTCTCCTCCCAAACAACGCATTTGATTATAGGCGATAAACGCTATCCCTATCTCGTACCCAAATGGATTGAAGATGGAAGCGGCAAAGAATAAGTATCGGAATAAGAAAGTCGTGATTGACGGCATAACCTTTGACTCCACCAAGGAGGGCAAACGCTATCTTGTGCTGAAAGAGGCGCAGGAGAATGGGCTTATAAGCGAGCTGACCTTACAGCCTCGTTGGGAGTTGCTCCCTGCGAAAAAAGAGCAGTATGTCAAGCACCTTAAAACAAAGGATAAAATCTGCGAGCGGACGGTGATGTTACCCATACATTATACGGCGGATTTCTCGTATATAAAAGATGGTGAGTTGATTGTGGAGGATGTCAAGTCCTCACCGTTGCTTCTAAGTCGTGACGTGCCATTACGCCTCAAAATGATGAAGTATTTCCACGATATTGACGTGAGATTAGTGTATAAAGCAAATGAAGATATATGACCAACCACAATACCCCTTATTGCGGAGAATGCTGTTTCCTGCAAGACGAAGATATTAACGGTATCGGCTACTGCAAACTGCGGTGCGATTCGATGCGTTGTGGTGACCAATGCGAGTTAGACCACAACAGAATCGGACACGATGCGGTAATTTATGGACTTCACTATTTGCAGAAGTGGCGCAGAAGCAACTCTGACAAACTAAAAATGCCGCCTCCATATGTTGTGGGAAAACTGATAGATGCGGCTATACGAAAACTTAGAATTTATTGTGTGTGATATGGCAGAAACAGAAAAGATTCAGTTCCACCGTCCGGCGAACAACGACGATTTCAAGCAGAGCAAATTGGAGAAAGACATCTTGGTCTTTCCGCTTCTCTACGCTTGCTCTAATGCGACAGCATACGCGCTGTTCCATCCTGAACTATGCGACAGAAACGGCAAACTGAATAAAGCCGGTCAGCGAGAGTGCCGGATGTTTTTCTCGCATCCGAATAATATTGCATACATGGACGCTATGAGGGCGCATTTGGAGGCATTGACAAAGGGGACGGTAAAGATTGCGACGAGCGATGTAATCAACGACTCTCGCAAGGACAACGCCCTCAAAGTGCTTGTGAACCGTGCGCTGTCGCTTATGGAAAAGGGCGAGGACTTAGACCCCGAAACGATTAAACTGATTGCCGATATTGCCGTCAAGCTGAAACTGATTAAGGAGGACGAGGAACAGCAGATAAAACCCGTAAGGGTGCTTATGGCTCGTTGTAAGTCAGAATGTCGGTATCGTGCCTTTGTGGAAACGCAAGTGTTGGAGGGGCGCATATTCGATGATTGCTCATATTGTCGGGCAAGAGCCTATGCGGAGGAACACGGATTCAAATACGACCCCTGCAAGTTGCTTGACGTTCCGCAAGACGTAATAGATGAACTTGATAGCAAGAACGATGTCCGTATGGAGGATATTCTGAGCGGGAAATGCCCCAATTAAATTTGGCTATGTCGAAAATAATTCGTAAATTTGCAGTGTTCCAAGATGGTAGTAACCTACTCCGATGGGCGACGGTTATCGCTCAACATATTGTTTGGGCTATTTTTATGCCCTTACTATATCCGCATACGGCGGTGTCATTGCGTAAGATTAACGCCTTTCGGGGTGCTATCATCTTGGAACAGCGCAAATGACACCGCTTTTTGTGTCTACAACTAATAAATAGACAATATGACATGGCGAGATATTAAAGTTGGCGAAACGTACAACGGAGTGAAATTACTGGCAGACTTGGGCTGCGATAAAGGACACATGAGGCGATATTTGTGTCTATGTCCTATATGCAACAAAGAGTTTATTATTCGGAGAGAGTACATAGGCAAGACGCGCCACTGCAAGGATTGTAACACTCCCAACCTTATAGGTATGCGTTTCGGATTGCTTACCGTTATTGAGAAAGACAACATAAAGAAAGGGACAGGGTCGTATTGGAAATGCAAATGCGACTGTGGAGGGCACATAACGACAAGCGCGCGTTGCCTAAAAACCGGACATACTAAATCATGTGGATGTTTGTTCCGTACCAAAGAACGAATTGCAATGGTAGCTGAGAATGGTAGAAAGAATAGACGCAGTGCCTCATCTGACTTTGCAGAGCGGATTGCTGAACATCCTCTTTATCAAATTTGGATGGATATGAGAAGAAGGTGCAACAACCCGAATAAACACGCCTATAAATATTACGGTGGACGTGGCATCAAAGTTTGCGACCGTTGGAATGGGGATAATGGATTTGAAAATTTCGTGAGTGACATGGGCGAGCGTCCCGGCAAAGAATATTCAATCGACCGCATAGATGTAAACGGCGACTACTGCCCCGAAAATTGTCGTTGGGCGACAATGATTGAACAGATGAATAACACGCGGAGAAATTCGTATGTTATTTATAAGGGCAAGCGATTAAGTGTTTCAGAGTTTAGTCGAATAACGGGGATTAGCAACCAAAGCACATCAAAGTTTCTGTGCATGGGGCTTGATATTAACTATATTGTAATGAATAGCCACAGATACCGAAAGGGCAAGCCCCAACGCCGGGAGGGACATTACAACCACAACCGCATTGTATCAGACGAGGTGATTGCTTTATTGGAAAGAAAACAAACCAATCAAATAACTAACAATGGACTACAATTTGAATGACAGAATTGAGTATTACGTCTACCGCGATGGGTCTAAATTCCATCGTGTCGGCTACGTCAAGGCGTATCGCAAGACGCTGTTCAAGACACGTTACATCGTCTGCACGGCGGATAAGATACGCGAGGTGGACGAAATCAAACCGAAGCAGATACTTGGCTTCGCGCCGAAGAAAGAGTATGTAAACAAATTTAATAATCAACCAAAACCAACAACCAACAATGACTTTTAAGGGCATCATTACCGCCGCAATGCCAGTGGCAAGCGGCACAAGCAAGAATGGCAAGGAGTGGCGCAGAGCGTCCTACATCTTGCAGTACGACAACTCAAACGAACAATATCCCAAGTCCGTGCTGTTTGACGTAATGGGCGATAAAATCGAACAACTGGACATCAAGCAGGGCGTGGAGTATGAAGTGGAGATTGATTTCTCCACAAGAGAATACAATGGGCGCACATGTATGAGCGCGTCGGCGTGGAAAGCGACCCCGACACAGCAACCCACTCCGCAACCGCAGTCTGCTCCGGCACAACCCACACAGCCGACACAGGGGGGCGACGACTTACCGTTCTGAAATTTGGAATCAACCAATCCATGAATTGACAAATTCCAAGTTTAATTACAAATTACAGAGGCGCAAGGAGAAATCCCTGCGCCTCTTGTTGTCAAGAGATGTAACTATACGAGGTTTGTCCACCCGGTGTCGAGACCGGTCTTGTTGTATTGTATGCCTCTGGCTGGTGTCAGTCTCAATCCGTAGTTCCCCGCCATCATGGTTATGCCGTCGGGGTTGGCTATCAAGGCGATTTTGTCAAATATCCCTGCGAATCCGTTATTTCCGAGGGTGAGTCCCACCGAGGTAGGAGGCGAGGAATAGCCTGCAAGTTTGATTGAGCTGTACTCCACATCTATTGAATTATGATCCGATGGCGAGCCGCCTGTATATGTGTCCTGGTCTATGCGCAGAAATATGTAATATGTATCATCCTCGGGGACTGTGAAGCTGGCTGCTGTGCTGCTGCTGCTTTTAAAGTGTGTGTACTTGTTCCCCCTTGTCACCTCAATGTATGGACGGGCGGACCAAGACGGATTGACAACATCGCTCCCTACGCGGACAAGGTTGTCAAAATACGATACGGACAATGACACGAACGAGTCCTTCGTAAGAGTGCCGCTCCATAGTTCAACGGTCATGCCTGAACGTGGATAAAACGTGCCGTTGTCGTGGGGCGAATACCTTCGCACGAAAGCCAGCCTACCAGAGAAGGGTCCTGCGGAAATTTCAGTTTTGCCTAACTGCGCATTGAGGAACTTTTCGTCAATCGGGGTGTTGGCGATGCGAAGTCTTTCGCTGTCGCCGTCCATCAGATGCAGCCCTGAGTTGTCGAGTATCACTGAGTCGCCCACCCCTATATGATTTTTTTCAAAGCGCAGCACACCGTCGGCCATGTAGCCGGTGCCGTTCATACGCATCACATAGGTAGCTCCCTCTGCCTGTGCCGCAAGTTCCGAAGCGGCCTGCACCGAGGCAACGGACTGCGGAGGCAGTTTGTCGACCATCTCGCCTCCCGACCAGAAAGCTATGTCGGATGGAGAGGTGTACGAGCCGTTGACACCTGCCATCACCTTGTACAGACCGCCGGGGTCTGTGTAGCCCAGCTTGATGAGAGTGGCCAGCAGCAGACCGCCGTCCATGGTGATGCTCTCGCGCAGGGCGCGGGTCAGATAGTCCATGTCCTCGGGACTCGGAGACCATGCAGAGGCCACATTGCCGCGCTCAATCATTATCTTCTTGACCCACCATGTGCCGGGAGCGTAGAAGTTGACTCGAAGCACATAGTCGCCTGTAGGTTTGAGCCACTTGAACACATGTCCCTTGCTGCCGTCCGAAGCCATGTCCTCGCCTGTCACAAGTATATTGACCGCGCTGCCGTCCGTTGGCTGCGGAGAGGGCGAGACTATCCACAGCGACACCCAGTAGCCGAGGACACCGCCGTTGACGTTGCTGTGCTTGGATGGGTCTATGAACTCCGCGTTGGTCTGCGCGGATATTGTGTAGACTTTCCCTTGCTCCATGTGTATCGTGCGGTCTGGCAATGGGAAGAAATGGTCGCCGTAATCGGTGTACGTCCGCTCTATTGTAGCAGCCGAGTTGCGCAGCAGGTTCGTGCCTCCGATTTCAAGCCCCGCGGCATCCGTCAGCACAAGCACCCTCTCGCGGTCAAGCAGGTTTGCTTCGTTAAGCTCCGTGGAGCTGTTGTAAAGCTCGAACACTACTTCGGTAGTGTCGTCAAGAATGTCAACGGTGTTTACGGATATGCCCAGATGCGGCATCGCACCTGTCGCGCCGTCGGGGTAGCGCGTGTATCTAAGATATTTCTCTACGGTCAGTGTCCGTGTGCCGCCTACGGTCTTGTAGACCGAGCATCTTACCGATGAAGCTGACAGCTCGCCCGTGAAAGAGCGCGTGATTTTGTCTACGCTCGGTATGATTTCGTATATCACGGCGTCCGAGCCCTTGTATTCGCTCCACTGGTAGCTTGACGGAGTGGTCGGGTCGGGCTGGTTGAAATCCGAGCATGTGCCGAGGTATTTCGCCCCTGCGAAAGGCGTTGTGGAAAAGTCCTTTACGCCGTCAGCCGAATTTGCGTAGGCGAAATGGACGTATGTGGTCTTGCCATCCTTGCCCGGAGCACCCGGCAATCCGCCCGTGCCGTCCGTGCCGACACGCGCCACCATGTAGCTCTTTGTCACCGTGCCGTCGGAGTATCTTACCTCCGTCTTGCTCCACATGTATTCACCCGGGGCGAGTCCGAGCTGGCCGATGCTCGTGGCCGTGAAAGCCGAGTCGGACGGCTGGGATGCCGTTGACGATTTGGCGTATGTCACAGACTGGCCGTCCAGAGCCGTACCCTCGGCAAAAGGAGTCCATACAGGAGCGGTGTTCGCGCCGTACTCCGCCTTGATGCCGTTGAACCACACCGTGCCGTTTTGCGTCAGCTGGCAGCGCAGTTCCGCATACGCAGTACCCTCGGGAGCAACATCGCTCGTCAGAGAGCGGAGCGTCCAAGTCCCCGGCCCGGACGGCATGAAAGAAGCGTGGTTATAGACCGACGTGGCTATTCGCTGCTTGGCTGCGTCGCGCCAATATATCTCCGCTACTACGTCTCCGTCAATGGCAGAGGGATTATCGCAGCACACCCAGCAGCTCAGGGTTATGACATCGCCCTTTTTGGCAGGGATGAACTCGTTGTCGCTGCCGGCTATCCATCCGCACGGCTTCGAAGTCGTCGCTCCGCTCTGCGATGACCTCAGCGACACACGTCCCTGGAACACCCTTGAAGTATCAACCGCCGTCACGCCGTTTGACATGAACCACCAATGACGGCCGCCCTCGCGGAAGTCGGTGTTGCGGAGTATATTGTTGGTGTAGCTGTCTCCGTTTGTGCCATTAGTGCCGTCTGTGCCATTAACACCCTGCCGTGCCACACTGTAGGCCGTAGTGGAATTGCCGTCGGTGTATGCAACGATTGTGCGCGTCCACAGATAATGTCCGTTGGGCACAGACGGCACAGCCGTCAGCCATTGGCCTGTGGGGGGCGTGGTGTAGTTGGTGGATGTCTGATATGTGACGGACGATTTGCCCTTGTCTACCGTGACAGCCTCGCCTTTGAGTGCGAGCGACCAAGAGAAGTCTTTAGTGAACGATTTGCCGTCAACGCTCACGGGGATTTTCAGCACACCCTGCCGTTGTTTGAGCGACGGCGTGACGCTGACGGTGATTTTGGCGGAGGTCGTGCCGTTGTTGGCGGTCTGTACCGACATGCCCTGGGGTGCGCCCGTGACGGTGCCTATTGTCACGGCGGTCTGCACCGCGCCCTTGTATGCTACCACCGAGCATTCGGCGGAAGAAGCGAGTGCTGCGGACTCGTCGCCTGCGAAAGTGTGCGATTCGTTCGTCAGCAGCACGGTGTAGGCATCCGTGCCGTCCGTGCCGTTCTTTCCACTGCTGACCTTTGCCACCGTCACCTCGTCATGCACCCCGTCGACAGTGCACCGCCATGTCACAGAGCGGCGGTTGCCCCACTGCTGCCATGTGGGCGACAGGGTGAGCACCGCGCCTGTCTCTGCGCCATAAGCGGTGAAATCCGCATCGCCGGGGAACTTGTAGCTCCAGCTGTAAGCCGGAGACGCGATGCCCTGCACCGAGGCCGTGATGCGTATGGCAGACGGCGAGGGGCTGCCCGAGAAATCGTCGGCATAGGAGAACACCTGCGAGTCGGCATTGACCACCACAACCTTGGCAGATGCGCCGTCATGTCCCGGCTTGACCTTGTAGACGGTCATTATGGTTGTGAGCGTCAGCCCGTCAACAACGGCCTGTACGGTTATCCTTGCCACATTGGACATGACAGTTCCGAGTACCTGCACCTTGCCCTCGGGAGAGATTGAAACCCCTGCGACACCGTCATACTGAGGAATGGAGAAAACAACGCCGCTTGTCAGCTTTGTCGCTCCCTTATAGACGCTGGCATTAGCTGTAGGGAGCACGGAATTGCTGTCAAGACCTCCATCGGGGCGTACCGCCACCGCCGCCATCTCGTTGTCAAGGTCAAGGCGGTAGACATCGCTTCCGTTGCTTCCTGCATCGCCCGTGATGCGCACCGCGTCACCGTAGGATGACGGCTCCGTAGCCGGAGGTATGACCCATCCGCTGCGCGTCCATATGTATTCGCCGGGGAGGGCGGACAAAGGCGTGTCCTGCCATCCGCTTGTGGGTGCTGCGGTCTCCGAGTTGTTCTTAGCCCACTGCATTTTCTGCCAGCGACCGTCCACGCCCACCATCTCCGAGCTGTTGGGAGTCCACACGGGCGAGGGGTTGCGCCCTTTCTCCACCTTGACCTTTTCAACCCACCATGTACCAGCCGAGTAGAAGTTCGTGCGCAGGTAGTAGTCTCCCGTGGGTCGGGTCCATACGAACGTGTGGCCGGTGGAGCCGTCGGTTGCCATGTCAGTACCCGACACAACCTGGTTTACCTCGCCCTGCGGCGACTGCGGGTTTGAGCATATCCACAGGACGCATCTTGAAAGCCCGATGGAGGCTGTATGCACATTTGTGAATGCCTCGGCGTTGGTGCGCCCCGATATGGTGTAGGTCTGCCCCTGCTCCATGTGGATGGTTCGGTCGGGCCATCCGCTCCAGTGGTCGCCGTCGGTGGAGTATGTCAGTTCTATGCGCTCCTCCGTCTTTAGCATGAGGTTTTCGGTGTAGTCGCTACCTGTCATCCTCACAGCTGGCGACCATGTTTTGCCTCCGTCTGAGGATGTCTGCATGTATATGTCCGTGGCGAGCATCGTGGGATGCCAGTTCGCAAGGTCAGACGAATACCTTGCCAGCACGGACGTGCCGTCCACGCCGTCCGCGCCTGTGACGCAGACCTCCCCGATGTATTCGCTCGTGCCGTCGGTGTAGGTTATCTTCGAGCGCGTCCACCAGTATTTGCCCACAGTCCACTGCTCGCGGTGGTCACGGTCGGTCCAACCGACAGAGCTTCCGACGGGATTGTCGCGCGATGTCGACAGGTAGTATTGCTCCGTGATTGACGCAATGCCTTTGCCGTTGCGACCCGATATGCAGGTCGGGTCGGTGAACGACACAGAGCCGTCGCCCTTGACCGTGTAGGTAGTCTGCCAGATATACTTGTCCTGCTGCCATGCAGGAGCCGACGTAGACCACCCTTTGGCATCGGTAATCTCGCCGTTGATACCTATTACAGGCAATGGAGGCGCGGATGTGGCAGAAGTGTGCGAGATAAAGTAGACATCGGAATCGCGGACAGACATCTGCGCCATCTGCAAAGCCTTGACAGCGTCCGAATCGGCTATTTTGGTCCATCCGTAGTCGGTAGGCGTGTTGTAGTACCACTTCCAGGAGTGTCCCGAAGTAGGCGTAGTGGCATCATCGACATAGGGAGTGCGGTCGGTGTATATGTCGCGGTCGTGAGCCTTGCGTTCGGCATCCGTGGTCCACTCCACCGCCGGGAAGTTGGTCAGCGAGGGTGCGCCGAAACCGCTGAAACTCTCTATCACGCCGTCAACCTGCTCCTGTAGAGCCTTGATGCTCGCCTCCAGCTCAGCCTTGGCCTTGTCCGCCTCCGCCTTTGCAGCATCCGAGACATAATCGCCCACAGGCTTGCCGCCGATAGTGGAGAGTACGCTGATGCGACCCTTGATGTCAAGATGGCCGTTGACCCACTCGATGTACCCGTTAGTATCGCCGACAAACCAGCGCGGACGGTCGCCGTACATACCAGCCTGTCGTCCGACAAAGAAGTATTCCACCCCGGACGCATTTACCGAGTCAAGGCCGTCAATAAAACGTTCATAACCGCCACCAACCACGTCACGCACCTTGACATACTGACGAGCCTTCTCGTTATAATTGCCGAAGTGGACCACCACATCACCCACCGATGGCACTCCCGAGCCGTTGACCCCGTTGTCAATCCACCACGACGGACGGAGGTCTCCATCGCGTTCCTTGGTCAGAGAGATGCTGTCGGGAGCAACAGCCGTCACCCTGCGGCGGTAAGCCTTTACAAGGTTTGCATCCGTGTCCCAATTTTCATCATAGACCATAGACATGGCCACATCGCCGACCTTGAAAAGATTAGCCACAGAGCCGTTTTTCTGGTCGAAGTAGCAGACATATTCAAGCTGCGTCTCAATCACCTTGGTAATGGTTATCGAAGCCGCCGTGTCGATCTGCATGCCGCCGCGAGCCGACACCTGGTTGATGACAAGATTATTGACCTGCAAATCACTGCGGACATTTATGCGGTCCGTCTCCAATACCCAGTTGCCGTCCTCGTCCTTGAAGAATCCCCACCCCGCTCCGCCGACAACACCGTTGCGGAAATCGCCCGAAGTCAGCAGCGAGAAGAATTGAGTGGGCGAGAGCGAACGGTCGGATATGCCATCCTTGCGCAGATACAGGCTATCGCCCACGGCGCGGACTATCTGCTCCACATTACTTATGGAGCCGAGCTGCTGCTGTATCGCGGAAATATCGCCCTGCATGGTAGATACAGGATTGGCCGAGACCGCATAATCGTTGCCGAGAACTATCTCTACATCGGGGTTGAGAGCCGCATCATCGCTGCTCGGCTCGCGGTAAGTTATAGTCAACGACTGGAGATATAGAGTCTCATAAGCCTTATCACCTACAGGCTGGATGAAACGGCTGTCGGCAAGACGGATGGAATTACCGATACGAAGCTGTCCGATAAGCGCGTCAGGCCGCCCCTCGTTGTTAAGCCGCACACGGTCAGTCGTCACGACCCAAGTAGGACGGATGTCCTTAAAATCCGCGAGATTGTCAGTTTTCCAATCGTCAAGCCTCCTCTCTGCATCTACCACATAAGGAATGTGGGTCATCTCCGTGCCGATAAACACAAAACGGTCACCCGGGGCACCCTGTCTTTTGGTAGAGGGAACATACACGCCTGTAGATTCAAGGTCGGCATCGGATTTCGCGAGGCGAATGCGCCAATGGGATTGATGGGTCACGCCATCAGGTGAAGTATATGATTTAGAACTGTCAGGAACGGGATATTCCACAATGGTAAATTCGTAGTCATCGCTGACAGCCAGATTGCCTGTGGTAAACAGCACCTTGGCCTCGCTGCCCTCTCTGTCACCGAGCACAGGCTCCCACACGCGCCTGGCATAAGCCGCATCCGATTCCGAGGGCAACGGAGCCGAATCCCAGATATTCTTTACCCAGATGTCGAAAGTATTGGACCACTGTTTGGACGAAGCCGAAGTAGTCAGTTTGAGTCCGTTACATGAGATTGTAGTCACGAGGTCCACGTGCTGCCCCATCTTGTTAATCACCTCATAACGCACCCGGCACGTATATGCCCCCGGAGGAATCCCGACAGAAGATGAGAGCTTATTGCCGGCAGAGTCAAAGACATCAATGTCGGTAGACAGGATTTCAAAATCATTGGGGGCAAACTGCTCACGGAACACCTTTTTATCATGTTTGACCCAGTCCCACCAATAGGCCGACGCGCCCGTAGACGCAGTGACAAGAACGCCCACCGAATCCGGGGGTACAATGAAGTCGCCGCAGGGGATTACGAAAGAGGCAGTGGTACCATGCCAGATTACCTGTGTCAGCGAGCCGCCCTTGACATCGGATATTACAGAAGTGGCATCAGACGACTGCTGCACATCGTCGCTGAGAATCTGCTCCACATCAACCGCGATGTCAAGGCCAGTACCCTGTATCGTAGGGTAAAAATCGTCGTTATCGTCAAGGGCACCGAGAAGGGGACCATATAGGAGTATGCTCTCATCGTCCTTGACATATTCCACAGGGTCAAACTTCGCGTCCGTGTAGCCTTTGCGGTAAGCCCACGGCGCATAGGCATTGTCCTCCCCTACTGCCGTGTAGCCCGGATATTCCGATATATGCGCTGCCTTCCACCCCTGCACGTAGGAGCGGAAAGTAGCTCCGCGGAGGCGGTCAAAATAGATATTGGCGAGTTCCTGCACCCAGTCAGGGTCGGGACTGAATTTTGGGTTGCCGGGGTCCTTGTCCTTAAAATATCGCAAAGGGAGGTTTTTGTCACCACCGCGGCCAAGAAGCATGTTGCGAATTTCCTCGCTCTGCACCTGCCGCTCCACCTTAAGCAGACCGCCCTCAAAACCGTATTCAAAGATATGCTCCACTTCTACAGCCGGATAGCCGATGCGGATTACGTAGTGGTCCGCGTCACCTGTAGGCTCGATAAACCAACGGACGGCATAGATTTCATAGAGCTTAATCAGCACATCCCATATGAATGAATAGCTGATGTCGACTGTAGACGGCTCCGCCTTGAACTTCCACGCAGGGTTAAGATCCAAAGTTATAGTATCGCCATACCAATACTCCAGTACACGGGCAAACACAGCGCAGAAGTCGCGGAGATTGAGCTGCAAAGGCACTACCCACTTGTCGGGCGATGGCGAACCCGTCTCCACATCGGGCAGCGAGAAGAACATCCAACGTTTAAGCTGATATATGGCCCAATGCTGAAACGTCAGGTCTATTGTCGCATTAAGGGTAGTATTATCCTTTGACCCCTGGGGTTTGCGCAACGGCATGATGTAACGTTCGCCCTGGAAGCGCAACTCCCAGTCGTGTGAAAAGTCGGGCGCGACAGCGGCATCAATCTTGATTTGGGTAGCTATGGACTTCTCGCCCATATCGGCGAGGCTGACCGTGGCATGGGTCAAAGTAGCATAGTCGGGGAATCCGACTTTGATTATGTCAGGAATCAAATCGTATCATAAGGCGTAGGCTCTCGGCTCAAAAGGTTACATACTCAAATTGAAATCACACTTAGTGGGGTCGTTCGCGTGGATTACAAACTCCACCTCGGCGAAGTCAAATCCATTGCGGCTCCGCTTCATCTCTTTAGGCTCGGCAATCGGCTCGGGTATGCCGACAATCTTGACGCGCTTGAAGTCATTGAAGAAAGCCACCTCCTTGTAGGTGCGTATATCGCTGTCAGCCGGCTGCGTGTAGAGCTTGCGGTTAAACGCAGCTATGATTGCGTTCACGTTGTCGAGGTCGGTGTTCTGCCCGTCGATGATGAACGTCACCTTATAGTCAAAGGAGTCCTGCACCGTGCGGCGGTCGACATTGTCTCCGGCTTGCTCGGCGTAGCTCGAGGCGTCGCGCTTCTTTATCGGAGCCTCCGTGCGGTTGTCAGCCGAAAGGTAAATCAGCTTGTGCGCCGCGAAGGTGTCCTCCACCGCTCCGTCACCTATCTTTATCCTTACACTTATCATAGGTCGGCATTATCTAAATCGGGGTCAACACTCAGTTGCTCGTCGGTAAAACCGACATTATCCTTTGCTGTGAGGTGATTGCGGTCCTTTACAGACATGGCTTTCACATTGCCGCCGACCTTGCTGCTATAATACAGTTCTACGGGCACGTGGTTTAAAAGGCCCTCGTCAACCTTGACTTCCAGTTCGCTCCCTTCGCTCAGATACAGCATAGGGATAATCGCCTTGTCAAGGTTAAGGCCGGTGTTTATCCATCCACAGCAATTGAGGAACACGCAGCAGATATGAGAGTCGATGCGCTCGCCGTCAAACACAGTATCAATGAAGACACCGTTTTCGGCAAGCGTCTCTTTGGGCGCGAAAGCGAGAAGGTCATCCTTGGTCGGGTAACGCTCCTGCAACGCCCAGCTGATGCAGTTTTTGTAGAGGCGTATCGCTTGCGCCGCCGTATCGCACCTTTGGAGCGGATTACGGTAGTTGTCGCATAGAGACCGGCCCGAATAGGTGATTATCCTGGATTCGGCCATCTCCATCACTTTTGTCTTATTCCAGTTGGATACCATGTTTGATGCGTTATTTGTTGTCGTTGTCTGCTATGTCCTTCCGGTCGGCGTTGTTGTCTATTTTTGGAGACTTCTCGGCTTTGTCGGGGTTGTCCTTATGTTCTTCCATATAAGTTCTTTGTTCTGAGTTATAACAATAAAGCCCACAACGCTTTGGGCGTTGCAGGCTCATGGCTCTTTTATGATTGCAAATTTAACAAAAATATCCGAAATAATCTTTGGCTATCTCGCGAAATTTTAGTAATCTTGTAGTGCTGATAAGATAATGGTAAACCATTCCGCCGAGCGTTATAAACTCAAATTTAGTATATGCCAAACGGAAACAATCTTACCACATCAGAATTTATACTACGGGCGCAAAAGATACACGGATGCCGTTATGATTATTCCAAAGTAAATTATACAGACAAACTCACGCATGTAGCAATAATATGCCCTTCTCATGGCGAATTTTCCATGCGCCCTACAGACCACATTGGGCACAAAAGAGGATGCCCGATGTGTGGAAGAGAAAGGATGCGTTCTTTGCGCAAATCCAAGTTGGTACTCGGAGTAGGGATAAATGACATGCCTAATGTCAGACAAACCACCGCATACCGATATTGGTTTACAATGTTAAGACGATGCTACGAAAAGAAATACCAAGATAAATACCCTACCTATAAAGAATGTTCGGTGTGCGAGGAATGGCACACATTTTCAAACTTCAAAAAGTGGTTTGACAATCCCGAAAACGGTTATCAAGAGGGGTATCAGTTAGACAAAGACATACTCGTAAAGGGAAATAAGATTTATTCGCCCAAAACATGTTGTTTCGTGCCCAATAGACTTAATACCCTAATATTGCTACGCAAAAGAAGTAGAGGCAACTATCCAATAGGAGTTTCAAGGGTCGAAAATTCTTATATTGCGCAAATCAACACACCCACTCATAAAGTTCACTTAGGCTATTTTAACACTCCCGAAAAAGCCTTTGCTGTATATAAAGCCGCCAAGGAGGCGTACCTAAAAGAAATTGCCGAAGGCTACTACAAGCAAGGCAAGATAACCAAAGAGGTGTATCTTGCCTTACAAAGATATAAAGTTGAGATAACCGATTAGCCTTCCGTTATTGACTTGCCCTTTGCGGAGTTGTCAATTTTGGGTTTGTTGTCATTATCTTCCTCTTCGACTTCGATTGTTTCCTGCGGTTCGCCGTATTTCTCTTGCACCTCCGCTTTCGCGACAGCCGGGATTCGGGCCTTGATGTCAAGTTCCTCTTTCCATTCTTTTATAATCTGCTCGTAGTCCTCTACATGGCTGTTCCCTGCGTCAGACATTGCGGATTTGCGCGACTTGATACGATATGCCACCATGTCAAGTTCGCGCTTCAACACCTCGCTATCGTTCTGCGGAATCCAAAAATCACAACCGCACGAAGTCCGCATGGTCGCAATCTTACCGTTACCCTCAATCTTTGCCACAAGAGCCTTAAATACATCTATGAGGCTGACGAGCGAGGGATAAAGATGCACAAACTCGTTCTTGCACCAAATAATTGTATCGGTGAACAATAACTTGATTGCCGCGCTTGAAGGGTCTGCCGCACGGAATATTTCGGGTGTAATATCTACGCTCATCGTGGACTCGCGGATAGACCTCTGTTTGTTGGCTATGTCTATGGTTGCGATGTCAGAGAGGTTTGGAGGTGTCAAGAACTTTGCATCTGCGGCTTTAAGCTCTTCTACCGCGCCTTTCACACCGATAATCTTACCCGTCGAATCGGTGCGCGGCAGATTGTCGATGTCGGTTGCCTTGACAAATAGCGGAGCCTGTGAGTTGGCACGTACTCCGTCTGCTACAAACGAACACGCTTTTTCAAGAGTGCCGATTTCCTGATTGGCTATGCCTGAGGGAATGTCCGGCACTTTGAAATAGGTACATGGATTGATACCTACGGGTGTTTGTGTGGGGTTGTCGGAGAGACAACGCCAGCCGTCTTCGCTCGTTTTTGCTGAATCCCATTTAAGACCTTTTGCAAACCACCCCGAAAAGCGCATGAACCACGACGCATCCTTTTCGCTTACCTTATCGCCCTCAATCCATGTCTGTACACGTTCCGTGGTGAAAATATCCACGGCGCGTCTGCCGCGCAATGTGTAAAGACGGGCAAGTACGGGGTTGCGGTTCTCGTCATAGTCTGGAAACAGAATGTCTCCTTTGAGATAGCTGAAAACCTCATATTGTAACTGTCCGTTATGGACGTACTGATAAATCGCGCCATCGCCCGTAAGGTAGCAGGACTTCACCAACTCCTGCCAAGCCGTATCAAGCCCCGCGCTGTCTTTCCATGAGTTGAGTTTTTCGCCGAGGTCGTGGTCTTTGTCCTCATGGCACACCCAAAAGCCGTTACCTGCCATAAACGCCGCTTTTGAGGTATTGATGCGCTTCTGCAAGCCGAAGCGCACCGTTTCCACGGGTTCAAAATCGACAATATGCCATTCGTTTATCGGCTTTCCCTCCTCGTCAAGAACGGCATTGCCCTCCGCATCCAGCTTTTTGCGCACCTCATAAATAGGGCGCATACTCATATACCGGCTATTTATGTCGTGCGCCAATGGGTCATTTTCGCGGCAGAAATCCTCTTGCGTAAGCAGCATATAACAGCCATCGTCATACGACATGGCGGGTTCTCGATAATACTGCGCACCAACGGGCGTATGCTTATCGACGGCATCGGGATTTATCCTGCGTCGCCAAAACTGTTTTTGTAATCTCTCTGAAATTCTCATATCTCGTATCTGTTGTTATCGGAATCCTCGCCACGGATTGACTATGCGCGGACGGTTTACCAAGTTGTAATAAGCGTTGTCGGGTACTCTTTTTGCGGGCTGCTTGCGCTCGCGGGTGTCGAGTTCAAAGATTGCCCGGTAGGAAATAGCGTCCATAAGGTCAGGCGAGGACTTGAATTTGTCCTTGTATTCCTCTTTCTTGCGGTAGTAGATTTTGCCGTTGCGGTCGGTGGTGATGAAGACGTTGATTTCATCGAAAAGCACGTCGATGAATCGGCGTCGTTGTCCTTTCTTGCCGTAAGGGATTACAAGATCCTTGCTTACGCCAACTGATATTTCTCCCTTTTTCAGCATTATCTCGGTCTTGCCGAGAAGCTGTGAGCGGAGGTTGAAGTATCGGGCGACCGTTACCTGATTACCGTTTTCGTCATATTCCTGCTCTACTCTCCCCTGACCGCTAATGCCTCTTGCGCCTTTTTTCAGGAAGTCCTCAATCAGACCACCTATGCCGTTTGCATCGTATGCGAAGTTTGCAATCGGTATGTTGTAGCGAAAGAGTATGCCGTTTATGAAATTCTCCAGCTGATGCGTTTCCTCGGAATCGGAGTTTTTACAGAAAAACTCAATGGCTACAATCTGCAAGCCTTTCCAAATGATGCAGGGACAGCCGTCTGAATCTACCCCGCCTTTGGAAATATCCATAGTTGCATATACGTTGGCATCCTTATTGTCAATCGGATTTTCCCACAACGAATGAATCATAGAGCGGCTTACGTTAATTTCCTCGTTCTCCACCGGCCCGAAATAAGCCTCTCCGACAATGGCGCGTTGTGTGCCACCGACAGCGTGGAGGTTTGCGACTGACTGACCGCCCGTGGCGTTCACAAGCTCGCGGTTGTCTGCGGCAGTACCCGTGAACACGGTAAACGATTTTACCATATCAGCTTCGGTCAGTCCCGCCTCTCTGTCCTCTTGCGATATTCGGGGACTTGCTTTCTCCACTACTTCCTCGCGTGTGTCGCCCCAAATGATTTCAGCCGGAGTGTCGCCCTTGACATAGAAATAGCGTATCTTTCCGATCATATCCCTGCGCAGATACCAGTCCGCTCCGAGATAGCCAGCGTCGCGCAACATTTCCGTAGTCCAATGCTCATGCAGAGGGTTGAACGAGAGTATCATCTGCGGAATCATGCCCGAATCATCGCGGTTACGCATGAACCAGAACGAGAACATACCGAAGTGATTCATTTCGGTTGCCTCGTCAATCATTATGAGCGAAGCCTGATTTTTCTTGGCATAGTCCTCAAACAGTTTCTTTTCGTCGGGGTTGGCATAGTTGAAGTTCGAGTGTATGAGCTGGAGATTTGAGTTCCATTGCGGCCATACAAACGAGGGAATATCAGATGAACTTGCCTGACATCCGGCAAAGCCTCCGCATACCTTAACGCCGTCCGTGAAAATCGACGAGCCTTTTTTGGAGTCCAATGCACGGACTGAGATAAGACGTGCCTTGAAATCCTGCTTATCTACGCCCGAAAGAGCTTTAAGGTACATCGAAAATGTCTTACCCGATGTGCCTTGTCCGCACATAAACACAAGATTGCACTCCGAGGCGCATACATTCTCCTGAAGCCCAACTTGCGGAATGTAGTCTATCTTATGGCGCAGTTCAAATCCTCCCACAACCGTTTTACTCTTGCTTTTGACCGTAGCAAGTTTGCGCTCTACCCTTGGATAGAGTGCCGGAAACGCTATTGATTTGTCGAGTAATCTGAACGCCATAGATGCTAAAAACCGCGAAAGCCACCTGACGCGATGGGGTCAAGTGGCTCTGCGGCTCTGATTTTGGTGCAAAGATAATAAAATCTAAAGTTATTTTATAGTTTTTCTTGCGCAATCTACAAAAACACATTATATTTGCACGCAGAAAGAATTACAAATATGACCGAAGAATGGCGTGACATACCCGGATATGAAGGACTTTACCAAGCAAGCAATCTTGGCAGGGTGAAAAGTCTTGCCCGAAATATGGTCGAATTTCATAAAGGCACCCGATATACAAGAAGCTATCCTGAACGGGTTTTGTCGCAAGGGAGCGACGGACACGGATATAAACTTTGCTGGTTGAGCAGGGGTGGCAAAGGTAAATCAATCAGAACTCATCGTCTTATCGCGCTCGCTTTTCTTCCCAATCCTGATGGTTTGAGATGTATTAACCACAAGGATGAAAACAAGTCTAATAACATTGTTGAGAATTTAGAGTGGTGTACTCATTTATATAATGTAAACTATGGTAGCGCAAATGCAAGACGAAAGGCAGCTCATGCAGCACGTTATGCGCATAAGGTTTGCAAAAATGTCAAAAAGCATTCTGTGCATAAAACGCATAAACTCCCTAATAACGATAAAGCCGTATACCAAATGGACATGAACGGCAACATATTGGCGTCGTTCCCATCGGTTAAAGAAGCAACACGTGTCACCGGCGTTAATAATATTAGCGCAGCTGCTCGTGGCATCCTTAGGCAGTCAAAAGGTTATAAATGGATGTATGTTAAAGATGTGAGTTCATTGCAGATATGAGGGGTGATATTTATTGTCCGAGATGTGCGGAATTAGGACGCAAGCCGAAACTACTCGGCAGATATGAAGATATTGTAGGCCGGGGCATTGTGTTTCTGTTTTGTAAAAAATGCGGTAAAGAGATACCGATAGACATGCGGAAGTACAGCCTTGACAGGTAAAAAGATTGTTTAACCACAGAGCCACAGAGCCGATGGATGCAAGAGTGCATTTGTCGGCTCTGTTGGTTTAGACATAGCGCGGTAGAGCAGCGGTAGCTCGTAGCCCTCATAAGGCTAAGGTCGGCGGTTCGAGTCCGCCCCGCGCCACAAATACAATTAGAGCCACAGAGCCGATAGACGTGTAACAGCGTTTGTCGGCTCTTTTTTTATTAACCAACTAACTACTTCACAATGAAGCAAAAAATCAAGGAAGCACTGAAACAGGGTCATAAGAAACTGGGTCTGAGTGACGAGGTATTTGAAAGGGTAGCCGCTTCCGTAGAAACTTTCATCACTGACGAGAGCGCGATTGAGGGATTCGTCAACAGCGAAAGCACACTTAGTCTGCTCAGGTCATATCAGAGCATCAATGACAAAGTGCGGGATTTGGAGCGGTTTGTACCGAAGCCTAATAACACACCAAAAGTTGATGAGCCTGACAACGGCAACAATCCACCCGAACCGAAGCCCGAAACGCCGGACATCGCTGCGCTTATCGAGGCGGCTCTTGACAAGAAGCTGAATCCGATAACTGAGAGGCTGACGCAGTTTGAAACCGCACAGTCGCAGAAATCGGCAGTAGCCGCACTTAACGACCTCAAAGCATCGTGGGACTATGCCAAAGGCTACCCTACGGAGTGCGAGGACGCTTACGAGCGCGTGATGGAGCTTTACGAAGTCAGCGGGAAGAAATGGACTGCTGATGAGCTTACCACCAAGTTCAAGGAGAAATTCAACAAGGCGGTAAGCAAGAAAGGCGTAGACACGACCAAGCCATTTCAGAGCGACGGAGGGGCAGGAACAGACCCCAAAGAAGCGGACGCTGCTTTTGCAGCTGAAATCCGCAGGGCACTCGGCAAGGAGGAATAGTTGCCATGCAATCAACCAGATTATTAACATCTAAAATTCCGAACATCAATGGCAAAGAATTATGGTAATTCGCATGGTATCAAGGAATATCCCAGCGTTGGCGTAAGGACGCTCAACGCATGGCACCGAATCACCTCCCGAATCCCCGTGGGCGGAGTCCTCGCCAAGAGTGATGAATGGCCGGAGGGTAAAGTGATTCCACTCGGTACTCCCGTGTCGATGACTGAAATCGGCGGCGCAGCTACCGTAGGCGCGGCAGCCGACCTCACACTTCCTTACAGCGGACTACTTGAACATGACACCCCGATGGGGCCAGACTGCTGCACGCTTGACGTGATTGACGGCGGTGAGCTTCTGATTGACCGCATTGACGCTGAAATCTCTGACGAGCAGAAAGAAGCGGTAAAATTCCGCATCAAGTTTTATCCCCAAATTAAAGATTAAGTCGTATGAATATCGAAGAATTTGTAGCAGGCCTTGATATTGCCTCGACACTGGACTTAAATTCGTCCTCACGCCTTCAGACATTCTATGACACCGCTCTGAAAGGCTATGAAACCACTGACCTTGAAACCGACGGTTTCACTAATGCGCCTATCAAACTTAATTCCGAGGTGAAATTTGCCGAAGCGAAGAAATATCTGCGCGGTATGGCGACCTACACCAGCGAGGACTCTGAACCCATCGCCCGTGGACGTGAGGCAGAACTGACCAAGTGGTCGGAGAGCATTCCGACAATACGCTATGCCGTAAAACTTGGCAAGGATGATTACAAGGATCGTCTGCTTGCCGCACAGGACTCTGTTTTCTCAGCAGTGCTTGAAAGCAACGGCAGAAATGGCAACGTTGCGCGTCAGTCGCTCCGTGATTACCTTATTCGCTCAACCACTGAAGACCTCCGTGCATTCCCCGAATCCACGGTTGCGTCGCTGAACTATCAGTGCGGCCAGATGCTTTCCAAGCGTGGTCTTTATATCACACGAGAGAACAACCCTGATGGCATTGTGGGTGTGAAGTTTGAGTCGCGAGTGCCGGAAGGCAATGTGACAAAAGAAAAGTGGTACACTGTCAAGGCGGACGGCTCTCTTGAATACGTCACCACGGTCAACCCTGTAATGACGCTCAAGAAGAAGATTCGTGAGCTTCGCATGGACCAGTATAACGGATATACCAATGTACGTGTCGAAATGAACTACCGTACCTTCTTCCGTATGCTCGAACACCCCGAGGTGCTTGAAATGATTGGCAACCCCAATAAAGAGCTTGCAATCCTCGTTGCCGGACTCAGCAAGAATACCGCAGCCTCAGCCAAAGCACAGGATGTGGGTCGCAATCAGCTTCTTGAATGGAGTGATGCCGCAGCAGTAGCATGGTTCAAATCTGCTGTGGGTGCTGACGAAGTAAAACTCCACACGGCAGTTGTAGGCGTTGATAAGCTCGACGGTACGACAAAGAGGTACAAGACCAAGAAGCTCAACGTGTTTGAGGAAGGCGTGGTTCT
>LUJR01000020.1:0-35908 GCA_001689515.1 Bacteroidales bacterium M7
AATTGATTATATAGTGTGCATCGGCAAATAAGAAGAAGAGAAAAATGCTTTAAAGCAAAAATTTCTTACTGATAGTTTTGTTTATGAGATTAATTTTTGTAATTTTACAAGCGATATCCATCATTTTATCACCAATCATAAATTCAATGCCACATCTTTTGACAATAATGAAAGTTCATACCACTATGAAAAATTTATCTGCCTTCTTGATTAGCTGGATTATGTGCTTTTCGGCGTCTGCTGAAGTTACTACTGTGTTTGACTTTGCCGCAGGACCAGAGTCAGGAATCGGGATGCCTGACGGTGTATCATGGCCAGATGACGGTTTTGTCGAGACTGCCAAAGAAGCTACATTCCGTATAGAGGATATTTCCATCCGAACCACATATACTGGCTCGTCATCGAAAATATATAAAGACGCGGATGGAGAAGTATGGTATTACCGCCTGTACAAAGGCTGCAAAGTGTCCTTTATGTGCACTGACGACAACATCATAAAAGTAAGCATGACTTTTATCCAAAACCGCGACTCGGCTCCATCGACAGTCAGTATTGCTGCCGGAGGAGGCTCTATTTCTGTTGGCAATGATAGCAAATCTTTGGTATGGACTGGGAATAATCCAGCTGTCACATTGAATACCAACGGAGTGCTTTTTATAGACCGTATAGAGGTTGTCACAGATAAACAGGCATCATTGTCTGACACCGTAGTGTCAGACAATGATGAGTACTCTGCGGTCTACTACGATTTGCAAGGACAAAAGGTTGACAACCCGTCAGGAGGTGTATTCATCATGT
Organism: Bacteroidales bacterium M7; assembly: GCA_001689515.1. Lineage (GTDB taxonomy): Bacteria > Bacteroidota > Bacteroidia > Bacteroidales > Muribaculaceae > Amulumruptor. Next base: position 799 of record LUJR01000020.1, read on the forward strand.
TATCTAATGGTAAAGCTATGAAAACCTATATTCCATGACTATAGTCCATCCATAAGCTGTTGGGTATAGCCGTAGACTGCATAAGCATGTCATATAGCGATTTCTGCAACTGCACTTTCGAAGAATTTGAGAGCATCTGCGAGGCTTGGCGAGAGGGACCAGGAAGTCCCACTGTTGGTAAAATAAGCATAGCGACAACAATCTAGCTTGATTTCCATGTGTTTATAAAAAAATAAAACACTATGGAAATCAAACCTGACTTGTTATTGTATTAAAACGCCGTAATACACGAAATTGTTAAATTCTCAACGGATAAAGATGTTTTCAGCCACTATTTGTTAAAATTGAAGGCAAACAGCAGGCAGACCAGCTGTTTGTAAGAAACACCAGATCCGCACTGGACCATCTGCTCGCATTCATGCTCATGCCCTGGGCAGAAAGAAATACGCACCCAACCAAAACCGATAAAATACAGTGGATTGGCTGTACAAAGTTATGGACTTAGAGGTTGAGTTTTCTAAAGATTGACTAATTTTGTATCGCCTTATATATGATCTGATTCCTGAATATAATGCGCATGTTTTGTGGTGCAGCAACGTCCAGAAACATAGATCGCTTTCATCGCAGTTACAGCGGGGCAAATCAGACAACACAACCATAATAAACACTTTGATAGACTACATGATCTAAAATGGATGTTCGAAATAATGTCATAATAATTAATGATGTCAATAAGACCTCCCAGGTCGAGTCCATTAAACTTGACGGTAATAAATACGTCATCAAATTTATAAAGTCAGAAAAAATTTATTCCTATTCAACGGATAAGGTGATATGGCTAAACAATCCTATATCGCTGGGTTTCGAAAACTGTCGCATTCTTGTTAACGGCAAAAGAATATGGAATATCAAAACTATTCATTTGTTTTCATCGAATGGTATAAAATATTATGCCATAACTTATGGTAACGACACAACGCGGCATTATTCAGAAAGGCAAATCGAAATCCATCATTCGTGCCTGACAGGAGAAGTCTTGAATATTTTTAAATATATGTAGAGATGTGCCCATATCGATAAACTTGTAGTAAACAATTATGAGGAAGGATATTCAAAAAAGGTGCTATTATCAATGTATTCCAACATAAATTTTATCGACGAAAACACAGCCGCATCCGTTTATCTGAATCCATATCGAGAGATAAAACGTCACCAGATTGATGCTCCATTATTCCCTTTTGGTTGTAACGCAAGTCAAGAACTCGCTGTACGAACCGCACTTTCCAATCAGATAAGTGTCATACAGGGACCTCCGGGAACCGGTAAGACACAAACCATCCTTAATATAATAGCCAACCGTGTAATGGCTAAGAAATCCGTATTAATCGTTTCCGGCACTAATTCTGCAATCGAAAATGTCTTGGAAAAGCTTAACGAGAATTCTTTCGGTTTCTTTGTCGCATCATTGGGTAATAGGGAGAAAAAAGAAGCCTTTATTCAGAACCAGCCACCGCTGAATCCAGAACTCCCATCGTGGCGCAAAAATGCGATGGAATTGTACAATCTGTCTACGAAAATCAAGACGAATCTTGAAAAGATTAAAACCATTTTCAAGATGCAAGAGAGACTGGCTCTCTGCCGTCAGGAATTGGCTGAAGTGACAGTAGAAATGTCACACTATAAACAAGCTCATTCTAAAATATGCTGGGACATTGAGGTCAAGACCTCATCTGCCAAAATTATCAGGATTTTAAGGGAGATAAAAGATTATGCAATCAAATACCACGAAACTCCCCATGATTTACTGAGGCGCATCAAACGCTTTTTTGACACAATCAATCTCAAGTTACAACTTAGATCAATCTTGGATATCAAAGATGAGTTGAAGCCAGAATCTACATCTGAGATTATCGTTCTGCTTGAATGGTTAATATACATCAAAAGAATAGAGGAGCTAAAATCAGAAATCGCTGAAATCAACAATCAACTGTCACAGCTTGATGCCAAAGCATTAATGGGGTCGTTGACAGATGATTCTATGACAATGCTAAAAGCATCAATCGCTCAACGATATGAAAACGGGAGAGATAGAATAGCTTCTGTCAAAGATTTATTCACAAACGGGAAATCCGTTCTGGAGTATTATCCAGTGGTTCTTAGCACCACCTTCTGCGCCAGGTCGTGCTTCAACTGTGACACTATCTTTGACTATGTCATCATGGATGAAGCATCACAGGTATCAATCCTTACCGGGTGGTTGGCTCTTACTTGTGCCCGGAATGCCGTCATCGTGGGAGATGTCATGCAGCTACCAAATGTGATAACAGAGATCGACAGAGCTAAACTGGTTGAAATCAAGAATTCTTACAATATACCTGCGTCTTATGATGCTGGAACACATAGCTTTTTAAGATCTATTCTTGCGACGATACCAAATATACCGGAAACTCTCCTTCGCGAGCACTACCGTTGTCATCCCGATATAATAAACTTCTGCAACCAAAAGTTTTATGGTGGTAATTTGATCATTATGACACAACGAGATGACCATGAAAACCATCTTCTTGCTCTGACAACTATGACTGGTCACCATTGTCGACAGCATTATAACCAACGCGAGATCGATGCCGTAAAAGAAGAATTAATGCCATTACTTGATAACCATACGGAAACGGGGATTATAGCACCTTATAACAACCAGGTTAATAAATTTAAAGAACAGATTCCAGATGTCCAATCTGATACCGTCCATAAATACCAGGGACGAGAGAAAGAAACAATCATCTTCAGCGTAACAGATGATAACATTACTGAATTTTCCGATGATGCAAATCTTCTGAATGTTGCAGTTTCTCGTGCCAAAAATAAATTTTGTATTGTGGTGAGAGGTAATAACCAGAAATTGAAAGGCAATATCCATGACCTTCTCGGTTACATCAAATATCAAAAAGGAACCATCATACAAAGCAAACTCAGATCCATATTCGACTATCTTTTCTCTCACGTTTCAGAGTATGATCGTACGGGAAAAACCATCTCTAAATACCGTTCTGAGAATCTCACTTTTGATTTGATCGAACGGATACGCACCAACTATCCCCATCTCTCACACATAAAGGCTCTACACAATTATCCTATACGATACATTATTCAAGACACGTCCGGATTATCGGAACGTGAAACCAGATATGCTTTACATCCATCGACCCATATTGATTTCCTTATAATAAACCGTGTCACAAAAGAACCCTTACTCGCCGTTGAAACAGATGGTTACAGTTTCCATAATGAACAAACCGAACAATTTCATCGAGATCGCTTGAAAGACAAGATTCTCAATTTTTACGGACTGCCACTGGTGCGGCTTTCAACAGTCGGTCATGGAGAGGAGGAACGTATCGTAGACGCACTTAATACCCAAATGAAATAGTTATTTCTATGGAGTATTTTGCTAAATACAACAAGCTTGGAAAGTTATCGTATAACTAAGATTGTAAACCGATTATAACAAAGAAATCGACCGTCACCGTAAAAGGATTTGCCTCCTTTCTCCTTCGTAATGCGGCATTCTAATTACCCACTACGGCAAAATCGCATGGCTTCAGCACTGTTTCGACCGACATCGTTACCATAGTCAAATAACAATGACAGCGTGGTCAGAACATGAGTGTAAATAAGGTCCTTAAGGTCGTTAAAGACCCTAAAGACCTTATACTAAATACTAATCTTTATTACAGGGATGATTTAGAGGAGGGCGTGGGGGGTGGAGTCGGCGAACCAGTCGGCGATGGCTTCGGGGAGGGTCCAGTGGAAGCGGTAGCCGCTGTTAGCCATTTTTTCGCCGCTGATGTTGGTGGAAATCTGGAGTTTGCGGACGCGGGCGGGACAGATACCCATGGGGGCTCCGCAGGCTCCGATGACTGCTGCTACAGGCTTGATGAGGCTGTTGGGGATGTAGGGGACTGCCTGAGTGAGGTCGGTCACCTGCTTCATGGTGTCGACTATCTGCTCGATGGTGTAGGCGGGGTGGAATGTGCAGTTATACAGCTCGGTGCCGGGCTTCTGGTGGTCGACGCAATACATGATGAAGCGCACAAGCTCCTTGACATAAACGCATGCTTTGATGGTGTCTTTACGTCCGGGATAGGCGAATTTATGACCTTTGATTGCCCAGTAGAGGCGTGTGAAGTTGCCGTTTTCGCCCTTGCCGAATACCACTCCGGGGCGCACGATGGTCAGACGGCGGTTGGCGGCATCGCCCTTCTGCCATCCCTCATGTATCTTCTCCGCCACAAGTTTAGATATGCCGTATGCCGAATTGGGAGTCGGCAGGGTATCCTCCTTTTTCAGTTGCTCAGAGGGTCCGTAGGGCGCGATGCTGGATGTGAACACAATATGCTTGATGCCGTGACGCTCGGCAAATGCCACTATATTTTCCGCTCCGCGTATGTTGGTCTCAAAATACTCGTGGTCTTCGTGCCCGGGGGTGCGGTGCACAGCGGCGAAGTTGAAGATGACGTCATCAGCCGTGGGTGTGAATGGCAGATTATCTATAGGCTTGCGGATGTCGCACTCCACGTATTCCGACTCAAGTGTCTCTCCGTCACGCACAGCCGGCTTGTAGTTTTTGACCACGGGGTTAGGTGTGCCGGGCTTTACGATGTCGAGGTTGTATATTTTCGCATCCGGATTGAGCTGTCGGAGCAGGTTGGTCAGATGTGTGCCGATGAATCCGGTGCCGCCGGTGATGATATAGTTCATATTTGATATACGAAGAAGTTGTATTATTAATTACGTGGCATGTATGGTTATTTCTTGTAGCCGAGGGTGCGGAGTATTTCACGATTGACGCGGCTGCGCTCGCGGTCGAACATCCAGCCCCATTTGTTGAAATACTTTATCATGTTGGTCATGTGTATCTTAAGCATCTTCTTGCTTTTATAGGAGGCTGCGCGGTGGGCATGGACTATGGTGACTTCGGGCCAGAACATGGTGCGGTAGTGGCGGTTCATGCGGCGCGTGATGTCAATGTCTTCGGGATACATGAAGAAACGCTCGTCAAACAGTCCCACCTTGTCAAATGCGCTAAGACGGAAGAACATGAAGCTGCCTTGATGGTAGGCTATGTTCGCCGGGGATTTATGGTCCCAGAACTCCAGGGTGTAGCGGTAATTGCGCTTCTCCCCCATCGCCTTGGGCATGAATCGGCGGAATATCAGATCAGCCGGAGTGGGCAGGAGACGCACCACATACTGCAATGTGCCGTCGGGATATACGGTGTTAGGTATCACTTGCGCCACATCGGGATTTTCAGCCATGTATGCACGGATTTTATCCAACACACCTCCGTCAAAATATACATCGGAGTTGATGACCAGAATATAATCGGCTTTCCACTCCCGGGCAAGACGTATCGACACATTGTGCGCCGCCCCGTAACCGAGATTGGCATCATTGAACACGTAATGAATCTGCGGAATACCTGCACAAAATCCGCGCAGACCGTCAGACGGAGAGTTGTCACTGACCACAATCCGCTCCACCCCGTTGGAGAGCAGGGAGTCGATGCATTTGCGGAGCTCGGTGGTGTCAGTGTTGTAGGTGACGATGGATGCTACTGTCATAAGCTGAGTCTGATATATCAGATAAAACTATGTACTACTATTTGGAGAGAATATGGTTTAAGCGTTGGCGTATGTTGTCGCGTGAATACTCTTCGATAAAACGCTTCTTGAGGTCGCGGCGGCGGTCTACGTCACGTCCGACAGTCGCCATGGCTGCCACATAATCTTGCGGTGTGTCACAGAGTATCATGCTGTCGGAAAATCCCTCGGGCAGTCCCTCGAAGGCTATCGGAGTGCCGAGCACGGGTGTGCCGCATGCAAGCGATTCTATCACCTTGACCTTGATGCCCGCGCCTTGGAACAGAGGCGATATGAGAGCACGAGCACGTGACAGCATCAGATACGGGTCGTCAACAAAGCCAAGCGGCTCATAACGGATGTTGCCACGAGCGTTCTCGGCAAGTTCCTTGGGGAAACCGCGCCCTACGATCTTCACAGTCACCGGCTCTGTGACTAACGGAGACACATTGTCGATGAACCATCGCGCACCGTCAAGATTCTCACTGCGTGTCCAGTCGCCGAACATGAAGAAATAATCATCGACTCCAGTCACCTCCTTGCTGACTATGTCGGGATCTATGTAGTCAAGATTGACTTCGGCAGGGATATGGTATATATCCTTGATCAGGTCGACATCCTTCTGCGAGAACGAGTAGACGTGGGCATCGGGCATGCGGAAGGAGCGACCCTCAGAACTGCGGCAGACAGCCTGCATCAACCGCCCTGACTGGCGCAAAGCCCGTTGGATTATCACGTCATGAGCAAGAAGCAGCTTAGGAATGCCGGGACAGAGATAACGCCCGTAGACAAACACGTTGCTGTGGTTGAGTATCACCGCGCTGTAGTCCTTGCCACGGATGAGACGGCGCAGACGGCGCAATTTCGCCCAGCTGAAACGGATAGAAAACACCGGATGTGACAGGGGATAGTTGACGATACCGAAGAGCTTGGTCTTGGTGGAGTTATGCAGCACTTCCAGCACCTTCACGTTGTCACGCTCAGGCACATATGGAGCCTCATGGTCATACTTGAAATATACCAGATCCACATCATAATCCTGCGCAAGGTCATTGAGCATGATCATGGTGTTTTTTTCGCCTGCCGCCGCTTTGTTGGGGACATAGGCAGTGATGAATAGTATGCGAGGTTTTGCCATTAGCGATGGTAGGGTTTATGGGGGTTAACGTGCATCTACCTTGATGCCGCGGATGCCGCTGTTGGCGGCAAACTTCATGTCGGAGTCACTGTCTCCGACCATCAGGCATGTAGCGGGGTCAACATCGGGATAGTCGCGGAGGATGTCAAGAAACATGCCGTTGCCAGGCTTGCGGCGTGGATCAGCATCGGTCAGGGCAGTACAGTAATATATACCGTCGATGCGTCCGCCATGGCGGCTTATCTCCTGGCACATGCGCATGTGCACGTCATTGAGGTCTGCCTCGGTCATCAGCCCCTTGCCTACTCCGCGCTGGTTGGTGACAATGAATATACGGGACACAGAAGATGCAAACCGCGCCAGATCGTCCATCACTCCCGGGAGAAATTCAAATTCCTCCCAGCATTTGACGTAGTCATTATGGCGGAGACGGTTTATCACACCGTCGCGGTCAAGAAGGAGCGTATGCACTCCGCTTATATCTATATCAGAAAGTGTCATCACTTGGCAGTGTCAAACAGTTGTGGAAATTCGCGGTCAGCCTTATGATAGTCGTCGGGGATGCCGATGTCTATGAAATAGCCGTCGGAAATGTATCCGTACACATTGCCACGGGCACTCTCAGGCTCAAGGACCTCCTTTTCGAACGAAAACTTTTCGGGAAGCTCCGACAGGTCGAGCCGCTCACGGCTTATGGCATAGACACCACCGTTGATAAGACCGTCGGCACAAGGCTCTTTCTCGCAGAATCGCTCTATGCGGTCAGTGTCGAGATCCACTATCACGCGCCCATAACGGTCAAAATCGTACATGGGCTTCATGGCGATGGATATGGATGCCGGATGCGCAGTGTGCTCCGACATGAAGCGGTCAAGATCTACATCGAAGAATGTGTCGCCGTTGAGCACCACCACGTTCTCATCACGACACGTGTCAAGGGCGAGACGGATGCCTCCGCCAGTGCCGAGCGGCACCTCTTCCACCGCATAGTCTATCTCATAGGGGAACTGGCTGCCATTGGCTGCAATCCAGTCCTTGATGACTTCGCGAAGATATCCTACCGAAAGTATGACCCGGCTGACAGGATAACGCTTGAGATAAGTGAGCAGATACCAAAGGAACGGCTTACCTGTCACGGGAGCCATGCACTTGGGCACATCCTTCACTTCGCTGCGCAGACGTGTGCCGAGACCGCCTGCCAATATAATGACTTCCATACTATGTTTTTCTTGCTGACAAGTTGTTTAATCGATAAATATCTGCATAATCTCCTCTTGACAGTAGGGACGCGGCGTGCCGCGTCAGCCAAGGGAAATCGTTGAAATGCGCCTGATACGATGACGCGGCACGCCGCGTCCCTACCATCAGGTGAATCTAACTGCAGGTCAGTTTTCTCCGAAGAAGTATTCTTCAAGCATCAGGCAGAGGCAGTGGTAGACCGGGAGATGAAGTTCCTGAATCTTGTACGTCTCTGTCTCCGGAACACGGATACACACATCGGCTGCCTTTGCCAGCTTGGACTCTTTGGCACCTGAAAGACCTATGACTTTCATGCCACGCGCCTTAGCCATCGTGACGGCATAGAGGATGTTGGCACTGTTACCCGATGTACTGATGCCGAGAAACACGTCGCCAGGGCATCCGTAACCGTTGACTTGCTGCGCGAAGCAAAGAAGAGGCTCGCAATCGTTCATATAAGCAGTGCTTAGAGCTATATGACCGTCAAGGGCTATGGCAGGGAGAGCCTGCTGGAGGTTTTCTGCCAATACAGGACCAAGCTCGGGGTCTATACCCGACAGACGGGCTGAAACCTCTGGAGTCATACGGCGTGGCAGCACAAACGCTTTCATCAGTTCACCTACGATATGCTCGGCATCGGATGCCGAGCCGCCATTACCGGCTACGAGGAGCTTGCCGCTCCCCTTGTAGGTATCACGCATAAGGTTGAAAGCATGTTCGATGTCGTTACGGCAACCTTCGAGCTGAGGGTAACGCTTGACAAGGGTGTCAAGATGGCGGAGATAATTATTGCTGTTCATCTCTTTATAAAGCTTATTTGACAACCTTGTCGGTGGGATATATCTTCCATGAATGCGCACCGCCATCCGAGAACTGGAACGGCATGACGAAACCGTTGAGCTTTGAGAGGGCTTTCTCCACATTGGGTTTGAGAGTCGGCTCGACCACAAACATGATGAATCCGCCGCCTCCGGCACCGCTCACCTTGCCCGATATGGCTCCGGCAGCGATGGCTGTGTCCATAGCCTCCTGAATCATCGGATTGGATATGGCTCCAGCCATCTTCTTCTTGTCCTCCCATGCCTGGCCGAGGATACGGGCAAATTCTGCCATGTCACCTTTGAGCAGGGCGAGCTTCATGTCTACCGCGCTCTGCTTGATGCGGTGCATCGCCTCCACAGCCTGAGAGTTTCCAGAGGAAGTGTTCTTGCGCTGCTCGTCAATAATGGCTGCGCTGGAGCGTGACGCACCTGTGAAATAGAGCACCATCGATGCCTCAAGCTCGTCGATAATCCAGCGCTTGATTTTCAGCGGGTTGACTATCACAAGGTCATTCTTAAGAAACTCCATATAGTTGAATCCTCCGAAGGCTGCAGCATACTGGTCCTGCTTACCGCCGCTCAGGGCGAGATCCTTGCGCTCGATTTCGTAGGCGAGACGAGAAGCCTCATAATCGCCGAGCGGGAGCGACAGCCACTCGACAAACGCCTTGAGGATGCCGACCACCATGGTCGACGAAGTGCCAAGACCAGAACCAGCAGGGGCATCGTTATAGGTAGTTATCTTGAAGCCGCGCGGCTCTATGTCGGGATAATCACGCATCACGCGGTTATATACGCCCTTGATGAGCGATGCCTCGCCGTCAATCTCCATCTGTCGCGACAGCGGATAGCTCTTGAAGCATCCCGAATCGTGGCTCGCTATGGTTATCTGAGCGTCATCGGTTTCCTCAATAGTACAGTAGGCATAAAGATTGATGGTAGCATTAAGAATCAGACCGCCATACATGTCGCTGTAGGGCGATACATCGCTGCCTCCGCCGGCAAGACCGAGTCGAAGGGGGGCTTTGCTGCGTATAATCATGATATGGGAATTTTAATAAAATAAAAGTGATGTTGTTGTATTAACTATTGGAAATATAGGATTTTATGTCTTTCAATACGCAAATGTAATGAAATTCATTACATTTTGCAAGTAGCACAGGAATCTAAGAATTATGATGAATCAGTGATCGCATTCTTCTCAACAACGGATACGTTGCAATTATAAGACGTGACTGGAGTTTTGCGTATCTCAACCGTGGTTGAGTATCGTAAAAACGCCTTATGGCTGGAAGGGCATCGTTCTTGCTTAGATAGGGAGTATAGTGAACAATCATACGCAACATATGATATGATGCTGTCCAATCACCATACTCTTGAAAATTCCGACGACACCATCTCAAAAAGTCAGCATATATGGAGAGTTTGCGCATAAGCCCCGGTCTATCGGTTGAAGGAGTGATGTTGGCATCGCTTGACCGCCACAACACCCGTGAACCATCAATAGTAGCGATGCCCTTTTCTCTGCCGAGTTTTGCCCATGTGGCAATATCGCTACCCCAAGCCATATCAAACTGCTCAAACCGCCCAAGACGTTCAAAAGTATCGCGGCGGAATATGTATTCCACCACGAAACTGTCGATAGCTGCCGAATTTTTACGCTTCAAAAACTCAAGAGCCCCCATGACCGCAGGAAATCGTGTAGCAGATTTGATGATATTGTCGCAACTATCTATGATATTGACATTATAGTGATAGAGATCAAATGACCCATCTTCATCAAGCTGTCTGTAGAATGCTTCCACACACCCGGCTTCAAGCATATCGTCATCAGAAAAGAGCCATATCCACTCCTCATCAGCTATCATGTCGATACACCTGTGCCACTGCCCTACCAAATCTGTGCTTCCCATATTATCGGCAAAGCGGTGCACCACCATCGGGATTTTCCCGGCATATCTTGCAGCAACCGCCTCAAAATCTGCATCCACTCCGTCGATACCGACATATAGAGTGAAACGCTTATCGGTCTGGGCAGCCAGCGAATCAAGCATCCGTGAGAAAAATTGCAGCTTATAGGCAGGGACAACGATAGCCAACGGGAATGACATAGCGATAGCTCAGACTGTGGGATTTAAAATACGGTCATAAATCTCTACGCGCTTACGTGCACCTGCCGCCGGGGAATAAAGGTTACAGAGCTTGGTATAAGAAGCATGGACAAGCGTATCAGCAAGTGCAGGAGTGGTCAACAATCGTGATATAGCTCCAGCCAGTTTGTCTGGCTCATCCTCTATCAAGCATTCAGTATCCTTGTCAAAATCAAGTCCTTCGACACCTACTGATGTGGTCACGACAGGAGCATGATGTATTACCGACTCAAGAATCTTCATGCGAATGCCGCTGCCTACGAGCAGAGGCACAATCATGATATGTCCTTGAAGCGCTGCCCCAAGATCATCCACGAACCCGAGGAAATCAAGATTGTGGTAGCGCGAAGAGAAATTCTTGGCAATGTTAGCATCCCACTTTCCGATGATGCGTAAGCGCACATCAGGATGACGTTCAAGCACCTTAGGCCATACGTTGTCAAGAAACCAGCTTACACCGTTGAGATTGGGAGCGTGTCCGGACGGTCCGACGAAACAGAGATGCTTCGGAGCTTCCACACTGAAATTGCCATCGGGAGTGAATGGAATGAACGAGGGAGAAGCAGCAATCGGAGTCGTCACACCATCACGTATAAGTATCTCACGGTCGACATCTGTCATAGTTATTATCTGGTCATATGAGTTCAATGCGGCAATTTCCCGAGCCTTGATAGATGCACACATGTAACGCTCCGACGGCGTTACCGAAGGCAGACTGTCAAGCCACCGTTCTTTTGCTACATACTGTATCTCATGCTGTATGAATATTTTTTTCACCTCCTTGGGGAGTGCATAAACCAGATCAAGCTGCTCGTAATATTCATTTTGGACAGCATCCACATGCTCCTTGCGTATGATTTCCGTCACATAATCAAGATACTCGTCCTGATACACAGTCTGCATCATAAAGGGCTGCTTAAGCCAGCGTGTCACCATCAGACGGTTGAGACGGTAGAGAAAAAACAGCGATTTACGCGACCCTTTGTTGGCATAGTATGGATATGGATAAAGCTTGACATTGGGCAGCATGGCTTTTAGCGTGTCAATGTGTTGCAACTGGTCCTTGGTGAACACTGGGAACACAAGCACAATATCAGCTACGTGCTGGGTCTCTACAAGCATGTTAAGCGAACCCTGTTTGCCGCCGTCCGATGCCGGATAAGGCATCCAGGGAAGAGTTACCAATATCTTCATCAGAATTTGTTATCTTTTGCGAATTTTTTCAATATATTTTCCATCATAATCTCATATGACGCATGATATTCACGCGCCTTGCGACGACAGGCTTCTCTATCGAATGACTTGATGCTGCTTATCACGTCGGCTGGCGTAGGACATTTCCAGAAACGCGTCACAGCATTGACCCTGTGCTTCAAGACCCCGAATATTTTCATTATGTCATAAATCTTGCTTGATTTCTCATCAGTCATTATGCGGGCAAACCTGAGAGTGCCGTAAGTGTCAAAACAGAAGGTAGGCACGGCATTATGCAGGGCAACTACCACAGGGTGCATGTTTTCGCCTATATATGCCGATGCATATTTTATCAGTGCATACCAGTCAAGCGGGGAGAGCGGTGTGGAGATTTCATGGTCAAAAGTATGCTTGAAATCCACACCTGTAGGCATAGGCAAAGCCACGCACGTCAGACCTGCTTTGGCAGCTTCAGCTTTCAGACCCTCCATCCAGTCAGCACGGTCAAGCATCACGCATTTCATGCTGACGAGCGCATAACGCTCCGGCAGACCGAACTTTTCAAGAATAGACTGCCGTGAGGGGATTAGTCCCTCGCAATTATAGTTGAACGCAAACACGGGATCCGGAGTGATGACCGGGTCGATAGAATCCTTTGATACATATCTGACAAGGTCACGCGTCCAACGGTCTCTGACCGAAACGTAGTCAAAGGCGGCGAGGCTCCTGCCCATGGCATTGAGCGTCCGGCGCGAATGCGAGCGGTAGGGCGAGTTTTGCGACGAAGCCGACATAATTGCCATCGGGATGCGTTTTTTCAACCCGGACTGGAAAGTGCCCCAGAACGCATTGGGATACAGACGCTCCGAGGTCACTTTGTTGACCCTGAACACCTTCTTAGTGGGGAAATCTATGCGTGACCACAGAGACGGACACTGTAGCACCGCGTCACTGCCTATTATCACAGCCTCAATGCCCTCTTTCTCTATCACCGAGCAGATCTCGCGGTCGTCACGGCAAAGACTGGTCCACGGCAGGTATTCACCGACAAACCTGAAATGCTCTGCCGGCTGTGGCTGGCGCTCCATGCCTGTGAAACGTGCGGCAAAATCATCCGGTTCCCATTTAATCAGCACCGGCTCGTGGCCATGGGCCTTAAGATACTCTACAGTGGATAGAGCCTGGAGATTTGCCCCGAAATTGGGTACATTGGCAAATGTCAGTACACCTATTTTCATCTTATATGTATTGAAAAGAAACAGTAATACGCAGGTTTTATTTACTTTGCTGAAGCTCCGCGCTGTATGGTCAAAGACTCAAACTTGCGATCAGCCGGACACGTAACATATCTGTCAGACGAGAATCTATGGAAATAGTATGCGAAGAATATCGTGAAGAGTATCTCCAGATTGCCTCCGTCACCCTGAAGCACAAAGATGAACGCCCCGTTGATGAAAGTATAGGCAAGCATACCAATTATAATCAGCTTAGGTAGTGTCAATACATGGTATGGGCGTGTGACAAGCATAATTATTGACGAAAGCAACGCTCCGATGACAAGAGTCATCCGATATCCAAACTCTATGTTGAGACCTCCAATAAACGAATAGAATATCGAAGGGTCTATACCTGTAACGCCTGTAATATATTCCCATTTTTCCACGGTGGTGGCGAAATTCACGCTCTCGCCCATGAGCTTGGCAAACAGTGTGAAATAAGCATCTCCATTCGTGTTGCCAGTCAAATAAGGCCACAGTTCCCCGGCATAGTTGACCATAGGCTCGCCAAGATAACGGTAGAACATATATGAGGCAAGCTCGCCGAAACGCGAATTGGATATTGCCACGAAAGCTATCACCATCGGTACAGCCACAGCACCAAGATAAACGGTCGACTTCTTGATCGTGCGAGCCTTGATAAATCCAGCAAGAAGTGCCATAAGCACGACTACAAAAAGGAATTCCTGCATCATGACAGCACGACTGGCATAAGCTGTATAATAATATACCGGGAAGACGACCGAGCTAATAAAGAACACCAAGATGAGCGTTCGGTGTGACTTCTCAAACACCAGCGCATAGAATGCCACGATAATCATCACATTACGCATGCCCATGTAGAGACGGTTAAGTATGTTCAAGGCATAGAACGGAAACTGCACTATCTCCGCCGTATCATACTGGTCATCACGCAGATAGCCTATATTGCTGGCAAACAAGGCCTTGCTGACGGCAGGAAACATCACAATATATTGGATGACCTGGATGACGAGCACCACCTTGATAGTCTTGATGAGCATGGATTCGTCAGGCAGTACAGCTTTAGTGTATTTAGTATTGCCCACTGTGACCAACGGGACTGCAAATATGGCAAGAGTCACAAAAAGATATGCCAATGAATGCCAGTCGTAACCCGATGTACCTACAAACGAATAGAACAGCGGATGCCCGTGGAACAGCACGCCACCCCAGGCAACCACAGCGAAAAACGCACAGATTATGAATCCGGCTGAAAACATCCGGCTGCATCGGAACACCAACACAGCAGCCAAGGTATATGCCAGCGCATTTAAGGTCAGAAGGGTTGAATCAGACACGTTTCTCCAAAATATAAATATATGTGACTCTACACGGTGACCGTCACCGCATAACTGTCTGCAAAGTTACTAAAAATAGATCATTCATACATATACATTATCCTGGCAACTCTTCTTGGCATATCAGACTGCAATGCAGGGCAACAGGCTAATCAGAAAACATCTTCAACAAGCGATGGTAAACTGAATCCTCCTTTCCTGGGACATAGCGGCGGTTGAGTTTAAACAATGTAGTACTCTGAAAATCAGGCATATAGGGGGGGGTAATGGAAGCCGTTCCTCCAGCAAGTGGAGGTTTTCATGGGAATACGGGAGTGTATCAACAAGTTTTTTGAACTCGGTATTCCTACTATAGAGCAGCTCCATGAAGAAGTCGATCAGCAAGTAGTCAAGAAATTTACGGTGCCCGTCAGATATGTATTGGCACAAGGCATCGTAGAAAAATTTCATGACGCTGTTGTCGGGATATGAAAACAGACAGAAAGTCCCCCACCTGTAGTCAGAAATCTCGCCACGGGTCTGGGGATGCATCTTGATCGTACCCCACATAGGCGTCTTGGTCACAGCTTTAACCGGATCAGCGAGCGAAAGCATGGTAGAGTCAAGCCACAAGCCACCATGGGTCGACAGCAGAGCCGTGCGCACTATATCGCTTAGATGTGTTATAGTAAAATCCCCTCGGTCAAAAGCCTCGCGGACAGTAGATGGAAGTGTCACATATTCGAACGTATTATTTTTGTCAAGCAATATGACCTTATGCTTGCCAGCCACTTTCTTGAGCTGCCGGCGGCACAACTCTACGAGCGAAGGCAATTGATGGTCCCAACCTTGCCACCAGAATACCCATATCGGACATGACTCCTCAAATCCTTCTACATCACGATATGTCAAAGTCTGCGGCACCATGGCTCCGTATTTTTCTGCCAGATAGTCATTAATGATGCGCTGCTTGGAGATGCGGTAATGGTATTCGATATTTGGCAGAGATAAAAATCGCAGGGCTTTTATCATGCTCCACTGCATCTGCATTATGAGACGATACGGTATCTTCTTGCCCACGAAACCCAGGATGTCACGCTGGTGCACCAATATTTTTTTTAACGATGGATGCATATGTTGATAAAAAACTGTCCAATGATGATTTATTACTCTACCTCTTAGGTTTCCAAAGACCTAAGGCACTAAGGATTTTCTTTACGATGTTTTTGAATTTCTGATATGCGGAGTCGTCAAAGTACTTCCTATAGACGTAAGAGAATCCCTCGGCAGAGTAATCAGCCCAAAACTGAGCCCGTCGCGGATCTGCCTTAGTAGGTTGCTTAAGACAGGGTTGCAATGCCTGCAGCTCAGTTATCTCCGCAAGGTGGAAGCCAGGAGCCATGCGAATGAGCATAGCTTTGCCAGCGTCGGTATTAGCCATCAGCAGCGATGTGCCACGCGATGACCTCAAATCGGGGCGCGTATTGTCATCGTCCCAAAAGTCAGCCACCGTAATGTCAGAAGCGCGGTTAAGATTAGTGTACTTGCATTCGTGACACGAAGGACGGTCAATCAGTTTGGAGAAAAACAGACGCCCCCAGTTGACGGTTTTATCCTGATCGATCAGCGAGCGTCCGTCAGCCATGTCATAGCGATATGTGAACACATGGCTCCAGCCGCGTGTTGACTTGTCGCGCATATTTAGATAGACGAGACGTCCTTTGAGCCGTCTTTCAACCAGCGATATGTAGTCACTGAATATTTTAGGACTCGGCACCGCATGGCACACGACATCCATGGTCAGGAGATTGTCGTATTTTTTGATGAGGAAGCGGAGCAAACCGTCGACCTGGCATGGAGTGCCTGTAAAGAGCACCTTGCGTCCGGAACGCACGATAGCACGCACTTCACGATAGGCCTGGAAAGTGTCTGACTGGGAGTATTTGCTGCCCTGGAATGCCTGACATCCTTCAAGGGTATCGGCTCCCCGGTGCACTACACGCATATCAGCATCATACACTGCTCCGAACACCACCCCTCCGTCGGCAATGACATCAGATGCAATCGCCCAAAAAGCTCCTCCGCTGGCACTGCGCATGAGGGCAGCTTCATCTTTGAGACGGCCGGCATAGAGGCACTTATAGGTCTTGACGCCCAGATCCATGGTTTTCCTGGCGATAATCGGGCACACCCTGTCACACAAGCCACAGTCAGTACACAAGGTCTCGTCTATGTGCGGATATGCAAATCCCTCAGCATCTACGGTCATAGTGATGGCTCCGTGTGCGCATATATTGGCACAAGCCGTGCATCCACAGCAGTCTTCAGGTCGATTCAGCTTGATCATATGTGTAAACGTTTTCTAATCTGATTAATGACAAAGCCACGTTCTGACGGCTGACAGCCGACATATAATATCGCCCACATGCAGCATACTACGCTTGCCGACGAGGTAATAATGAAAGTAAGCAGTGACGGATCCATACTCAGTGCCAACGCCACCGGTGCCAGCCCCGACAACAGACTTACAATAGCCACATTGCCAAGCACATGCACACAGAAACCCTTGACAGGCAATCCTATCATGCCGCGGAGCATCCATAGACGGGCTATCAGACATGCTATAGACATAATTATGGCAAATACCAATGTGCTCTGCGGAGGCAGCCCCACACGCAACAACACATATGCTCCAGGGAGATTCAGGAGCTGTAATCCACCGACTAAAAGTTGGTAATTGCGGATGTTACCAGTGGCAAGCATGGCGGTTATAAGTGGTGTGGAAACGGATTCACACATCGCAAACACCAATATCAGCTGCACGAATATCACTGTGTATCCGGGCACATCCTCAAGCCATAGATGCAGTATCCATGATGCATTGACTAGCACAGGGAGCGACAGGAACAGGAGGAGATAGAAAGAAAACCTCGCGCCCCTGAAAAGTAGAGAAAACATGTATTCGTGATCGCCGGTGGCATATGACTTGGTGATCTGCGGATTAAGAGCCACCATGAAATTCTGCACAAAACTATTGATAGCAGTATTGACCTGTACCGCAATGCCACGGGCTGCATTGACCACAGGACCACAGAATATGTTGAGTACAATATTGACACCCTGGTCTCGGCAGATTCCCGAGGCTGCGCCGATGAAATTCCAGCCTGAGAATCCGAGCATCTCTTTGAAGAGGGGGCGGTCAATGTGGCGCGACCACCTGCACTCCTGGAAATGCCGATGGCAGTATATGGCATATGTCATCTGGATACCGAGAGCCACCACAGCCAACAGCACGGCATAGGCAGCCAGCTTGTCCCACGGAGATATGACAAGCAGATACACCACAAGCAGTTTCAGCGACACCTCTAATATGCTGATATAGGCATAGATATTCATGCGCTCGTGTGCTATGATGGTTGCATTATACGGGACACTCAGCAGATTGATAACAAAAGTGATAATCGAGCATTGCAACACCCAGTTGGCAGCCCACATACGGTCAGCAGGTATGTTCATCTTGGTGTTGAGGAACCATACGCCAATGGTCTCAACCAGAATTACCAGTACGAGAGAGATAAGCAGCTGAATGTTTATACTTGTGGAGAAAACCTGGCTCAGTTGCTTAAGATGCCCTTTCCCCAGTTCGAATGTGAGGAATCGGGTAATGGCAGTGCTAAGAGGAGATGAAATCATCGAAAACATCACCACAACGCCACCCACCACGTTATATACACCGAAATCCACTTCGCCGAGGGTGGCGAGGACTACGCGGCTCGTGTAGAGGGAGACGCCCATGATGAAGAGCATGCGCACGTAGAGCAACAGCGTATTGCGGGCAATACGCTTATTATTGGAAGTTTTAGTGTTTTCCTGTATGTCAGAGGCGGCTATATTTTCTGCCATATTCAATGTCAGATGTGTCGGTATACTGCTTGAAAGGATATCCGGGGTGCAAAGATACGAAATTTCCGTCTTTACCCACCAATACCATAGGATTAAATCATGAGAAATAGAGGAAATATGGGATATTTGACGTAAATTTGCAGCGATTTTCCGGCGACATCCGAGTGCGCTGCAACTTTGATTCGTTATTGCTGCTGACGTGATGCGACTGCCGTATTTTTTTCACTTATACATCGCTTTTTGAAAGCCCTTTTCCTCAATATAGTCATACTGACGCTGTGCATGATACTGTTGACACCTGCCTACGGGCGCATGCGTGCCGACAGTGACAGCCATGCAGCATTGCCTATGCCTGATTTCGACTCTGCTGCAGCTGCCGTAGACACTGCACCGGAGCAGTTGGGCGAGCTGCTGCGTAGCGTCAGCGAGGCTTTGGGCACGGACAGCCTCAGCGATATCCTCCCCAATGCCTTAACAGACACTACCGATCCGAATGAGGACGCTGACCGTCCGCGCCTCGACTCGTCTCTGATGGCACGCACGACCATCTACAACCCCGAGGATACCATGAAGCGCCCCGGCAAACGCATCGTCCGCACAAAGGTGTCGGGAGACATGGAGCATGTGGTGGACTTCTCTGCCAAGGACAGCGTGAGACTCGTAGGCTCCGACCAGGCATATATGTATGGTGACAGCAAGGTGACCTATGGCAACATCAAGCTCGACGCCGCCAACATTGAGATGAATATGGCGACAAACACGGTCTATGCCGTAGGTCAGGAAGACTCTACGGGCACCGTCACAGGCGAACCGGTGTTTGACGATGCCGGCACGAGCTACGAGTCCAAGACCATGACCTACAATTTCAAGACCGGCAAGGGCTACATCACCGATGTCATCACCCAGCAGGGCGACGGATACCTGACGGGCGGACAGACCAAGAAAATAGACGATAAGACATTCTACATCAAGGACGGCCACTACACCACCTGTGACGAGCACGATGACCCCCACTTCTACTTCCACCTGACCAAGGCAAAGGTGACGCCAAAGAAAAACATCGTCACAGGCCCGGCATACATGGTGCTGGCTGGATTGCCTCTGCCATTGGCTGTGCCGTTCGGCTACTTCCCCTTCTCCGAGAAATATTCGTCGGGTATCATCATCCCCACATTCGGCGACGACTATAACAAGGGCTTCTATCTGGACCGCGGTGGCTACTACTTCGCATTCAACGATTACGTGGACCTCCAGCTCCTGGGTCAGATATTCACCAAGGGGTCATGGGGTGTCAATGCGATAAGCCGCTACGCCAAACGATACAAATTCAACGGTCAATTCAACATCGACTATATATCAACAATTGAGGGAGACAAGGGGTTGCCTGGCTATTCCAAAAGCAACACCTTCAAGATCGCATGGACCCACAACCAGGATCCCAAAGCCAACCCTAACCTCAACTTCTCGGCAAGCGTCAACTTCTACACAGCCGGCTACCAGCGCGACGCTCTCAACGCCCTCTACACACCGACGTTTACTGAAAACCAGACATCATCATCGATCAATCTCTCATACCGCCCAGCCAATTCAAAATGGTCATTTAACATAGGCACGACAATCGCTCAGCGCAATCAGGACAGCACCCTCTCAGTGACGCTGCCCACCCTGACCGCCAACCTGCCTCAGGTCTACCCTTTCAAGCGCAAGAAAGCCATGGGCGGCGAGCGATGGTATGAGAAAATCAGCGTGAACTACAACGGTTCGATGCGCAACGACCTGACAGCCAAGCAAAACGAGTTTTTCAAGAAGAGCCTCATAAAGGACTGGAACAATGGCATCAAGCACGATGCGCGCACTCAGGCGACATTTGACATATTCCAGTATTTCCGTCTCACCCCCAGCCTGTCAATGACGGATTACATGTACTTCAAGAAAATCAAGCGCAGCTGGGATCCTGAAGCCAACCGCGAACAGCTTGACACCACATACAACTTCTACAACATCTTCAACTTCAATGTCGGACTGAGCCTTAGCACCAAGGTTTACGGCTTCTTCCAGCCATGGAAGAAACTTTTCGGTGACAAAGTGAAGATGATACGCCACGTGATGACTCCGACCATCTCCGTCGGGTGGCATCCCGACTTCAGCGACCCGATGTGGGGAGTGTATGACTCATACACCTACATGAACTCGTCGGGGCAGATGGTGACGTCGAAATATAACATGTTCCAGAACGGCAACATGGGTTCGCCATCGTCAGGCAGAGCCGGCATGGTATCGTTCGGACTGAACAACAATGTGGAAATGAAGGTGCGCAACGACAATGACTCTACAGGCGAAAAGAAGATCTCGCTCATAGAGAGCCTCGACCTGAGCCAGTCATACAACTTTGCCGCCAGCCCAGGCATGAAGCGATGGAGCGACCTTCAGGCTTCCATCCTGATCCGCTTAGTCAAGAACTTCAACCTCAATGTCAATACCACGTGGGATCCCTACGACTACGTCAATGACCAGTATGGACGACCTGTAGCACACAAGACACGCCTCCAGGCTGGCAAGGGATATGCACGTCTCAACTCAGCCAGCACAAGCTTCTCATATACTTTCAACAACGACACATTCCGCAAAAAAGGTGACAAAAACTCATCGGACAAAGGCAAAAAGAACTCCGATGCGTCAAACACCTTCGACGGCTCAGCCCAGAGCGAGGACGATGCAGCTGCCGAAGAGCAAGCAAACGGAAGCGAAGGTGGCTCAAAACGTCTGCGCGGCGGCAAGGACGATGATTTGCAGCTCGGTCCTGACGGCTATATGAAATGGGACTGTCCGTGGAGCCTGTCTTTTAACTACAGCGTATCCTACAATGGCAACGGCGAATGGGATCCCGAGGCTCAGAAATACAAAGGGAATATACGTCAGAATCTGTCATTTTCGGGCAATATCCGTCCGACCAAAAACTGGAATTTCAGCCTCTCAGGCAGCTACAATTTCGATCTGCACAAGATCAACTACATGACCTGCAACATCTCGCGTGACCTCCATTGCTTCACCCTGACATGCAGCTTCGTCCCCCTGGGCCCGTACAAGAGCTACAACCTCCACATCGCCGTCAAGTCATCACTCCTCTCCGACCTCAAGTACGACAAGCGATCCTCCACCGGCGACGGTCTCCGCTGGTATTGATTCCAGTACTCCACAAAAAAGTAGAGAAGGTATTGCAAAACCATCATGTTATAGGGCACCTGCTACTGGTCAATCTTTTGCTGCATGTAGCTGACGAGATGAGATTATCTCAATCTGCTATGCCAAAACACTGTATAACTCTTGTAGGGACATGCCGTGGCATGTCCGCTTTCAGCAGCAATAGCAAATACAACGCCTGATGGACGGACATGCCATGGCATGTCCCTACAGGTTTAGGAATTTCGTGTTCCGCAATGTACCCCCTGCTTTTGCATGATTTCATTCCTCTGCGAACGGGATTTATAAAAAGACATCGGCGCATACCTTGCTGGAGGTATGCGCCGATATATATGCTGTCGGTGATGTTATCAGGCGTTAGGGGTTTCCTCTACGCCAGCGAGTTCAGGATCGATCATGATGCGTCCGCAGTATTCGCAGACGATGATTTTCTTGTGGAGCTTGATTTCCATCTGCTTCTGCGGCGGGATACGGTTGAAGCAGCCACCACAGGCATTACGCTGGATGTAGACCACTCCGAGACCGTTGCGGGCGTTCTTGCGGATACGCTTGAAGGCTGTGAGAGTACGGGGGTCGATTTCAGGCTCGATGGCTTTAGCCTGCTCGCGGAGATTCTCCTCATCCTGCTTGGTCTCGTTGACGATCTCCTCAAGCTCGGTGCGCTTCTCCGAGAGGACATGCTCCTGGTCGGCGAGTTTCTCCTTGGTTTGCTCTATCTCAGCCATCTTGGCTTCGGTGGCACGTTCTGCCTCGTAGATATGCTTTTCGGCAAGTTCGATTTCAAGAGTCTGGAACTCCACCTCCTTGGTCAGCAGGTCAAATTCACGGTTGTTCTTGACATCGTTGAGCTGCTCCTTGTATTTGGCAATCTTGCTCTGTGATTCGCTGATTTTAGCCTTCTCGTTGAGGACTTTCTGCTTGAGGTCGGCTATGTCACGCTCATAGTTTTCGATACGTGTCTGGAGACCGGCTACATTGTCCTCGAGGTCACGCACCTCCAGGGGGAGCTCGCCGCGCACTGTGCGGATGCGGTCAATCTGTGACAGGAGAGTCTGAAGTTTGTAGAGTGACTTGAGACGCTCCTCTACGGTACGTGTCTGGTCAGCTTTGTTGCTATCGTTAGCCATAATGCTTCGTTAGAGATATGTTATGGGATTGGATTCTTGTTGGGATAATTTAGCCACAAAGTTAGGAAAATTTTGGCTAATTATGCGATATATTATTGATTTAGTGCACCGTTCGCTCTCAAAATGCCCTATGTCCACGAGCTGAATCTTGGAAGCATAGTCCACAAACCTGTGATAGGAAATATCGGAGGTAAGCATCACGTCAGCACCGGCTGCAATCGCCATGTCAATCAGTGACGACCCAGAGCCTCCGCACAGAGCCACTCGGCGAATCTGCGAGGATGAACACGGAGCCAACGAGGGATCACTTGCTCTGACTATCGGAGAGCCGAATACTTCCTTGACCTTAGCGACAAAGCCTGACAGGTCAAGCATATCGGAGAGCGACACCTTTCCTATCGCCCCGGCACCGCTGTCGGCATCAAGCGGACGGACATCGGTCAGCGATAGCATACGCGCCATCTCCAATGACACACCCCACGGATCGGGGGCATTGTCAAGGGCTGTATGAAGCGAATAGACCGAAACGCCATTGGCAATGGCATCCATCACCGTCTGCTGTACGAGGGTATCGCCTGTAATACGCTTCAACCCGTGGAACAGCAGCGGATGATGGCTCACAAGGAGGTTGCACCCCTCAGCGACAGCCTCGGCTATGCGGTCAGGCACAGGGTCGACGCAAATCATCACGCCTGTGCAATCAGCATCGGGGCTGCCGACCTGCCATCCGCAGTTGTCATAACCCTCTTGAAGGCACAGCGGAGCTGCGCCTTCAAGCACACGGGCTATATCTTTGTTACACACAGCCATCAGCCGACGCTATCACTTTTCAGGTTCTACGAGACTGATGTTGAGTTCCTGAAGCTGCGAGTCGTCGATGGTCGAAGGAGCATCGATCATCGTGTCGCGTCCGGAATTGTTCTTGGGGAACGCGATGACATCACGGATGCTGTCAAGACCGGCGAGTATGGATACGAAACGGTCAAATCCGAAAGCCAGACCTCCGTGAGGGGGCGCACCGAACTTGAACGCATCCATCAGGAAGCCGAACTTATAGCGAGCCTCTGCCTCGTCAAGACCAAGCAGACGGAACATGGTGTTCTGTAAATCCGACTCATGGATGCGGATAGAGCCGCCGCCGAGTTCATTGCCGTTGACCACCATGTCATAGGCTGTGGCACGTACCGAGCCTGTATCTGAGTCGAGTTTGTCGATATCATCGGGGTTAGGAGCCGTGAACGGATGGTGCATGGCGTAGAAACGCTGAGTTTCGTCATCCCACTCGAAGAGGGGGAAATCAACCACCCACAGGCATGAGAATTTCTGCGTGTCACGCAATCCGAGACGCGAGCCCATCTCAAGGCGCAGCTCGTTGAGCTGCTTGCGGGTCTTCATGGTCTGTCCGGCAAGTATCAGCATGAGGTCACCCGGCTTGGCATCGCCACGCTCGAGCCACCTCATCAGCTGCTCGTCAGTGAAGAACTTGCCTACACTGCTCTTGACGGAGCCGTCCTTTTCAAGTTTCACCCACATCATACCCTTGGCACCTACCTGCGGACGCTTCACAAAGTCGGTCAGCTGGTCAAGCTGCTTGCGGGTATATTCGGCACATCCGGGAGCCACGATGGCACCCACGTATTCTGCATCGTCCATGACAGAGAAACCGCTGCCCTCGGTGAGGTCTTTCAGCTCCACAAACTGCATGCCGAAACGTGTGTCAGGCTTGTCGCTGCCATAGAGGCGCATGGCATCAGCCCATGTCATCCTCGGGAACGGCTCGGTGAAGTCGATATCCTTGACATATTTGAATATGTGCTTGACGAGACCCTCAAACATCTGGAGCACGTCTTCCTGGTCAACAAACGACATCTCACAATCGATCTGTGTAAACTCAGGCTGACGGTCGGCACGGAGGTCTTCGTCACGGAAGCACTTGACTATCTGGAAGTAGCGGTCAAATCCGCTGACCATAAGCAGCTGCTTGAACGTCTGAGGAGACTGAGGCAGGGCATAGAATTCGCCCGGATTCATGCGCGAAGGCACCACGAAGTCACGTGCACCCTCGGGGGTCGACTTGATAAGCACGGGAGTCTCCACCTCAAGGAAGCCTTTGGAGTCAAGATAACGGCGGATCTCAAACGCCATGCGATGACGCAGCTCAAGATTGCGGCGCACTGCATTGCGGCGCAGGTCAAGATAACGGAACTTCATGCGCAGGTCATCGCCACCGTCAGTATTGTCCTCGATGGTAAACGGAGGCACCTCGCTGGGGTTCAATATATTAAGTTCGCGGGCTATGATTTCGATGTCGCCCGTGGGCATATTGGGATTCTTGCTCGTGCGCTCTGCCACATCGCCCTTGATCTGCACCACATATTCACGTCCGAGGTGATTGGCAGCTTCGGTGAGAGCCGCGTCGCTCTCCACATTAAATACTATCTGGGTGATGCCGTAGCGGTCGCGGAGGTCAACGAATGTCATGCCTCCCATCTTGCGGGTGCGCTGCACCCATCCGGCGAGGGTCACGCTCTCGCCCACATCAGAGAGACGCAGCTCTCCACATGTCTTGGTCCTGTACATGGTTATGTATGCTGAGGATTATATCGTTATATTCTAAAAACAGCTCACAGTGGTAACATTTCCGTGCATCACACGTAACCGCGGATGATGCCTCGCTTGGAGTTACGGACGAACATCACAATCTCGTCACGCTCGGCAGTAGCAGGGAGCTCTGCCTCTATACGCTCCACAGCATCAGTGTTGTTGAGACCTGACAGATAGAGATAACGGTATATCTCCTGAATCTCACGGATCACCTCGCTTGAGAAGTTACGGCGGCGCAGACCTATTGAGTTGATGCCGGCATACGCTATGGGTTCACGAGCTGCCTTGACATAGGGAGGGATGTCCTTGTTGATGAGCGCACCGCCCTGAATCATCACATGGGGTCCGATGTGGCAGAACTGATGCACCAGAGCACCGCCGCCTATGATGGCATAGTTGTCAACAACGACTTCACCTGCCAGCTGGGTTGCATTGGACATGATCACATGGTCACCGACCACGCAGTCATGAGCCACGTGGCAATAAGCCATGATAAGGCAGTTCTTGCCCACCACGGTCTTGCCTTTTGCCGCTGTGCCGCGGTTGACGGTGACACACTCGCGTATGACGGTGTTGTCACCGATGATGGCAGTGGTCTCCTCGCCGCGGAATTTAAGATCCTGGGGGATGGCTGAAATCACCGCGCCAGGGAATATCGTAACGTTTTTGCCAATACGGGCACCCTCAAGTATGGTGACATTGCTGCCGATGCGTGTGCCTTCGCCTATCTCCACATTTTTGTCGATGGTGACAAACGGCTCGATAACCACGCTGTCGGCTATCTTGGCATCGGGATGCACGTAGGATAACGGTTGTTTCATAGATGTTAATTAAGATGTTGTGTCCTTATGATCGGAATCAGACGTTAAGGTATGTGTTTACTTGTTTTTAATTATCTGAGCCATGAATTCGCACTCGCTCACCATCTTGTCGCCCACGAAGGCATAGCCCTTCATCACTGCACATCCGCGACGCAGCTCTGTCATAAACGACACGTGGAAGATAAGAGTGTCGCCAGGGATGACTTTCTGGCGGAACTTCACATTGTCAATCTTCATGAAGTAGGTGGAATAGTGCTCGGGGTCAGGTACCTGCGAAAGCACCAGTATGCCCGCGGTCTGTGCCATAGCCTCGACCTGCAGCACTCCGGGCATAACCGGTTCCTGGGGGAAATGACCCTGGAAGAATGGCTCGTTGGTGGTGACGTTCTTGACACCCACGATATAGTTGGTGCTCATGTCGATGATTTTGTCAATGAGCAGGAACGGATAGCGGTGGGGAAGCAGATCGCGTATCTGATTGTTGTCAAGCAACGGGGTAGCGTTGGGGTCATAGACGGGAGTCTGTACCTCCTGACGCTTCACCTCCTTGCGCACCTGCTTGGCAAACTTGGTGTTGATCGAGTGACCGGGACGTGTGGCAAGAATCTTGCCCTTGAGCGGCCTGCCTATGAGAGCCACATCGCCTATCACATCAAGCAGCTTGTGACGTGCTGGCTCGTTTGCCCAAGTGAGGGGTTTATTGTTGATGAAGCCAAATTCTTTGACATCTTTGTGGGGCACATTCATCAGGTCAGCCAGACGGTCAAGTTCGCTCTGCTCCATGGGGCTGTCATAGATCACGATGGCATTGTCGAGGTCTCCGCCCTTTATCAGGTTGGCAGAGAGGAGGGGCTCGACCTCACGGACGAACACGAATGTGCGGCTTGAAGCTATATTCTCAGGAAACTCTTCGATGTGCTCCATCGAAGCATACTGATTGGGGAGGACAGGCGAATTGAAATCAATCATCGCATCCACACTGAAATGGTCATCGGGCAGCACGATTATTGAAGCTCCGGTTTCTTCATCCTTCACCTCTATACGCTGCTTGACGATGTAGAAATCCTTGTCAGCCTTCTGCTCTTCAAGACCTGCGGCAGCTATCTTCTCGCAATACTCTACCGCACTACCATCAAGGATGGGCATTTCCGGACCGTTGAGAGCAATCAGACAGTTGTCGATACCCGAAGCATACAGGGCTGCCATGGCATGCTCTATGGTGCTGACCTTGACATCACCCTTGGCGATGACAGTGCCACGCTGGGTGCTTACGACATTCTCGGCTACGGCGTCAATCACAGGTTCGCCTTCGAGGTCGATACGCTTGATTTTGTAACCGGTATTTTCGGGAGCCGGGAGGAAAGTAGCCTCAATGACTGCTCCTGTGTGGAGACCTTTACCGCTGACGCTGAAAGGCTCTTTGAGTGTTATCTGCTTCATATGGTCGATTGGATGTTATTTTTTGTAAGATTAAGGTGTTATTTGTCTTTGTCGGGACGCTTGCGGTGCTTGTTGATCATCTCCCCACACGGACCGCTGAAGAGGTCGTGGAGACGCTTGATATATACGACATTCTTGGCATATTCTCTCATCGGGACAGCCGGAGTACCCATATAACTTGCTTTATCAGGAATCGATGACGCGATGCCTGACTGCGCACCTATCTGCACGTTATTGCCCACGGTGATATGTCCGGCAAAACCGACCTGACCGCCTATCATGCAGCGGTCACCGATTCGTGTGCTGCCTGCCACGCCAGCTTGTGCCGCCATGACCGTATCGCTTCCTATCTGACAGTTGTGGGCTATCTGTATGAGATTGTCAAGCTTCACGCCACGGTTGATAACTGTGCTTCCCATCGTCGCACGATCCACGGTGGTGTTAGCGCCAATTTCCACATTGTCATGTATCACGACGTTTCCGATCTGAGGTATTTTCTCGTAACCGTCAGCTCCAGGAGCAAAGCCAAAGCCGTCAGCACCGATCACCGCACCTGCATGTATGATGCAGTGTTTGCCTATGCGGCATGAGTGATATATCTTCGCACCGGGATATATGATAGTGCCTTCGCCTATCTCCACACCATCGCCCACATATGCCTGCGGATATATCTTCACGTCATCACCGAGCTTTGCGCCATCACCGATATAGGCGTATGCACCTATGTATAGACGCTCTCCGAGAGTGACGCCCTCGCCGATATGACTTGGTGTCTCAATTTTTTCAGGGAGCTTCTGCATCATCTGCTGCGCCATGGTCAGCAGTCGGGCGACAGTGGCATAGGGGTCTTCAACCCTGATAAGCGTGGCTTTTACAGGACTCTCGGGGACAAAATCCTTGCGGACAAGGACAGCAGACGAGCCTGTCTTATATATATAAGGTGTATATTTAGGATTGGCTAAGAACGACAGAGCGCCGGGATATCCCTCCTCTATCTTGGCGAAATCGTTGAGAGTGACATTTCCATCACCTTCAACGGTTCCGTTGACCATAGCTGCGAGCTGATTTGCAGTAAACTCCATTGAAATATGTATAGTTTGTTTCAACATGCAAATTTCGCATTTTTTTCCGAAATAAGCCGAAACACGACCATAAATTTTGCATACGTACATAATGAGACTGTCCTGATGGAAATCATCAGGACAGTCAATGTAGCGAATTCGGGATTCGAACCCGAGTTTCCGCCGTGAGAGGGCGGCGTGCTAGGCCTCTACACTAAATCGCCATGTGCACCTTTTGGTCTATGTTTTGCAATATTCAAGAGATGCGTCTCTCTCATTTGCACTGCAAAGTTACAATCTTTTCCGCGAAACTCCAAAGGGTGACACTGTTAAAAAATCGGAAATTTGCAGGGAGATAAGTCTTATAAGACTTATATGGATCATGGGGGAGCGGACATGCCACGGCATGTCCCTACAGGTCTGGGGTACTGCGGCTGGGTGAATGCTCGGGGAGCGTCAGAGCTTGAGTTTGCGGCGGAGGGGGGTGTCGGAGGGATTGATGCGGCGATAGATGCGGCGGAGCATAATCCATATGGGTGACGGCGCGCCGGAGATGTCGGCGGTCATGGTCTCTGCCATGGTGGGTACGATGACGTTGGCGGTGCCGGTATGCTCGGGATAGAGGATAATGAGATTATTGGAGGAGAAATATTTCTGCAAAAATTCGGGAAGCTCATCCATAGAGGGACTGAACGATACCGACGAACGACGGGCAGAAACCACTACCAGCAGGTCATCTTCATGTATGCGGTTAGGAAGCAACACGAAGTCGTCGTCATAACTGATCTCGACATACTCCTGGCGGATGCCAAAACGTCCAGCCTGCAACACGGAACGTATCGTGCGGTTTGTCTCATCTGCACCACAAAACACGACTTTGCATCCGACCTCTCGCGTGAGATTGCCGACAGCCTCCACCCAGTGACGGAATCCTCCCTCATACTGCGCCTTGGAGGGAACTACCACCACTATTCGTGACAGTGTGTTGACAGGGATGAATATACGGCTGATGACCACCATGGCATTGGTGGACTTGAGCAACTGCTCGATCTTAGATCCGAGGAACGTGTCAATGATGCGGCTTCGGCGGTGCAGTCCGAGATGCAGAGTGGATATGTCACGCTCCGCCATAGTGTTAAGCACACCCGTGACGATGTTGATGTCATACCGCTCTATGGGTATCAGCCGAGAGGATGTCGCATTGGCTGCTTTCTGCGCTTCCTCCAGAGAGTTCTGTCCCAGTGTACGCGACGACTGGGCATTGTCGCTACGCACATGGAGGGCGTAAAGCTTGTTGTACTGGCTCTGCTTGCCCTGCATATACCGCGCCACCTCCACCATCTGTTTGGCACTGTGGGGGGCGGCTACAGAGATAAGTGTGTGGTGCGCCTTTTGCGGGACACCGTCATCAGCATCAGTCTCTTTTTCGACATTACGCAACACGAGCTTACGGGCAGCCCTCTCTACTCCGAAGGACGACACCGTGCAAGTAACCAGTATCATCAACACCGTGGCATTGAGCACAGCCTCGTCAAACACGCCTAATTTGTGTCCTATCATCACCACCGCAAGAGCCACTGCGGTGTGGGCATTGCTCAACTGATACATGATCGAACGGTCGATAGACGAAAGACGGAACGACAGCTGGGCGATAAAAGCCGCGAGCCACTTGACCACCATCGCCACGCCACACATCACTGCAGCAATCTCCAGCGTCATCATGTCAGAGGCGACAAGGCGCACATTGATCATCATGCCCACCCCTATCAGGAAATAAGGGATGAAAATCGAATTGCCCACAAACTCTATCCTGCCCATCAACGATGAGCGCGAAGGGATGTAGCGGTTGAGCACCAGTCCGGCATAGAATGCTCCGAACACACCCTCTATGCCTATGAACGATGCGACGGCGGCAGCAATGAACACCAATGTGAGTACATATATAAACTGCACCGTATCATCATGGTAACGGCGGAAAAACCAACGCGTCAGCCTCGGATACACCACCGTCACAAGCACACAGTAGAGTATCAGTCCGCCAAACAGCCTCAATAGATTAATGATCTCGAAAGCACCGAACTTGATGACATCCGCGATGGAAGCCAGCACCATCAGCGATCCGAGCACCGTCACAATCGTACCTGCAACAGCAATTATGACCGCCGGCGACTTGGTCAGACCGAAACGGCTCACTATGGGATAACCTATCAGCGTATGCGCGGCAAACATCGATGCCATCAGCGTGGCTGTCAGCCATGTCATGCCGAGGGCATAGTGCACAGCCACCGCCCCGAGCACTAAGGGCACAAGAAACGTCATGGCACCGAAAGCAAGACCCTTGGAGATGTTCTTCTTAAGGTGGTACATGTCTATCTCTATGCCCGCGAGGAACATGAGATACAGAAGGCCTACTTGCCCGAACACCTCAAATCCGGCGTCACGGGCAAGCAAGCCAAATCCATAGGGACCCACCAGTATGCCCCCCGCGATAAGCCCGATGATATGCGGTATCTTGAGCTTATTGAGCAATAAGGGAGCGAGCAGTATTATCAGTAATACTGTCAGGAATATCGCTACCGGTGAGGTAATGAGAGGCATGCCTCTGCTTATTTCTTATGTGCAAGCATGTACTGGGCTATCTGCACCGCATTGAGAGCGGCGCCCTTCTTGATCTGGTCACCCACGATCCAGAACGACAGTCCATTGGCATTCGCAAGGTCTTCGCGGATACGACCCACATACACAGGGTCTTTGCCTGCGATGTCGAGAGGCATGGGATACTTCTTGTTAGAAGGATCATCGACAACCACCAGACCTTCAGCCTTAGAGAATGCCTCACGAGCCTCAGCCGGTGTGACGGGACGCTCAGTCTCCACCCAGATAGCCTCGCTGTGGGCACGCATCACCGGGACGCGGACACACATCGCGCTGACCGACAGCTCGGGAGCGTGCATGATCTTGCGGGTCTCGTTGAACATCTTCATCTCCTCCTTGGTATATCCGTTGTCCATGAACACATCGATGTGGGGAATGACATTGTAAGCAAGCTGATAGGCGAATTTCTCCACTGTAGGTTCATCGCCGCGCTGTAGCTGGGCATACTGCTCGATAAGCTCGTCCATGGCGGCAGCACCTGCGCCGCTGGCAGCCTGATAAGTCGCCACATGCACACGCTTGATGGGTGTGAGATCATTGATGGGCTTAAGAGCCACAACCATCTGTATTGTAGTACAGTTGGGGTTGGAAATTATATTGCGGGGAGCATTGAATGCATCGTCGCCATTGACCTCAGGCACCACCAGAGGCACATCGGTGTCCATGCGGAACGCGCTTGAATTGTCAATCATCACGGCTCCGTACTTGGTGATGGTGTCAGCATACTCCTTTGAAGTGCCGGCACCAGCCGATGTGAAAGCGAAGTCTATGCCGCGGAAATCCTCGGCGTCATGGGTGAGCTCTTTGACGGTGATTTCCTTGCCTTTGAAGTTATATGTGCGGCCCGCGCTGCGTTTGGAGCCGAAAAGGCGCAATTCGTCAATAGGGAAGTTTTGTTCGTCGAGAACGCGCAGGAATTCCTGGCCTACGGCGCCGCTGGCACCCACGATAGCAACTTTCATTGTGTTGATTAGGATAGTGTGAATGAGTATGTGAATGTAAAAATGAGTCTCTTATCCGAGTGCAAATTTACACATTTTCACGCGAAGTTTAACACATTGTGTCATTAAATTGTTATCTTTACCAGTCATATGTAAATAATAACCAATGGAACGACAGACTTCACTGACAGCCTATATCGCGGAATCTATCCGCCACAACTGGGACATGGAAGCACTGTGTGACATGCACGGTGCGAATCTCTCCTATAAAGATGTGGGGCGTAAAATCGCCAAACTGCACATATTTTTTGAGAAAACCGGCATACGCAAAGGCGACAAGATAGCCCTCTGCGGACGCAACTCCGCCAACTGGGCAGTAGCTGCCATGGCATGCCTGACCTACGGAGCTGTGGCTGTGCCGATACTCAACGAGTTCAAGCCTGACACCATACACCATCTGGTCAACGACAGCGATGCAAAACTGCTGTTTACCACCGGGACGCAGTGGAACAATCTTGACGGCAGCTGCATGCCGGCACTGACAGGCATAATCCGCATCCACGATTTCAGCATATTGCTGTCACGCTCAAAAAAACTGACCGAGACACGCGCGAAACTCAATCTCTACTTCGGCGAGAAATATCCCGAACGGTTCTCGGCTGAGGATGTGAAATATCCCGACCCTGACCCGTCCACGATGGCTCTCATCAACTATACATCCGGCTCGTCGGGCTTCTCAAAAGGAGTGATGCTGAGCTACAAAAACCTGTGGAGCAACATACAGTTTTGCATCGACGGCTTGACGTTTCTCAAACCTGGTGACGGAATGGTGTGCATGCTGCCGCTGGCACATATGTACGGGTTCGTCGTAGAGATGTTACATCCGTTTGTCAAGGGATGCAACATACATTTCCTCAGCCGCACCCCTTCGCCGCGTGTCATCATGGAAGCGTTTGCCGCAGTTCGCCCCAAGCTCGTCATCACCGTGCCACTCATCCTTGAGAAAATCATCAAATCAAAGGTGTTCCCCGTGATTGACAAGCCAATCATGAAGATGCTTCTAAAGACACCTGTGGTCAAGGACAAGATACTCGCTGATATACGGACAAAAATCATCAACGTGTTTGGCGGACAGCTAAAGGAAATCATCATCGGCGGAGCTGCCCTCAATGAGGATGTCGCAGAATTCCTGCGTAAAATCAGATTTCCGTTCACCGTGGGCTACGGCATGACCGAGTGTGCGCCCTTGGTGGCATACTGTCCCTGGGACAAACAGAGACCCGGATCATGCGGCAGGATAGCACCTCGCATGGAGATGAAAGTGGACTCTCCCGACGGCACCAAAATACCCGGAGTGCTGCTGCTCAGAGGCGACAATGTGATGATGGGTTATTACAAGAATCCAGCAGCCACAGCCGAAGCTCTCAAGGACGGATGGCTCAACACCGGTGACATCTGCACCGTGGACCAGGACGGCTACATATACCTTCGCGGTCGTGACAAGAACATGATACTCGGTCCATCGGGTCAGAATATCTATCCCGAGGAGATAGAGCAGAAACTCAACAACATGCCTCTTGTGGCAGAGTCGCTTGTGATAGATGACGGCGACGGCAAACTCGCAGCCCTCATATATCCCGACATCGAGGCTGCCACCGCGCAGGGCACTCCCCTCTCCCAGCTCGAACAGGTGATGCAAGAAAACATCAAACAGCTCAACAAGGATTTGCCTGCCTACTCACAGATACGTCGCATCAAGCTCCACCACGAGGAATTTGAGAAGACTCCCAAGCGGTCAATCAAGCGGTTCCTGTACACGCACCACTGATTGTCAATATGACACCATCATCATTGTAGGGACATGCCGTGGGATGTCCGCTGGCAGAAACGAATGTTAGTGGTCATGCTCTTGGCGGACATGCCACGGCATGTCCCTACAGAATAAGGATACCCGATTATGAAAACAAAAGCCGGGCGACTCTAACGAGCCGCCCGATTTCATGTAGAATATATTGAATGTAAGATTGGAATCAGTTCATCTTGATGAACGCGGGAATCCATGCCTTGACACTGACATTGTCGCTGACATTGCCTCCGTTGATGAGGTCGATGCCGCTTCCGCCAATGCTGACGTTCTGGTCGGTTTCAGAGAAGATGCAGATTACCTTGTTGCCGGTCTGCGAGTCAGTCTTTGTGATAATCTCGCACTTGTTACCCTCCTGACGGCTTACGGTGCCGCGCCAGAGAGCCGGGTTGGCAGCACGAGCCTTGAAGTACTTGGCAGTGTAGTCGTGTACTTTCTGCTCGTTCTGGTTGAAACCTGAGATACGGCCAGATGTGCGAGCCTTGTTGTCAGCGTTACCGTTACCACTTTTATCACCTATCTCGTCACCATAGTATGTGCAGGTAGGACCAGAGTAAGCAGCGACTGCTGCATGTCGGGTGATGAGTTCGTTGGGCTTAGAATTAACGTCCACAAAATCACCTACACGGGATGTGTCATGGTTAGAGAGGAAAAGTGTGGGATTGACACCTGAATCACGGTAACCACGGGTGGCGGCATCACTTGAAAGGTACCAGCCTATCGAGCCAACACCG
>LUJR01000020.1:36051-36848 GCA_001689515.1 Bacteroidales bacterium M7
TCTTTCCAGTAGTTGTGACCGCCCTGGTATACCTGATAGCACTGGTCAAGACGCCAACCGTCTACGCCCTTGTTCATCCAGTAATTAATTACTTCCTTGAAATATTCAAGAGAACCTGGGTATGATACATTGCCGGCATCTGTGCCGCGGATATTGTTAGCTGTAGTGCTGTCAATCCACTTGCCACTGGGCGAAGCTGAGTTGACACCGCCATGATGGCCGAAAACGCCATCAAGGATAATGTAGATACCCTTCTCATGAGCCTTGCGCACGAGTTCGTCAAAATCCTCTTCAGTGCCGAATTTGGGGTCAACCTTGAAATAGTTGGTGCAGAAGTAGCCTGTAGCCTGTAGCTTCTCGCCGCCCTGACCGTTGGTAGAATCAAAGATGGGGGTCATCCAGATGGCGTTCATGCCGAGATCCTTGATGTAGTCAAGAGCATCGATAATGCCGCGGAGGTTACCGTTTTTGCGGTGTCCTTCGGGACCCCACATGTCGCTGTAGCCTGACGCACCGCCGTCGCCATGCTGGAAGGAACCTACCATCACCTGATAGATTGACAGCTCGCGCCAGTCGCCTGTAAGGTTATCCTCATAGACCAGGGTTGAGTCATCGCGAGTGAACGAAACATTGGCAGTAGTAGTGCCCTGGGCATTTGTCGCCGATACCGAGAGGCTACCTGTAGCCTTGTCAGATGTCAGATACTGGCTGACAGAGACATTGTTGCTGCCGTTCTGAAGCGACAGCGACTCGCCATTGAAAGTGCCGCTGATAGAAGTTGCGTCATTGTTGATGAC
>LUJR01000021.1 GCA_001689515.1 Bacteroidales bacterium M7
AATATCACCCCAAATGTCCACATCGCCTATGATGTAGAGTCCGGGGGCGAGATCGAGTGTTGCCTCGGATTTGGCTATTCCGTGACGCAGCATCGTTCCCTGCATATTATACACATCCACCGTGTCTCTATCGGTATTATCAATGATGATATCGCTTACATCGGTGGGATAATCCTGATGCACTACCAGCACTGCTTTTTTCTTGAAACTCAATTGCACTGTATATTCAGAGGTATCACCCGATCTGAAATTCGGAATCCTCCACGCACATGGTGAATTAGTGTCGATGAACACCTCATATGGATACCAGTGGTCAAACACGACATCCTGACGGTCTTGTGACGGTGCATATATAGGCTCTTTATCTACCGTGGGCCAGTCAGTAGTCGAACGCCCGAGCTTTGAAATAAACCGGAAAGCGCCTTCCCCGACAAAAGAAGTAGTGTAATAATAGCATCGTCCGAAAGTATCTGCGTCAAAAACCTCGCCCCTGATGCCATAGTTCGCACTCCATATGTGGTCGTTTCCGCCAGGAAGAGTCCCTATCAAGATCGGAATCGCCAGTGTCTTTGCCTTGATTTCCGTCTCAGCAGTCAACGGGGTTGCGACTCCAGGCACTGTTACCGAGGCCTTCATGACGGCTGTAATCGTGGAGTCAGGAGGCAGATTCGTCATCTCAAACACATGAGACGTTTTGGCTGTAGTGGTCTGCTCTAAAATCGTAGGCACGGATTCATCTGCCATCATGTACTCCAGCGACACATCATATGTCAAGGATCCGGCATCGGTCAGTCCATCTGCCGATACATAATACTCCACGTCTATCTCGTCAGGACTTACGGCTTCGCTTCTGACTATAGAGATGGTTATACCGTCAGCCCATGCTGGAAGCCATATCGACATCAACATGACAGCAGCACATTCCCTCATACTTTTTAAAATCTTCATAATATAACTACATTAATCTCTGTTAAAATCTACTGTTTAAACAACCCATAGAAGATTCATGTTTAAAATATCCTCACAATTATCTCTTCTAATTTGCAAAACCATCTCAGTTTCCCTACTTTTGTTAATAGAAACAGCATCGCATATATGAAAATCCTTTTGCTCGGAGACTATAGCAACTGCCACCGCGCCCTGGCTACAGGACTGCGTCACCAAGGACACGAGGTGACACTTATATCTGACGGCTCTGCTTGGATGCAGTGCGAACGTGACTTAGACCTGACAAGACGACCGGGCAAATTGGGAGGACTGCATCTATTCTGGAAGATGCTCGGTCCGATGCACAGATACCTGCGCGGATATGACATTGTGGCTCTCAACGACCTTAATTTCGTGCAACTCAGACCTCAAAGACTGCGCTACATATTCGACCGACTGAAATGCGAGAACGGAGCCGTCTTTCTGACTGCCATGAGCACAGACATCGCCTATCTTGACATGGTTGCTGCCGCAGACTCACCGCTGCGCTATTCCGAATGGCACATGGGAAACGAACCTTCCCGGTGGAGCAAACTGAATCCCGATTTATGGGGGGAATGGCATGATCCAGGTCTCGTAGACTACCAGCGTTATGCCCTTGACCACATCGATGGAGCAGTCTCTGTGCTGTATGAGTATGAACTTGGCATGCGCCGGGCGTTGGGGGCAGAAAGATCTGTTTATGGAGGCATACCAATCAACACGTCGGCATTTCATCCGGTCACTCTACCTGAGCATCCCGACAAGATCAAAATATTTCTCGGCAGAGACCGCACGCGCATGCCCATGAAAGGCACAGACATGCTTGAGGAGGCAGCCCGCGAAGTCATATCCCGTCATCCCGACCGCGCACTTCTGACCATAGTCGAGAACCGTCCATTTGCCGAATTTATCAGCCTGATGCGCGACTCTCACGTAGTCATGGATCAAATCTACAGCTACACCCCTGCCACTACAGCCCTTATGGCAATGGCATACGGGCTCAACGTCATCAGCGGTGCAGAGCCTGAATATTACGATTACATCAACGAGCACCACCTCCGCCCTATCATCAACGCCCCGACCGACATGGCTGGATTGATCGATACCATTGAAAATGTTGTACTCCGTCCAGAACTCATAGCCGAAAGAGGCAGTCAGTCACGCCAATTCGTAGAAAAACACAACTCCTGTGACGTAGTGGCACGCCGCTTCATCGACTTCTGGACGAGCCGCCTGTAACCCTCAGTCCATCGCCATCGTATAAAAATATGTAGGGAGGGTTGCAGAAATACGTTGAAACACGCATGTGAGGGTGCTGCAAAACTCAGGAATCATGTAATAAACGCCGTCAAATTTGTAGGGAGGGTGTTGCAGAACTCCGAATCGCACAATGTTGTAGGGACATGCCACGGCATGTCTAATCTGCAAATGCTTGAGTATCAGCTGACATGCCATGGCATGTCCCTACATCATACAGGTAGAATCACCACAATTGACAGGTTCTGCAACACCCTCCCTACAAGCATGTTTCAATGCTTTCCCTAAGCGTCCTATGGGGCAACGCTCACGGCATTAAGCACCTGCGGGAGCAATGCCGCCGCTCCATCATTGTCTATCGCAATGGTATGGGGATGTACATGGACCGGAGTATATGCAGCCTGAGACGCGATGCGGGCTTTGACTTCTGCCTCCGACAGATTGTTGCGCATCATAACTCTCGCTATGCGCACTGACTCCGAGGCTGAGACTTCCCACACCTCATCTACCATGGAATCCATACCGCTCTGATAGAGGATGGCAGTCTCGACAAACAGCATCCCATCATCTGCATGCCTGTGACACCAATCCTTGAAATCTTCTCTGACCGCTCCATGCACTATCTTGTTAAGCACATCAAGAGCCATAGCGTCATTAAAAACCAGACCCGAAAGGCATTGGCGGTCTATCTCATTATCTTGCGTTATACAGCTGTCGGATATTTCAGATGCGATACGTCTTTTGATCTCATCAGAGGTATCCATCAGACGACGTGCACGGCTGTCACAATCATATACACGCCAACCCATAACTGACACCATCCGTGACACGACACTTTTTCCCGAACCTATGCCTCCGCTTATAGCTATTATACGCATCCTCTAAGAAATCGTTCCCCTTAATCAGCTCTTTCTATGATATACTCCACACTATCAGGCGTAACAGTCACACCTGAGAAAAACGGCGGGACAGCCCCGATACGCACAGGTATCTTCTTCGTGACCACATTCACGTCATCATAGTCCACATAAGCTCTCAGAGGATAATCTTTGTTATAGACACCCATAGGCACGAGATATGTAAATGTCACCTTTGACGGAAATGTTATAAGCGATGTATGTGGTGGGAGACCGACCACATCCACCGTGGCTTGACGGCGCTTGGATATGAGCGGCTCAACCGGGATGGTGACCTCGACAGTCGATGGTACCACCTTGGCATCTGCCATTGACCGTACCGCCACAGTCACCTGCGTCGTATCTTTTATACCTGACATGGCTACAGGCTCAGTCACCACATATTTCATATCCGATGGAAGTGCGGTGGTAGAATACACCGTCACCGAATCTGTGCTTGCCGTCACAGGTCCGCTCAAAGTGTACTGCAGATCCGGCTTGATATCAGCCACGACATGAAGTGGCAGTCTGACACCCGGATTAGTGGTATATGCAACCCCTAAAGTATCAGGCTTGATGGTATTGATGACAACCCCGTTGCCGAAATAATCTCTAAGCCGTG
This sequence comes from Bacteroidales bacterium M7, assembly GCA_001689515.1. Taxonomy (GTDB): domain Bacteria; phylum Bacteroidota; class Bacteroidia; order Bacteroidales; family Muribaculaceae; genus Amulumruptor. The sequence goes on from LUJR01000021.1 coordinate 3,745, forward strand.
CATCCAGACGGATACGTGACACGGAGAGCCGTTCCCTTTTAGTCGCATAGTCTCTGAACTTCAGTGTCAGCCTTGGCATCGCGCCCCACTCATATCTGATAAGCTGGGCACCCTTGCCCCTGACCGACACATTGATCGATGCCGGCACATTGCCCAGGATATGCACACTGTCAGGCACCTCGGCAATCTCTATCGGCACCTCATAATCTTTGGTTATCTCCGAGTCAAGCGACAGAAGCACCCAGAACACAAACGCTATCAGTACAAACAAAAGATACATCAGCACGTCCTTCCCTTTGGAAGAACGTGCCGCTGTGGTCAACGAGGCTCGCGCCTGTTTTATCTTGTCGTATATGGGATTGTTTGATGCCATGTAATGTTCACGTCAGGCACCATCGCATGTGGCGAGGGTTATTTCTTCTCCTCGGGGTTGCTGCCGGTGGCTTCGATATCAAGAGCCGAAGGATACACTGAACCTTTGTCGACACGCAGAGAGAAGCCTTTGTCTACCTCGAGCACGATATAGGTATCCTTGATGTCCTTCACCTTGCCGTAGATGCCGCCAGCCGAGATGACCTGGTCACCCTTCTGGATGCCTTCGCGGAATTTGCGTATCTCCTTCTGCTTCTTCTGCTGCGGACGGATCATGAAGAAATAAAACACCACAATCAAGCCCACAATCATGAGCATGTTCATCATACCTGAACTTGAGGCTGCGCCATCGAGGGTTATAAGATTGAAAAGCATAGTTACAATAAAGAAAAGTAAAATTGATGAGTTTCAGTTATTATTCTATCGTTCACAAAGGTAAGGAAACTATCGTGAGGGGCTGAAATAATAATTGTTAAAATTTTCAATTATCACGCATCAGCCTACCCTCTTCCTTGAGGTGATTGATGATCGAATAAAGCACACCGTTGATAAATTTGCCGCTTCGCGGAGTGCTGTAGCTGTTGGCTATCTCGATATACTCGTTGAGAGTGACCGGTATGGGTATCTGCGGATAGTTGAGCATCTCGGCTATGGCAACCGACATGATGATGACATCCATGAATGCCAGTCGTTCGGAGTCCCATGCCTGGTTGTCGACATAATTATCCACCAGTGTGCGGTATTCGTCATAATTCTCCACGACATTGACAAACAGGTCTGCGCCGAAACGCGCGTCCTCATCGTCCTTATACTGCGGAAGCACGGGATCCTTAGACTGTGCGGACGCAAACTTGCGTAGTGTCTTGAGAGCAAAAGTACCCATTATCTCAAGGTCGTCGTTCCAATAGACCGACTTGGATTCCAACACCTCAGCGAGTTCATCATCAGGGAGAATGATCGACTTCATCACCTGGCGCCAGAAATCACAGTCATCACTAAGAGTGGGAGCAGGCAACTCAAGGTATTTCTTATACTCCTCCGATTCGAGGATGCGCTTAAGCAGATGCGAGAGCAGGTCAGTATCGTCAGTCCACTCTCCGGGATGAGCCTCGGCGTATTCCTTGATGGATTCGTTGTCAGCAAGGAGCTTCACCAGACGGTTGTCTATGAGACGAGTATCAGGATTGAGATCCTGGCTGGTAGGCAGATACTTGTTACGTGCATTGTCGAGCTGGAGGTCATAGCAGCGGGTAATCTCCACGGGAAGAGTCAGTAGTGCATGATAGAGCTGGTAAGCCTTGTCAAGCGAACGGTCGAGTGCATTACGCGCTTCGGCGAAGCCAGAGTGTTCACCGTCAAACTCTTCCAACGTCTTGATGAGGTTCTCGATGCCCAGTTCCAGACCATTGAGAGTAAACTCATCGCTTCGGCGTGCCCCTTCCTGAAATGCCGCACTCTTCTCAATCACAGTCTTGAACATGACTGTCCAGAACTGCACATCCTCCTTGATGCCTCGGTTACGGGCACGGAGATACTTCTTGTACAAATCGGAAGATATTACAGCATTATATATGGCTGAAAGACCTGCGTCAAAATTTCCGACTGTCGACGTGCCACGGTTGATGATTGTGCGGATATCATCGTTGGCAGCAAGAGCGCGGATGATACCAGACTGGTTGAGACGCGGATTGACAGGGATAGAGAGCTTCACCTGATCGGGAGAGACACGGTAGCCCGAAATCTCCAGCATCAGCAGAAGCGAATCGATATAGACTGAGTATGCAAACGATTGATCCTTAGTAGGATTGGCAGGTGCGGGCTGGATTTTAAACTGATTGCGTGTCAACAGATAGGAATACAGCATCTGTACGACCTTCATGCGGATAAGGACTCGATTAATCATATCTCTATACGTTTATCTATATCAATGTTCTAAATACTAAGGAATATGTGCAGACCTGGCTGACCATGTAGGGACATGCCGTGGCATGTCCGCTGGACACAGGATGGGATGCATCTGCTTAGAGGCGGACATGCCACGGCATGTCCCTACAGCACGGCTGATGCACCCATTTCAAGCCGAAAAATCCGACTGCAAAGTTATGAAATTTTACGCAATCTGACACACTGACTGCGCCTCATATCGTCAGAAATTTGCAAAATAGTCAGTCCACACCACTTCGGGCGACAGTCCGAGCTTAGCGCGCAGACGCTGACGATGTTTTTTAACTGATTCGGGGCGTATCAGCAGAAGCCGCGCTATATGCTTCGTGTCAAGCCCCATGCTGAGCAGGCAGCACAATCTGACGTCCCCCTGCGTCAGCACCGGATATGCCTCGCGAAGCTTCTCTACAAAACCCGGACGCATCTCTGTAAATACTGCCGAGAACCTCTCCCAGTCATCCTCACCTGACAGCTGTGCTTTAAGCTTGACCTTGATGCGGTCAGCATGCGACTGCACCTCGGTATGTTCCGACGAGATGTTGCCAAGGTCAGTCAATACATTACTCAGAGTCTGCTCGTTTTCGACCGCGCGGAGCTGTGCCACAGTCAGACGCCGCTTCGTATTTTCGAGATCATCATGCAAGCGCGCTTTAGTCTCCAGATGACGTCTGCGCAAGCGTATAAACAAAATCACGCCCACTGTCAGAAACAGCACTACCAATACTCCTACGGTCAGCCACAATGTCCTGACATGTTCTTCTTGCGTCTTTACGGTAGTGTATTTGCTGAAATCGCGCATCTGACGCTGCGTGTTCATGCGCGCCATCTTGGTGGCTTCTTCATAAGCAGCCGCCTTGGTCTGCATCTCCGCAAACCTGTGGCTGAGCGCATCATACCGCTGGGTCATGCCTATCTCTTTATAATACGGCAACAATGCTTTGATGGTCTCGATGACCATCGGTGACTCATCATCAAGGTATCTCTCCAATTCAGCCGCATAGTGAGCCGCAGTGTCACGCTCGCCACATTTGAGTGCATGGCTGAGTTTCTGCCCGTAATACACCTTGACAGCGTCATGGTCTCCCACCATCCCAGCCATATACATTCCGGCAGTATCCAGATCGGCAGCATCGCCACGGAGACGGTAGAGGTCGCTGTAGACCAGCACAGAGAGTGGCGGAGACATCTGCATCAGCTCCTTCTCGGAGCGTAGGCTGTCAATCTTTGCCACATAGCGCGGATTATTCCCATCGCCGCGTTCAAGTGCTATTATATTGAAGCGCATGATGTTTTTGAGATTGTGCATTGTATCCGGCACCCATTTGAGTATCTCGCTGAAACACTCGAGTATCGTCGAGTCGTCCCACACATACTCATAGGCATTGTTGAGTTCCCACAGAGTCTCCACGACCACCATGCTGTCACGCACCTCTATGAAATTTGGCAAGACACTGAAATATGTAGCTGTTTTGGATGACAGATCGGGATCCAGCACTGCCCTTTGAAGCAGCAGTCGTGAATAGAGGTAAGGAGACTGCCCTGAGTCTACCATCCCCAGAGCTTTCTTTATGACATCCATAGCCTCCTCTTGGTTCTCGTCAATCTCATAAAGATGACTCCTGACAAACAGCCCCGCAGCCATGGCGTTGGCTCCATCGCAGCGTGATGCCATGGAATCGACAGACCGCAAAGCGCCCCTGACCTCGGTATCGTCCCACGGAGCTATCATCTCCAGACTGTCTACACGGTCAAGCATCATGTCAAGGCTGTCAGAGCCTGTCCCCCATGGTTTGAAGTCATGTTGTCCCCCATGCGAGCAACCGCACAGAGAGGCTACACAGAGACTACCATACAATATTTTTGTCAAAAAAGATGTGATAGGTTTCATGTATGCAAAGGTATCCCCTTCCCCCTTAATTCGCAACATCCAGAGAGGGTTGTCCCCCTGTTTTACCCCTTGATTTTGCCATATATCCGTATGTTCGGTAGTAATTTTGCTTCATAAACAATTGAAAAATCTCTCAAGGCACTTTCCACTCCAGAGTGATGTGACCATACCTTAAATCTAAGAAGAAGCCCCTGCCGTCAACAACGGCAGGGGCTTGTTACTACACGTAGGCTTCTGATTATTTCTTCTTGAAGTGGGGAGCTACGAGATACCAGACGATGGCTGCGAGGACTGCACCTGCGAGAGGACCGACTACCATAATCCAGAAGTCAGCCCAGGCATTGGGCGAAAACAGAGCCGGACCAAACGAACGGGCGGGATTGACAGAACAGTTGTCTACGGGGATACCAACGATGTTGACCAGGCCGAGACCTACACCGATAGCCAGACCTGCAAGATTGCTGACACCAAACTTGCTTGTGGCACCGAGCACGATGAACACGAAGAAGAATGTCAGAAGTATCTCGACGAGCAGAGCGAGAGCCGGGGTGGCACCGGGCTGGAGCACATTGGCAGCGAGACTGTTGCCACTGGCAGCTGTGATGCCGCCGAAATTAAAACCTGCTCCAAGCTGGAAGAGCCAGTAAAGCAGGAGACCGCCGATGGCAGCACCGATAAACTGTGCAACCCAGTAACTTATCAGATCCTTGGCAGTGAAGTCCTTATTAGTGAGGAACACACCGAGCGATACCGCCGGATTGACATGGCAGCCTGATATGCCGCCTATGGCATAGCACAGACAGATGAGCACCAGACCGAAGCACAAGCCGATGCCGAGAGTAGAGATTGAGGGACCCGCCAATACCGCGCTGCCGCAAGCCAACAAGACAAGGAACATAGTGCCGACAAGTTCGGCTACAAATTTTTTCATAGATGGAAAAATGATTAAGTGAATATGTTGAAATTAATAGTATATGGTATCAGTGATATTTTTTACAAACACAAATATACTGCATTTCTCCCATAAAACAACTAATTTTGCAAAATGGATTTCAAGCTTCAAGCAACAGACACCAACGGAACTGCCCGTGCCGGACTGATAACCACAGACCACGGACAGATCGAAACCCCTATATTCATGCCCGTAGGCACTGTAGGCTCGGTCAAAGGCGTGCATATGCGCGAGCTTCGCGATGACATAAAAGCCCAGATCATCCTCGGCAATACATACCATCTGTATCTGCGTCCAGGCACCGAGATACTGCGCCAAGCCGGCGGATTGCACAAATTCAACGGTTGGGACCGCCCCATACTCACCGACAGCGGGGGCTTCCAGGTGTTCTCGCTTGCCGCCAACCGCAAGCTCAAAGAAGAGGGCGCATATTTCCGCTCCCACATCGATGGCTCAAAGCACCTGTTCACCCCCGAAGGGGTGGTAGACATCCAGCGCACCATCGGCGCAGACATCATGATGGCTCTTGACGAATGTCCTCCCGGCACATCCGACTATTCATACGCCCGCAAGTCTCTCGACCTGACACTCCGCTGGCTGCGGCGCGGATGGGACCGCTACACCTCCACCGAGGGGCTGTATGGCTACCGTCAGGCATATTTTCCTATAGTTCAGGGCTGTACCTATCCCGACCTCAGGCGCGAATCGGCAAAATTCGTGGCTGACCTCGGAGCTGACGGCAACGCCATAGGCGGACTGGCTGTCGGGGAGCCGGCAGAGGTGATGTATGACATGATAGAGGTGGTCAACGAAATCCTCCCCACTGACCGTCCGCGCTATCTGATGGGTGTGGGCACACCTGCCAACATCCTTGAAGCCATAGACCGCGGTGTAGACATGATGGACTGCGTGATGCCCACGCGCAATGGGCGCAACGGCATGCTTTTCACACCCAACGGCATCATGAACATGCGCAACAAGAAATGGGCAGACGATTTCTCACCCATTGACGAGACAAGCGAATGCTTCGTTGACCAAGTATATTCCAAAGCATATCTTCGCCACCTGTTCATAGCGCAGGAACTGCTTGCCATGCAGATCGCATCCATCCACAATCTCGCCTTCTACCTGTGGCTTGTCCGCGAAGCCCGCAAGCACATCATCGCCGGTGACTTCAAGCCGTGGAAGACCGAGATGGTGGAGCGCGTCACCCGAAGACTGTAACCTACTAATCCTATCCTTTCAGCAATGTTCAAGATCCTTGACGGATACATCATACGCAAGTTTCTCGGCACATACGTTTTCGCGATTATCCTGATACTCGCGATCACCATCATGTTTGATATCAACGAGAAACTTGACGCATTTCTCAAAGCACCGCTCAAAGCCACAGTCTTTGACTATTTCGTCAACTTCCTCCCCTACTTCGCCAACCAGTTCAGCCCGCTGTTCACATTCATCGCCGTCATCTTCTTCACCTCCAAGCTGGCTGACAACAGCGAAATCATCGCCATGCTCTCGTCGGGCATGTCATACCGCCGCTTCATGCGCCCCTATCTCGTGTCGGCAACAGTCATCGCCATAGCCACATATCTGCTGAGCGCATACATAATACCTCCAGCCAACGTCAAACGCATAGAATACACCAACACCTATGTGAAAAACAAACGTGTGGACTATGGCACAAATATCCAGATGAAAGTAGCCGACGGTGAGATAGCATACATGTCGCGCTACGATGCGTTGACCAAGACTGGATACAAGTTCTCGCTTGAAAAATTTGACAAGAAGAAACTTGTGTCACGCCTGACTGCCCAACAGATTCGCTGGGATACCCTCTACAACTGGCAGGTACGAGACTACATGATACGCGATTTCAGCGGCACACGCGAGACGATACACCGCGGCACGATGCTCGACACTGTGATCCCATTTGAGCCGCGCGACTTCCTCATAGCCAAAAACGACCATGAGACCATGTCGACTCCCGACTTACAGGAGTACATCAAGCGGCAGAAAGAACGCGGATTTGCCAATATCAAGAGTTTCGAGATCGAAAACCACCGCCGCTACGCCATGTGTGCTGCCGCGTTTATCCTGACCGTCATAGGCATGTCGCTGTCGTCGCGCAAGGTCAAGGGAGGCATGGGACTCAACATCGGCATCGGTCTGGTTCTGAGTTTCAGCTACATCCTCTTCATGACCGTCACCTCAACCTTCGCCGTCAGCGGCTTGACTTCCCCATTCGTGGCAATGTGGATCCCCAATGTCCTCTACCTCATCATTGCCTGCCTCCTCTACCGCAAAGCTTCCCGCGCCGCATAAATCCATCATAAAAACCTACATCATGACTTGCTTCTATAAGTTCTGCGCAGCGGTTTTCCTGCTGTTGCTGTCAACAGCCACACTGTCACTTCATGCCAAAACCGTGACAGGCAGAGTGTTGTCAGACACAGACTCCACCGCCCTTGCAGGGGTGCCATGCCGTCTTAACGAGGCTACCAGACTTGTGACAGGAGGTATCACTGATAAGGATGGGCTCTTTAGGCTGGAAACAAATGCCACAACAAATCTCACACTTGACATAACATGTACAGGATATAACCATACAGAAATACATATCCCATCCGGCGCCAAAGACATCAGCCTTGGCGACATATATCTCAGCGAGGGACTTAGCCTCGGCGAAGTGACAGTTAAAGGGCAATCCACCACAGACTCACGTGGACGCACCATCATATATCCCGAAGCATCAGATGTCAAGGCATCTGCTACCTCCATCAGCTTATTTCAGAAACTTCCGCTCGCAGGGCTTGATGCCAATCCTATCAACCGCACACTCACTGTCGACGGTGGCACACCGGTGATATTGATCAACGGAGTGCCATCGACAATGGACGATGTCAACGCTCTAATGCCCAAAGACATATCCAAGATAGAATTTTCACGGGTCACCCCGCCCCGATATGCTGACAAGGGCAACTCGGGACTCATCAGCATCACCCTCAAGAAGCGTAATGATGGCGGACAAGTGTATCTGTGGACACGCAGTGCGGTCACCACGGCATTTGTCGATGCCAATCTGCGTGCGTCATACCATCAGGGACCATCGCAATTCACTCTGTCATATAATCCATCATGGCGTAATTACCAGGAAGTCTACGACCATACCTATGAGTCCTATATAGGCAGTGATTTCCGCGTAAATCTGGTAGAGGATGACCGAAATCCCTTTAACTACCATACCCACAAGATGCAGGCGAAATATGACTACAGCCCTGACACATCCACACTCCTCTCAGTCACATTCCGTGCCACACCACCCTATAATAAATCACGGTACATAGGCACCACATATGACTCTTATCTCGGAGAATACGACGTGAACAGGCACACCTCAAGCAGTGATTTCTCGCCTTCGCTTGACCTGTTTTTCCGAAAAGATTTCAACGAGAAAAATTCTATTGAGGCACAGGTGGTAGGCACGCTCAGCAATACCGACTACCGCCGTGACAACCAGTACACTTATACAGACGGCAGCACGAACGACTATCTGATGGATGTTGACAGCCGCCGCCACTCGCTCATATCGGAAATCAGTTACAATCATGATTTCAGCGACAAAACTTCACTGTCAGGCGGATTTCAGAATACACTGTCACGCAGCACCAACACCTATCTGACATCGGACTACAAACCCGTGCTGACCGAAAACAACAATTATATCTATACACGTCTCGGACAGCAAATCGGCAAGGTGTACCTTTCATTATCTACAGGTCTGAAAATGTTCTGGATCAACAACGACCTCAACCGACGACATTTCATACGCAACCGCACACAGGCACAGCTGTCATGGAACGCCGGTTCACGCTGGAGTATCCAGGCAGCATTTGTCTATGGTCCGGTGATTCCTTCCCTCTCCCAGCTGACCGATTATCCACAGCAGGTATCTCCATATCTGGTATCTAACGGCAATCCAGAACTTAAAGTGACTGACAGCTTCGTCTATCAACTGATGCCGAGCTACCGGTTTAAGAAATTCTCGACCTCGCTGCTCCTCTCTTACCGCCATGCATCAAACGCTGTAATAGGCGACATGGCATATCTTGGCGACAACCTTTTCCTGTCACAATCAGTCAACGCACGGCGCAGTCGAGTATTCGAGTCAAACCTCAACATGAAGCTCAATGACATATACGGATTTGGAGCTAACGTAAATCTCGGCGTTTCACACTACTACTGCACAGGTGCCGACTGGTCCAACAAGCTGACTTCGTTTGATGCAAGTTTCTCAATATGGTGGAACAAAGGTCCATACACCATCTCATACTGGCGCAAGATTCCTGGTAAGTACCTGAGCGGACACTATGTGATGAAGGATGAAAACGGTGATGTCCTCAGCTTTGAGTTCAATCCCGACAAGCACTGGACCTTAGGTGTCGGCTGGATGTATATGTTCACCCCCAAGGGTACACAGTATCCGACATGGAGCTATTCAGAGGTCAATCCGGCATATCGCGAACGTTACATCAAGAACAACGGCAACATGGTGGTGCTTTCTGTGAGCTACAATGCCGACTTCGGAGCGATATTCCGCTCAGCAAAGCGCAACCTTAACAACTCCGACACTGGGTCTTCGCTTCTACGCCTGTAATCATATGACTGATATTTTCGCATGCTTTGGCTTCAATGGGAGTCTAATTTTGTGAGACAATCACAAAATTAGACTTGACCATGACTACCTCATCTATAACCCTGCGCCGCAAATCCACTTGGACGCGCCCTGTATCGCGTAAATTCTACCAGTACATCCGCCAGCAGATAATGGCGACGGTCGCCGTGTCGCCTGACTTGGATCAGAGCTATCTGCTTGACCTGTTTGACTACTATCTCGAACACGGCAGGCTGCGCGATGACACTTATAACATAGCCCGCATCATCTTCTCGCTCATAACGCCCCAGATTGACAAAGCCATAGTCCGTTCGCGCCGTGCCCGCGAAGCCGCCATGCGCCGCCGAGAGGTTCAACAACATACAGAATCCCACGAACCGACCCAATCCACCGATGCAGCCCCGTCACAATCCGAAAAACGCATCCAACGCCGCCATGAAGCCATCGAACGCCGCCGTCTCAAACACCGGAAACGCCTCGACCGACGGATGAAACATGATGCCACCCCTAAAGAATTATATGTGGGTGTAAACACATAAGGATAGACATATTAAATCAATTTAACAATGTTGATGGCTTCAAAAACACAAAACAAATCTCATCAAAATTGCAATACGTTGTTGTGGAATTAAACTTCATTCATTAATTTTGTCGCTGATTATGAGCAAGATGAAATATCTACATAGAATTGCTGACGAATCTCTTGATTTGAGACTGGAAGCTTTTGGAGCTGTACAAATTGCCGGACCAAAATGGTGTGGTAAAACCACTACGGCAGAGCGCAGAGCTGCGAGTGTGATAAAAATGCAGGATCCCGACCGTCGAGAAGGATATCTCGCCACTTCACGTACAAAGCCATCGTTATTGCTCAAGGGTGACACTCCAAGGCTTATCGACGAGTGGCAGGTGGCTCCTGTGATATGGGATGCCGTACGTCATGCGGTTGATGAGCGCAGAATGAAAGGTCAGTTTATCCTTACTGGTTCAACAGTTGTTGACGATGAGAAGATAATGCACACCGGCACAGGACGTATAACGAAAATGGCTATGTATCCGATGAGCCTGTTTGAATCACTTGAATCAAACGGAAGGATATCACTACAGCTACTCTTTGACGAGCCAGATTATGACATAGACGGTGTTATTTCCGAGATGTCGATTGAAAACCTGATATTCGCGGCTTGTCGAGGTGGCTGGCCAGCGTCACTTGATGAAATCAGTGATACAGCAAAACTGTTGATTGCGAAAGATTATGTGGATATAATATGTTCGGAAGATATTTCTCGAGTAGATAAGGTAAAGCGAAATCCGGCATTAGCACGGTTGATTCTTCGATCATATGCCAGAAATATATGCACACTCGCCAAGAAAACATCAATGCTGGCTGATGTTTCCAAAGAAATGGAAAGCACCTCAATGCCTACATTTGACGATTATGTAGGAGCTTTAGAACGGCTGTTCGTCATTGAGGATATCGAGGCTTGGTCACCGGCAATCCGCTCCAAGACAGTCATCCGTACAGGGAAAAAGCGGTGTTTCACCGACCCTTCAATTGCAGTGGCTGCCTTAGGCGCGTCCCCACAAAGTCTTGAACTGGATCTTAAAACTTTTGGCTTTATCTTCGAGTGTCTTTGTTTTCGTGATCTACGTGTATATTCACAGGCATTAGGTGGTCGATTGTCTTATTATCATGACCGCTTGGGCTTGGAAGCGGACGCTGTGCTGCATCTTGATGATGGAAGATATGCCTTGATAGAATGCAAGCTCGGTAGCAACGAAATAGAAGAAGGCGCGAAACATCTTCTTGAAATCAAACGTCTCGTCACAGAGAAAAACAAAACCGAAAAGCAGATCAGACTGCAAGAACCTAATTTGCTGATAGTCCTTACCGGTGGTGAAATGGCGTACACCCGTGAAGATGGAGTGAAAATAATACCTATTGGCTGCCTGCGCAATTAAATAAGCATCGCCCACACGGCGCGAGGGCTGCATGGGCGATGGCTTTGGTATGTTCGGAACCTGAGGATGGGTCAGGCTTGGTGACGCTTGGGTGTGTCGGTGCGGCTGTTGAGGGATGTGCGGATGGTGTCGAAGATGGAGTCGACAGAGCCGAGACCGTGGATGGCGTGATAGTTGCCTTGCTGCTGGTAGAAGTCGCGCAGGGGGCTGGTCTGGGAGTGGTAGACCTTGAGACGCTGGTTGATGGTGTCGAGATTGTCATCGCTGCGTCCGCTTTCCTTGCCACGGTTGAGGAGTCGTGTGACAAGTTCGTCATCGGGGACCTCAAGACCCACTACAGCATGGAGTTTAGAGCCGCGCTTCTCAAGCATCTCGTTGAGGGCGTGAGCCTGCGGGATTGTACGGGGAAAACCGTCAAAGATCACGCCGTCTTTAGCCTCAGGATTGCTGTCAAGGACATCGGCGAGGATGTCGATCATCAGAGAATCAGGGATAAGATTGCCCTTGGAAATGTAGCTGTCAGCCACCTTGCCAAGCTCGGTACCCTTGGAAATGTGTTCACGTAGCACATCACCGGTCGAAATATGGAACAGTCCGTATTCATCGATGAGCTTTGCGCTCTGCGTACCTTTACCACTGCCGGGAGCACCAAAAATTACCAGATTGTACATGAGTAGATTATATTTTATTGGAAACTTATTATCTGTTCTTTTTTACCTCAGAGAAGGGGGAGCAGTCACAGTCTGCCATCACGGTCAGACCGTCAGAAATTCACGCCTCGTCGTCATGATGCTCGCTGAGCACCCAGATGTCACGCAGATTGCGACCGAGACCGTCAAGGTCAAGTCCGAAACCGATGATGAAAGCCGAGGGGATGGTGAATCCCACGTAGTCAGGCTTGACATCCTGACGCACGGACTCAGGCTTATAGAGAAGCGATGCGAGGCTTATGCTCTTAGGGTTGCGGGCTTCGAGATCCTTGACCAGCTTAGCCATAGTATTGCCAGTGTCGATGATATCTTCCACCACTATGACCCTGCGGCCTGTGATATCTTCACTCAGACCCGCTATCTCCTTGACTTTGCCGCTTGTCGATGTCCCTTCGTAACTTTTAAGCCTGATAAACGTTATTTCAGCATCGATGTCGAGGTCTCTGAAAAGGTCGGCGGCAAACGGAAATGCGCCATTGAGCACGCATATCAGCAGAGGGATGTCATCCTTGAAATCATCTGACATCTGGGCTGCAAGTTCTTTGATTCGCGCAGATATGCGGTCACGTTCGATATACGGCTCGAATGTCAGACCTTTGTAAGTGACACGTTTCATCGGGCTTCGGTTGTTAATGTAAAAGGAGGTTATACGGGTTGATGACAGTAGCTTTTTACTGCTGCAAAATTACAAAAAAAAATGTACCTTTGCAGACTGACAGATGAAAATATTTATATGAAAATTTTCAATAACGAAGATATACGCGCCATTGACCGTGCCACGATTGAAAACGAGGGTGTTTCCTCGCTCCAACTGATTGACCGGGTAGCAGATGGCGTGGCAGCGGAAATAATGCGCCGCTGGCGTCCGACCAAGCCTACCGCCATATTTGCCGGACCAGGCAACAACGGCGCGGATGCCCTCGCTGTGGCGTATATACTCATCGAAAACGGCTGGCAGCCTGAAATATACCTTTTCAACATAGGGGGCAACCGTCTGTCACAGGATTGCCTTCATTACAAGCAGGCACTTGAATCGATGCATCCGGCTCCTATGCTGACCGAGGTCACCAAGAGCTTCAACATGCCTGACATCAACAGCAACTGGCTTGTCATCGACGGGCTTTTCGGCTCAGGACTGCACGATCCGCTGCCCGGGGGCTTCCAGTCAGTGGTGCGCAATATCAATGACAGCGGTGCCAAGGTCGTATCAATAGATGTGCCATCTGGACTTTTTGCCGACTGGAACGCCAATAATCCGGCTCGCAATATCGTACACGCCACTCTTACAATCGCCATCCAGTTTCCGCGACTCGCCTTCCTGCTGTCAGACAATGCCAAGACCGTGGGCGAATGGCAGATGCTTGACATCAACCTGAGCGAAGACGCCATCCGACGCACTCCCACGAAATTCTTCTTGGTGGAGCGTCACGAAGTACGCCACCTGCTCAAACCTCGCGGCGAATTCACCTCCAAAGCCGATTACGGCTCGATGCTGCTCGTAGGAGGCAGCTTCGGCATGATGGGGGCTGCGGTGTTTGCCGCCAAGGGTGCATTGCGGTCAGGAGTGGGCAAACTCACGATACATACCGCCCGATGTGGCTACAACATCTTGCAGATGTCAGTGCCTGAAGCCCTCTTCAATGCTGACAAACATGACATCGTGGTCAGCGAAGTCAAGGCTTTCCAGAAATATTCTGCTCTGGCAGTAGGTCCAGGACTCGGAGTCAACGAGCTTACTGCCAACGCACTCGATACACTCATCAAGTCGATGGAGCACCCGGCAGTGTTTGATGCCGATGCCCTCAACTGCATGGCTCGCCGCCAGTCGCTCCTCAACCATCTGCCTCCGCTATCCATCCTCACTCCTCACGAAAGGGAATTTGACCGCATATTCGGTCCGCAGGCATCAGCCGAAGCACGTTTGCTCAAAGCCATCGAGGTGTCACACCACTACAATGTTATCATAGTGCTAAAAGGCCGTTATACAGCCGTCGTGCGCCCTGACGGACGTGTTTACTGCAATTCGTCAGGCACACCTGCCATGGCTACAGGCGGCAGCGGTGACGTGTTGACGGGAGTAATCGGATCGCTGCTTGCCCAAGGCTACAAACCCGAAGTGGCTGCCGTGTGTGGAGTATTCATCCACGGCTGGGCAGGAGAGCTCGCTGCCGAGGTCCAAGGCGAATACGGAGTGATAGCCGGCGACATCGCCGACAATATAGGCAAAGCGATCGCCCAGATAATGGAATGAACATCAACCACTCAACCTGTAATCACAATCTCTACATGTCAAGACGCAACATAATCATATCAATGGCAGCCACAGCGATAAGCCTCTCGGCTGCCATCACTTCGTCGGCTCAGAACACCACAAAACTCACAGCTACAAAAGCCAATGACTACGGGCTGGTATACACGCTTCCGTCGGCAGTGATCAATGTCACACTTGAAGCCGAACGCACAGAGTCACGCCCGGGTGAATTTTACAATTATGCCACGAAATACCTGAAGACTTCCCCGATACAGAGCAAGTCACAGAAATGGACTCTATCAGGTGCACAGCTGACACAGGCGGCTGTGCCTGATGACGAGCAGAGATATAACGTGCAGTTTAAAAGCGGCACTCCCGTCACCATAGTGGTAGATTCCAACAATGCCCCCATCAGCATCAACGACGAAGGGTATGTACCCCAAACTGCAGAGAAGCCGACGCTCCAACCCCGACAGGCTCAGCCAAGCATCCTTGACACGCCTGCCGCCCGACAGGCGATGACCGAGGAAATGATACAGAGCACATCCACGGCAAAACGCGCCGAGCTGGCAGCTGACAAGATATTCGAATTACGCCAGAACCGCAACGACATAATCTCAGGCAACGCCGACGGCATGCCTAAAGACGGACAAGCCATGCAGCTCGCACTCGACAATCTCACTCAGCAGGAGGAGGCTTTGACCGCCATGTTTACCGGAGTGACCGTGTCATCGTCAGAAATCGCAACCTATACATTCGTCCCTGGCGAAGAATCACAAAAGATAGTCATAGCCCGCATCTCCCCTGTCAAAGGACTTATCGCCGCCGATGACCTCGCCGGCGATCCGATATACCTCAATTACAAGGTAATATCGAAAGGCACCATGCCGCTGACTGACAAAGGAGAAGAACGACGTTTTCCCAAAGGCGGTGTCGCATACCGCATACCCGGCACAGCCGAAATATCCATCATCTACGATGGAAAAGAATTAGACAAGAAGACCCTGCACATCCCCCAGCTGGGCGTAGTGTTCGGCATGGAGCCGTCAATGTTCTCCGACAAGAAAACTCCAGGATACGCCCACTTTGACCCGCTCACCGGAGCAATCAAAGAAACAGGCATCGCCTCCGTCAATCGCTGACCCCAAACAACAGTCTCGCAAAGGCTGTTATATGAATATACGCACATCTCACAATCGAAAAAACTCATTTATGCTCAAATTTTTCAAGAAAAGCCCCAAAGAGGCTGTACCGCTTCCTATATATACCGATATACACTGTCACATAGTCCCCGGCGTAGATGACGGATCGCCCGATGTAGCCACCTCAATGGAATTGCTTACCCGAATGCAGAACTGGGGTCTTAAACGTATATATGCAAGCCCCCACGTGGCTGACGATGTATTTGAGAACTCACCTGATACACTTGATCCAGCTCTCGAAGAGCTTCAGGACGCAGTCAAAAAATCCAATCTCGGCATCGAAGTCGAGCGTCATGCCGAATACCGTATAGGAGAGCTTTCCTCCCGCCAGATCGAGCAAGGCATAGCCACAACCCTTCCCAAAGACTACATACTTATAGAGAACTCATTCATGCAGGAGCCATGGGATCTGGAAAATGTAGTATTCAACCTGAAACTAAAAGGACTCGTACCTATTCTTGCCCACCCCGAACGCTACAAATATTATAATTCAGCCGGCTCGACAGGCAAACAAAGATATACCGAGCTACACCACAAAGGGCTGCTCTTTCAGACCAACATACTTAGTCTTGCCGGACATTACGGCTCAGCAGACCGTGACACAGCCGAATGGCTTATCAGCCAAGGATTTGTAGACTTCCTCGGCACCGACCTCCATAACCATAGCCACGCCGACACGATAGAGGCATACCTGCGCACCAACAAAGCCCGCAAGCATTTCGAAGCCCTCCAGGGACATCTGCTCAACGACACGCTCTGATTACGAAGGAACCACACTAAATGCCGACAGCGTCAAACCAAAACAATTTCGCAAACTTGCGGTATCGGATGTCACCTTTTGCGTATTCTCTGTGTCTAACAATCGAGAATTCTCAAAATAACGATATTCCAATAACTTCTAAAGACAGACATTTATGTTTTGGTTAGTACAACTTCTCGTCCCCATCTGCGTGTGTGTAGTGCTCCCCGTGATCATTGTATGGATAATATTCCGCTCAGTAACCAACAAGGACAACAAGAACGCTGAAATCATCATCAAGGCTATTGAGAGCAATTCTGCCATTGATGCCGACAAGCTTGTTGAAGCATTAAGCAAGAAACAAAAAACGCCCAGACAAATCCTTGTCGACCGGCTGTTGACCGGCTGCATATTCAGCTTCATCGGTCTTGCAAGTGCCATATACGGCATCTATATTCAGTGCACCCAGCCCGACACCAACATCCAGAACATAGCGTATCTCGTAGCCAGCTTTACCTTTGCAATAGGCATAGCGTATCTCATCGTATGCTATGTCACCCGCAAGGCTCTCAAGGAAGATTGCGAAAAGTAATCGGGAGCCATGACTGAACAGCAATTCATTCATCACGTGGAGAGCTGCCAGAAAGCGGTGCGCCGCTTTCTGACCGCTCTCTGTTGTGGAGATTGCGCCTTAGCCGATGATTTAGCACAAGAGACTTTTATAAAAGCATACCTTTCATGCGAAACCTTCCGCAAAGATTCGCAATTCACAACCTGGATTTACAGGATTGCGTACAATACATTTCTCAATCACAAAAGGTCATACAGGTATGTCGAACCATTGGAGACAGCGTATAATGTGGCAGAGACCGAACGGAGTGATGGTCAATTCAAGTACCAGGCACTTCATAACGCCATGGAACGATTGTCCGCGAAAGAACGAACGGCAGTCCTGCTTCATTATATGCAGGGCTATGCCATACATGAGATAGCAGAGATTACCGACTCATCGGCAGATGCTGTCAAACAGCAACTTTCAAGAGGGCGCCAACATCTTAAAGCATTTTATAAGGAGGAATAAACCATGGACGAAAACGAATTTTCAGATCTTTTCGCTTCTTACAATCCGGAATTATCATCGGATAAATTATTCATGCTGCGATTGCAAGCCAATCTGCGAGCTGTCAGCCTGGTAAAGGAGCAAGTCCATGTCATGCGGCGCAAGAACAGGCTTGCTGTCATAGTTGCTGCAATCACTGGTTTCCTTTGCGGAATCCTATTCGCAATCTATTACCCTGCATTTTTCACTCTTTTGAAAAGCCTTTTTGCAGCAAGCACAGTCACGGCAAAAATATTCGCTGACTACGGGAATGTCGCTGCATGGGGGATAATCTGTTGTGTGACAGGAATTGCGGCTTACTCAGCTTACGACATCGCTCTGCTGGCAACCAAAAAGAATTTAACCGCTATGGGACTTTATCACTGAATCAGCTGACAACATATCCGATAGCGCATGCCTGACAAACAGTGAAGGGCTTTACTTCAAGAAGTAAAGCCCTTCACTGTGGAGGTTCCTAGCAGATTCGAACTGCTGTAAACGGTTTTGCAGACCGCTACCTAACCACTCGGTCAAGGAACCATATCGTTTGTGGTTTGCGAGTGCAAAGTTAACGTTTAATCGTGGATTATGCAAATATTCGGGCAACTAATTTCTCATCATTTTCATAAATTCGGGATTTATAGACCATTATAGCACCGACACGGTTTCGGACTATGGTCTGAGACCATGCCGGTGCTAACATCCCCAAAACAAGGTAAAAGTTTATCCTCGCATGACTTGGAGTGTTTCAGATAATGGTCATAAAGCCCCTGACGCCCTTCCCTTAAAGGTCAAGACGACACAGGGGCTGTATCTATGACAGTCCTTCGATAATGTATGCTCACGATGGGATACTGATAGGAGTCGCCGATGGAGGATTGGCATTATGAAGAGGTTTTATGACGTACGAGCCGCCCTGTTTTATATTCGTATTATCGGTCAGAAATCGGGTAAATAGTAAAATTCGATACGCAGTTTAAAACAAGTTCTAAAGGGCGGAGCGTCAGATACCTTTCCTGTAAATCTTAGCAGCTGAACTGGAAACATCCCGTAGAAAAGTTCCAGCCAAAAGTCGTTGATAATTTCTGCAAAGCTATATATAATCTTTTGAATCGCCAAAATATTGGGCATAAAAATTGCCCAGCAGTTTAAAATTTTTCATAATCCAGTCATAATCAACCATAATGCTTATCTTTGCATCATGTACCGATACATCTTGCTAACGTTGGCGGCACTGCTAACGTCACTTTGCGCCAAATCCCAGATAAACACCGACCAGATGCTCCGCGTGGGTCAGAATGCGCTGTATTTTGATGACTACATGGTGGCTATACAGTATTTCAACCGCGTCATAGAGGCGAAACCATACCTCGCGCAGCCCTATTTCATGAGAGCGATAGCCAAGTTTAATCTGGAGGACTTCGAGGGTGCGGTCAAGGATGCCACTGAGGCTATAGAGCGCAACCCGTTTATTACCGATGCCTACGAAGTGCGCGGCGTAGCTTATCAGAACATGGGTGACACCGACAATGCCATCAAGGATTATGACCGCGCACTGACGCAGCTGCCCGACAACCGCAGCATCCTATATAACAAAGCGATGGCACTGACATCGGTTGAACGGTATGATGAAGCCAGCGACGTGTTCAACCACCTGCTTAAAGTATATCCGCGCCACAGCGACGGATACATAGCCCGCGCCCGCATGGAGATGATAAAACAGGACACCATAGCCGCCCTCACTGATGTAGACAAGGCTCTGGAGCTCAACCCCAAGTCAATCAACGGCTACCTGATGCGCACCGACATCAATATGGGGCGCGACAGCCTCGCATCGGCTATGAAAGATATAGACAGCGCACTGCTCCTCGAGCCGCGCATGGCTGGGCTGTATGTCAACCGATCCCTCATACGCTATCGTCAGGACGACTATTTCGGTGCGATGGCTGACCTCGACTATGCCGTGGAGTTAGAACCGACCAATGCCACCGCTCTATACAACCGCGCCCTGCTGCGAGCCGAGGTGCATGACAACAACAAAGCCATCAGCGACCTCACCACTGTGATAGGGCTTAAAGGCGAGGACTACCGCTCGCTATATAACCGAGCAATCCTCTACAAGGAGATCGGCAACTACCAGCTCGCGCTCAAAGACATCAACAAGGTGATAGAGCAGTATCCCGACTTCGCGGCGGCATATTTCCTCCGCTTTGACATCTACCGCGAAAAGGGTGACAGCCGACAAGCCAAGCGCGACTATGACAAGTCGCTCGCCCTTGCCAAAAGCAAGGTCAACATCATGCCCGAAAAGACGGAGGGCAATCCATCAAAAGATAACAACGCCACCGATGAAGCCACCCAAGAGGAAGTGTCACGCCGCTTCACTACCCTGCTCCAAGCCTCCAATGAGGCAGCTCTCGCCCAGGACTATAACAACGAGAGCATCCGAGGGAGAGTGCAGGACCACTCCGACGGCATAGACACAGAGCCGATGATGGCGATAAGCTACTACACCTCCACCAGCGAACTCAACCAAGGAAACGACTTCGTGCGCCAGGTCAACAGCATCAACAAGCTCCACGAGCTCAACCATCTGCTGCTTGTGACATGCCACGTCCCATCGCTTGACGACGAAGCACTCATACAGGAGCATTTCAACTCCATCAAGCGTTACGACGAGCTCCTTGCCACTACTGCCAAGCCGAGAGCCATCGACTACTTCGGCAGAGCCATGGACTATATGACCATACATAACTATGACGAGGCGATCAGCGACCTCGACCGTGCCATAGCCTTGGTGCCTGACTTCACAGTGGCATACATGGTGCGCAGTTATGCCCGCACCAAGAAGGCAGAGCATTCAGCAGAGCGGGGCATACTCCCCTATGCCTCGGCACTCGCCGACCTTGACAAAGCCATAGAACTTGCCCCTGACATGGCAGCCGCCTACTACAACAAGGGGTGCATATACCTGATGGCTGGCGACCTGACATCGGCACTCGCCTCCTTCACCCGCGCCTTGGAACTGAGGAGCGATTTCGGCGAAGCCCTCTATAACCGCGGCTACACATACATGTCGCTCGGCAACCGCGAAGCCGGAGTAGCCGATCTCAGCCGTGCCGGGCAGATGGGTATCGCGCCGTCATATAAGCTTCTCAAGCGTATCAATATCAGGTGACATTATAAGTTTTATAATTCTTATAAGTCTCATAAATCTTGTAAGTAGCTGAATTTTCTTGTTAAAAAACATATGACTGTCAGGAAAAGTCACTAAATTTGTAGCTTGAAATGCCTACCTCGGCTTGTGCCGAGTCAGGCATCGGGTTATATGGCTCTGTAGCCCTTACCTCTACACGACTAAATACCTCATTCATAAATATAACCGAAACATTAACTATGAGTCTTAACATCATTGTGCTCGCAAAGCAGGTGCCCGATACCCGCAATGTTGGCAAAGATGCAATGAAAGAAGATGGCACCATCAACCGTGCGGCTCTGCCCGCCATCTTCAATCCCGAGGACCTTAACGCGCTGGAGCAGGCACTCCGACTGAAGGATGCCAACCCCGGCTCTACAGTGACATTGCTTACAATGGGTCTCCCCCGTGCAGCCGAAATCATCCGTGAGGCTATCTACCGCGGAGCTGATACCGGCATAGTGCTTACCGACCGTGCACTCGGCGGTGCCGACACCCTCGCCACCAGCTATTCATTGGCTCAGGCAGTCAAGAAAATCGGCAACTATGATATCATACTCGGCGGCCGTCAGGCTATCGACGGCGACACCGCCCAGGTGGGTCCCCAGATTGCCGAGAAACTCGGCATACCCCAGGTAACTTATGCTGAGGAAATCGTAGACCTTTCAAACGGTCACGTGACTGTCAAACGCCGTCTGGAACATGGTGTTGAGACTGTGAAAGCACCTCTGCCCTGCGTGGTTACGGTCAACGGCACCGCAGCCGACTGCCGTCCGCGCAACGCCAAGAGGGTGCAGAAATATAAATTTGCCGCATCGCCCAGCGAAACAGGCAAGCTTCCCGAGAGAATCCAAGAGTTAGTAAAGACCCGCCCCGAGCTCCAGCTCAACGAATGGAGCGCAGCCTTCGTTGAAGCCGATCCCGAGCAGATAGGACTCGCCGGCTCGCCCACAAAGGTGAAGAATGTCGAGAACGTGGTATTTACAGCCAAGGACTGCCGCCGTCTTGACAACAATGACGAGCAGATAGAGGAACTCATCAAAGAGCTGATTACCAACCACACTATCGGCTAATCCTAATCCCTACATTTGACTATTTGCATCATGACAGATAAAAATAACATAATCGTATATTGCGAGTTTGATGAGGGCAAAGTCGCCGATGTCAGCCTTGAGCTCCTCACCAAAGGACGTGAACTCGCCAAGAAACTCGGTGTCAAACTCGAAGCCCTCGTCATAGGCGACAAGCTCGACGGCGTAGAGGCTCAGATATTCCCTTACGGAGCCGATGTAGTCTACAAGGTAGAGGACAAGCGCCTCTTCCCCTACATCAGCAACCCCCATGCAGCTGTGCTCATCCAGCTCTTCAAGGAGATAGAGCCGCAGATCTGCCTCATGGGCGCCACATGCATAGGACGAGACCTCGGACCCCGCGTGTCTTCATGCCTCCACAGCGGACTGACAGCTGACTGCACATCGCTTGAAATCGGTCCGCACAAGGATCCCAAGACCGGCAAGGAATACACCGACCTGCTCTATCAGATCCGCCCCGCTTTCGGCGGTAACATCGTGGCTACGATCGTCAACCCCGAATGCCGTCCGCAGATGGCAACAGTGCGCGAGGGCGTGATGAAGAAAGAGATTCTCGACCCCGACCACAAGGGCGAAGTCATCAACCTCGACCCCAAGAAGTACGTGTCAGACGCAGACTTCGCTGTGGAAATCATCGACCGACACATCGAGAAGTCGAAAATCAACATCAAGAACTCCCCCATCATCGTGGCAGGCGGCTACGGCGTAGGCTCAAAGGAGAATTTCCAGCTCCTCCACGAACTCGCCGAGACCCTCGGAGCCGAGGTAGGCGCATCCCGTGCCGCCGTGGATGCCGGATTTACAGAACATGCCCGTCAGATAGGCCAGACCGGTGTCACAGTGCGTCCGAAGCTCTATATAGCTTGCGGTATCTCAGGTCAGATACAGCACATCGCGGGCATGCAGGAAAGCTCCATCATCATCTCCATCAACAATGACCCCGATGCTCCCATCAACACAATTGCCGACTATGTTATCACCGGCGACATGGAGGAAATCGTGCCCAAACTCATCAAGTATTACAAGAAAAACTCCAAATAATCGTTAGCCATGGCTAATTTCTATACAGACAATCCCGACCTCAAGCATCATCTGACCCATCCGCTGATGGAGAAGATCGTTGCGCTCAAGGAGCGTGACTATACAGATGCCCAGAAATATGACTACGCTCCCCTCGACTTTGAGGATGCCATGGACAGCTACGAACGCGTGCTCGACATCGTTGGCGAAATCTGCGGCGATGTCATCGCCCCCAACGCAGAGGATGTCGACCACCAGGGTCCCAAGGTGGTTGACGGCCACGTAGAATATGCTGACGGCACCAAGGTCAATCTTGA
This sequence comes from Bacteroidales bacterium M7, assembly GCA_001689515.1. Lineage (GTDB taxonomy): Bacteria > Bacteroidota > Bacteroidia > Bacteroidales > Muribaculaceae > Amulumruptor. Next base: position 27,160 of record LUJR01000021.1, read on the forward strand.
CGCCGTGCGCAAGGCTGGTCTGATGGGCATGTCTATGCCACGTCGTTTCGGCGGTCTCAACTTCCCCATCACCCCCTATATCATGGCAGCCGATATCGTCAGCCGTGCCGACACCGGTTTTGAAAATATCTGGGGACTCCAGGACTGCGCCGAGACCATCTACGAATTTGCCGACGAGGAGCAGAAGCAGAAATTCATCCCCCGTGTGTGCGAAGGCGAAACCATGTCGATGGACCTCACCGAGCCCGATGCCGGTTCTGACCTCCAGAGCGTGATGCTCAAAGCTACCGAGCAGCCCGACGGCACTTGGCGTCTCAACGGTGTGAAGCGATTCATCACCAACGGCGACAGCGATATCCACCTCGTGCTCGCACGTAGCGAGGACGGCACCAAGGACGGTCGCGGTCTGTCAATGTTTATCTATGACAAACGCGACGGTGGTGTGACAGTGCGCCGTATCGAGAACAAGCTCGGTATCAAGGGCAGTCCCACCTGCGAACTCGTATATAAGAACGCCAAGGCAGTGCTCTGCGGCAGCCGACGTCTGGGTCTCATCAAGTATGTGATGGCTCTGATGAACGGTGCCCGTCTCGGCATCGCAGCCCAGTCAGTAGGTGTAAGCGAACTCGCTTACCGCGAAGCCCTCTCATATGCCAAGGATCGCAAGCAGTTTGGCAAAGCCATCATCGAATTCCCGGCTGTCTTCGAGATGATTGCCGTGATGAAGGCAAAGCTTGACGCTTCACGTTCGCTGCTCTACGAGACATCACGTTTCGTGGACATGTACAAGCTCTATGAGGACATCGCCAAGGAGCGCACCCTCACTCCCGAAGAGCGCAAGGAGATGAAGCACTACAGCCGTCTGGCTGATGCGTGCACACCTCTCGCCAAGGGCATGGGCAGCGAATACTGCAACCAGAACGCTTATGATTGCATCCAGGTACACGGCGGTTCCGGCTTCATGAAGGATTACGCTTGCGAACGCCTCTACCGTGATGCACGTATCATCTCCATCTATGAAGGAACAACCCAGCTCCAGGTCGTAGCAGCCATCCGCCACGTCACCACCGGCACCTATATGAGCCTCATTGAGTCATATGCCGCACAAGACGTACGCCCCGAGCTCCAGCCCCTTAAGGACAACCTCGTGGCTATGACCAAGACATATGCCGAGGCTGTCGAGAAAGTTACCTCAATCAAAGACCAGGCTTACAACGACCTCATGGCTCGCCGCTTAGTTGAGATGGCAGGAAACATCGTGATGGGCTACCTGCTCCTGCTCGATGCCAACCGCACCGAGTCGTTCACCAAGTCAGCCGAGGTCTACAACAAGATGGCACAGGCAGAGGTGGCTAAGCACAGCAACTTCATCAACAATTTCGTACCCGACCAGATCGAGGCATACAAGGAATAAACCCTTTATAGCTCACTGATACAATGCCCGCGCTTGCCGCTCCCTTACGCCGGAGACAGTAGGCGCGGGCTTTACATTTCCCCATAGACGCAGGCGGACATGCCACGGCATGTCCCTACAGAATGGGACAGACGCATTTAATGTAACGTGGTTCAACTGTTAATGTAACATGGTTCAACTGTCTGATTACACATACTGCCTTGAATTCAAGGTCAGAGACTACGAGGTGGACTCGCAGGGTATCGTCAACAACGCCAACTATCTGCACTATCTCGAACATACCCGCCATATGTGTTGCGAGGACAACGGACTGTCGTTCCGCGCGATGAGCGAGGACGGATTAGTGCCTGTGGTTCGCAAGATTGAGATTGAATATCTCCACTCGCTGGGTCTTGCCGACAAGTTTGTCAGCTGCCTCAATCTCCACCGCCACGGCGCAAGATTCATATTCGAGCAACATATATACCGCCTGCCCGACATGCTCCCTATCGTCAAAGCAGATGTCACCATAGTGTGCATGGCTAACGGAAAGCTCACGCGCGGTGATGAACTTGCCGAGGCGTTTAAGGATATAATCAGATGAAATAAAGCAAACTGCGAACAACGATATGCCGACTGATGCGATATACAAGATAGCTTTTTCGATGCTGTCCGGAGTCAATGGAGCTTCGGGGCGTAGGATACTCGACATAGTCGGCACGGAAGAACAATTTTTCAGTCTCAAGCCCGAGTATCTCGGGTCGATGCTCGGTCTGACATCCAAAATCATATCACGTGACTATCGTGACGGGCTGATGCGCAAAGCGGAGGACGAAGCGCGTTTCGTGGAAGCGCATGGCATCAGACTCTTTTATTTTGCCGACGAAGCATATCCGCAGCGGCTGCAAGAATGTGAGGACGCACCACTGATGCTCTACGGATTAGGCGACTGCGATCTTGACAACAAATTTGCATTGAGCATAGTGGGTACCCGCCATGCCACGCCATATGGCATAGACTTCACACAAAAGGCAATATCAGAACTCGCTGCCTCATTGGCCGCCAAACCGATGATCACCAGCGGGCTCGCCTTCGGCATAGACATAGCCGCACACCGCGCGGCTCTAAAGTCAGCATCGCCGACTGTGGCAGTGCTGGCTCATGGACTCAAAAGCATCTACCCGGCTGTGCACCGACAGGATGCCACTGCTATAATAGACCACGGCGGAATGCTTCTGACCGAGTACACAAGCGACGCTCCTGTACACCGCGGTAATTTCCTCGCTCGTAACCGCATCGTGGCTGGTCTGAGTGACGGTACATTGGTGGCAGAAAGCGCAGTCAAAGGGGGAGCGATGGTGACAGCATCAATCGCCGCAGCCTATTCGCGAGAGGTCATGGCACTCCCAGGACGCATCTCCGACAGCTACAGTGCGGGGTGCAACCACCTCATCCGTTCCAACATGGCTTCATTGGTGACCTCTGCCGAGGATATAGCCAATACACTCGGATGGCACATGGAAACCAGCCCCATCCACCAAAACACACTGCCATTAGCTCTTGACCCCGAGGAACAGGCGGTCGTAGATCTGCTTACAGAGCGTGGCGAAGCAACTACCAACCAGATAGCAATAGCCTCAGGCTTCTCCATCTCCCGCACCATGTCGCTCCTGATAGACATGGAATTCAAGGGTCTTATTATCTGCTACCCAGGCTCACGCTACCGCTTAGCCTGAATCATCTGCTGCGTATCTCCTCCTAACATTACAAACCCTTAATAATAACGCCCGAAATTCCTGATGGAATCCGGGCGTTACTTTATGTTTGTTTTCGTTGGATGTATGATCAGAAGTTGTATCCGATTTTCATGTTGAAGCAACTTGTGGAGCCAGCATGGTCGGGAGTCCAGCAGTGCCCGAGATAACCGATACCTCCATACCATTTTCCGAATTGCAGACCTACCATCGGGTTTACAAGGACGGCACCCCAATCGGTGTTTTCGGTGTTGATTTCGTAGCCGACATCAAAAGAGAAGAAAGGATACAAACCACCGAGTTTCCCTTCAACCTGTGCACGCACGAAGATAGGAATCAGCGGTGCTGTGTCAAAGTTCCATTTCTCGGTGACACCGATACCGGCGCCAAGACGGAAGTTCTTATGCACTTTGCTTGTGATACCGCCCTGAAAGTTGAAGGCTGTGAAACCGTCGCCAGCCTGCACAGGCTGAAACTCAAAGAACGGGTTGATGGCAGATGCTGACATTATTCCAGCGAGTGCCACTACTAAAGTCATCAGTAATTTCTTCATTACACAATGATTTTGAAAGTTAAAGGAAACTCAATTGGTTGGTTTTATACTCGGATTAAAGCGAAAACTGAGTTTCCATAAATTTCCACCAAACCCATGGTAATCTTGTTAAGAGCAAAAACCTGGGGCAAAATTAACGTTTGTTTTTTGATTTGTCAAACTTTTTAGCACACTTTGTTGACTTTACACGGAAAAGATTTGATGAGATGAATTAGATTTTCTCAATAGAAATTATTAACTTGTGCTTTCTTAATTGTTTTATCAATACCATAACCATTTAAAATCAAACACCATGAAAAAGATAATACCTGCAAGTGAACTGATCATAAACGATGACGGCTCGGTGTTTCATCTGCATCTGAAGCCAGAGCAACTGACTGACAACATCATACTCGTCGGTGACCCTGGACGCGTGGAGATGGTGGCATCGTTTTTCGATACACGTGATTTTGATGTTCAGTCACGTGAATTCCGCACCATAGGAGGCACTTACAACGGGCGACCGATCATGTGTCTGAGCCACGGCATCGGTCCTGACAACATCGACATAGTAATCAACGAGCTGGATGCACTGGCAAATATTGATTTCACCACACGGGAGGTCCGCGACAAAAAACGTGTGCTGACAATGGTGCGCATCGGTACCTCCGGGGCTTTGCAGCCCGAGCTTACCATCGGCACACCTGTAATCGCTACCAAATCGCTCGGATTTGACGGAGTGCTCAACTACTATGCAGGACGCAACGATGTCGCTGACCTTGAAATGGAACACGCCTTCTGTGAGAGCGTGGGCTGGAACCCGCTATGGGCGAAACCTTACATAGTGGATGCCGATGCCGAATTAGTGGAACGCATCGGACGTGACGACATGGTGCGCGGCAATACGATATCGGCGGTAGGCTTCTACGGTCCACAGGGACGCGAACTGCGACTGCCGCTCGCCAATCCCGACCTCAACACACGCATAGAGGCATTCAGATACGGCGACCGCAAAATCACCAACTACGAGATGGAAAGCGCACCGCTTCAGGGTCTCGGCAAACTGATGGGACACAAAGCCATGACAGTCTGCTCCATCATAGCCAACCGCTACAACAACAATGCCAACCCCAACTACAAAAACGCCGTGCGCGATCTGATAAAGACGGTGCTTGACCGTGTCTGAGACCCATGTTTTTGTCACGCCACCGATTTCTGCTGCTGTAGATTGCGCACAGCTCCTGCGTGGGTTGTGTGGGGTATCCATTTAAAGCATTACATCCTTGTAGGGACGCGGCGTGCCGCGTCATCAAACACAATATCCCTCGCCTGATACGATGACGCGGCACGCCGCACAGCTGTCCGGGGAAAA
>LUJR01000022.1:0-21575 GCA_001689515.1 Bacteroidales bacterium M7
GCAACAAGCTCCCCGGGGCGCTCTTTTTTGTCCCCGGCCGCCCCGATGGCTCTAAGGACCCTAAGGTCTTATAAGTCTTATAAATCGTATAAATACACGGCTGGGATGCGGACATGCCGTGGCATGTCCCTACACATTCTCAGATACTGATGTTTTTATTATATCTACATTTGTTATATATTTCGGCAGGCTATTTGTCAAGTGCGGAAAAATTCGTACCTTTGTCGCTGGTTTCGTAATCTCTGGCAGGACACGCAGCCTGCGTATATTGCGATTAATGTCAAATTTATATCAACTTAACAAGAGCTATGGACTTAATCAAAGTCGTTGAGGAAGCATATGCTTCCGGCAAGCAGCATCCCGATTTTGGCCCCGGTGATACTATCACGGTGGCTTACCGCATCAAGGAAGGTAACAAGGAGCGTATCCAGCAGTACCGCGGTGTGGTTATCCGTATTTCGGGCGAGGGCAGCAAGAAGCGTTTCACCGTGCGCAAGATGAGCGACAATATCGGTGTAGAGCGTATCTTCCCCATCGAGTCTCCATTCATTGACTCTATCGTCATCAACAAGTATGGCAAGGTACGTCGTGCCAAGCTTTACTATCTCCGCGGTCTCACAGGCAAGAAGGCTCGTATCAAAGAGCGTCGCCTCAAGACTTCTGCCGAAGCGAAGTAAACCGAACTTGTGGGCTGACAATATCCAGTCATCCCATAAAGATTATATCAAGCGCAGCGAGATTACATTTATCTCGCTGCGCTTGATGTTTTATGTTATTCATGTAGACAGCATGAGTCACTGTAGACTTGATATTGATACCCTATCTACAAATGATATACACGGATGGATATTCCGTACTGATAGTTGTGGTGTCGGTAGGATTGTTCATAACTTCGTGCCATGAAACCTATTCATTTAATCTATGGCTAATCTATCCATTTCAAGCAAAGCAGACAGATGCAGCAGATTGCTCACTGTTTTTGTTATCTTATTCATGGCGGCTCTCGGAGCTAAAGGAGAGGAGGATTTCACAGTTGACGGTATTACTTATTCTGACATTTCCGAGCCTTATGCCGGTCGGCGTAACATTGTGCAGGTCGAGAGTGGTATTTGTACGGATTCTGTATTGACCATCCCCGAAAGGGTTGTATCTCCATCAGGACGTACATATAGGGTATGGAGTGTGCGTATGTTTTCTTTTCGCAATAGGAAAGAGATCAAGAAAGTGTCATTTCCATCGGGTATTACCATACTTCAAGGTGCATTCTCAGGGTGTAGTAATATCGAGGAACTTGATTTATCAAGTATAGGAGCTGTGTATAGAGAGGCTTTCGAGAACTGTGCAAACCTGCGCAGTGTAGTGCTTCCGGAGAATTTGACGCTGCTGGATGCATCGCTGTTTTATAATTGTCGGAATCTCACTGATATAGACCTGTCAAATATAACATATATTGAGAACAGGGCACTGTATGGGTGCAGTCTGGCAAATTGCATCCCACCACGTGAACTTAAGCATGTGGAAACTTATGCCTTGTCACTGACCAAAGGGATAAAATCTATCATATTCACAGGTGAATCAACTGATCTGGGTGAGTCGGCATTCAGCTACAGTAATGTCGAGACGGTCACTTTCAGATGCAAAAAGGATTTTAATATTCCGGCTAAAAGTTTCTATAAATGCGCCAATCTGCAAAGTGTCACCATAGAAGGAGAGGGAAGCATCAAGGAAATCGGGACGGGAGCTTTTGCTGACTGCGTGTCACTCAATACTTTCGGTCTTGACAGGGTGACTAAGATTGGCTTGTCAGCCTTTGAGGGATGCAAGAGCTGGACGAGGCTCGAGCTACCCCAGACGGTCACAAGCATCGGCGACGGTGCTTTCGTCTCAACGGGCATCACCGAGATGCACATACCCGAGTGGCTTAAAGAGTCAATGGTGGGCAAAGATGCCTTTGCGGGCAGCCAAATTGTTTCATTGCAGTTTCCTGAATCGTGGAAGAATTTTGAGAATCATGTTGCGGCTGTCCAGAACTCGCAGCGGACTATAGAGCGCGTAGTGCTTCCAGGCAAATGCGAAGTGATACCAGAGTCGGTTTTTTTCAAATGCCCTAATCTGAGGTATGTCAAAGGCGGCAAAAACATTCGTAAGATAGGAAAAAATGCTTTTGCCGAGTGTGCACAGCTTGAAGCATTTGAGCATAATGGTGATGTAGACGAAGTCGGTAGCGGCGCATTCTATGGGTGTGCATCTCTAAAGCGCTTTAAAATAGGCAATGATCTCAAGACCATCCCTTACAGTGCATTTTATGGATGCAAAGCCTTAGAGGCTCTTGACTGTGTGATTCCTGGTGTGGAGTCCGTAGGCATGCAGGCATTCAAAGGAAGCGGACTGACCGACATTACATTCCTGTCGGTCGATAAGCCGGTAGACATAGAGTGGGAAGCATTCCGTGATTGCTCCAGGCTTGAAGGATGGTATTGGGATGATGGATTCGGAGTGTGGCAACAATCAGATGATATGTATCTCAAATTGCCTGACAACCTGCGTAAGATAGCTACCGACGCATTCAGGAACTGCACTGCCCTCAAAGGTCTGTGGCTCTCATCGGGTGATGTGGCAGTGGAAGTGACACCTAATCCTCAGAACGGCGATATGCACACCCCATTTTACGGATGCACGATAGAGAGACTTGTCATTGACAGGGACTTCACAGCCGATGATGCAGGACTGCGTCAGATGCTGCCGTCATTTGACCAAGTAGCATTTCTCAGACTCGGTTATGCTTTTGGCTGGGACTTACGTGATTTTACTGGTCTGCCCATGGATAAGAGCGGTGCGGTGAAAGCCCCCATGTTGCATGAACTGCAATTGGGCAACCGTATAGATCCGGTGCCGTCATTTGCTGCAAGTCCGTTGCTTCGCGCGGTGACTCTTCGTGGTGATTATTATGAGCCTCCGCGTGTGGGTGGTTTCCATCCTGACACGTATGCTGATGGTACACTTGATGTGGAAAACGAGGATGATTATCGTGCTGCTGACGGATGGCGGGAGTTTTTTATGAAATCCTCTGATATTGAAGATGTGGAATATGCTGGAGACAGTGTTGAGCCATCCGTCTTACAGGAGGAATATTACAATCTCCAAGGTCAGAAAATACCGTCACCCCAACGAGGTGCAGTGACTGTCATCCGTAAAGATGATAAAATAGTTAAGCGTATTATCTGGTAGCAGACTTAATTTTGCTCAAGTTTGCGGTTGATTTCTTCTATGGCTCTCTCGATGATGTCGAGGGAGCCTTTATCTTGGCTGGAGACTATGGACTGGGCTTTGAGCAGGGTGTCCATGGCATCGTGGTATTCGCGTTGCTCTATCAGCACAAGGGCTCTGCCTATCATGGCTCTGACGTTGTTGGGGGTGAGACGTAGTGCTTTGTCAAAGTTGGCTATGGCGGGAGTCAGTTCCTGACCGTCTTCTAAGCAGTAGTATCCGAGTTCGACATATTCGTCTGACAACGTGGCTAGTAGAGCCTCTTTCTCGCCGAGTTGCTCGTTGAGGGCGTTGATGGTGTCTTGTGTTTCCTTTTGCTGACGTAGGATTTTGGAGCGGATGAATCTGTTAAGCAGCGGATTGGCGAGCAAAGCCGGCTCATCGGTGAAGACTTCCTTTATCTTGTCATAGGCGAGGGTGTATTCACATTGTTCCCACAGCTTGGATGCCGCTTTCAGATTGTCGCGACGACGACCGCGCCGCAAGGCGTTATGCAGCATCGTTTCGTCATTAAATGTCTGGGAGAATTCGGATATGGCGCGGTTGACGAATATGTCTTTTGCTCCGAGCGGCGACAGCAACCGCAGTCCGTCAAGCGAGCGGCATCGGCTCAGTGCCACATAGGTCTGTCCGGATGAAAACGCGCCCGAACCCATGTCGATTATGAGATTGTTGAATGTCAGTCCCTGGCTCTTATGTATGGTGAGCGCCCAAGCCAGTTTGACAGGGTACTGTACATATGCTCCGATTTCTTTCTCGATGACACTCTTGCGCTTTTCGTCATACTCATACACGATGTTTGCCCACCGGTCCTGTTCTACCTCGTGAGTAGTGCCGTTTTCGAGCGTGACCTCGATTCGTTCGGGGAGGCATTTGGTTACCTTGCCCACCGTGCCGTTGACCCAACGGCGGTCATAGTCGTTTTTCACAAACACTATCTGTGCGCCCTCCTTGAGCTGGAGTGTGCGTGGCGTGGGGAGATTGTTGTCAGGAAATTCGCCGGTGATAACACCTTCATACGTGCGCATGGGGCGGCGTATCTCTTTGAGCCGTGCATCATTGATAGCCTCCACGGTATCGCGGCGTGTAGCCAGCGTCATGACCATCTCCTTGCGTCGCCGTGTCTCAGCAGGAGCCTCGATAGAGATACGTGAATTGATACGCGTTATGTCATCGGCTGTCGGTATCCCCATCCTGACTCTGTCAAGCAGGCTGATGAAATCCTCTTGTGTCTGTCGGTAGACTTTGGTAAGCTCCACCGACACGAGCGGTATCTGCTTAAAGGCATTCGCAGAGAAGAAATAGGCGTTGGGATAATATCGGTGAAGCAGCAGCTTCATATCGGGTGTGACCACCGGCTCGAGCTGGAAAAGGTCACCGACCAGCAGCAACTGTTTTCCGGCAAATGGCTCCCGGGGATTACGGCAATAGTGACGGAGCAGCTTGTCGACAAAATCCACTATGTCGGCTCTGACCATGGATATTTCGTCAATGATGATCAGATCGAGACCCTTGAGCAGCTTGACGAATTTGGCAGAATATTTCATGCGCTTCTGAAGCCTGTTAGCGGCAAACTCCACATCGTCAGGCAGCAGGGGCTTAAGAGGCAGCTTGAAAAAGGAGTGGAGTGTCTGTCCGCCGACATTTACTGCCGCGATGCCTGTAGGAGCCAGCACCACATAGCTCTTGTCGGTGTTGGCAGTCACGTATCTCAGAAACGTGGATTTGCCCGTACCAGCCTTGCCGGTTAGAAACACCGACTGGTTGGTATGGGCAATGAGATTCCATGCATTCTGAAACTCCCGGTTGTCAAGGTCAACCTCGACACCGGGAGTCTGTCTGTCGTCGTTGCGCGGCTTGGTCATCTGTCTGCGCTATATTAGAATTTCAGTCCGCAGGAGAGCACGATGTTATGGTCGTTAAAAGTAAGCTTTGATGTCTCCTTGGAGTCTGTCCATGGATAGTAAGTAGATGATGTATGGCGGTAGACATACGCAGCGTCCACATAGAACATCTGATAGCGATATCCGAGACCGCAAGTGATGTAGTTAGTGGCATTGTCGAGCGTGAACGAAGCATCGGTGTTGTAGTCATATGCGCCTCCTGTTGCCATCGAGAGGTCCGAGTGGTTAAGCTCGTTGATTTTGGATTCACCCTTGACCGGTGATGAAACATAGCTGTAACCGGCTCGCAGACTGAACGATGGGGTCACGCGGTATTCCAGACCCAGACGTAGTGTGTTGGATGCCTGGAAATAATTCTTGGCATCTTCGTTCTGGAGAGTGTAGTCTATGCCGTTGTTTGACTGGAAATGCATCTGATTGTAGGGATTGTACTCGTAATCCAGACTGACAATCGCCTTCTGACCGATGACACCTGCCAAACCGAGCATCAGTCTCCAAGGTGTGCGGTATTCCCAGTCGACCCATGAGTCGTATCCGTTGTTGGTATATGTCGAGAATTTGTAGGGATGCTTCTGTACTGCACCGAGCGGTCCCGTGGTCTGTGCCTCGAAACTTCCATCCACGCTGCCGTAGGTGCTCTCTGTCAGCGAGTACCATGTGGGCGTATGGATGGCGAAACCAATGCGGAACTCATTGATGGGCTTGAAGATCATACCGAACTTCACGTTGACGCCGTTGCCCCAGATGTGCTTGTAGCTGTTAAGCTCGTATGCTCCGTTGCCGTTTGCCACTTTCATGGAAGTGCCGTCGTCATAGGGCATCATGCCGTTGTCGATGCCTTCGCCGTAGGTGGTCCACTGCTTGAAATCTATATCGGTGATGCCTATGCCGAGACCCCAGTAGATCTGGTTGATGAAATTACCGCCGAAATTGATGGAGTATTCATCGATATATCCCTTTTCCTCCACGAAATAGCTTGCATTGGCTGATGAGCTTCCGGGTGTATAGAGTCCCTGATATATATTGTTTGTCGGGCGGTTGGATATAGGATTGATTTCTCCGCCGTTAAACAGCAGCACACCTAACCATGAATAGTCGTAATCATACGGGTTGTGAGCTGCGCTGCCTGATGACAGTTCGTCAGAAGTGAAGCCTTGTCCTGTCAGATATGTCGCCATATGGTTGGTCAGAGACCCGCTGAGCTGGTCTACATATCCCTGATAACGGCGGTCAAGGCTGCGGGCACGTCCGTATGATACGCCCCAGTTGAAAAACGGCATGACTTCATTGCCTGTGCGCCATGTGCCGATGTAGCCGAAGTTAGGGCAGTAGACTTTGGTCATGTCGTTTGACATCTTATAGCCCTGGGTCTCGGACTTGCTTGACATGATGTCGATATCCATGGTGACACCCACCTCATTGGAGCGGTAGATGCCTATGCCGCCAGGATTTTGGGTGAGGGTGGAGAGGTCGCCGCCGAGAGCGGTGAATGCTCCGCCCATCGACATGAAGCGGGCTGTGCCACGAAGGTCATTGCGGTTCATCTGCAATCCGTCGACTGCAGACTGTCCCATGGCTGCCAGAGGCAATATCGCCGAGGCGAGCAGTGTCAATCTTGATATTTTCATGATTAGGATTCAGGAAACACCTGACATATTATTTTAGATGGAATATGTTATCAGTTGGTTTTGCAGATGCCGCTGTGTATCAGTGGCGTCCTCTGGCTCCGCCGGAGTAGCCTCCCGAGCTGCGTCCGCCACCTGACGAGCCTCGCCCTATGGAGCTGCCACCGCGTCCAGGAGAGGAGGGTGAGTAGCTGCCGCGACCGGGCGATGATGTACCTCTGTTGTTGGAGGGGGTGTAGCTGCCTCTGCCAGGAGAAGAAGACCCGTTGGAGGGTGTATAGCTTCCGCGTCCGGGTGACGAAGTGCCATTTGAGGGTGTGTAGCTTCCGCGTCCAGGCGAGGATGTCCCATTAGAAGGAGTGTATGTGCCCCTGCCTGGCGAAGATGTGCCATATGCCGGGCGACGGCCAGGGCTGGTGCCCGGGTTTGGCAGTCTGCCGGGGCGCAGGTCATTACGTCCAGGGCTCGGACGTCCGGGACGCCAACCGGGACGATGGGAGGGTGGAGGAGTAGGCCGCCATCCGGGATACCATGACGGACCGCCCCACGGATAGTTCCATCCCCATGACCATGACGGTCCCCAGTAGTTGTTCCATCCCCAGCTGATTGACCAGCCTGGTCTGTACCATGGATCATACCATCCGGGAGTGTACCATGGACTGTAGTAGTTGTAGCCATACCATGTGTTATAGTACGGATTGCCGTAAACGTAGCTTACAGATGGGGTAGCGTTGACTACATTGACATCGCCTGAGGTGTAGATAGTGCTGCCAGAGCCGTCGATATTCACAGTAGCAGCATCGGGATAATAGTATTGCGATGCTATGCGCTCATATTGCGGCAGGTCATTGACAGAGACGGTGTCTGTGGCAAAGAATCCGCGACGGTTATATGCATCAACATCCATTATCGCGCCACCTTGTGAGGGCAACACGGAGTATGTGTCGGCAGCGGGATAGTCATATACGGTTGTCACTCCATACCCATTGCTGTTTACAGCCGGAGTCTTGGGCTTTGATGCTTTTGATGCCTCTTTTTTTGACGGCTCGGTATAATATATGTCGTCATCGTAGCTCTGTGCATGGCTCGTGAGCGACGATGTCATACCGGCAACCGCCATAAGAAACAATACTTTCAGAGTTTTCATACTTATATTATCATTAAAGATTGACAGAGAGAGTGGGTGATTGGTCTTAATCATGATTGTTGTTTTCAGATTAGACCGCTCAGGGAGTCCATAGTTTAACTCCCGAAATACAAATATAATTAAAAACTCCGATAATCTCCTTCATCAGACTGAAAAAACAGTCCGGTAACCGGCTTTGAGGTACAATCGCCCTCGGTTATCAGCTCGGTTACCAGACATGTTTGGTATATGTTTGTCGGGTTAAAGCCCTATTGACGGTCAGTTGTTGTCGCGTCCGGCTACTGGACGAAGGTCATAGCTGGCGATAGCGAGGGTGAAGCCCCAGTAGATGAACGCCAGAGAGGTGATGAAGCTTGTCATCCACATGTCCTGGGTCCAGCCTGCTTCAATGAAGAGGAATCCGATGAGCATCAGCAATATGCCATTGACCAGATAGAGCCACCAGTAGCGGCGTGTACGGTTGCTGACGGAGCCGCAGACTGCACTTATGCCCCAGAATATAAATATCAGAGCTAAGAAATAGGGGAAGATAATCTCAGACAGTATGATGCTGCGGACCATCATAAAGCCGATGAACATGTCGATCATGCCTCCGGCTATCCACCATCCCCACGACTTCGGGTGGTCATTGGAAGCGGCTACAAGCAACTGCACGATGCCTACGAGAATAAGCAGCCATCCGAATATCTGTGAGGCGATAGCGTAACCTGCTGCTGGCCAGAACCAGTAGGCGAAACCGCATATTACCATCAAAATTCCGACTAAAAGGACTACCCACCATGCGCGGGTACTCTGTAAACGAAGATTGAGAGGTTTCATAATTGTGTAGAATTAAAAAGTTGAATTATCTTATAGGAATTAAGCATAGGTTTTAAGCCTGCTCTTATTTTGTCATTGTCACGTCCGTTATGTATCATTAAAACACACGCATGTCAAAATTTGTTGAAAAACAGCTACAAAATCGTAAATTTGTATCTATGATTTTTCCTGACACTTTCGAACACAAGATAGGTTTCGACCATGTGCGCCGTGACGTGCGTGAGCTTTGCGTCTCCTCGCTCGGAGAGCGTTTGCTTGACGAGATGCGTTTTTCAGCCGATTACGATGTCGTTTCGCAATCCTTGACACAGGTGCACGAGATGGCAGGTTTGATTGCCGCAGGCGATGACATGCCCCTTGACGATGTGCGTGATGTCACGCGCCAGATCAAGTCGCTACGTGTGCCCGGTACATGGCTGCCCGCTGCCGAACTGCTGAGCGTTGGGCGGTCGCTCGGAGCTGTCGGTGAGATTGTGGATTTCATGTCTCGCTACCGCGATGAGGATGGAGTGTCGCAGATTCCGGCATTGCAGCAGGTAACGGCATCGCTGATGCCTTTGCCTCAGTGCGTTGCTGCCATCCACCGCATCATGGACCATTACGGCAACATACTTGACAATGCCTCGCCCGAGCTTGCCGACATACGCCACCGCCTCCAGCGTCTTCAGGCTTCTATGGCAAACATCATGCGGCGTGTCATATCACAGGCGGTGCAGGAGGGTGTGCTTGACTCCGATGTCACTCCCGCGATGCGTGACGGACGGTTGGTAATCCCTGTCGCTCCGATGAACAAGAGGCGTGTGCCTGGTATCATCCACGATGAGAGTGCCACGGGCAAAACGGTGTTCATAGAACCCTCGCAAGTGGTGGAGGCTAACAACAATATCCGCGAACTCCAGAATGACGAACGGCGCGAAATCAACCGCATCCTCGTCATGACCGCGGATCTGCTCCGTCCGCACATCGATGATATGCTCGCAGCCCTCGATATCGCAGCCGAGTTAGACTTTATACATGCCAAGGCTCTGTATGCTAAGGAAGTGGAAGGCATGATGCCTACGCTCCACCGAGGTCCGCACCTTGACTGGTTTCACGCCTGTCATCCCGTGCTGCTTCAATCTCTTGCACGACAAGGGCGACAGATAGTGCCGCTTGACATCAACCTCAATGAACGTGACCGGCTGCTTATTATTTCCGGACCCAATGCCGGAGGCAAGTCGGTGGTATTGAAGACTGTCGGTTGTCTGCAATACATGATACAGTGCGGCATGCTGCCGCCGCTCTATGACAATAGCCATGCCGGTATCTTTGACGACATCATGGTAGATATAGGCGATGACCAGTCGATAGAAAATGACCTCAGCACATATTCGTCGCACCTGCGGAGCATGAAGACGCTTGTCAACTCAGGCAAGCCCACTGCGCTTGTGCTGATTGACGAGATGGGCAGCGGCACCGACCCCACGATGGGAGGCGCGATAGCTCAGGCTACACTCCATGCCTTTAATGACAAGAAAATGTGGGGCATCGTCACCACCCATTATCAGAATATCAAGCATTTTGCCGAGGACACCGAAGGTCTTATCAATGGTTCGATGCTTTATGACCGCCACCTGATGCAACCAACATTTACCCTCTCTATCGGCAATGCTGGCAGTTCGTTTGCTATGGAAATCGCCCGAAAAATAGGTCTCCCGGCTTCGATCATCTCCGAGGCAGAACAGATCGTGGGCAGCGACTATATCGATGTCGATAAATACCTGCTTGACATAGCCCGCGACAAACGTTACTGGGAAAACAAACGCACCTCCATCAAGGCTAAGGAGAAGAAACTTGAAGCGACTCTTGAACGATATGAGGAGGAGGCAGACAACCTGCGCCAGCAGCGGCGTGTCATCCTTGACGAGGCACGCCACCAGGCTTCGGAGATATTGCAGGGTAGCAACGCAGCCATTGAGCGTGCCATCCACGATATCCGCAAGGCGCAGGCTGACAAGGAGGCGACGATGGCAGCCCGCCGCCGTCTCGCCGATGAAAAGCTTTCGTTGAGTCGCGACGAGTCCATGCCGTCAAGCAGCAATGCCGCCCTCCGCAAAGCGCCTAAGAAATCCAAAAAGAAATCCGCCGCGCCGGTTGCTCCGGTCAAGAGAGAAGAGGTGCATGAAGGTGACAATGTGCGCCTCGACGGCTCCACCACTGTCGGCAAGGTGCTCCAGATTCAGGGCACACAGGCACTGGTGGCGTTCGGTATGCTCAAGACCACCGTAGATGTAGCCCGTCTGCGTCCAACCATAGCCAAAGTACAGTCAGGAGCGGGCAAAGCATCCTTCATCAGTGCCTCCACCACCGACAACCTCCGCAGCCGGCAGCTTGACTTCAAGCAGGAGATAGACGTGCGTGGCATGAGGGCTGATGAAGCATTGCAGGCAGTCACCTATTTTATCGACGATGCCATCCAGTTCAGCGCCCAGCGCGTCCGCATACTCCACGGTACAGGCACAGGTGCCCTCCGCCAGTGCATCCGCGACTACCTCGCCACAGTCCGTGGCGTAGCCTCCTACCACGACGAAGACGTCCGTTTCGGCGGTGCCGGCATCACCGTCGTCAACCTCGCCTGACATTGCATAGCGATGACATGACGTATAAATTTTAAAAATCCGTTCATATCACTCGCACCTCTTTGCCTTTTCTCAACATCATGTTTAGCGTCTTTTTAAGAGAAAACTGGAAATGCAGATAATGCAACTTACGATGAATGATTGATGACTTCCCAATAACCTCCGTTTGTCGGCCCTACATGACGGATACGTCCTTCTTTAACAAGGGTTTCAAGGCGACGCTGAACACTACTTTTATGGATTCCTAATATCTCTGCAATCTCGGCTCTTGTAATCGTTGGATTCTCAGCCAATAATTCTACAATTCTGATTTTCTGTTCGTTTTTGATTCGTTTTTGGTTCGTTTCTGGTTCGTTTTGATTCGGTTTGTGCTGATCTCTGATCACCTCTGACTGACATGAAAATATCACGATATATAATGGCTGTAACTCCACCTTGCTCTACCCTGAATTCAGGACGTTTAAGATTGGCTCTATCGAAAGCTTTCATTATTTTTTCGTAACCGCGCCCCCAAGCCTCTATGAAGCCGGCACGATAGAAAACCTGAGCCATTTTTGGATTGCGCGGTTTGGACGTATGTTTGTTCAGCAGAGTTTCCACCGTATAATCTTCCGGCAATACACCTTCATTCCATAAACGTATATGGTCATCATAGATACTCATCTGGTTCCATGTGCCTGATTGCAGCTTGTGAACGATGCTGTTGAAGATAATTTCACGCATAGCCTCCTCTGGAATTTCCAACGGTTCCTTACGTTGCAACCCCTCATAATGTATCGGTCGGATAAGGTATTTGCTGCTTAATACCTGCATTATCTTATCAGTCATCTGAATTAGATTACCCTCGATTTGGTCTTGACTCAGTAAATCTGCGTCATCTGCGCCGAACCTGCCAATCTTGAAACCGGAAGTTACAAATCGACGCTGTGGATATTTACCGAACAATAGAACTGCCCCGTTTGTAGGGACGCCATCATTAATGAGCCCTAAATTTGAGAGTACTTCTTCTTTGGACGATCTGCGCACCTCCGCCTCCATACGACCCTCTTCAATAGCATGATCCAGGAAATAATCAATCGCGCTGTCGTCAATATCATTCATTGTGATCCCATCACATGGTATGTCTTCCCAATTCAATTCCATTTTCTTCAGTAGAAATTGATGAAGCGCAGTTCCGCGAAGCTCTTGTTTCGTTGCGCCACTACGATAGTAGTAGATTCCTTTGTAAGAAATAGGCATGCTTGAAGGCTCTATGACAATTTCAATGACATTTTTACCCTCCATTACAAGATGATTGGTCTCAGGAAACACGCCAGTATTGTTGATAATCTTGTTAGGAATATCCTCTAACTGCCTATGAAGATCGTCAACGCCAGCAACAGTCATGTCATCGTCAATACCAATATATATCTTCCATCCATGAGCGTTGGCGAAGCCGGATACCCACTTCAAGTACTCGTCCTTCCATATGCGCTTATGCTCAACGTTCTGATTCTCTTGCTTCATTTTACAAAGATACAAATTTTATCGAGAGTCAGATAGATTACATCCTATGTCAGTGAAACAATTATTCGCAGCGATTAATGGGAATATGTGAGAAGACAAAAAAATTGAGTAACTTTGTTGCTGCGTAATTCTTTATTTTGATTTGTCAATGCCTATCTGTTTTTTGCCGCATATGATTAAAGGGCGGCTTAATCTATATAGACCGATTGTTGTCACGGTGTTGTGTCTGATGGTGGGGATGCCGTGTGTTTCCGCACAGGTGCCGTTTGTCCCTGAGCTTTATGATGTCGTGGCAGCTTATAAGGAGACCGAACCTGTGAAGCTGCCGAAGCTCGACAAGTCGGTCTACGAACTGCTTGATGACGAATATGCTTATCCTCCGGGATTCATGCCGATGCCTCTGGATGTGGTGATCAACAAAAGCAAGCGCCGTCTGTCGCTCATGACCCGCCTCGGTGATGAGGTGGGGAGCTTCCCTGTCTGTTCGTCACGTAACCGCGGACAGAAGCGCAAGAAGGATGACTGCAAGACACCCGAGGGTACATTTGAGATTATCGGCGTATATAACTCTACCGACTGGACATATAAGGATACCGGACAGAAAGCGTATGGTCCGTTTTTCGTGCATCTCTACACGGCTCCGTTTTTCGGCATAGGCATCCATGGGACTAATGCACCGTTCTCAGTGCCCGGACGCTCGAGCCACGGATGTGTCCGCATGCACAATGAGACCATAACACGTGTCCACAAGATGCTGAGCAAAGACTCACGCGTCACCATACTCTCCGATACCATACAGGATATAGTAGAGGGGGAAGGGGTCAGGGTTGATACCGAGAAAGGCAGCCGTAAGCCTCTGCGTCCGTCAGTCAAGAAGAAAACGCCCCAGCAGATAGCTATGCGTGAGTTTCATAACCGCTGATTAATTCTAACTTGCAATATAATCATACCATGCTGATACTGTATAGAATATACCTGTTTTGCATAATGATGCCGATTTGCCTTGTGGTCACCATTCTCACGGCATTGATTACCATAGTGGGCTGTGCTTTTGGCGGAGGCAGATGGTGGGGATACTATCCCGAAATTCTGTGGTCACGCATAGTGCTGGCGTTGACCCTTGTCAGGGTCAAGGTGCGTCATGTGGGTACGCTTGACCGCAATACGTCTTATGTATTTGTTGCCAACCACCAGAGTGCATATGACATATTCACGGTCTATGGCTATCTCGGTCACAATTTCCGCTGGATGATGAAGCAGAGCCTGCGCAAGATACCGCTTATAGGTTATTCGTGCGAGAAATCAGGACAGATATATGTAGACAATTCCTCGCCGAGTGCCACTCGCCACACCATGGAGGAGGCAGAGAAGCGTCTGGCAGGCGGTATGTCTATAGTTGTGTTCCCCGAGGGCGCACGTACCCATACCGGCAAGATACGCCGTTTCAAGAAGGGCGCATACCGCCTGGCAATGGAGTTCAATCTGCCGGTAGTGCCTGTCACCATTGACGGCGCATATGATGTGATGCCCAGATTCAAGAAACTGCCGCATTGGGGCACCATCACGCTGACGGTGCATGAGCCGATAGTCGCACCCGCCGAAGGGCACGACTTGCCGACAGTGATGGAGCAGAGTTTTGAGGCTATCTCATCGGCACTCTGATAGCAGCTGCTGCGTATAATCTGCGGGATTCGTAGCTTCAAGGATGCTGCGTGAAGCAGCCACGCCGCTAACTCCGGCATCCATAAGTGTGGGTACAGTCTCGACAGTCACATTTCCGGCAGCTACGACGGGCATTTTTACCCCGGCTTGGCGTACGGTGGCGATGATGGATCTTATGTCATTGATGTTGTCCGTGTCAAGCGTCACATAGTCTATATCTTTGTTTTTCAGCGCGATGATTTCGTCAGCACTGTCTACTGTCACGCCTATGACAGCCGCTGGCCCCATCTTTTCGCGAGCCTCTATGGGCGACATGTCTCCGCGGTTGAGGTGCACGCCGTGGCACTCTGCCTCTATGGCAAGCTCCACGTCGCCGTTGATTATGAGAAATGCGTCAGACTCCTTGCATGCCGATTTGATTTCCTCGGCGGCAGCCCTCATGGCTGCTTTGCGCTCGTTGGTGGGGACGTGATCCATCCGCAGCTCTATCCATCGGCATCCGCTGGCGATTACCATCTCTACCTCCTGCAGGAGGGTGTATCTGTCTGATTGTGCAGTTATGAATTGTAACATGGGTTGTATTTGTGTTTAGATGTCAACATATGGGGGTTCTGTTTGGTTGTTAAATCCTGACGAAGCCCATCAGTGCCGCTCCGAGGGCGCCTCCGATGGCATCTGCGGCAAAGTCTTCCCATGACCCTTCGCGCCCCATGCCGAGACAGTCCTGTGCCAGTTCCATGATGCCTCCGTAGGCTGCTGCGGCTAAGGTGGCTATGGCGATCATCATGAGGATATGTGTGCGGACTTTTGACAGGCGGCAGTCAATCATGATGGCGCCTCCGAGAGCCGCGAACATCATGCCGTGCACCACTTTGTCAGCTCCGTCAAACCACTGTATCTGATACATGTCATCGGGCAGCGGTTGCGGCAGCAGCAACAGCAGTGTGATTATTATAGTTACGCTGATAGTGATCAGCCATGGGGGTATATTATAAAGCAGGCTCAGATGCTTCATATCGTAAGAAGTTGGATTGTCTGGCTGTGAAATTGACGCATAATTGTTTGTTGTTGCAAAAATAACTAATTTTGCAGACATTTTTATTATTTATCTTGTGATTCATCTTGTGAAAGAATGGCAAAGAAGGTACAATTTTCGTCAAAAATAGGTCTTGTCGCAGCCACGGTCGGTTCGGCTGTAGGCCTCGGAAACATATGGCGTTTCCCGGCTGAGGTTCAGGCAAACGGCGGCTCGTCGTTTCTGCTCGTATACGTCCTGTGCGTTTTTATTCTTGGGATACCCGTGATGCTCAGTGAGTTTGCACTCGGCAGGGGAGGGGGCAGCGATGCCGCCGGCAGCTTTGTGAAGCTCGGTGCCCGCAAGGGGTGGCAGGCTGTGGGATATCTGGTCATACTGGCGAGCTATCTTATATTGTGTTTCTATACGGTGGTTGGTGGATGGACGCTTGAATACATGATCCAGTCTATCACAGGGCACCTGTATCAGCCTGTGGCTGGAGTGACGGATGTCAAGGGGATGTTTACGGCTCACATGAACGAATTTATTGCCGATGACTGGAATCCTCTCGTCAACACCTACCTGATGATAGGGCTGACGCTGGCGGTGCTGCTCGGCGGCGTCCAGAAGGGCATAGAGCGTGTGAGCAATGTACTCATGCCTGTGCTTTTCACTCTATTGCTTGCTTTCTGCATTGTGTCGCTGACGCTGCCCGAGGCGCAGAAAGGTGTGGAGTTCTTTTTCAAACCAGATTTCAGCAAGATTTCCATGCCTATGGTGCTGAGTGCATTGGGGCAGGCATTCTTCTCGCTGAGTCTCGGCATGGGCATTCTGATCACATACGCATCATATTTTCCCAAGCGCGCGAATCTGACCCGCACAGCATTCATCGTATCGATACTCGACCTGCTAGTGGCTGTGCTGATGGGCATTATCATCTTCCCGGCTGTGCTCAGCTTCGGACTTGAGGGCGAATCGTTCCAGGGAGCCACGCTCGTATTTGTTACTCTGCCCCAGGTGTTCAACCATATGCCTGGCACTCAGATATGGTCGGCGCTCTTCTTCCTGTTGCTGCTCGTTGCAACTCTGACCTCTATCATCTCCATAGCCGAGGTGTCGGTAAAGTTTCTGTGTGACCGGTTCAAGATGCGTCGTCGCAATGCCTGTTTCGTCGTGCTCATGCCGCTGTTCCTGTTCAGTAGCATATGTTCGTTGAGTATGGGATCTTTAAGCCATATCCATATCTTAGGGCGCAATATCTTTGATTTTCTTGACAATCTGACATCTGAATACATGCTTACCATAGGCGCGATGGCTACCTGTATATACATGGGTTGGTTTGCCCCGAAAGGTCTGCTGATTGACGAACTGACTAACCGTGGCTCGATGCGTAGCAACCTCGGCCCGTTTTTCCTTTTCGTGATCCGCTGGATAGCCCCGGTGCTTATAGGCATAATCCTTTGCTCAAACCTGTTCAAATAACCCGTAGAGCATGAAAAAGCTTACATCGGCTGAGCGCACAGGGCTGCTTCTGCTTGCAGCAGCCCTGCTGGTGTTTCTCACGGTCAGATTGGTCTCGGTCATGGCGCGAGACGAACAGATAGAGCCCGAAGTGATAGAAACATTGCCAGAGGCTCCGGCGGAAGCTCTCCCTAAAGCTTCGCAACAAGCTCCTCGCGACACCACTTCCGTAAAATCCAAGCCTCGTGGAAAATCAGGCTCTCAATCATCTCGCCGTCCCAAGTCGTCCCCATCCAGCCGCGACTACCTGGACGAGACCATCAACTGAGAGAGCGTGTCGCAAAACAGGAATTTCCTCAATTTGTAGGGACATGCCTACTACTGGTCAATCTTTGGTGGGTTATGTAAGATGAATTGTAAAGTGTAGGGACATGCCACGGCATGTCCGCCCATCAGGCTTTGCATTTGCGATTGCTGCTGAAAGCGGACATGCCACGGCATGTCCCTACATCAATAAGCATAATGCCAAAATAAAGGGTTGATATATAGTAATATATAGGATGTTTATAGCCTCTACAGACCCTTGTGACAGCGATTTTGCAAAATATTATAGTGTAAAAATTAGTTAAAATATCAACGGAAATTTGCACGGTCCAGAAAAAGCTCTTACCTTTGCAGTGCAAAAAGGAAATAACACTGCTTGCAACGAGAACATTAAAACAAAGATTCAGACAACTTCCGCAAGGAAGCCTGAACAAAACAGGTCGGAAAATCATTATGATTGAAGACCGACATAAATCCCAAAATGGTGTGGTAGTTCAGCTGGTTAGAATACCTGCCTGTCACGCAGGGGGTCGCGGGTTCGAGTCCCGTCCATACCGCAGAGGAGAGAGGAGAATGAGTAATTGACAAGCTTCGGCTTTCGTTACTCATTCTTTTTTTGTATATGGTGTGCTGATGTTTTCGCATGGCGTGTGTGGGTGGCGGTGATAATTTTGTGACATATCACAAAATTATGTCACTTATGGAAAGATCTAATGTTGCACCGGCAAGGCGGAGGGGTAAATGGTCGCGCCCCGTGTCGCGCAAATTTTATGAGTCGCTGTGCTCGCTGATACGTAGTGCGTCTGAGTTCAGCAACGATGTTGATGTGGATTTCTTTATACATCATTGTATTGATGTTTATATAGACCATGGGAAAGTCATCGCGGATTTGTCTGGTACGGAGACTGTGATGTTCACGCTCCTCCAGCCTCGGATTGACAAGGCGTTGGAGCGTTCACGTCGTGCCCGCGCGGCAGCTTTGCGCCGACGAGAGGCTAAGACGCAGAACGGGGCTGAGGAGTCTGCAATGACTGTGGGGACGTCTAATCTCATGAGCCACGAGCTGAAACGAGCTGAAAGACGCGAAGCTTCCAGAGCAAGAAGGCTTCAAAAGCATCAGGAACGCCTGGCGCGCCGTGCCTCTCGTCAAAGTGATAATGTCAAGAGCCACGTCAGCGAATGCGATGGTTGAATATTCTTGTAGGGACATGCCGTGGCATGTCCGCAACACAAGGGGACAGCATTGATTGGATTCGTATGGGATTCGGACATGCCACGGCATGTCCCTACATGACTGGTAAATTACTGATGTGAAAAAATTTTTTCGTTATCTTTGTTATGTTTTGCGGGGCAACTGCGTATATAGGGCAGAGACATGAAAACGGATTTTCTGACATCGGCATATATCTCGCTGACATCTGGGCTTCACCGCGTGGCGCTGGGCATACTCAGAGACGGTGATGAGGCGCAGGACGCTATGCAGGAGTCGTATATCAAACTCTGGCAGTCGGCGTCCCAGCCCGAGTCGGCTGATGAGGCGCACCACAGGCTTGTGGCAGTGCTCCGCAACGAGTGCATCGACCGTCTGCGTCGCCGCCATGATTTCGTCGGTACCGACATGCTGCCTGACAACCCTTGCGAGGCGCAACAGCCCGATGAGTTTGACCGCATCAAAGGCGAGCTGTACGCTACGCTCTCGCAGGTTCAGCGAGAGGTGTTTGACATGGCAACGTTCGGCGACATGGGTTATGAGGAGATAGCCCTGCGCACTGGTCAGTCGATTGATGCTGTCAGGATGAACATGCACCGTGCGCGTAAGAAAATTCGTGAACTTTACAATAAAAGAGAATGCAGATGAACGACAACAATACCAACGAACGCCTGTCGGTCACGGAATTGGAGGAGCTTTGCCAGCTCTATCTTGACTGCCGGCTGACGAGGCTGCAAGAACAGGAGTTGCATCTCGTGCTGCTTGACCAGGATGTCCACTCTCCGCTTATTGATGAGGTACGTGGCATGATGGGCTTCGAGCTGCGGATGTCAGCGGACGCCGTACGTTCGGCATCGCTGGTCGCCGTCAGACGCAGGTGGTGGCAGCGATGGAGTGTGGTAAATATCGCTGCATCGCTTTTCATCCTGCTGGCTTCGGCTGCAACTTTTATGTACCTCGGCACGTCAAATAAGCAGACGGACGCTACATACATGGTCTATGTCGACGGCAACCGCATTGATGACCGAGCTGAGGCTGAGGCAATCATCCGCGCCGACATTGACAAGGCAAATGCGATGCTTGAGCGGTCGGCGGAACTTCGCCGCGACCAGCAGCAGAAAATGGCTGAGATACAGCGCCTGCACCAGAAATATCAACAACAATATATGTGATCAGAATATGAAAAAGTCAATCTTAACACTCAGCATGCTCGTATGCGCCATTATAGCGTATGCCAAGCCCCCTCAGCTCGCTCTTGAGTCACTCTTTGACGGCTCCTACAACGGCAAGAAAGGTATCTCAATCACTACGGTGAAGAGCAAAGGCAACTATTTCCGCGAAATAGAAATCCGTGAGGAAAACCCCGCGCTCGTCAAGAAGATCGAAGGGCTTATCGAGAAGGATGCCGCACGTGCATCCAATTTCACGGAGACTCACAATGAAAACAGACATGAACGTGTGTTTCAGGTGCCTAATAATGGCACGTTTATCAACATTGGAGTGACGCAACGCTTTGATAACCCGCGCTTTGAGCTGTTTATCCAAGGTACTCCTGAGGCTTTTAAATGATATCATTCTCTTAGCTCCTCTCTAATCTAACATCAGATTATCCATGAAACGTCACATTGTCATTTCGCTTGTTCTGTCGCTCTTGGGCGTGACGGCTGTCTGCGGCCAGCAGGTAGCGCGGATGGAGCGCATAGACATGCAGTCAAAACATTTCCAGCACAAACGCCCGGTACTCATCTATACCCCGGCTAATTTTGACGAGGAGACGATGACCGACTACGATGTCATCTACGTGTTTGATGCACA
This sequence comes from Bacteroidales bacterium M7, assembly GCA_001689515.1. GTDB lineage: Bacteria > Bacteroidota > Bacteroidia > Bacteroidales > Muribaculaceae > Amulumruptor. The sequence goes on from LUJR01000022.1 coordinate 20,374, forward strand.
GTGGCGCAGCACGTTTGACTTCATCACCGTGCTTGCCCATTACGAGTTGCAGCAGTTTGACGAGAACATCCGCCCTTACATCGTGGTGGGCATATGTTCGCCGCACCTGTCCGAGATCGGATATGCGCGTAACAGCGATTACACCCCGAAGCCGGTCAAGGAAGTGGGACGCGGGCTGTTCCGCGAAGACGGTTATTTCGGTCACTCCGAGGATCTTAAAGCATTTCTGCGTGAAGAACTGATGCCGTATCTTAAGAAGAATTACCGTGCCAACGGTCACTCGCTTGCCGTGGGCCACTCGCTGAGTGCATCGTTTGTGATGGATGCCATGCTCAACGACGAGCTGTTTGATGACATAATCGCCATGTCGCCCAACTGTGAATATGACGATTTCCGTCCAACCAACGATTTCATCAATTATGATTTTGCCAAACGTGCAGAGCCGCGTTTCGTGTACCTCTCGATGGGCGACGAGCCCAAGACATGGGTATGGGACAATGACACAAGCTGGGGTGACTCGTGGTATCGTGTCAAGAACCATGCCGACTCCATAGCCCCTGCGGCAGGAAATTGCCGCATAATCACAGCCGAATTTCCCGACTATACCCATAACCGCGTCCGCTTCCCGGCGATACAGGATGCCCTCAAGCACTACTTTGCCTTTATGGCTGAGCGCGACAATTGGTTAGGGGAGGAGGAGCACCCCGTGCACATCGAACTTCGCGGAGCCGATCTTGCCGGCAGCGATGTCTATATCACCGGCAATCAGGCTGCTCTCGGCTCCTGGCAGCCGTCGGCTGTCAAGATGACCGCTGTCAGTGACAGCGTCCGTGCCATAGACCTCAAGCTGCGCCTCCCGGCATGCTTCAAGTTCACCAAAGGCGACTGGGACAACCAGATCATCGCCAACCCCGAGACCACCCTCGGCGGCAACATCCGCATCACCACCCCACGCGACTCGGTCTGCTACACCACCGCCGTAGTCACCGTAGCCCCATGACAGCTTCCTTAGGTTAAGACAAACATACTGAAAACACCCCTGGGTGCGCCATGACGCCGATGTCAAGGCGCACCCACACATTTTTTTTGACTCATATGGGCGAAAAAATCCGCAAGCCTATTGCATATCCCCCGAAAACTCCGTAAATTTGCCCTACCAAAAACGAAACACCGATGCCCAGGTGGCGGAATGGTAGACGCGC
>LUJR01000022.1:21602-21732 GCA_001689515.1 Bacteroidales bacterium M7
GCAGGTTCGAGTCCTGTTCTGGGCACCACAAATAGCTGTTAATCATTTGATTTTCAGCTATTTTTGTTTTAACGGGTAGCCAAAGGGTAGCCAAACACAACGGCGCATGGTAAAAAGGGGTCAGTAGCAA
>LUJR01000023.1 GCA_001689515.1 Bacteroidales bacterium M7
GGTGGATCCGTCCATAATTATAAGTTATCATTGGTTGATAATGCAAATATATGTAATAGGATTAGACTAACCAAATTTTACGCTCTTGCAAAGAAAGTAAAATTTGGTTATCATAAACTGGAATGAGAGAACTCAAATCTGAGGAGACTACAAGAGGGTATGCTTTTGAGATGTGGATGAGACCCCATTGTCCATGGCGACTTTGTTTCGGACTCTGATGTTTCCATGGTTGCGATGGTCTGGTTCAATACGAAATCGATATAGCTGTGGATATGTACAGCGGTGTATCAACAATCCCTTATTATTATGGTAAGATACCGCAAGAGTTGGGTCACGACCACTCTTACGGTATCATTTCATCTCACGCAGATGGCGGGGCGCATATCGCGTGTCTTATCGACTTGCTCCAGAGGGAAATAAACGACCCATGAGTGAAGTTCAAGCGTCTGCCTTGGCGGCTTTGCGATAGCCGAGATAGAACTTGAAGCATGTGGCGTAGATCACTACGGCTCCAAGCACTTCCCACCATGCGGTATCGCCTCCAGCAAAGAAATCAAAGGCTCTGGCAACGATAACTCCTAAGCCAATGACGCTCATGGTGAGGAATATGTTACGTTTTATGCGATTGCTCATCGGACTATTTTACGGCGCATTTCACCTCCTCGGGAGCTTTGCGGAGTACGATGTACTTGCTCGACGGAGTGTTGAGACGGACGATGGAATCGTTTTCAAAATCGATTGAGTTGACTTCCGGGAGCACCTGCTTGAGGAGGTCTTCGACCATCATGTTGTCACACGCCATCTCGGTGCAGAATGTATCGTCGCCGAATTTCAGCGAGTCTCCAGCGGCTATATAGCTGCCTCCTATCGTGTTGCAGTTGGTGTTGGCTGAGAATGTGCTGTCGGGGCGGAAAGTGATGTATTGCTTTACATCAGGAGCTATCTCTTCCGGACGAGCATTGAGGGTATCGCTTACTACGACGTTTTCGATATACCAGCAGCCCATGATGGAGTTACCAGTGCGTGTGGTAGCTGCGGTGGTGGAATCAGCGGCAGTCGCTTCAGCTTCGTTGTTTGTGGATTTACTTGAACAAGCTGCCATAATGATGGCTGTAGCAGCTGCAAGGGTCAAAAAGATTGGCTTCATGTCTCTAAAAATCTTATTAGGTATTATAAGCTCATAATAGGGTATTGCAAAACCTCAAATTTAGCAAACCATGTAGGGACATGCCATGGCATGTCTGAAAGGGCTATTATATCAGCTGATTTACGCAAGACAAGGCTGACATGCCATGGCATGTCCCTACAAATTGATGGATTGCCAGCTCTGCAACACCATCTAAAAGAAGCGGGAGATTTCGGATTTGAAATCTCCCGCCTGTTGGGGTGAACAGTGGGGGTCGAACCCACGACCTTCGGAACCACAATCCGACGCTCTAACCAACTGAGCTATGCTCACCATTTTAAGGTGCTGCAAAGGTAGCACCTTTTTTCGGTCTGTGCAAGCATTTCGGACGATTTTTAATCAAACCGCTGTTATTTTGCATATCGACGGGACAATTTCGTTGTCAATTTTTGGGATAGACGTCTCCACGAGCGGCGAGCAGAGTATTCTGCATCAGCGAGCAGATGGTCATCGGACCTACTCCGCCTGGGACGGGGGTGATGTAGGAACACTTGGGAGCCACATTGTCAAAGTCCACATCGCCACGCAGACGGAAACCGCTCTTCTTGGTGGCATCGGGGACGCGGGTGGTGCCTACATCGATGATGGCAGCACCATCCTTCACCATGTCGGCGGTGACAAAGCCCGGGCTGCCGAGGGCAGCGATAATGATGTCAGCCTCGCGACATATCTCCTTAAGGTCACGGGTAGCACTGTGACACACAGTGACAGTCGCATCACCGGGTACACGCTTCTGCATCATCAACGAAGCTACCGGCTTGCCCACGATATTGCTGCGTCCAAGCACCACGCAGCGCGCGCCTTTTGTGGGAATGTCATATCTGCCAAGCAGCTCCATGATGCCAGCCGGAGTGGCTGACAGGAAGCACGGCAGACCGATAGACATGCGGCCTACATTGATGGGATGGAAGCCGTCGACATCCTTGCGGTAGTCTATCGCTTCGATTATGCGTTGCTCGGATATATGGCGCGGCAGAGGGAGCTGGACTATGAAACCGTCCACATCGTCATCGGCATTGAGCTTGGCGATAGTGTCAAGAAGCTGCAGCTCAGTCACATCATCCTCGAAGCGGATGAGAGTGGACTTGAAGCCGCACTGCTCACATGCCTTCACCTTGTGAGCCACGTAGGTTTCGCTGCCTCCGTCGTGACCGACGAGGATGGCTGCCAGATGGGGGCGCTTCATGCCCTTGTCGAGCATAGCGGTCACCTGCTCGGAAATCTCACGCTTGATGTCGTCGGAGATTTTTTTGCCGTCAATGAGTTGCATATCTTATACTTGTCTTAAAGATTGTCTATAAAATTATCGGCGTCGCATGTTGCGCATCATCGCCATGGGATTTTTCTTGGCTCCCTGCACGAGCTTCATCATCTTGCGGGCTTCGTCAAACTGCTTGATCAGTCGGTTGACCTCGGCGACGGTGGTGCCGGACCCCTTGGCTATGCGCTGGCGTCGGCTTGCGTTGATGATTTCAGGGCGCGTCCGCTCCTCGATGGTCATGGAGCGTATGATAGCCTCGACTCCCTTGAAAGCGTTATCGTCGATATCCATGTCCTTGATGGCTTTGCCCACACCGGGAATCATGGATGCCAGATCCTTGAGGTTGCCCATCTTCTTGATCTGCTGTATCTGCTTGAGGAAGTCATCAAAGTTAAACTGGTTGCGCGCCAACTTGCGCTCCAGCTCCATAGCCTCCTTCTCATCGTAAGCCTGCTGCGCACGCTCGACGAGCGACACGATGTCGCCCATGCCGAGGATACGGTCAGCCATACGCTCGGGGTGGAACTGGTCGATGGCTTCAAGCTTCTCGCCCGTGCCGACAAACTTGATAGGCTTGGTGACCACAGTGCGGATAGAGAGCGCCGCACCGCCGCGGTTGTCGGCATCAAGCTTCGTCAGCACCACGCCATCAAAATCCAGACGGTCGTTAAACTCTTTGGCAGTGTTGACAGCATCCTGACCGGTCATCGAGTCGACCACGAAGAGAGTCTCCTGAGGCTTGATGGCTTTCTTGATCGCCTCTATCTCGCGCATCATCTCCTCGTCTACCGCCAGACGTCCGGCAGTATCGACAATCACGAGGTCAAGGTGGTTATGCTTGGCATATGCTATGGCATCCTGAGCGATTTTAACCGGATCCTTGACACCTTCCTGTGTATAGACAGGCACATCTATCTGCTCGCCGAGCACCTTGAGCTGGTCGATGGCGGCAGGGCGGTACACGTCACATGCCACGAGAAGCGGGCGGCGACCCTGCTCGCTCTTGAGCTTCTTCGCCAGTTTGCCCGAGAAAGTAGTCTTACCCGAGCCCTGGAGACCCGACATAAGTATCACCGTAGGATTACCCGACAGGTTGAGTTTCGCAGCCTCAGAGCCCATCAGAGCTGCCAGTTCGTCATGGACTATCTTGACCATGAGCTCCTGGGGCTTGACGGCATTGATTACGTTCTGTCCCAGAGCCTTCTGCTTCACAGTGTCGGTAAATGACTTGGCGACCTTATAGTTGACATCGGCATCAAGGAGAGCGCGGCGCACATCCTTGAGGGTTTCTGCCACATTGATTTCGGTAATCTTGCCTTGACCTTTGAGTATCTTGAAGCTGCGTTCAAGTCGTTCGCTTAGGTTTTCAAACATATCGGTATGGGGTGTGTCGGTGAGGAGTTTTGTTATGAAAGTAGACGGTTGGTAGAGGTGTCGGGAAATACGACCCGCGGCTTGAATGTCTTTGCTTCGTCATAAGGCATCGTGGCATACGCCATGATGATGACGATGTCGCCGGGCTGCACCTTGCGGGCAGCCGCGCCGTTGAGGCATATCATGCCCGAGCCGCGCTCGCCACAGATGGCGTAAGTGTCGAAGCGTTCGCCATTGTTGTTGTCAACGATGTAGACACGTTCGCCCGGCAGTATGTCGGCTGCATCCATAAGATCCTGGTCTATAGTGATGCTGCCTATGTAATCGAGGTTGCTCTCAGTGACTGTAACGCGGTGAATCTTGCTTTTCACCATTTCAACTTGCATCATAGAGATATCTGGAGTGGGGAGAGGGTGGTATGCTGTAGTGTGGTTATGGTATTTAGAGGGTATTTAGTAGCGGATATTGTCGATCAGGCGCACATCGCCCACGAATACGGTGATACAGCCCACAGGCTCCGACGTCTCGCTCCAGTCATGTATCGGCTGCATGGTCTTGCCGTCGACAATCTGATAATATTCCACACGCGTGTAGGGAAACGAGTCTATGGTGTCGATGACGTAACGGCAGGTCTCGTCGACAGTGTGGTCCTTCGCCCAGCTGAGGCTCTCGGCGAGGGTGCGGTGGATGACAGGAGCCACGGCGCGCTCTTCCTCGCTAAGCCGCACGTTGCGGCTGCTCATGGCGAGTCCGTCGGCTTCGCGGATTATGGGGCACGGCACGATCTCTATGTCGGTCATACCCTCTATCTCTGCCATGCGGCGTATCACTGCGATCTGCTGGAAGTCTTTTTCGCCGAAATAAGCGCGTGTCGGACGCACGTAGTCAAACAGGCGGCTCACTATCTGCGCCACTCCGTTGAAATGTCCCGGGCGCATCGCGCCTTCCATCACTTCGGCTACTGGACCGAGGTCAAAGACACGTTCGTCTTTCTCGGGGTATATTTCTGCCACCTCCGGAGCAAACACCACATCGACACCCTTTGCTTCAAGCATGGCGCAATCGGCATCGAGAGTACGGGGATATGTGGCAAGATCCTGAGGATTGTTGAACTGTGTGGGATTGACAAACACGCTGACCACCACTACATCGTTTTCGCGACGTGCGCGGTCAACAAGCGAACCATGGCCGGCATGGAGCGCTCCCATCGTAGGCACGAGTCCTACCGAACGCCCCTGCTCGCGGAGCGAGTCAAGACGGCTGCGCAGCCCGGCGACTGTCTTAATGATTTCCATTGTTGCTATGTTGCTTAAGCTATATCGGACGGCAAATTTACGAAACATTCCGTTGATAGCCAAATCACTAATCAGGATGAAAGATATATGAACCTGTGGACGCATTTTCACGTATCAACCCAACATGAAAGGGAATCAACAACCAGGATATAATTAATATCAGTGTATAATTAATATAGGTGTCATAGGTTACTAATTGTGCAGAAGTGTTAATTTACATTACATTGTGGTTACAACATTTTGTATCTTTTAGCACATTGTTTAGATTTGTACTGCATGAATTCCGAAAGCGATACAAACCTCATCAGACCAAAATCCCATCAAGTAGTCATCGTTGACAGCGACACTGCCATCACCAGCCTTATCAAACTCAACCTTGAAGATGAAGGCTACGGGGTATGCACGTTTGCCAACGCCGAAGATGCACTGGATGCCGATTTCACCTATACCGACCTCGTAATCACGGAGGTTATATTAGGCGAAATCAACGGTCTCATGCTTACAGGAATGCTGAAATCAGGCGACGCCACCGCGCATATTCCGGTCATAATATGCACCACCATGGACAGCGAGGACGATATCGTGAAAGGATTTGATGCTGGCGCGGATGATTATATATTAAAGCCATTCTCCCTACGCGAAATGATGGCACGCATAAAATCCGTGCTGCGCCGCCACAACATGTCAGCACGCAAGCCCTACCAGCCTGCCGCTGTGTCATCCACCGTCAGCTATAAAGGCTTGTCTGTCGACACGACTTCACGTAATGTCACGATAGACGGTCAGCAGATAGCCTTGACACGCACTGAGCTGATGTTGCTCAACGCCCTGATCAGCAAGCCCGGACACTTCTACAACCATCGCGACCTCTACCGCATCGTGTGGAACAAGGACGGCGATGCATCATCACGCGCCTTGGACGTCAGCGTGTCACGCCTGCGCAAGAAGCTCGGAGAATATGCTTCGCACATAGTCAACCGTTCGGGCATAGGCTACGGCTTCGTCGAAAAATAAACCGGCTTACCACCACAACCCACTTTAACGGTATCTCGTGAGACCCCGCACTGACCGACAGCCGCTACCGCCACGCCTTGACATAGACAAACTTGAGGCAGGATGTGACGAAGCAGGCAGAGGATGCCTGGCGGGTCCCGTAGTGGCAGCCGCCGTGATACTCCCGGCAGACTTTTCCCATCCGCTCATCAATGACTCCAAACAGCTCTCTGAGGCTCGCCGCGAAGAGCTGAGAGAGCTTATCATAAAGGAGGCTACGGCATGGGCTATAGGCATATGTTCACCACAGGAAATAGATGAAATCAATATCCTCAACGCCTCCATCCTCGCCATGCACAAAGCCCTTGACAAGCTCCCGGTCACTCCGGAAGCAATCATAGTGGACGGCAACCGCTTCAAACCCTACCACGACATCCCCTCTGCAACCATCATCAAAGGGGACGGCAAATATGCCAACATAGCAGCTGCATCCATACTTGCCAAGACCGAGCGTGACCACCTGATGGACGCTTTAGCCCGCGAATACCCCCACTACGGCTGGGAGTCCAACAAAGGATATCCCACCAAAGCCCACCGCGAAGCCATCAGAGCCTACGGCCCCACCCCTCTCCATCGTATGTCGTTCACTCTGCTGCCTCCCGAGCAACTGACACTTGACATCTGAACAGCATGGCAACCAAAGCATACACCCCATACCGTATCCTCAAATATGCCATAGGTGCGATGCTGGTCTTCGCTTTCGCGGCGAGAGTATGGTTATTTGTATGCACCTTCCTGCTTGAGACACCGATAAACGGATGGCAGTTCAGTGAATTTCTGATAAACTACGAAGGCGGCTTCGTCAGGCGCGGCATCATCGGAGAGGGTCTGATATCGATGCTTCGCGGAGGCATCTCAGGAGAAACCATGATCAACCTCATCAGGACAGTATCCATAGGATGCTATGTGGCAGTATTGGCGTTTTTCCTCTACCAGTTCCATCAACGCCGATGGAACTGGTGGATCATACTTGCTCCCGTATTCATGGGGTTTGTGATGTGCATCATCCGCAAGGACTTCATGCAGGAGCTTCTGTTGATAGGTATGCTGATGCTGCTGCGTGGATCGCCACAACGAAAAGGCAGCCTGACTATATGGTGCGCCACAATACTCTGCGCGATGGAACTTCTCATACATGAAGCATTCACATTCTGGGGCGTACCAATAACAATTCTGCTAATAGCCTCATCGCCAGCCTCACGATGGGAAAAAGCCTCCTCCATAGCAGTCATTGCCGGAGTCATCGCATTGCTGGGCATATGCAAAGGAAACGAGGATACAGCCCGCATCATCACCAACTCCTGGCAATCATGGTTCCCGGGACTGGAATACGAATACTGGAACAGCATCGGCGCGATAGGATGGAACCCTGGTTGGGCAGCACAATTCCACCTGACTGCCAACTTCTGCTCACCCACGATCGGATGGATGCGCCTCCCGCTCCAGATTGCGGCATTCCTGTGCTACTCCTACATGGTCTGCAATTTCGTCTACACCTTCGCCCCCTGCGGGAGCACACGCGACACCCAGCGGAAACAACTGACTGCAGTCTACATACTGACCGGCATCACCATGATACCGATGTTCACAGTGCTCAGCGTGGATTATTCACGGCTCTACCAGTATCTGACAGTGACATCTTTTGCCACGGTGCTGATTATCCCGGCAACCCGTCTGGACCAAGCATTGCCAAAGATGCTCCAATCCCTGACAGACCGTATCATACGTTTCACCGACCGTTACTTCACTCCATCCAAAGGGCTGATGGTAGCACTTCTGCTCCTGGCTGACATCAACGGCGTCCATGACCTCAACGACATAGCGGTAGGCACGCTCTCCTCTCTATACCACGGCATATTATTGCTTGTCAACATGATTATGGGATAATAGTTAACTTAAGGCTCTGATGCGGATAGATACGTCGGAGACGTATCAGTCGTGCGTAACCCCATGCACGGAGCGTCAGCGAACGTACATGGGGTCAGATGACATGCTATTATGATCAACCTCGGAGAGGTTGAGGCATGCCCACATCCCTGCTCCGCCATTCTCATTTTCCATTTTAGATCAATGACTTACACACATAATCATGCGTGCCACAACCTCTCCGAGGTTGGTTTTACATGGGCATCCTGTCCCCCATGTACGTTCGCTGACGCTCCGTGCATGGGGTTAATCACGACTGGCACGTCTCCGACGTGCCTCCTCTATTGTATTCACTTAAGTGCACAATAGAGGCGCAGCCCCTACAAGATGGTAAATCAAATGGACAGCATTATGATATAATCTGACCGATACTTTTAGGAAAAATTTGCACATTACAATAAAATGTGTTAAATTTGCATTATGAAATTAAAAAACTTCCCTGTTGCATCATGGCTTGTCGCGCTTGTGGCATTAAGCGCGATGACTGTCATGTGGTCATGCGGCAGCAGGACTCATGAGGTCGACACGCTTACGGTCAGCATACCGCCTCAAAAATATCTCCTGGATGCCATCGTGGGTGACAAGATGAGGGTCAACTGCCTCCTGAGCAACGGAGCCGACCCCGAGACTTACGATCCATCGATGTCGCACCTTATCAACGTGGAAAATTCCGTGGCATATTTCCAGATAGGCGGCATCGGTTTTGAGGACGCAGTGACAAAACGCATCAAGACTTCACGCCCCGACCTAAAGATTATAGACACATCCACTGGCATAGAATTTATCAACGGTACACACCACGGGCACGACGCCGACCCCCACGTGTGGACTTCAACAGCCAACGCCCGTATCATAGCACACAATATGTATGAGGCTGTAGCCGGGATAGACCCTGGCAACGCCTCATATTACAAATCCAATCTTGACAAGCTCATTGCTCATATTGACTCGATCGATGCCGTGATAAAATCCGACATCGCCGTGGCGCCATCCTCCACGTTTGTCATCTGGCACCCCTCCCTGAGTTACTTTGCCCGTGATTACGGACTGACCCAGATTGCTCTTGGAGCCGAACACAAGGAAGCATCCGTCAACGAGCTGCGCCAGCAGATAGACCGTGCAAAGGCATCAGGCGCAACCATAATGTTTCTGCAACCGGAGACCGACAACCGCCAGACCGCCATCGTCAATGCCGAGTTAGACCTCCCTACCGCTACAATCAATCCACTGAGTTACAATTGGGACGAGCAGATGGTATCCATAGGCAAAAACCTAGCCACCCCCTCGAGCGTTGTACCATGAAACCACCTCCAAGGTATGGAATCAACGTCATATCCCCTTATCCGCCTATGTGACGTCACCAAATCATGGGACGGACACGAAACTCTGAGCAATGTGAATATCGAAGTCAACAAAGGAGACTTCATACTGGTAACCGGTCCTAACGGCGGCGGCAAGACCACTCTGCTCAAACTCCTGCTCAAACTGACCCGCCCTACAAGCGGCACTGTAGCGTACCTTACCCCTGAAGGATTGCGCACATCTTTGCTGTCCATAGGCTACCTGCCACAGAAGAGTGCGGTAGACTCCCGCTTCCCCATCACAGTCAAGGAAGTGGTGGCATCAGGACTGTTAGGAAGCAAAACCACAGCTGACAAGGAAGCCCTGATCTCTGAAGCCATAAGCCGCATCGGACTCAGCGACATGGCACAGCGTGCTCTCGGCGAACTGTCAGGAGGTCAGGTACAACGTGCCCTGCTGGCTCGTGCCATAGTAAGCCATCCGACAGTGCTTGTGCTTGACGAGCCGATGAGCTATCTTGATTCCCGCTACCGCGAGGTCGCCACCGACATCCTCAAGGACATGAAAGCTGACGGCACCACCATCATCGTAGTCAGCCACGACCCCCAGACCCTTATCGGACTGGCTGACATCCATCTTTCTGTTGACCGGACAGCATGCCGCATGCAGCCATGATGTCCTCTCCACGCGAAGCTCGTATAGTGGCTGTGACCCCGAGCTGATTGAGACGTTCACGAAACGCCACCATCGTGCGCTCGTTGCACGGCTGCAACTCCACCCCCGGTATGGCATGGAAACGGATCAGGTTGACACGGCAGTGCATGCCACGTATCAGACGCGCAAGAGCATCGGCATGGCGCATGTCATCGTTAAGTCCACGCCACATGATATACTCCACCGACAGGCGCCTCTGATGGCTGAAATCATATTCGCGAAGCATTGACATGACCTCCGCCACAGGGAAAGCCTTCTCGACAGGCATCAGACGCAGACGCTCCTCGGCAAACGGACTGTGTACACTGATAGCGACATTGACATTCGTGGTGTCAAGAAGCCTGCGCAACTCCTTGATGCGACCTATCGAGGATACAGTGATGCGCTTAGGACTCCATGCCAGACCCCACGGCTCTGTCATCACACGTATGGAATCGATCACGGCATCAATATTGTCCATCGGCTCGCCCATACCCATATATACGATATTGGTCAGCGACCGGCTGTCAGGGATAGAAAGCACCTGATTGATGATCTGGCATGCCGACAGATTTCCATGAAATCCCTGCTTGCCTGTCATGCAGAAGTAGCAGTTCATCTTGCATCCAGCCTGCGAGGACACACACAGAGTGGCACGGTCACCGTCAGGTATGTAGACACTTTCAATCTCTCGACCACCGGCTCCGCGAAACAGGTATTTGACCGTCCCGTCAACGCTTTTGGTGGCAAGCAGAGGATCTTCACGTCCCACCGTATATTTCTGGCTGAGCAGTTCGCGTGACCTCTTGGAGAGATTGGTCATCTCATCGATGGACAGCACCCTCTTGTCATAGAGCCATTGAGCCATCTGACGCGCCGCAAACTTCGGCATACCTGCCTCGGCAGCCACCATGGCAAGTTGCTCCAATGTCATCCCTAAAAGAGGGACACGCGAGGGGGTATCCGAGGGGGACATGGTGCCTGTTTCCATATTGTATGTATCCATAAATGTCTGTGTCAATAATGGGTACAATATTACTCAAAAACCGCCGATTATGCCAATTTTTTGGGAAAAACGTGTTAAATTCCATGTAGGCATTTTAAACCATCCGATATGTTGATAATATTTCTTAACTTTGTGAGATAAAACAAGAAATACACACATAGTTACCTCGTAAATATATATGTGCGGAATCGTAGGATTTATCGGATCTTCGGAAGCCTATCCAATTCTCATCAAGGGTCTTCACAGACTCGAATACAGAGGGTATGACAGCGCTGGCGTAGCGCTAATCAACCCAGCCGACCGTGTCAACGTGTACAAAACCCGCGGCAAAGTAGCCGATCTGGAAGAGTATGCCGCCGACAAGGATGTGACCGGAAACATAGGCATAGCGCATACCCGCTGGGCGACCCACGGCGAACCCAACAGCACCAATGCCCATCCCCACGTGTCAGCCAACGGAAAGATTGCCCTCGTACACAATGGCACGATAGAGAACTACGCGGTGCTCAAACAGGCTCTCGTCAACCACGGAGTGGAGTTTTCAAGCGAGACAGACACCGAAGTCCTCGTCAAACTGATTGAATACATCAAGGAAACCACCAACTCCTCCACTGTCGATGCCATACGCAGCGCGCTCAAGGAGGTAGTCGGAGCATTTGCCATCGCCGTCATCGACCGCGACAATCCTGACCAGCTGATTGCAGCACGTAAGAGCAGTCCGCTCGTCATCGGTCTCGGTGAAACCGGGTCATATCTGGCATCTGATGCCACCCCTCTGGTGGAATATACCGACAAGGTGGTGTATCTGCGTGATGACGAACTCGCCATCTTGTCGCGCCACGAACCGCTGCAGGTCATCAACCTTGACAACGAACCTGCCAACGTGGACATCCAGACACTGCGCATGAGCGTGTCGGAGCTCGAGAAAGGCGGCTACCCGCACTTCATGCTCAAAGAGATTTTCGAGCAGCCACGCACACTCCGTGACTGCATCAGAGGCAGAGTGGTCAACAACAATACCGAAATCAAGCTGTCAGGCATCATGGACAATGCCGAGGCTTTTAAAAACGCCGGACGCATCGTCATCGTGGCTTGCGGCACATCTTGGCATGCCGGACTGATAGGCAAACGCCTCATACAGGATCTCGGCAAAATAGCCGTGGAGGTCGAATATGCCTCGGAGTTCCGATACAGCAACCCTGTGCTCAACTCCAACGACATTGTCATCGCCATCAGCCAGAGCGGCGAAACCGCCGACACTCTCGCTGCCATAAAACTGGCGCGCAGCAAAGGTGCGATGGTCTACGGCGTGGTCAATGCCGTCGGCTCTTCCATCGCCCGCGAGTCCGATACAGGCACATACATACATGTGGGACCCGAGATAGGCGTGGCATCTACCAAGGCATTTACCGGGCAGGTGACCGTACTCGCCATGATGGCTCTCGCCATCGGACAGCTCCGCGGCACTCTATCCAAGGAAGACACCGCCGTCATAGCATCATCTATACAGAAACTGCCCGACTATATCGAAGAAACGCTCAAGCTCGACCCCATCATCAAGCAGCTCTCCCAGACCTACACCTACGTGCATAACTTCCTCTATCTCGGTCGCGGCTACAACTTCCCCACCGCCCTCGAGGGTGCATTGAAACTCAAGGAAATATCATACATACATGCCGAGGGATACCCTGCCGCCGAGATGAAGCACGGTCCCATAGCCCTCATTGACCGCGAGCTACCCACGGTGGTCATAGCTCCCCATGACGACCTCTACGAAAAGGTCATCAGCAACATACAGCAGGTCAAAGCTCGTGGCGGCGAGGTAATCGCGATAGTCACCAGTGGCGACAAGGATATCGCAGGCATAGCCGACCACACCATAGAGATTCCGCAGGTCATAGAGCAGCTTTCGCCCATCGTGGCTGCCATACCGCTTCAGCTTCTGGCATATCATATAGCCATCAAGAAAGGCTGTAATGTCGACATGCCCCGCAATCTCGCCAAGAGTGTCACCGTGGAATAACAAGTGACAAAAACGTTTGTCATATCCCCGTTTTAAACCTTACCATAAAATCATTGTCTGAAAAGATATGCCATAACTTTCGGACAATGATTTTTGTTATCACATTATGATGAAAGAGGATTTGCTACGCATATACGAATCGTCGTTTGCACGACATTGGGACCTGCCTGCTGTAGCCGACTATAGCGGCGGCGAGGCTGTCACCTACGGCGAACTGGCGCGCCGCATCGCCATGATGCATCTGACATTCAAGCAGCTCGGCATAAGCCGAGGTGACAAGATTGCCGTGCTTGGGCGCAATTCCGTCGCATGGATAACAGCTTATATGGCTACCGTGACCTATGGAGCGGTGGTCGTGCCTGTGCTCCAGGACTTCAACCCTCAGGATGCGCAACACATCATCAACCACTCCGATTCGGTGCTGCTCTACATCAACGAACAGATGTGTGAGCACATGGATCTGTCGCAGATGCCCAAACTCAAGGCTGCCTTCTCGCTTGACGACGGCAGTGTACTTACCGAGTCGGAGACATCCCGCAAACCCTCGCGCGTGACCCGTGTGCTCAACGGCATACCCCGGTTGTTTGAAAAGGCATATCCCAAGGGATTCGGTCCGGCAGACATCAACTATGCCAATATGCCCAAAGATGCCCTCATGGAGATCAACTACACTTCGGGAACAACCGGATTCTCAAAGGGCGTAATGCTGACCTATAACAATTTGTGTGGCAATGTGGTGTTCGGTCTCGATTCTCACTTGTATTCTCCCGGTGACAGATGCCTTACATTCCTGCCTCTGGCACATGCCTACGGCTGCGCGTTCGACATGCTGACGCCGCTTGCCGCGGGAGCCTCCGTCACCGTATTAGGCAAGACCCCGACACCTCCGGTGTTGCTTAAAGCATTCGCTCAGGTGCGTCCCACCCTGATACTATGTGTGCCTCTGATTCTTGAAAAGATATACCGTCGCAGCATCCTCCCGAAGCTACAGAAACCGTCAGTGAAACGCATGCTGGCAGTGCCGGGCTTGCGAAGCGTGATCAAGCGCAAGATATGCAACAGCCTTGTCCGTGCGCTCGGCGATGCATTCTCTCAGGTAATCGTTGGCGGCGCTCCTCTCAATCCTGAGGTCGAGAGATTTCTCCACGACATACATTTCCCCTTCACCGTGGGCTACGGCATGACAGAGTGCGGTCCGCTGATAAGCTATACCTATTGGAAGGAGTTCATACCCGGCTCATGCGGCAGGACAATCCCGCAGATGCACAGCCGCATCGACAGTACCGACCCCGAGAACATCCCTGGCGAGATATGCGTCCGCGGCGAAAACGTCATGAAAGGGTACTATAAGAATCCGCAGGCAACCTCTGCTGTTCTTGACAAGGACGGCTGGCTGCATACAGGCGACATGGGGACACGCTCGGCTGACGGCACTCTGTTTATCAAAGGTCGCTCCAAGACGATGATACTGAGCGCCACCGGCCAGAATATATATCCCGAAGAAATCGAGGCTAAGCTCAACAATCTGCCGTTTGTCGGCGAAAGCCTCGTGGTGGAGCGCGGAAAGCATCTGATAGCCCTCGTGTATCCCGACTATGAGGCGATGGACCGTGCCAAGCTGTCGCTCAACCATATGCAGCCCGTCATGGAAAAAGTGCGTACGCGCCTTAACACCCTAGTGGCTCCATACGAGCGCATAGATGCCATCCAGATACATCCATCGGAGTTCATCAAAACTCCCAAGCGATCCATCAAACGCTTCCTCTATTCGTGATGAACTTTTAGCCATCTACAAATATTATATTTATATCTAACCTGACTGATTTACAGTATTAAAATTTTTAGTTATACTATTATGAGAACTACAATGCTGACATGCTCGGCTCTGCTGCTGGGCATGATTACGATAACCGGATGCAAAAGCTCCCAGCAGACTAACATGAAACAGCCCGCTAACAATGTGACCCAGACTGAGCCTGTAGCAAAACTGTCTCCCGAAGTGATGGATAAACTGTCCGGAGAATGGTCTATAACCTCCATCGGTGACAGCGTGCTCGATGTGGAACAGCTGCCGGTGGTCAACCTACAGCAGCCCGAAAACTCCACCAACGAAAACACCAACACCTTGCTCTGCTACGCCAACGGAGGCTGTAACACCATCAACGGACAGTTTACGGTAGCTGACGGAAACGTAATGACCCCCTCTGGCGAATTCATCTCTACAATGATGTTCTGCCCCGATCCTAATTTCGACATGATGATGGGTCAGGCATTCCCGCTCGTGAAGACCTACTCCACATCCGACACCAACGGCGAGTCCACTCTGACCATGTATGATGCCAAAGGCAACAAACTGATGTCACTACGCAAGCACGACATAGAATTTCTCAACGGAGCCTGGCGCGTCACATCGATAGAAGGCAAAGCCATCGCCCCGGAAGTGGGAATGGAGATGGTGATAGACCTGCCCGAACATCGTGTACACATGAACGCCGGATGCAATATCGTCAATGGCACCATTGACCCGGTAATGGATACTCCGGCAGGCATAAAATTCAGCAATATGGCAGCAACACGCATGACTTGCCCCAACATAGAACTGGAATATGCCCTGCTCCAGAACCTTGAAAAGGTGACAAAGTGCGTACGCTCTGGAAAGAAGGACACAGCCCTGCTTGAAAACGCCACAGGCAAGGTACTCATCACCATGACACGCATGGAGCTCCCGGTCGAATAAAAGGCATTTACACCAAATATGATATAAAATCCCGGCGGCATCAGACGATGCGGTCGGGATTTTTCTTTATAAATTCTTTCCAGCTGTTGGCAGATGATTGCACCTTTACAGGTCTTGTCGTCTCATAGAAGTGGCAGAGGGCTGCCGCGAGCGCATCTGTTGCATCGAGCTTGCCACCCATCTGGCTGTCAGGAATCTTGAGCATCCGCTGCAGCATGGCGCTTACCTGCTCCTTCGATGCAGCACCGTTGCCAGTTATAGCCATCTTTATCTTTCGCGGCTCGTACTCAGTAATAGGTACATCGCGACTCAAGGCGGCAGCCATCGCCACGCCCTGGGCGCGTCCGAGTTTGAGCATCGACTGGACGTTTTTGCCAAAAAACGGAGCCTCTATGGCAAGTTCGTCAGGGAGAAAGCTCTCCACAAGCCCCACCACACGGTCATAGATGCGCCGCAGCCTCATGTAGTGGCTTTCAAATCGGCTAAGCTCTATCACACCCATGGCTATCATGACAGGCTTCTTTGACGCCACTCCGAGCAGGCTGTAGCCCATCACATTCGTACCAGGGTCGATGCCCATGATGATGCGGTCAAACTGTTTGAGCCGTTCACCGGTCTTCAGCGTCTCCGACATCAGTCCGTATCTATGATTTCCATAAATGTGGTAAACGGCAGTATCCGTTCGCCCCACGCAGCGTGGCACTCGGGCATAAGAGAAGATGAAAGATAATCAGCCCACCGTGCGGCATCCCCACGCGATGGCATCTGAAGCTGACACGCATACGCCTCCGCTTCATCGTCATGCGCACCCTCAAGCATCTGCCCTATCACACGTGATGATACGACAGAGGTGGCTCCGCGTTCCACTGCGCGAGGCACAAAGCTACACCTGAGCCAATTGAGGAAATCCTGCCTTATAGAGCTGTCAATGGCGAAGGTTGTGTTGATCAACATCCTCATAGCTTCGTCATCAAGGCATGTCAACGCCAAGAGCCGACACGCCAAGGGCAAATATAACCCACACCAACGGACCGAGTATATTGATTGCAAGACCGATCCAGAAACCGAGCTTGGTCCAGAACCCCGCGCTCTGCGATGCGGCTTCAGCACCGACTATATCGCCTCTGCGCCAGATGGCTTCGACATTCGATGCCTTTACTATACCCACCACTCCAAATGGCAGACAGCAGAATATCGTCACAAGTATCGACTCCACAAGCCACGTCTTAGGGCATAATACCATCGGTCCCATAGGCTGCTCATGAGGATATGTGCCATTAAAACGTGGAGGCTGCTGCTGAGACTGGTTGGCTTGTCCCTGCTGGGCATTGCAGCCCGCATCCCCACGGGGCTGTTGTGGCGCAAACGGAGGAGGCGTGGCAGCAGTCACCTCGTCAGGATTCGACGAATCAAGATCAGGACGGCCGAACAGCAGCTCCTGAAGTTCGGGGATGCTCTGAGCCTGCGCCCAGTCTGCCATGCCCTCGGTCCATACCAGCGAAGTGGCAGTGAGACCGTTGATAAGCAGTTGATGGTGGTCAAAGGGACCCTTAGGCTGTCCGTTGATAGCTATGTAATATTTCATTCTATTGTTTGTTAGGCGAGGCTGACGAGCTTCGTCGGTTTATATATCTTTTCAAGAATTTAAGATGTCTCCACATCGTAGGCAACGTGCCGAAATAACGGCACATTATGTTGAATCGTTCGCGCAGCGAAGCCTTCATGTTTGCTGTTGTCATTCCCTCGCTCAGATAATGTATTATAGTCTCATCCACATAATGATTGCGTCGGGAATGTTGCAGACATCTTATGCACCAGTCATAGTCGGCAGAGAAACGATAGTCCAGATTGTAGAAACCAGTGATTTTACGCAGCGCGACAAAAGCCTGATGACACACAGTCATACCGTCCTTAAACGAGTCGAGCGTCAACACCTCAGGTGCGCGCAGATGCCGAGGTCCCAGCACCCGTCCGTCACTGTCCACTATATCGGTCTGACCATAGATTATGCCCGGAAAATCATCATCCATTGCGGCATCTGCAAGCAGCTGCAACGTCTCAGGTGAAGCAAAGCGGTCACCGGCATTGAGAAATATCACGTATTCCCCCTCAGCCATGGCTATGCCCTTGTTCATCGCATCATATATACCTTTGTCAGGTTCGCTGATCCAGCGCAGATTAGCATTGGTGCACTCTCTGAGCAAGTCCAAAGTCCCGTCGGTCGACGCACCGTCCACCACGATCATCTCATACAGGTCACACGTCTGCTCCATGACACTTGCGAGAGTCGGAGGCAGCGTCGATGCAGCATTATATGTAACTGTGATGATGGAAAACAGCGGTTTAACTTCTGACATTGCACAAACGTTATATTGTTGCAATGCAAATATACAAATTTTGCATTTCTAAACCAATATAGGTAACTTTAGAGACAGATTTGTAACATAAGTAATTACCAGATATGATAATCAACACAGCAAGATTCGAAATCAGCAATACCGATGTCAATAAATGTCCTGAAGGGATGAAACATGAATATGCCTTCATCGGACGAAGCAACGTTGGTAAATCCTCGCTCATCAACATGCTTACAGGGCGCAAGAATCTTGCCATGACATCCTCTACACCAGGCAAGACCATGCTGATCAACCACTTCCTGGTCAACGACAGCTGGTACATCGTGGACCTCCCTGGCTACGGATACGCCCAGCGCAGCAAGACAGACCGCCAGCGTCTGGAGAAAATCATCAAAAGCTACATACTCCAACGCCGCCAGATGACCAACCTCTTCCTGCTGATCGACTCGCGCCACAAGCCTCAGAAAATCGACCTTGAATTCATGGAGTTCCTGGGCGAAAACGGAGTACCATTCAGCATTGTATTCACCAAGACCGACAAACTCAGCAAAAAAGCCGCCGAAGACAACATCACCTCCTACTGCAAAACCCTCATGGAGCAATGGGAAGAACTCCCCCCCGTCTTCATCACATCCAGCGAAACCTCCAAAGGCCGCGAAGAAATCCTCACCTACATCGACCAACTCAACCAACTCCCCCTCTCATAATCCCCCCAAGCCCCCAAAGTCCTTAGAGTCCTTAAGGACCTTAAGACTCTAAAGACCTTAAAATCATAAGCGTCCCATCCCTGTAGGGACATGCCGTGGCATGTCCGCATCCCAGCCGTGCATAATTATTAGACTTATAAGATTTATAAGTCTTATGAGATTTATAAGACTTACAAGCCCTGCGGGGCGTGTGCAAAAAAAGAGCGCCCCGGGGAGCTTGTTGCTCTCCGGGGCGCATGGAGGGGGCGGTGACCTACTTTCCCGCTTTCGCAGTATCATCGGCGCGCGGGGGTTTAACTTCTCTGTTCGGAATGGGAAGAGGTGAAGCCCTCACGCTATGGCCACCTTAGTATCGTCCGGTACTTATGCACCGTTATATCTTGGAAAAGCG